>JAZORC010000008.1:0-68629 GCA_045656405.1 Tidjanibacter sp.
ACGAAAATCCCTCCACAAAACCCACTCGCTGCGAGCGTGCCTTGTGGGAACTTTTTGCACCAACCTTCGGCTCGCAAGTTCCTCAATTACCTCTTGTAAACTGCGGACTTGCTCACTCGGATTGGCACAAAAATCCCTCCACAAAACCCACTCGCTGGGAATCCGAAGCACGGCGGTGGTTAGAATTGTCGCGGTTGGCTACACTAAAAGTTTTTTGCGTCGCTTTTTTACAAAAAAGCGACAGAAAGGGGCGACTTTTTACAAAAAGGTGCCGTAACGGCACAATTGTGCTTGGATTCCGAAGTAAAGCAGTGCAAAGAACCACAAAGTGTTGGTTGCACTAAAAATTTTTGGGCGACTTTTTATAAAAAGTCGCAAAGAAAAAACCTGATAATTCAGATATTATGAATGTAACCATTATTGGAGTTGCAGGCGGTACCGGTAGCGGTAAAAGTACGCTTGTAAAGCGATTGCAGGAGGCTTTCGCAGGTGATGATGTGGCAACCATCTGCCACGACTACTACTACAAGTCGTTCCCCAATTTGACCTACGAGGAGCGTTGCAAACTCAACTACGACCACCCACAGGCTTTCGATACCGATATGATGGTCGAGCACATCAAGGCACTGAAAGAGGGTGTGGCGATTGAGCACCCTGTATATTCGTTCGTGGAGCACAATCGTACCGAAGAGAAAGTGCCTGTGAAACCCTCGAAGGTTATTATTGTGGATGGCATCCTTATCTTTGAGAATAAGGAGCTCCGCGACTTGATGGATATTAAGGTCTTTGTGGATACCGATGCCGACATTCGCCTCTCGCGTCGTATTTTGCGCGATGTTCAGGAGAGGGGCCGCTCTATGGAGTCGGTCATCTCGCAGTATACCACTACGGTTAAGCCTATGCACGAGGAGTTTGTGGAGCCCTCGAAGAAGTATGCCGATGTGATTATCCCCGAGGGTGGCTTCAACTCGGTGGCTGTGAAGATGATAATTGAGAATATCAAATCGTTGATTAAGTAGACGACGCTGTTCGGTTGTTGTGAAAGTGAGAGAGAAGAGACCGAATGTGTTACTATTAATCCAAATTTATAGATATTATGCTAGTAGTTAGGGAGATAACAAACGATAAGAAGGGTAGGAAGAAATTTTTTAAGTTCCCTGTGGAGCTCTATAAGAACTGCCCATATTTTGTCCCTGCACTCTATGTTGATGAGGAGAGCGAGTTCGACCCCAAGCAGAATGGCGCATTCTCCTATGCCGAGTGCAAAATGTGGCTTGCGGAGAGGAACGGTAAGGTTGTAGGTAGGGCCGCTGCGGTGCTCAATAAGGCCTACAATAAGAAGATGGACGTTAGGCAGATGCGCTTTACCCGCTTCGACTTTGTGGATGACGCAGAGGTGGTAGATGCTCTTTTTGCAAAGGTTGTGGAGTATGCCAAAGAGATGGGTATGAACGAGATTATCGGCCCTATCGGTTTCTCCGACTTGGATAAACAGGGCCTTGTTATTGAGGGATTCGAGGAGGAGGATATGTATATCACCCCCTACAACTACCCCTACTATGTCAATCACTTCGAGAGGGTGGGTATGACCAAAAAGGTCGATTGGATGGAGTTCCAGATTACCATTCCCGAGAAGATGGTTGAGAGGCTCGATAGGATTTCCGATATGGCAATCAAGAGGTATGGCTATAAGGTTTTGCGCTTTAATAAGATAAGCGAGATTAAACCCTACATCATCCCTGCCTTGCAGATTATGAATGAGGCCTTCGAGAAACTCTTCGGTGTGGTGTGGCTCAGCGAGAAACAGCTTTTGGACTTCTCGAAGTTGATTATGTTGGTGGGTAACCCCGACTATGTTTCGGTTGTGACCGATAAGAACGACAACATCATCGGCTATGGCTTTATGGCCCCCTCCATTAGTAAGGCTGTGAGGGAGTCGCGTGGTAGGTTGCTGCCTTGCGGTATCTTCCGAATTTTGAGGGATTTGAAGAGGAGCAAAACGCTCGATTTGTATAGCATTGGCGTGAAACCCGAGTACCAGAATAAGGGTGTGAATGCAATTTTGTTGCGCGAGAGCTTGGCAGGTGCCATCAAGAACGGAATGAAGTTTGCGGAGACGGGTCCCGAGCTGGAAACCAACGTGGAGGTTCAGAGCCAGTGGAAGATGTTTGAACACCGTAATCACAAACGACGCAGATGTTATACCTATTCCTTGCAGTAATTGCAGCATCGACCTATTCGATACTATTTAAGCTGTTCGCTTGTAGAGAGATAGACTCTCTGCAAGCGATTGCTTTTAACTACTTGACGGCGACTCTCTTGGGAGTTGGATTGAGCCTTGGTAGCCTCGGTGGAGGTGTGGTGCTCGATGGCGTTGAGTGGGGCTTGTCGGTGGTTATGGGTGCAATGTTTATGATAGCCTTTGTGCTGATGGCGCGAAGTACGGCGAGGGTTGGTGTGTCGGTCACAACGGTGGCTGCGAGGGTTGCGCTGATTATCCCCGTTGTGTTGAGTTATCTCTTGATTCCGGGACAGATAGAGCCTCGCTGGGTGGCTGTTGTGGTGATTTTGTTGGCTCTTGTTATGGTTATTTGGCAACCCAAGAGCGGTGGCTTGGAGATTAAGAGTGGCGGCTTGGGCGGATTGGTGTTGCCCGTTGCTGTTTTTGTCCTCTTTGGAACCAATAACTTCTGCCTCAAATGGGCACAGAGTAGGATGACGGAGGTGGGTGCTCCCGAACAACTCTCGGCTGCCATTTTCCTCTTTGCGGCACTCTTTGCGGGTGGTTATTACCTCGTTACGACCAAACAGAGGCATTTTTCGTGGCAGGCTATGGTGGGAGGTGTGGCACTTGGTGTGGCCAATTTCTTCACCACCTATTTTATGATTCTTGGCCTGGCAGAGTTGCCGAGTGCGGTGTTTTTCCCCATCTACCACGTTGGCATTGTAGCTCTTGTGACCACACTTGGAGTGTGGTTGTTTGGTGAGCGACTATCGAAGATGCAGATTGCGGGTTTGGTGGTCGCTGCCGCGGGAATAGTTGCATTTTTCCTCTAAAAATCGTATATTTGTAAAACGGCATACCTTCGCCCATAAAGTTGTGGAGAACTATAAACAGATACTCGAACACCTCGCTGTGGAACATCGCGCAAGCCATCGTGACCTTGTGCGACTGATTGCTACGGCCGATAGCGAGCGCCTTGCTTGGGCGTGTGGCTTGGCCAGGGAGATTCGTGAAGAGTGGTTCGGAAGGGGTGTCTATCTGCGTGGTTTGGTGGAGATTTCCAACCGTTGCGGGGGTGGATGCTACTACTGTGGATTGAGGGCCGAGAATGGTAGGGTGCACCGCTATGCACTCTCCGAGGAGGATATATTATCCTCGTGTAGAGAGGGTTATGGCTTGGGACTTCGTAGCTTTGTGTTGCAAGGAGGCGAGGTTCGCGATAGGGGTGTACAGATTGCCGATGTGGTGCGTAGGATGAAGAGCGAAATGCCCGATGTGGCACTGACGCTTTCGCTTGGCGAGCAGTCGGAGGAGGTCTATGGCTTGTGGCGCGAGGCGGGAGCCGACAGATACCTTCTGCGCCACGAAACGGCCACAAAAGAGCACTACGAGAGATTACACCCTGCGCGTATGAGCTTTGAGGGCCGACAGAGATGCTTACAAGTATTGCGCGAGTTGGGCTTTCAGATTGGTGCGGGCTTTATGGTGGGCTCACCCTTCCAGAGCGAGGAGGAGTTGGCCCGCGAGGAGGAGTATTTGACCACTTTGGAGCCCGAAATGGTGGGCATTGGGCCATTTATTCCCCAGAGTGACACCCCATTTGCGGGAGAGAAGAGGGGGAGCGTGGAGCGCACACTGCTGATGTTGGCGCTCACCCGCATTGTACTACCCAAAGCGTTGCTTCCCTCCACTACGGCACTCGCTTCGGTGGATGAGAGTGGAACGGTGAGGGGGTTAATGGCGGGTGCCAATGTGGTTATGCCCAACATCACTCCACCCCAATATCGCCCCGACTATGCTATCTACGATGGCAAGAAGAGCTTTGGTACCGAGTCGGGTGAGGGTATCGCAAAACTCTGCGAGGAGTTGGGAAGGGGAGGCTTTGAGCCCGTGATGTCGCGTGGCGACCACCCCGATTATGTTGTGAAATAGCAAAAATAGAGTTGTATGTATAATCCCAAATCAAATAGAGCCGAGGAGTTTATCTCTCACGAGGAGATTCTCGCTACGATGGAGTGGGCGAGAGCCAATAAGGACAACCGTGCTCTCATAGAGAGCCTTATAGAGAGGGCCGAGGACTGCAAAGGACTCTCGCACCGCGAGGCGGCACTGCTCTTGGAGTGCGACCAGAGGGACCTGACGGAGAGGATGTTCTCTCTGGCCAAGAGGATAAAAGAGCGCATCTATGGCAATCGCATTGTGATGTTTGCCCCCCTGTATCTGTCGAACTACTGTGTGAATAGCTGCACCTACTGCCCCTACCATATTGCCAATAAGACCATTCCGAGAAGAAAACTATCCCAAGAGGAGATTGCTCGTGAGGTTGTGGCATTGCAGGATATGGGCCACAAGAGGTTGGCCTTGGAGGCTGGTGAGGACCCTCTGCACAACCCATTGGAGTATATCTTGGAGAGTATCAAGACCATCTACTCCATCAAACATAAGAATGGCGCAATCCGTAGGGTAAATGTCAATATTGCAGCCACAACGGTGGAGAACTACCGCCGATTGAAGGATGCGGGCATTGGTACCTATATCCTATTCCAAGAGACCTACCATAAGGAGCGCTACGAAAAACTCCACCCACGCGGCCCCAAGAGTAACTATGCTTGGCATACGGAGGCGATGGATAGAGCTATGGAGGGAGGAATCGACGATGTGGGTATCGGTGTGTTGTTTGGCTTGGAGGGCTACCGCTACGATTTCGTGGGACTTATGATGCACGCCGAACACTTGGAGGCAACCTTTGGTGTCGGCCCACACACAATCAGCGTTCCCCGCATCTGCCCCGCCGATGATATCGACGTTGCCGACTTCACGGACGCTGTGCCCGACGAAATTTTCCATAAGATGGTGGCTGTGATTCGCATAGCGGTTCCCTATACGGGTATGATTATCTCCACCCGCGAGAGCCCCTCTTCGAGAGAGAAGGTGCTTCGCTTGGGAGTGTCGCAGATTAGCGGTGGCTCCAATACGGGTGTTGGTGGATATGCAGACGATAATGAGAGTAGTAGCCACCATACCGAGCAGTTCGATGTGAGCGACCACCGCACCCTCGATGAGGTTGTTGGGTGGTTGTTGAGGTTGGGCTATGTGCCGAGTTTCTGCACCGCCTGCTACCGCGAGGGACGCACGGGCGATAGGTTTATGTCGCTTGCCAAAACTGGTCAGATTGCCAACTGCTGCCAACCTAACGCACTGATGACCCTCAAAGAGTACCTTATGGACTACGCCTCGCCCGAAACCCTGCGCCTTGGCTTGAAGGTCATTGCCGAGGAGATGGAGAGGGTGCCACACCCCAATGTTCGACGCATTGCGAGTGAAAACCTCGTGCGTATTGAGCAGGGCGAGAGGGATTTCCGTTTTTAAGTTAGACGATTTAGACCACTACCGATATGAACTCTACACCACAATCTTTGCGTACCCACATCGGCTTCTTTGGCCGTTGCAATGTGGGCAAATCCTTACTCATCAACGCCCTTTCGGGGCAGAGCATCTCCATTGTCAGCGAGGTGGCGGGCACGACTACCGATGCTGTTGTGAAGAGTATGGAGTTGGGGCCGTTGGGCGCGTGTGTGATTATCGACACTGCGGGTATTGACGATACGACCTCCTTGGGCGAGATGCGTAGGGAGCAGACCTTGCGTGCTGCGAGCCGTTGCGATATGGCGGTTTTGGTGTGCGGAGCTACGGATGATTACGAGATAGAGAGGGAGTGGCTTCATAGGTTTGCCGAGAGGGGGGTGCCGGTGCTTGTGGTGCTGGGTAAGAGCGATATGCTCATTGCTCCTTCCGAGAGGGCCGATAGTGTGGAGAGGGCTCTTGGTGTGAGGCCCTTGTTGGTGAGTGCCACGAGCGGTAGGGGAGTGACGGATATTGTGGAGTCACTCGTTGCGTTGCGCCCACAAAAGGGCGAGGAGCTGACCATTACGGGCTCGCTTGTAGGTGCGGGCGATATGGTGGTGCTGGTTATGCCCCAGGATGGGAGCGCACCCAAGGGTAGGCTCATTATGCCCCAGGTGCAGACCCTGCGCGAACTGCTGGATAAGCACTGCATACCCGTATGTTGCCAGCCCGAGGAGTTGGAGCAGACACTTGCGGGTTTGAGGAGTGCTCCGAGGCTTATTGTGACCGATTCGCAGGTCTTTGGCTATGTTGCCGAGCGAGTGCCGAAGGGTACGATGCTCACGTCGTTTTCGGTGCTGATGGCTTGCTATAAGGGCGATGGTGATGTTTTTGTGGAGGGCGCGAAGGCTATTGAGGGCCTTACGGAAGAGAGCCGTGTGCTCATTGCGGAGGCTTGCACCCACGCGCCTGCGAGTGAGGATATAGGTAGGGTGAAACTGCCTATGATGTTGCGCCGCAAGGTGGGCGCAGGGCTCACGGTGGATGTTGTGGGCGGTGCAGATTTTCCTGCCGATTTGCGTGGCTACGACTTGGTGATTCACTGCGGTGCGTGTATGTTCACGCGCTCCCACGTTCTTTCGCGCCTTGCGCAGTGTAGGGAGCAGGGTGTTCCGATGACCAACTACGGCATAGCGATTGCCCACTTGCAGGGGATTTTGGGTAGGGTAGTGATGCCCAAGTAGAGGGTGTAGATGGAAAAGAAAAAAGACCGACGGAATGTCGGTCTTTTTTTTGCTCCCTTGTGGGGATTTTTTTTAGAAGCTCTGGAAGGAACTCCAACTGCTGTTGCTCTCTGCGCTCTCTTCGATTGAGTCGGAGAGGTTCACAAAGAAGTTCAGGCCTGTCCACTCCTCGATTTGGTCCACGCTCACAGCATAGGTGCTGTAAGTGCTGTTGGAGTAGGACTTGTTGTCAAACCAGAAACCGATAGCTTTTGCGTCAGTCACTGTCGAGCCACTCTTGTTCACTTTGAGCACCACTTTGTAGAAGTAGTTAGGTATGGGGACACTTTTGCTGCTGTCGCTTGGAGTGGAGGTATACTTTATGGTTTTGCTTTCCCCGACTTTTTCGAAGGCGGTTCCGGTTACGATAAATATTTCCTCCGACTTACCGATACTTTGCAGAGCACCTTCGAGTGAGCTCCACATTCCGCTGTTGAATCCGTTGTGCCACTGTGGCACGGAGTTGGGATATTGGAATGTTTGTGCCTGCATTGTTTCATTACCGTTGCGCGAAGCATTGGGAATCATATGTCCTTTTGCGTGACCATCGCCATCGTTGTAGGTGTCGTAGGTCCTGTCCACATTTACCTGCTCGGAGGTTGCGGGCGCACCTGTTGACTCGTCGTAGGTCCATTTTGTAGGCCTTGCGAGGCTACCCATATGGCTTGCCTTCAAGTTGTAGGCCACCCAGTAGGTTGCATACTTGGATGTGTCGTAGGCTATGGTGTAGTTTCGTGTGGTGCCATCTTTGACGGTCCATACGGTTGCCCCCTCATAGTCTGTACCATCCATTACTGCTGGCAGTTCGAGCCAGGTTGCATCCACTACGGGCGTGGTGTTGGCTGCCGCCTCGGTTGTGAACTGCTTGTAGTTGGAGGTGTAGTACTTTTTACCATCTACCTCCACCCAAGCCCACCAGTAGTATGTGGTTTCGGGCTGCAAATCATACTGCCAGTGGTAGTACGAACCTTCACCGCGTGTGAGGTTGGCCTGCGTTACGGTCACCTCATCGGTGGCTTCAGCCCTTCTGGTGGATGTGCCGTAGAGGAAACCCACTGCGGTTGGAGTGATGCCTTCACCTGCGAGAGTTGCTGTGTATGTTGCGGAGAGGTAGGCCCTATCCGCGGTTGGTGCATATCCAGCCGAGAATTCGGTGTAGGATTTGGAAGTTACTGTTACCTCTGGTGTGGGGGTTGTAGTTGTGAACTGCCTCTGTTGTGAGGTGTATTCCGTTTCCTCCACTATGGCGTAAGCCACCCAGTAGTATGTTGTTGAGTGTGCGAGTCCGGAGAGAGTCGCTGTGAAGTTTCCGTTTGCGTCTGGTGTAGCAGTTTCGGTGCTGTTTAGCGCGGTGTTAGAGGTTCCAAAACGGAACCCCACCGAAGTGGGGTTCACGATTTGGGACCCGCGTGTTGCGGTCACTTGCGCTGTGAGTGTCGCACCGTCTGTGTCCACACCTGATGCGGTTTGGGAGGTCACACTCACGACTAATTCCGGCTCGGGCTCTGGTTCTGTTGACTCTTCGTCCCCGGCGCCCCCGCCGGATGAGCCTCAATTGTAGGTAATGACTGCTGTTTGGATTTTGTTGGTACTGTTTGCAGTGAAAGTAACACTATTTGCACTGCCTGTCCAAGTCAAGTTCGACAAAGCACCAACGTTCGCACTCATATCGAGAGTACCAGTAAATACTATGCTAGTAATCGTCTTACCACTATCTGCGGTAAATACGAGGCTACCACCACTCTTGTAAACGCGCAAGTCACAATTGCCACTGCTATTCCAGATACGAGTTTTAGTACTACCACTGGTTGTTGTGAGTGTAATAGGAGTCACCACAACAGCCTCTGTAATATCTGTACCAGCACCAGTATTTGGTTTTGTAATACCGAGTGATGTGGGATCTGTGAAATCAAATGTTACGGTACCACTCTCACCAGCGGGAGGAGTTACGGGAGTCTCGGGCTCCTCGGGCTCGGGCTCGGGCTCGGGCTCGGGCTCGGGAGTGGTGCCACCGTCAACATAAGTAACAGTGAGAGAGTTAAGCCTTACTTGAGCAGTGAGTTTGGCAATGGTATAGGAAGTAGCCGAAGCAGTAGGAATAATAGTTACTACCGAGTCATTTACAGAAGCCTCGTTGCCTACGGAATTCTTGAGTGCAGTTGCATAAGACGCGTTGTTTGCTGTGAACTCAATCTGAGTAATATTACCAGGAGCATCAATGGTAATAGAGGAATTTGCATACAACCTTACGGGATTGCTGTAATTAGCCACAGCATTAGTCGAAGATGCTTTGTCGTTGGTGAAGGTGATACCACCATTTGCCCAAACCTGCTTTGAGGTATTCTGCGAGAGCCTCTGAGCTGTGCTTGCGAAGGAGATAGTGCTGGTTGCGGTCTTGAGGCCAGCAGCTTGAACGGTAACGTCGTAAGTAGTCGTAAGATCATTGTACGAAACGGTTACGGTGTAGGTGCCGGCAGTACCCATATTGACAGCTGTGCTATCTACGGTAGCATCGCTAGTAATATCCTCGGTGATGCCATGGATATAGTTAGCAGTAACAGTGAAGTCCTCACCCTCGGTGAAGTCATCACCCTCGGTGAACAGTACTTCTGCACCGGTAACGGTGATATTCTCAACATAGGGTGCCTCCTCGGTCAGAACGATATCATCAACACGAGCGTTGTCGCCGCTGGTATTTTCCAAAGTCAGTTTAAACATCTTCACACCCTCTGCAAGAGCTACGGTGTAGCCGGTGTTAGAGAGTTTTGTGATAGTTACACCCTCGGTTTCGGAGGTGAGAACAACGACATTCTTGTTGCTCTTGAACCAGAAGTTAAGAGTCTTGGCTGTACCATCCGAAGCGAAAGTTGCGGTCATAGAACCAGTTGTTTTGCCGATAAGAATCTCACCAGCAGCTGCACCTCCTGCGAGGTTGTCCTCGGGATAAACTTTGGTGGCGCTTCCGCCATTAACAATGTCGTATTTGCTCAAATCCTCGCTGTCGAAGCTCTCGCTCCAAGGCAGTGCAAGACCAGAATTTGCAACGCGGTCAGCATCGGCCATATTCACGCCAAAACTGCTAACCCTACCAGCTGCAAACTGAATAGATTTGCCCTCGGGGATGGTTACGCTGTGGGTGTAGGTTGCAACGTTGGTAGTAACAACAACGGTGAAAGTCTCGCCAGCTGCTACGGTTGCGGGCATACAAGTGAAGTAGATGTCGTTGGTAGCAGCTACAGCCATATTACCATCTTTGAGGTTTACCTCTTTGTATGCATTTTGGTAGTAGCCCCACTCGCTAACCTCGGCGGTTTCAAGGTCGATGTAAAGGCGACCGGTGAGAGCGTTCTCGCTGTCGATGGAGAAGTTTACTTTGTTGATAACCTCCGAACCAACAACAGGAAGGTTCTTAAGAGTCATTTTACCAACAGCAACCACGCGACCAAACTTCAACGAGTGAGTAGCGGTAACATTCTCGGGATTCACTACCTCCGAAACCAACAAGTCTGCATTGGGGTCAAAAGTGTCATCGAGAATGTTCTGGTCTTTGGCAACGATAAGTTTCGCCTTTTTGAAGTCGTCGTTGCTGTTGGCTACCCAAGCATTCTCGGGATAAACAGCTACGATAGGGCTCTCTGTCTCGGTGAAAGTAGCAGTAATCTCTGCCAAACCATTGTTGTTCGTAAAATTCACATTAGTGCCTTTTTTAAGGCCACTTTCGGTGTTCTGAACAAAAGTGAAGGTCTCACCCTCCTCTGCCCAAGCAAAAGTTGCAGTGGTGCCATCAACTTCTACCGAAGTACGGCTCTCGGGAGCGCCAGCAACAAAATTCAAAGTGTAGGTATCATTGGTCTCGATACCCTCGTTGATAACCTCGTTCTCGCACGAGGTGAGTGCCATTGCAGCTGCTGCAAAAAGCACCAAAGATTTCAAAAGTTTCTTCATAGCTGCAATAAATTAAAAATCACCGTAACTGTCAACATAGTTCTCGCCGCCCATACCGGCCTCACCAGAATCGCCAAATACAATGGCGGTAGGCGATACAGCAATACCATTCTCAACTACTACGTTCTCAACGTAGAGCTCGGGTTGTGTGTACTGTTTTTTCATTTTGTTTGTTTAGTTTGTAAAAAAAGTTAATAAATAAAAATTTGTTTGTATTTTGTGTTATAGTTTTGATTCACTGCAATTTACAAGGGTTTTTGCCCCCTCTTCTGCGCGTTTCTGCGCGCAAAGGTATACAAATTTATATAATAAGCGAAAAAAATGCGAAATTTTTTTTCGCGGCAAACGTCAAACGTCTAACGTCAAACGTCAAACGTCCCAATTTTGAATTTTGAATTTTGAATTGACAGACCCCTCCGTCGCTCCGCGACACCTCCCCTAACTTCGGGGAGGATAACTCACCTCACCCCCGCTACGCGGACCCTCTCCTAACTTATGAGAGGGAATAATTTTGAATCTTGAATTTTGAATTTTGAATTAAAGAACACAACCCGCCAAATGCTGGCGGGTTGTTTTCTAAATCTCATCCCTGAAATTGTCGATGTCCTCGTCCTCCTCGCGGTCGGCAAGTTCATCCGCACCCTTCAAGTCGTCGCTGTAATAGTCCTTATCTTCCTCCTCCTCAATGTGGTCGTCGATCTTTACCGCTACCTTCACCAAGTAGCTCACCTCCTCGGTCTCAAATGGTACAGCATAGAAAAAATCACCATTCGGCTTCTCGATGCGCATCATAGCCTCGTTATAGCCATAGGGATACAACTTCTTAACCTCCTCCTGTAACTCCTCGGGAAGGTTCGCAAAGCTCACTACGGAGCGTCTTTTAACTACTTTTGTTGCCATATATCTTTACGTTTTTGCTCAAAAATTTCCGCAATTATAAGGCAAATTTTCTTATTCGGTGCGGTTGTTAATAACTTTTTTCCTTTTTTGAGTTTTTTCTCGCACAAGGTGGCCGTTTTCTCAACCAAAATTCGTACCTTTACACTGCAAATTTCAAGACACTATGCAACACAAAATAGAACAACTCCGAAACCGACTTAACTACCTCAATCACAAATACTACGTCGAGGCAACATCCGAAGTCTCCGACTACGAATACGACGCGCTCCTGCGAGAACTTCAACAGCTTGAAGCGCTCCATCCGGAGTTCTTCGATCCCAACTCGCCATCACAGCGCGTGGGTAGCGATTTGGCCAACACCTTCAACTCCGTGGCCCACCGTTTCCCGATGCTCTCCCTCGCCAATACCTACTCCCTCGACGAACTGCACGATTTCGTGGCACGCATCGAGCGCGAAAAAGGTGCTGTGGAGTTCGTCTGTGAGCTCAAATTCGACGGCACCGCCATCTCCATAATCTACGAAAATGGCCAACTTGTGCGTGCAGTGACGCGCGGTGACGGTACGCGCGGTGACGATGTGACCGCCAACATCCGCACAATCCGCACCGTGCCCCTCGTTTTGCAGGGCGAAAACATCCCCCCATATCTCGAAATGCGCGGTGAGGTGATTATGCCCCACGCATCCTTCAACCGCCTCAATGCCGAGCGCGAAGAGGCGGGCGAAAACCCCTTTGCCAACCCCCGAAATGCAGCCGCGGGCACCATCAAACTCCAATCCTCCGCCGAGGTGGCGCGTCGTGGGCTCGACTGCTACCTCTATTATATGGTGGGCGAGGGACACCCACACGAAAACCATTGGGACAACCTCCAAGAGGCTCGCAGGTGGGGACTGAAAATCTCCGACCGTATGGTGAAATGCACCTCGTGGGAGCAGATTGCCGACTTTATAACTCGCACAGATAGTGAGCGTTCCTCGCTCCCATACGATACCGATGGCGCGGTTATCAAGGTCAATGATTACACTGTTCAGCGCTCGCTCGGCTCCACGGCCAAGGCTCCTCGCTGGGCGGTAGCATACAAATTCAAGGCCGAGCAGGCACTCTCGCGTCTGCTGTCGGTGGACTTTCAGGTGGGACGCACGGGTGCTGTGACGCCCGTTGCCAACCTCGAACCTGTGCAACTTGCGGGCACCGTTGTGAAGCGCGCATCGCTCCACAATGCCGACCAAATAGCACTGCTGGATGTGAGGGTGGGGGATATGGTCTATGTCGAAAAGGGAGGTGAGATTATCCCCAAGATTACGGGCGTGGAACTCTCGGAGCGTACCGAGGGGTGCAAACCTTTCGAATATATAACTCGTTGCCCCGAGTGTGGAACTCCACTTGTGAGAATTGAGGGGGAGGCAAAACACTACTGCCCTAATAGTGAGGGGTGTAAGCCTCAAATCGTGGGGCGCATCATTCACTTCCTTTCGCGCAAGGCGATGAATATTGAGGGGATTGGCGATGAAACGGCCGAACTGCTCTATGCGAGTGGCTTGGTGAGCAATATTGCCGACCTCTATTCGCTCCTTCCACAGCAGGTTGCATCGCTGCCGAGGATGGGTGTGAAGAGTGCCGAGAATATTATGCACCAACTCGCAGTTTCGCGCGGTGTTCCCTTTTCGCGCGTGCTGTTTGCACTTGGTATTCGCTTTGTGGGCGAGACGACGGCAAAATATTTGGCCCAGCACTTCCGTTCTATGGATGCGCTGATGGTGGCAACGGAAGAGGAACTTGCAGGTGCCGAAGAGGTGGGCGAGAAGATTGCGGGTAGCATCCGAGCCTTCTTTGAGGATGAGGGTAATGTTGCTATTATCAACCGTTTGCGCGAGGTTGGTTTGCAGATGGAGGCGGAAGAGAGAGAGGTGCTTTCGGATGTTTTGCAGGGCAAGTCGATAGTTATTTCGGGTAGCTTTGAGCGCCACACGAGGGATGAACTTAAAGAGCTTATCGAAAGACACGGGGGTAAGAATCTTGCGAGTGTTTCGAGCGCTACGGACTACCTCTTGGCAGGCGATAAAATTGGCCCTGCCAAGTTGCAGAAAGCCAATAAATTGGGTATTAAGATTATCTCCGAGAGCGACTTTGAGGATATGATTGGAGGTGAGGTGCCAGAGGTGCCCGTTTTGAAGACTGAAACGGAGGCCCCGAAAGTAGAGGAACAAAAGATTCCTGTGCAGGGTGCGCTGTTTTAGCAAAAATAATATATTTTTGTGACCTCAAACTGAAAATGAATAAAGTGAAAAACCAAGATATGATAGAGAAACTAAAAGGACTCGGAGTTGCCCTTGTGACTCCATTCACAAGTTCGGGAGAGGTGGATTATCCCGCTCTTGATAGGCTTGTGGATTATGTGATTGAGGGTGGTGTGGACTATCTCGTGGTGATGGGCACTACGGGTGAAACCCCTACTTTGACACTCCCCGAGAGGGTGGCTGTGTTGAGGGCTGTGAAGGCTCGCAATGCGGGTAGGTTGCCACTTGTTGTAGGTGTCGGTAGCAACGATACGGCAAGAGTCGTGGAACTCATAGACCAGACCAACCTCGATGGTGTTGATGCTATTTTGAGCGTTACACCTTTCTATAATAAACCCTCGCAACGAGGTCTGTTTGAGCACTATAAGTATATTGCCGAGCGCTCGCCCCGCCCCATTATTCTCTATAATGTCCCTGGTAGAACGGGTGTCAATATGGAGGCCGAAACCACGCTTCGCATTGCTCGTGAGTGCCCCAATGTGGTGGCTATCAAGGAGGCGAGTGGCAACTTGGAGCAGATTCGCAGTGTGATTGAGGGCGCTCCCGAGGGCTTCCTTGTGATTTCGGGTGACGACTCGCTCGCATTGCCCATTATGAAAGCAGGTGGTGTGGGTGTTATCTCGGTGGCAGCCAATGCTTTCCCTCGATACTTCGCAACTCTTATCGGTGAGCAAGAGAGAGGTGGAAATGAGGATAATGATGCGATGTTTGAGCAGATTCGCCCCACCATAAAGATGCTCTTTGCCGAGGGAAATCCTCCGGGAGTGAAGGCGGCTCTTGCGATTAAGGGTGTGATAGATAACAATTTGCGTCTACCTCTTGTCCCTATCTCCGAGGAGCTCTATGCTTCGCTCGAAGAGGCTGTAACGGAGGGCGGTTTTGAGTAGCCGACAATGAGAAGGGGACGAAATATTCTATTTTTGATTCTTGTCACGTTGCTGACTTTGTGGGCTATTCCCGCAGAGGCTCAAACTTTGCGTGTGCCCGATAATGAGGATATTCTCTCCCGCACCATAGATATCGAATCGCCCTACTACCTTGACCGCCTTGTGGCAAAGTACATTGCTGGTGAGCAGGTGCTTACAGATGAGGAGATGTACTATCTCTACTACGGCTATGCGTATAGCGAGGGCTATAAGCCTTTGGAGCCTATCGCGGCAGAGGATAGAGTGTTGGCTGTTGTGGAGGAGGTTATGACCGAACCCACCGAGGAGCGAATGAGGAGGCTTGTGGATTCGGCAATGGAGGTGATGGAGAGGGACCCGTTTAGCCCCAAGAATCTCAATTTGTTGGCCTTTGCCTATGGCTCATTGGGTGATACGACGAATGAGCGCAGGTGTTTCGAGCGCTTGGAAGGGGTTATTCGCACCATTGAGAGTTCGGGTACGGGCGAGAAGGAGTCAAGCCCAATGCACGTTTTGAGGTTTGAGCACGCGGCCGATGTGGTTTATGCGCGCGGGCTTAATATTAAAAGACGTGAGGTTGTGTCGCGCACCTGCGAATACGTCTTCCTTACGATGAAGGATGAGAGGGGAAATATGGGCTTCTACTTCGACTTTTCGAGGGTCTATTGGGTGAAGAACAATAACCCCCAAAGGGAAGAACGCAGTTGGAGTATAAATAATATGACGTTGAAGTAGAGTATGTTGAGGGTGTGGAAATCGCTTATCGGAAGAGTGCTTGGACTCTTGCTACTGTGCTCCTTGGTGGGGTGTGGTAGCCAGGAGGTTGTTGTGCTCAATGGTGGCGAGGTGGAACACACTCTTGTGATGTACCTGATAGCAAACAATAACCTCGAAACGAGTATCTATAAGAACGCCCTCGATGCCGAGGATGGGATGGTTGGCGCTTCGCCCTCCACCCGCCTTGTTATCTATCTCGACAAACGCGACGAAACGGTGCTCTATGAGGTGCGCTACCTGCCCTACGGTGACGAACATATCCGCTATTGTAAGGAGCTCAAACGCTACCCCGAACAGACCTCCACAACCCCCGAGGTTATGCGCTCGGTGTTGGAGGATGTCAAACGATTGGCCCCAAGTAGGAGCTATGGCTTGGTGATGTCGGGACACGGCACGGGGTGGTTCCCAAAGCCCTCTTCGGGAACGAGCTATGACCAGCAGAAGGTGGCTGTGCGCCCCGAGTATGAGTTTAATTATGAGCGTTTTATGCCCGAAACCCGCGCTATGGGCTACGACCTTGTGATGGGTGAGGGTGGTAAGTATGAGCGCACGGACGAGAGCTTTATCTCCTCGGCTGAAATTTTGCAGGGACTCTCGCCTATACACTTCGAATATATCATCTTCGACGCTTGTTTTATGTCCTCCGTGGAGTTCCTCTACGACCTGCGCCACGCGGCCGACTACATTGTGGCCTCGCCAGTGGAGATTTTGGGTGTAGGTCTACCCTATGTGGAGATTGTGGGGAGTCTGATGAGTAGGGGCCACGATGTGCGCACCATTCCCGATGTGGTGAAGGAGGTCTATCTGCGTGATAATATCTTTACGGCCACAAAGTCACTTGCGCTGGCTGTGATTGATTGCTCACAGTTGGAACCATTGGCCGAGGTGGTTGCCGAGGTCTATGCAGCTGCAAGGGTGGGGGACTATAAGAATACCATAGCACAAAAGGTTGATATGGAGCAGATGCAGGTGCTCGATAGGATGCGTCCTGCGGCCTTCTACGACTTGGAGGACTACGTTTGTGCGCTTGCAGGAGAAGGGGCGTTGAAGGAACAATTTTTGGAGGCTTTGAATAGGGCTGTGGTCAATGTGGCCCACACCGATGATATCTACTCCTATGGCTACTCGCCCGATGGTTTTTCGGTGGGCTATGACTTTATTGAGCAGAAGGTGGGTGGTGTGCTTGACTTGTGCGGAGTGAGTACCTATATCCCTTGTCGCGACCTTCCAATCACACTCTCGCACTACTTTGCAACCGATTGGGCAAAGAAAATCTACGCTACGGAGTAGGAAAAAAGTCGAAAATATCATAGAAGGCCCCTCGCAAAGGGGCTTTTTGTTTTTTGTGGTTAAGTGTCTGAAAGATAGCGTTGTAAGGATTTGTGGGTGGTAATTGTTAATTTATTGTTAAATTTTTGTATGGTTTCTCAATAAAAAATACCTATATTTGTATGTTCGAATAGAGAGAAACCTAAACAATCTCAAATTATTAACTAATACTCAAACAAATGAAAAAACTTTTACTTATTGCTGCTGTTGCTGTTGCTTCGATTTTCGGTGCACAGGCACAGGAGGCTGAGGTGAACCAGTATGGTCAGAAGGTAACTTCGCTGCCCATCAATGCAAGTGTTCAGGATGGTATCTTGGTATTCCAGAACAAGAACGCAGGCTACAAAATGTGGTTCGATGTTCGTGTTCAGGGCGATGCGGCTGTTTACTTTGGCTACGACAAGAATCTTACCACCATTGGTAATGGTATGAGTTTCCGCCGTACCCGCTTTGCAGTAAAGACTCAGATTAACAAAGATTGGTATGCAGAGTTCGATACCGATTGGACAAGTGGTGCTCCCGAGATTAAGGATGCAATTTTGCAGTACGATGGTATTGAGAATTTGCAGATTAAGATGGGTAACTTCAAGGAGAACTTCTCGATTCAGCGCAACTCGACCAGCCGCTACCTCCTCTTTATGGAGCGTGCTATGGTAACATACTTGGCTCCTTCGCGCCATATGGGTATCAACTTCCGCTATAATACTCCCGCATTGTGGGCTTCGTTTGGCGTTTTTGGTCCCGAACTTAAAGGTAGCGAGGAACAGGTGTTTATGGAGGATAATAATAAAGATTTTGGTCAGAGCGAGGGTTTGAGCTATACCGGTAAACTCGTATGGCGTCCTTTGCACAAGAAAGACAATGCTTCGTTGCACATCGGTGCTGCTGCTTCGTATCGTGGTCCTAAAACGACTTCTACTGACGGAAAGGGCCTTATGCCTATTCGTTACAGCACTCGTAACTCGACCAGTATCAACCGCAAGAAATTCCTCGATACCGATGCGATTACCTACCTCGACCACGAGTTCTTGTGGACCGTTGAGTTGGCAGGTCACTACGAGGGCTTGCGCTACGAGGCTGCTTACATCTCGCGTCAGGCAACTGTCGACCTCGAAAAGAATCCTAAGGGTGCAAACCTCAAACCCGCAACCGGTTGGTATGTTCAGGCAGGTTATATGCTCTTTGGTGGCAAACAGAAATACGATGAGGGTGGTGCTAAATATACCCGTTGCACCCGCGGTAAAGATTGGGGCGACTTGGAGTTGGCTCTCCGTGTAGATCAGATTGACCTCAACCTCAATAAATACTATATGGGTGGTTCGGCTATGCAGTATGCTATTGGTTTGAACTACTACCCCATTGAGAATGTTAAGTTTATGATTAACTACCAGTTTGCCGACAACGACGAGTTTGCAAATGGCAAAGGCGAACAGAATGGTATTGATACCACTGCTAAGAAACCCTATATGACTGGTTACGATAAGGACAACAAACCCACTATGGAGCCTACTGAGGTAGTTGGCAAGAAGGGTATTGACTTCCATATGATTTCGTGCCGTTTCCAGGTTGCATTCTAATTGAGAGAAAACAAACACACAATAAACTTTAACTAACTAAATTAAAACACAAAAACTATGAAAAAACTTTTTGTATTTGCAGCTATGGCTGCTTTCGCACTTGTTTCGTGCAACAGTGGTGATGATATCGAACTCGGCAAAGATAATGAGGGCGAAAAAAAGACTGAGGCTGTTGTGTTGAACGAACTTGATGGAGAGGAAAAATTCATCGAGTTGTATAACAACACCGATGCTGCTGTTAGCCTCGCAGACTACTCGCTTGTTAAGTACGATGCTGCAAAAGATGGTGGCAAGAGCACCACTTGGACTGGCGTTGCTGCTATTTCTATCCCTGCAAAAGGCTATGTAGTATTGGAGAGTAGTGACCTCAAAGATCCCGCAGAGAAAGGTGACGAAAACTATGAGTATGAGAGCGAGAACCATGTATTCAAAGGTGGTCTTTCGGCAAAGAAAAACATCAAAATCGAGCTCGTAAAACCCGATGGTACTATTGCTGATACTTTCATCCGTGGCGAAGAGGGTTCGTTGGGTTGGAACGAGGACGAGATCGGTAAAGATCCCGATAAGAACTCCTATTCGCGTTGCCCCGATGGCGTTGGCGAGTGGGCTTATGCTGCTTCGACCAAAGGTACTGCTAATGGCGCAAAGGTGAAAGACATTCAGTAATATCTTGCTTTTGATAAAGGCATAGTAATTGCTTAGATTTGGCGAGTGCCCCATCCCTTTGGGGTGGGGCATTCCTTTGATGCTTAATATATTAAAAGATTTAAGACAATGTCGAAAGAGAAAATGGAGATTGGAGCAATCTCGAAACCCCGTTTTGAGTTCCGCTCCTTCGGTCAGAATTTTGAGGCAGCACACGCTCGTATGGCTCGCCTTTCGGTACCTGTACCCGAGAAAGTTTGGAGGCGTACAAGCGATGAGATTTACATCATCAGCCGCGCAAACGATATCAACAACACCAAAATCCGCGATGGTAAGATGGATATCAAAACCTACGTTCAGACCGTTGACGGTTTGGAGCAGTGGAATCCTTTGATGAAGGGCGAGTTCCCCATCTCGCGTGAGGTTTTGGAGCAGGAGGTATTCCCCGCATTTATGGTGGAGATGCCCGCACTCACCAAAGATACCTACACCTTCGAGGAGTTCTTGGAGATGGTAGAGGCCAACAAAGACCTCGCAGCTGTTAGGGTACACAAAGAGAGGTTTGGTTATATGGTCAATGACACCATCTGCGAGGTTGGTAACGTGCTTATCAATGGCGCAAAGGTTGTAACCATCAACTCCGAGTCGACCGAGATTGAGGATATCAAGAAGACCATCGCAGAGTGTGGTTTGGAGGGCGTTGAGAACATCAACTACTTGCAGGCTATCAAACGTGTGATTGGTATGACCAAGAAACCTTTGGCTAACGAGTAATCCGATTGACGACTATGGCACAGGAAATTGAAAGGAAATTTTTGGTAGCAGGTGAGTTCAAATCGCTCGCAAAGAAGGCTACCCGCATCACCCAGGGTTACCTTTCGTCGGTACCCGAGCGCACTGTTCGCGTGAGGATTAAAGGCGAGAAGGGCTTTATTACTATTAAAGGTATCGGCTCGGCAAGCGGTGCAAGTCGCTACGAGTGGGAGAAAGAGATTCCCACTGCCGAGGTTGAGGAGCTCCTTAAAATCTGCGAGCCCGGTGTGATTGACAAGACTCGTTACCTTGTTGAGGCCGGTGAGCACACCTATGAGGTGGATGAGTTCTATGGCGACAATGAGGGCCTTGTAGTGGCAGAGGTTGAGCTTTCGTCGGAGGAGGAGGCTTTCGTTAAACCCGAGTGGTTGGGCGAAGAGGTTACCGGCGACGTGAAGTACTATAACTCGATGCTGATGAAGAACCCCTACAAGAATTGGTAGTCGCTATGAAGGCTATGTTTCGTCACCTCTTGTCGCTCTCCGTTATGGCGATGTGCGCATTCGCATTGGTCGGTTGCGACTCGGATAATGGTGGCGATGAGGGCGAAATTGTAGATGCCACAACTCCACAGGCTCTCGGAGAGGTAACAACCTATCTGACAGATAGTAAAATCTCGGGATTCTCGGGTGTCTGCCTCAATGAGAATGGCACCGGTCTTTATGGAGTGGCTGACGATGGTGACATCTATAATATCAGTTTTGAGGGTGAAAAGCTCGGCAAACTTCCTCTGAATGTGGAGAAGGACTTTGAGGGTGTGACTACTGACGCTACCAACAAAGTTGTCTATACCTGCGAGGAACGTGAGTGGGCTATATACCAACTCAATTCCGAGAAGAGTGAGGCAACCAAGATTGCGAATATAGATGTGGTAAATGGAGTGGAAAACAAGGGACTTGAAGGTATCGCCTACGGCAAGGGAAACTTGTATGTGGCTAACCAACAGTACCCTACCACAATTTTCACATACTCCCTCTCGGAGGGCAAGGTTATTGATAGCGTGACTGTTGATTTCGCGAAATTTTTGTCCGATTTGTGCTACGATGAGACTAATGATACCTTGTGGTGTGTAGATTCCAAGCAGCAACTACTGTTCAATATCGCTTTGGATGGCGAGCTGTTGGCTACCTACGATGTTAGCTTCGTGCCCAAACCGGAAGGTGTTTGCGTAGATTACCAGCGCGGTGTTATGTGGTTTGCGTGTGACAGTACAGGCAGACTTTTTAGCGCAAAATTTAACCCATCTAAATAGTTATTAGGATGAAAATGAACGTATTTATCTGTGGCCTGTTGGCGCTCTCTTTGCTTGCTTGTGGTGAGCCCAATAGTGGTGAGCCCAACGATGATGGCAAAGACCCCGGTACCGAGCAGCCCGAAGATAAACCACAAGAGAAACCCGAGCCCGAGCCCAAGCCCGAGCCAGAACCCGAGCCAGAACCCGAGCCCGAGCTTGCTCCCGCACCTGATATCTCAAAGGAGGTACCTGCTTGCTCCATTGCGGAGTTTACCAATTGGAAGAGGTGCTTTGCAAGTGGTGATACCATTGGCGACTTCTCGGGTGTATGCTTCAATGCGGATAAGACAGGCCTTATCGGTGTGAGCAACTCTGGTGGTACTCTCTGGAACATCAATTTCGATGGTACGAGGGAGAGCACTCACTTTGTTAAATTGGAGAAGGATTTGGAGGGTGTGACTGTTGACCCCGAGACAGGCACCATCTATGTGTGCGAGGAGAAGGAGAACTATGTATGGAGGGTTTTCCAAGAGGATGGCAAGTACAAAGGTCGTCGCGTAGCGCAGATTAACTCTGGTGCCTACGATTCCAACAGCGGCTTGGAGGCAATTACCTATCACGATGGCTACCTCTACATCGGCAATCAGAGCCCCGCAAACCTCATTATCTACTCATTGGAGCACGAGGCTGTGGCACTTCGCTATACAGCATCGTTCATCACCGAGTGCTTCTCGGGTTTGTGGTTTGATACCACCAACAACACCCTTTGGGCTGTTGATGCTTGGAGTGACGACAAGGAGATTGTGAACTTTACCATTTGGGGTGACTTCATCGCTCGCTTCAAATCCGAGGTGCCTTGGATTGAGGGTATCTGCCTCGATTTCGAGAACAATAAGGCATACTTTGCTTGCGATAGCACAGGCCAGCTTTTCAGTGCCGATATTGTTCGCTCAACCGAGGAGTAAAATTATTCTACTTATGGTATGATGCGGGGTGGGAGAGTGTCCCACTCCGCTCTGCCAGAGTAGTTCCAAATGGGGACTACTCACAATAAAACGAAAAACACTCAAAAACATAGGCGGCTCCGAGGTGGATTATTGTTGCTGACGATATTCCACACGGCGAGAGCGGCCCACCGAAAGAGAAAGAAATTAATAAAATTATATACCGCTATGGCTGAAACTACTACTAATGTAAATCCCGAAGAGGAGAAGGTCTTTGACCCGCTGGATATGAATAACTATAAGGTTGAGAAGTTGCCCAAAATGGAAAAGAGCGGCTTCGAGAAATGGATGGCTCGTCTGGGTGGCCCACTTGCCATTCTCGCCTTTGTACTCATCTATTGGGTTGCCGACATCGGCTTCTTGGATAACATTACCGAGGAGGGACTGACGGGAGCGAAGGCTCTGAAAAGGGTTGGTGAGGTAGGTCTTGCCGACTTCATTCGCACAAACTATGCAATGCTCGCCATCTTTGCGGCGGCAATCGTGCTGTGGGTTTCGGAGGCTATTCCCAACTACCTCACCTCGTTGTTGCTCATCTTGGGCGTGGTTTTGACGGGTGTTTTGCCCCAGAAGGAGGCCTTTGCACAACTTGGTCACCCCGTTATGTGGCTCAATATCTTGTCGTTTGTGCTGGCGAGTATGCTGGTTAAGACGAGGGTTGCCAAGAGGTTTGCACTGTGGTTTGTGCTGCGCTTTGGTAAGAATGCGAGCGGAGTATTTTTCAGTTTTATAATCATCAACCTTGTGCTCTCGATGTTCATCTCGGCAACGACGGTGAAGGCTACCATTCTGCTCCCCATCTTTATGGTTGTTGCGGCAATCTATGGAGCGAGCAATGGCGATAGGAACAATTTTGGTCGCAACCTCGTGTTGCAGAACCTCTTTGCTGTGAATATCGGTGCGAGTGGCTTTATGACGGGTTCGGGTGCAAACTTGCTGGCAGTGTCGATTATTGCGGGTGCTGTGGGTGGCTACAACATCTCCTACACCGATTGGCTCTCGGCAGCACTTCCTCTTGCCCTGATTTTGCTCTTCTTGGGCTGGTTCGTGGGTGCAAAACTCATCTTCCCATTGAAGAAGGAGGAGCGCACACCCCAGATTGAGGGTGGTATGGAGCGCCTGCGTGAGGAGTTGAAGTCGATGGGTAAGGTGACCTTCGATGAGATTAAGGCTGTGCTTATTTTTGTGGGCGTTTTGATTTTGTGGGTGACCAAAGATTGGCACGGTATTGACGAAACGACCGTAGCATTTATTGGTGCCATTGTGGCTCTGATGCCTGGTATTGGTATTGTTAAGTGGAACGACGTGGATATTCCCTGGCACTTGATGCTCTTCTCGGCAGGTGCTTACGTTCTGGGTTCTGGTTTGAATGCTACCGACCTGCACGTTACCATCGTAGATACGGTTTTCGATAGCCTCGGAATCACCGACAATACCCCCTATTGGGTTTTGTATCTGGTGCTTACGGGCCTGATGCTGTTCAGTGCACTGCTCTTTTCGAGCAAGAATATGCGTACAATGATTTTTGTGCCCATTGCCATTGCTACCGCCCAGAGGTTTGGCTATCCGATTATGAGCCTTGCCTTCCCCGTAGCACTGCTCATTGAGCACGTCTATGTTCTGCCCTTCAATAGCAAACCTGCGGCACTGCTCTATACCACCAACCATTATAGTTGGAGCGACACCTTCAAGTTTGGCTTTGCGATGATGATGATTGCGTGGGTGCTGATTATGGTTTGGGGCGAGACGGTGCTCCATTGGCTCGGATTTACCCCTGGATTGTTCTAAATTGCGGTAGGGGGAACCTATGAATTATTAAGGCTTTATGATAACTATTCAGGCAAAAAAACACGACAACTTCTCCGTAGAGTTCAAGTTCGGTTTCGAGGACAACCAAGAGGCCGAGCGTGGGGAGTTTGTGGTCAATACTTGGATATTTGTCCCCAATAGCCTCGATATCAACCCCCAAACCTACGGTAAAGACCAATTCTACCGCGATATTAAGTCCAATGTGAGGCTTATTACGCCCGTCTATCTGCTGCGCGAACTCTCCGACAGGGAGTCGTTGCCATTTGTGAGCCTGCGCACCTCGTTGGAACGCTTGGCATCATCGCCAACGCCTGCCAATCAGGAGGATTATGAGTCGCAGATAAAGATTTTTGCCGCCATTTTCAAGAGTGCATTGAGGAACCACTCCGTACATACGGTTGGCGTTGATGCTGTGGGGGAAGTTTCCTATCTGACAGATGGTTTTGTTAGGGAGGTGTCCGCCATCGTGAAGGAGTATCGTGCGATGTATCAGCTCATTAATGTGCATACGGTGAGCGATAAATTGAGGAACTACTACCTCTTTGGCGATGAGATAATGAGCCACATTATCGACGTGCAGGCGGTGAGAATTCTCAAAAAGATAGACCGCCTCTCATCACCAGAGTTGGATGATGTGAGAGCACGATTAGTGGCTCTTGTAAGGGGCGAGAAGAGTTACAAACGCTCGCAAGGATATGAAACCGTGGAGGCCGATGATGCGACGAGCAATCGCACGCTTGTATTCCGCTATGGACTGCTGAAAAAGTATATTGAGAGTGAACTCTATATCCGCCTGAATAAAAAACGTGACGGTTTTGCGGTGGAGCAGGTCTATTATAGCGTTGCGGCGGGCTTGGCGATGATTTTTGCTACGGCAGTGGCGTGGTTTGCACAGCTCAAATATGGCAACATTACGGGGCCCCTCTTCATTGTCTTGGTGGTGAGCTATATGCTCAAAGACCGCATCAAGGATTTGATGCGCTACTACTTTGCCCACCGACTTGGCAATAAGTACTTCGACAACAAGGCGGAGGTGCGCATTCACGACCATAAAGTGGGTGTAATAAAGGAGGGTGTAGACTTTATTAGTGACGCCAAGGCTCCGCGTGAGGTTATGGATATTCGCGGTCGTTCGTCACTCGTGGAGGCGGAGAATAGAATCTTCGAGGAGAAGGTGCTGTTGTATCGTAAGTGGGTGACTATCAATGGCCAGCAGTTGCGCTCGGCGAGTGCCTATCCCGTTAAGGGTATCAATGAGATTTTGCGTTTCCATATGCACCGCTTTACCCAGAAGATGGACAATCCCGAGGTGCCTGTCGATATGGTGGGTAGGGATGGTAACGTTACCACGGTGAAGGTGCAGAAGATATACTATATCAATGTTGTGATGCAACTCACCTCGGGTGGCGAAACCTCCCTGCGTCGCTTCCGTATCGTTATGACACGCAATGGTATTCTTGCCATTGAGAATATGTAATCGGAACCATTTTTTACTCCCTTTCGGGTAATACTCTCTCGGCTCGGTCGGTGTAGATAATGCCGTCGAGATGGTCCAATTCGTGCTGAAATATCACTGCCGTAAAACCCGAAATTTGCTCCGTAACAGGGGCGAATGTGATGGCGTGATTGTATGTGAGAGAGATTGATTGTGAGCGACTTACCTCACCTCGTAGGTTGGGCACCGAAAGACACCCCTCGCTGCCTAATGCCCACTGCTCGCCATAGTCGATAATCCGAGGATTGACATATACTTCAAAAGGGGTACCTACTTTGTCGAGGCGCTGAACCACCACCACACGACGTAGGATTCCCACTTGCGGTGCGGCGATACCCACTCCTGCATTTTGGGGGTCATTGACGCACTCTATCATTGATGCCACAAGTCGGCCAAACTCGGGTGCCAAGATATCTTTGTGTGTGAGTGGGGCGGAGGGTGTGCGAAGAAGAAGTGAATCAATGGGATTGTCGATGGTTGTAACCCTCATTCGTGAGTAGTGGGCACTGTTGATTAGCGAGCTCTCCGCGATGCTCCAAGTCGCTCTGTTGCAAGAGGTGAGCGCAAAAAGTAGAATCAAAAATGTGAGTCCTCTTTTCATTGACCGAGTCGGTATTGGGTTTTACTTTGGACAAAAGTACTCAAAGATTCCGAAAAGTGCTATCTTTGTGGCGGAGAAAATAGTTTTTTTAGGAGATGAAACAACTTGTGATTTTTGACCTCGATGGCACCCTTATAAACTCTATTGGCGACCTCTGCGTGTCGGTAAATCAAGCGCTCGAAAAGTGCGGATTTGCCACCCATCCCGAGGACGCCTATCGCTTTATGGTGGGCGATGGGGTGATGAAACTCTTTGAGAGAGCACTCCCCGAAGAGGCCCGCACGGAGGAGAATATCTTGCGCATCAGGGACCTTTTTATCCCCTTCTATGAGGTTCATAATGCCGACCGAAGTCACCCCTATGAGGGTATTCCCGAACTGCTCGAAGAGCTCCAAAGAAGGGGTGTGAAGATGGCTGTTGCGTCGAATAAATACCACTCGGCAACCCTCAAACTCATTTCGCATTTCTTCCCAAATATCCACTTCGAGTTGGTGCTTGGCAACCGCGAGGGTGTGCCCCGCAAACCCAACCCACAAATCGTGACGGAGATTCTGGAATATACCGCTGTTGGCAAAAATGATGTGCTCTATGTGGGGGATACCAATGTGGATATGCAGACTGCAAAGAGTGCCGAGGTGGATTGCCTCGGTGTGTCGTGGGGATTTCGACCAAAGGTTGAGCTTGCCGCACATAATCCTTTGGCTATCATTGATAATCCAAGCGAACTTTTGGGCTACCTTTAAGTAATACTTTATATCGATTCTATGGCGCTACTTCCTTTGCGAGGTGGCGCTTGCTTTTTTGCAAAGGGAAGATAAATACCCCTTGGGAGAATAATTTTCAATTCTCAATTCACAATTCTCAATTCTTTTCATATCTTTGTAGATTGAAATAGAAGCGAATTATATTGAAAATATAAAAACATAAAAAACAATGACACAAGAAGAACTTTTCAAGAAGCTGATTGCACACTGCAAAGAGTATGGTTTTATCTTCCCTTCGAGCGAGATTTATGACGGTTTGAGCGCCGTTTATGACTATGGTCAGCTCGGTGTGGAGTTGAAAAACAATATCAAGACCTATTGGTGGGATTCGATGACCAAATTGCACGACAATATCGTGGGTATTGATGCGGCAATTTTTATGCACCCCAGAGTGTGGGAGGCAAGTGGTCACGTTGGTGCCTTCAATGACCCCCTGATTGACAACAAGGACTCCAAGAAACGCTACCGTGCCGATGTTCTGATTGAGGACTGGATTGCAAAGCAGGACGAGAAGATTGAGAAGGAGTGCGCAAAGGCGGCAAAACGCTTTGGTGAGAGCTTCAATAAAGAGATGTTCCTCCAAACCAACGCTCGCGTGTTGGAAATTAAGACTCGCAGGGATGAGGTGAATCAGCGTATGGCCGATGCACTCAATGCTAATGATTTGGCAGAGGTGCGCCAGATTATCCTCGATTGCGAGATTGTCTGCCCCATTTCGGGCTCGCGTAACTGGACCGATGTGCGCCAGTTCAACCTTATGTTCTCCACCCAGATGGGTTCGGTGGCAGAGGGCGCAAATACCGTATATCTCCGCCCCGAGACCGCACAGGGTATCTTTGTGAACTTCCTCAATGTGCAGAAGACCGGTAGGATGAAGATTCCTTTTGGTATTGCGCAGATTGGTAAAGCGTTCCGAAATGAGATTGTGGCTCGTCAGTTCATCTTCCGTATGAGGGAGTTTGAGCAGATGGAGATGCAGTTCTTTGTGCGCCCAGGTGAGGAGATGATGTGGTGGAATAAGTGGAAAGAGACCCGTATGAGTTGGCACCGCGCTCTCGGCTTTGGTGATGACAACTACCGCTTCCACGACCACGAGAAACTCGCACACTACGCAAATGCGGCTACCGATGTAGAGTTCAATTTCCCCTTCGGTTTCAAAGAGGTGGAGGGTATCCACTCGCGTACCGACTACGACTTGGGCCGCCACCAGCAGTACTCGGGTAAGAAGATTCAGTACTTCGACCCCGAGACAGGTGAGAGCTATGTTCCCTATGTTGTGGAGACTTCGATTGGTGTGGATCGTATGGTTTTGCAGGTGCTCTCGGCAGCATATAAAGAGGAGGCTCTCGAAAATGGCGAGACTCGTACCGTACTTTCGATTCCTGCACCCCTTGCACCCGTTAAGGTTGCAGTTCTGCCCCTTGTGAAGAAGGATGGCTTGCAGGAGATTGCTATGGACCTCGTTCATAAGCTCAAATTCAGCCACAATGTGCAGTACGACGAGAAGGATTCGATTGGCAAACGCTACCGTCGTCAGGATGCTATCGGTACCCCCTTCTGCGTGACCGTAGACCACCAGACCAAGGAGGATAACACAGTGACCATCCGCGAGAGGGATACGATGAAACAGTATCGCGTTGGTATCGACGAGTTGGAGGCAATTGTTGCCGACAAGGTTGGTATGCGTCGCCTCTTTGAGAAACTCGTCTAACGGTTGCGTTTTGTGTGGGTGATTTCTGCATTGAGCTTGTGCTTGCAAGCTTTGAAACGCCACCCAAATCGCAATTTAGGTAAATCAAGAGAGAATATATGAAGACTGCAATATTTCCAGGGTCGTTTGACCCATTCACTTCGGGCCATCAGGCATTGGTGGCAGAGGGCTTAAAGATTTTCGACAGACTGATTATTGCCGTTGGCGAGAATCAGGACAAAAGGGGCTTGCTGACCATCGAGAATCGTAAAAGACTCATCGAAGACCTATATGCCAATGAGCCCCGAGTGGAGGTGGTGAGTTACCACGGTCTAACGGGCGAGTATTGTAGGGATAGGGAGTTGAAATTTGTGTTGCGTGGTATGCGCAATACGGTCGATTTCGACTACGAGAGGAATATGATGCAGATTAATCAAAGGCTCTACCCCGAGATTACCACCGTACTGCTCTTTACACCTTCGGAGTATGTGGCAGTGTCGAGTAGTGTGATTAGGGAGATTTTGAGTTTCGATGGCGATGTGTCGCAGTTTATGCCATTGGGAGTCGATATCAAGAGATACCTTTGATGGATTAACCACAACAAAAATAGACAAATGATGCAATTTTCGGCTGAAATGATCGCCGCTGGCTTGGGTGGCGAGATTGTTGGTAATAAGGATGTTACCGTTAGCACTTTTGCAAAGATTGAGGAGGGAAAGGCTGGCGCTCTGTCGTTTATGGCGAATCCCAAATATGAACACTATGTCTACACCACCGACTCTTCGATAGTTATTGTCAATCGCTCGTGGGAGCCCAAAGAACCCGTTAAGGCTACGCTCATTAAGGTGGATGATGCCTACGGATGCTTTGCCAAACTCTTGGAGATGTATGTGGCCTATAAACCCCAGAAGAGTGGTATCCACCCCACAGCAGTTGTTGCGGAGAGTGCTACGGTGGGTGAGGGTTGCTACATTGGTGCTTATGTTGTTATTGACGAGGGCGCAGTGGTTGGCGACGGTGTGAAGTTGTACCCCCACGTCTATCTTGGCGATGGCGTGAAGGTGGGGGCAAAGAGCACCCTCTATTCGGGCGTAAAGGTCTATGAGGGCTGTAAGATTGGCGAGAGGTGTGTGCTCCACTCGGGCGCAGTGGTTGGCTCCGATGGTTTTGGTTTTGCCCCCAATGCAAAGGGTGAGTACGACAAGATTCCCCAGATTGGAATTGTGACCATTGAGGACGATGTGGAGATTGGTGCCAATACGACCATTGACCGCGCGACTATGGGCTCAACGGTGATTTGCAAGGGTACGAAGATTGATAACCTCGTTCAGATTGGCCACAATGTTGTGGTTGGGGCCAATACGGTGATGGCTGGTCAGTCGGCAGTTGCAGGCTCGGCAAAGGTGGGCAAGAACTGTATGATTGGTGGCCAGGCTGGTATTGTGGGACATATCACTGTGGGTGACCGCACTATTGTTGGTTCGAGCAGTGGTGTGTCGTCGTCGGTACCCGAGGGGTCGCAGATTATGGGCTCGTTTGGTATTGATGCCGCACGTTTCCGCAGGGCAAATGCCGTATTCCGCAATCTTCCCGAACTGCAACGCAATGTAAGGGAGTTGCGCAAAGAGGTCGAAGAGCTCAAAAACCGATAGAAAATGAGTGCCGAGCATCGCATAATTATGGGCATTGACCCAGGAACCAACCGTATGGGATATGGCGTGTTGGAGGTGCTTGGTAGGAACAAATTGCGCGCGGTGGTCATTGGCGATATCGAGATGACCAAGATGAAGGACCCCTACGAGAAGTTGCGCTATATCTTCAATCGGGTGCTCTCTCTTGTGGATGAGTATATGCCCGATGAGGTGGCTTTGGAGTCGCCCTTCTTTGGGGAGAATGTGCAGAGTATGCTCAAATTGGGTAGGGCACAGGGTGTGGCTATGGCTGCGGCGCTGTGCAGAGGTCACAAGGTCTTTGAGTATGCCCCAAGGCGTGTGAAGCAGGCAATTACGGGCAATGGCGGTGCTGCCAAGGAGCAGGTCGCAGCAATGCTCAAAAGTATGCTTGGTGTGGAGTATAATCCCAAGAGGTTGGATGCTACGGATGGCCTTGCAGTGGCGCTGTGCCACTACTTCGAGACCTCATCGCCCATCCCCCACCAAACGGTGGCAGTGAAGCGAGGAAGGACAAAGAGTGCCTCGTGGGAGAACTTTGTGGCGGGAAATCCCGATAGGGTGGTTGCCGAGCGTAAGGCGATAGTGAAGAAATAATTTTTTAACCAAAAATAAAAAGATGAGTATGAAAAAGTTTATGTTTATTGTTGCGGCTGCACTCTTGGCAGTGGGCTGTAATACTTCGAAAACCTATGTTGTAGAGGGACAGATTGAGGGACACAGTGGTGAGGTTGCCATTATGAATATGGATGGTGATGAGGTTTTGGCCACCACCACAACCGAAGATGGCTCTTTCGAGTTGAGCGTTGAGAGCCAGACCCCCATCTTTGCTTCGTTGGCACTCGGAGGCGAGCCTGTGATGCCTCTCTTTATTGATGGTACCCCTATTAGGGTTGAGGGTAATATGGAGAATATGCAGGGCTTTGTTGCAAAGGGTACCCCTGCAAACGACGCTTTCGCGGCTTTCAATGAGCAGCAGTGGGAGCTCTTGGCAGGTGTGATGAATGGCGAGGCTCCCGAGGAGGAGTTGATGCTCGCATTTGCAAAGTTGCAGCAGCTTATGAATGATAGTTATGTGGAGAATGCCGATAACCTTTGGGGTGCATATCTCTTCGTTAGCAGCAAGTACCACGAGATGGAGGCCGAGCAGATTTTGGCAACCATCGAGGCCTACCCCTCCGATATCCGTAAAATGGAGGAGATGGTGTTGGTTAAGGAGTATGCCGAGAGCCTTTTGAAAACCGCAGTTGGTGAGCCCTACATCAATATTGCTCTTCCCAATGTTGATGGCGAGGAGGTGTCGCTCAAAGAGGTAGTGGAGGCCAATAAGGTTGTTTTATTGGACTTCTGGGCATCGTGGTGCCGTCCTTGTATGGGTGAGATGCCTTTCTTGTTGGAGGCCTATGCAAAATACCACGACAAGGGTTTCGAAATCTATGGCGTGAGCCTTGATGAGGATGGCGACTCGTGGAAGAAAACCATCGAGCAGCAGGGTATGAAGTGGGTTAATGTCAGCACTTTGGGTGGATGGCAGACTGAAGCTGCCAAAGAGTACTCGGTGAACTCCATCCCCGCCAACTTCCTCATCAATGACAAGGGTGAGATTATCGCTCGTAACTTGCGTGGCGAGGCTTTGGCAGAGGCTTTGGCAGAGATTTTTGAGTAGATAAAGTAGAAGTCTGACCTAAAACCCAATAGGAGATATGAAAAGGTGTTTATGGCTTTCGCTTGTGGCCTTGGTGCTGACAAGTTGCGGTGCCGACCATATCGTTAAGGGCACCATTGAGGGCTACTCGGGAGAGGTAAAATTGATGGCTAATAAGAGCACCGAGTGCTTTGGTAGCACCACTACCGAGGATGGCTCGTTTGAGATAAAAGTCGATACCGATGCTCCACTGTTTGCCAATCTTGTGGTTGGTGACAAGAGTCGCACACTCTTTGTTGAGGAGGGTGTTGTGACTGTCTCTGGCTCCTTGGAGGAGTGGGGTAGTGTGAAGGTGGGTGGCACCCCATCGAACGACCACAATGAGGCCTATCGCACCGAGAAGAAGGCTCTTATGGAGGCCTATGTTACAGCCGAGAACGAGGAGGCTCGTGCCGTTGCCGAGCAGGAGTATGACGCCCATACGCTCAAATCCTATGAGGCTAATAAGGATAACATCTTTGGTCTTTATCTGCTTGCCAGCGAGGTCTATTACACGATGACCCCCGATGAGATTTTGGGGGCTGTGGATGCCCTACCCAAAGGACTTCAAAAATCCCACACCGCCATCACCTTGCGCAACCACGCAGAGGGTATGAAGAGGGTGGATGTTGGCCAGAAGTTTATTGACCTCACACTGCCCGATGCCGATGGTAATATGGTATCGTTGAGCGATGTGTTGGCGAAGAATAAATATGTGCTTTTGGACTTCTGGGCATCGTGGTGTGGTCCTTGTATGAGGGAGGTGCCTTTCCTTGTTGAGGACTATGCAAAGTACCACTCCAAAGGCTTTGAGATTTATGGTGTGAGCCTCGATAGGGCGCGTGAGCCTTGGTTGAAAGCCATTGAGAGCAAAGGCCTTGTGTGGGTAAATGTCAGCGAGTTTAAGTTCTGGGAGGACGAGTCGGCCAAGAAGTATGCAGTGAGGAGTATCCCCTCGAACTTCCTGATTGCTTCGGATGGTACCATTGTGGCCCGCAATCTGCGCGGCGAGGAGCTGGGTGCCAAACTCGCCGAGTTGCTCCAATAGGAATAACGACAAGATTTGTTTATACAAGTTCGCGGGTGACGAGAGTGTTGCCCGCGAACTTTTTTTGTGTCTATGGGTGGGGTGTGGGATAAAAATGAAGGGAGTTCCATTTGGAACTCCCTCTGTGACACCGACAGGACTCAAACCTGTAACCTTCTGATCCGTAGTCAGATGCTCTATTCAATTAAGCTACGGTGCCGAATTGCGAGTGCAAATATACGGCTTTTTTGGCTATCTGCAAGAAAAAAAGCAAAAATTTTGCAATCTTTTTTACGCCCCACTCATTTTCAATGGGTTACAAATGCACAAAAATGAAGTGGGGCGCAAACACTTTGATTATAATGCCGCGAGTTTGTCGAGCGCCATCTCAATCATCTGCCTTACGAAGGGTTTGTAGTCGGTGTTCATATCCTTTGCAGCCCTCTGTGCAATGATGGTGCAGATGGTGCCAGCGCGGTGGCCCATCAGTCGGCCCAAGCCCGAAAGTGCGCTACTCTCCATCTCGAAGTTGGTTATGCGACGCTCGTTGTAGCGGAAACTCTCAATCTTGGCGTTGAGCTCCTTGTCGGCGGGGGCTATGCGCAACCACCTGCCCTGGGGACCATAGAAACCAGGGGCAGCAACGGTAATACCCTCCACCACCGAGTCCTTGAAGTGCTCAAAGAGAGCCTCGTCAGCATCGATAAAGTAGGGGGCGGGGAGTTGGGAATTCCAGCCCGTGTGCTCCACAAAAGCCTCCTCAATGGCCAAATCGCACACCTCGTTGCGACCTGCATAGTAGTTCAGCAGACCATCGAAGCCCACCGATGAGCGCGCAAATACAAACGAGCCCAGAGGAATGTCGGGCTGAATGGCGCCCGAGGTGCCGAGTCGGAGGAGGGTGAGTACTCGTTTTTGCTCCCTCTCGGTGCGGGTTTCGAAGTCGATGTTGGCGAGTGCGTCCAACTCGCTCACAACGATATCGATGTTGTCGGTGCCGATACCAGTCGAAATGACGGTCATACGTTTGCCTTTATAGGAACCTGTAATGGTGCGGAACTCTCGGCTGGAAATGTTGCACTCTTGGTTGTCGAAATAACTTGCAACCATCTCAACCCTACCAGGGTCACCCACAAGGATTACAGTGTCGGCGAGGTGCTCGGGACGGATGTGGAGGTGGAAAATCGAACCATCGGAGTTGATGATAAGTTCTGATGTGGGAATTACTCTCATAAAAATATCTCTTAAAGTTTTTATTTATTGCCTAATTTTTGTAAATTTGTAACCTGCCCAGATGGGTGGTACAACCACAAAAATAGTGAAAATTTCTTTATGTAACCTAAAATTATTATGAAAAAGAGCAATCAATTTGTCTGTGAGAACCGCGAGCGCTTCCTTGAAGAGCTCTTTGAACTCCTCCGTATCCCCTCCATTAGTGCCCAGAGTGACCACCGCGACGATATGGTCAAGACAGCCGAGTGGCTACGCGCCTCACTCCTTAAAGCGGGTGCCGACCGCGCCGAGGTGATGCCCACTGCTGGCAACCCTGTGGTCTATGCCGAGAAGATTATCGACCCCGCAAAGCCCACGGTTGTGGTCTATGGTCACTACGATGTGATGCCCGAGGACCCCAAGGATGAGTGGCGTACCAACCCCTTTGAGCCCGTTATTAAGGATGGTCGCATCTGGTGCCGTGGTGCCGATGATGACAAAGGACAGCTCTTTATGCACGCCAAAGCTTTCGAGGCGATGGTTGCTACGGGAGAACTCCCCTGCAATGTGAAATTTATGCTCGAAGGCGAGGAGGAGATTGGCTCACCCAGCCTCTATGGATGGTGCGAGGAGAACAAGGAGCTCGTTAAGGGCGATATTATCCTCATCTCGGATACAAGTATGATTTCGATGGATACCCCCTCCATTACCTGCGGTTTGCGCGGTCTGTGCTATATGCAGGTGGAGGTTACGGGCCCCGACCACGACCTGCACTCGGGCCTCTATGGCGGTGCTGTGGCAAATCCTGCAAATGTGCTCGCCAACCTCATCACCAAACTTGTGGATGAGAATGGTCGTGTGACCATCCCCGGTTTCTATGACGATGTACGCATTCTCACCGAGGAGGAGCGCACCAATTTCAATAAGGCTCCCTACGATAAGGAGGAGTATATGCGCGGTGTTGGTGTGGAGGAACTCGCTGGCGAGGAGGGCTTTACGACCATTGAGCGCACAGGTGTTCGCCCCTCGCTCGATGTGAATGGTATTTGGGGTGGTTACACCCTCGAAGGTACCAAGACCATCATCCCCTCGAAGGCCTATGCCAAGATTTCGATGCGCCTTGTTCCCGACCAGAATTGGCAGAAGATTGCGGTGTTGTTTGAGGACTATTTCCGTAGCATCGCACCCAAGTGTGTGAAGGTGGATGTGAAGGCTCTCCACGGTGGTCAGCCCTACGTTTCGCCCACCGATTTGAAAGCCTATAAGGCGGCCGAGGCAGCCATTGTGGATACCTTTGGCAAACAGCCTCTACCATTCTATTCGGGCGGTAGTATTCCAATTGTGAGTGGCTTTGAGAATATTCTCGGTATGAAGTCTATCCTCATCGGCTTTGGTTTGGGCAAGGATGCAATCCATTCGCCCAATGAGAGTTACGGCCTCGACCAATTCTATAAGGGTATAGATACGATTATCCGTTTCTACAAACACTTCGCAGAATAAAACGCATATTGCGGGTGATTTCCGCGTTACACTCGAAGGCGGCTTCCTCATTTACGTTCTGTAAACTGCGGAGCCGCCTTTTTCGTGAGCCTTGAAATCCCCACGCACTATGCGTTTTCTTGTGAGTTCTGATGGCGGGGGATTTTTTTGCGCAAGCCTTGCACTCGCCTCGCGAGGTGCACTATGCTGATGTTGCGGAGTTGCAAAAGCATTAAGGACTTTAAGGACATTGAGGCCCTTATGAAAGACTCGGGTGTCTTTCGTGATACTCGCTACGGTGGCTAATTGTAGAAAAATGACCATTTTCCGGTTATTGGTTTTACTTTTTCAATTTTATTTTCTATTTTTGGAGATTAAATAGGGTATTTGTGCGCGTGCGCGTAGGCGATGGCGCGCGAGAGGCCCGCGAAAAAGGACAAATAACAAACGTAAAACTATAAAAATCAAGACTATGAAATTTACAATTTCCTCTTCGGCGCTTTTGTCGCTCCTTTCGACAACTGGTAAGGTGGTAAGTAGCAAAAACACCCTTCCTATTCTCGACTATTTCCTCTTCGACTTGAAGGGCAATACTCTGAAAGTTACCGCCTCCGACCTCGAAACCACCCTTGTGGGTAGTGTTACGGTTGATAGTGTGGAGCGCGAGGGCGTAATCGCAGCCCCCGTAAAACTTATGCTCGACTCGCTCAAAGAGTTCTCCGAGCAGCCACTCACCATCGAGGCAAACGAGGATACTTGGGAGATTACCGTAAGCTGGAAGAGCGGTTCGCTCAACATCCCCGGCACCTCGGGCTTGGGTTATCCCGCACTCCCCGAGTTGGCAGAGGATAAGATTGAGGTGGCAATGGATGTGGATATGATGATTGGCGGTATCAATAAGACCATTTTTGCAACTGCCGATGACGATTTGCGTCCCGTAATGAATGGTATCTATGTGAATCTTGCACAGGGCTTGGTTACCTACGTTGCTACCGATGCACACAAACTTGTTAAGCACACCGCCGAGGCAGAGGTTGTGGCCGAGGCATCGTTCATTCTGCCCAAGAAACCCTCGACTCTCTTGCGCGGTATCCTTTTGAAAGAGGAGGATGCAGTGAAGGTTGCTTTCGATAAGAAAAATGTGGTATTCTACCTGAAAAACAACACCCTTGTGTGCCGTTTGATTGAGGGTGTGTATCCCAACTACAATGCAGTTATTCCTGCGGCTAACCCCAATAGGGTGATTGTCGATAGGGTAGAGTTGCTGAATGCTATCAAACGTGTGGCTGTTTGCTCCAATCAGGCTACCAACCTTGTGGAGTTCAACATTGCCGACAACTGCATCAAATTGGCAACCAAAGACCTCGATTTCTCCTACTCGGCACGCGAGAGCGTATCGTGTGCATACGAGGGTCAGCCCATCGTTATTGGTTTCAAATCGACCTTCCTTGTGGATATCCTCTCCAATATCGAAACCCCCAGCGTGGTTGTAGAGTTGGCCGATTCCACCCGTGCAGGTGTCTTCAAACCCCTCTACGATGAGCCCCAGAGCGCCAATACCTTGATGCTCTTGATGCCTATGATGATTAACTCGTAAGGAGTCGGCGAAAAAGAGAGAATACAGATGAAACTCGAACTTAAAAACCCCATCATATTCCTCGACTTGGAGACCACGGGTGTGGATATTGTGAAAGACCGCATTGTGGAGATTTCGCTTGTGAAGGTGTGCCCTGGTAGCGATACCCCCGAGGTAAAGACTCGCAGGATTAAGCCCCTCGACGACAATGGCGAGGTGATGCACATTCCCGAGGATGCTACGGCTGTTCACGGTATTACAGATGCCGATGTGGCCGATGCTCCCGCCTTCCGCCAGATTGCCAAGTCGCTCGCGGAGTATATGAAGGGGTGTGACCTTGGTGGCTTCAACTCCACGAGGTTTGATATTCCAATGCTTGCCGAGGAGTTTTTGAGGGCTGGTGTTAGTATCGACCTCAAAAAACACAAGTTTGTGGATGTGCAGACCATCTTCCATAAGAAGGAGCAGAGAACCCTCTCGGCGGCCTATATGTTCTACTGTGGCAAGGAGTTGGAGGGTGCTCACTCGGCCGAGGCCGACACTCTTGCGACCTACGAGGTGCTCAAAGCACAGTTGGAGCGTTACGAAGACCTCCCTACCGATATTGCAGGATTGGCGGAGTATAGCCAACACACTCGCACTGCGGACTATGCTGGTAGGATTCTCTACGATGAGCAGGATAGGGAGATTTTCGGATTCGGAAAACACAAGGGGAAACTTGTGGAGGAGGTATTCCGTAAGGAGCCTTCCTACTACGATTGGATGATGGAGGGTGATTTCCCACTCTATACGAAACAGGTGATTACCCAGATTAAAACACGAAAATAGAACAACTTACACCAAACTATTGGGAAACGCAGATGAGAAGAACTGCCTTATTGTTGCTGTCGTTACTACTCTCCGTTGGTGCATTGTGGGCACAGAGGGAGCGCTCGGGTGAGGTGTTGCGCATCGACTCGCGCAACTACTTTGTGCATAGGGTTGTTGCAGACCAGAGTGTTGCCGACATTGCTGCGCTCTACTCCCTATCGGATAGGGAACTTATGGAGGAGAATGGGCTGGACCCCGTTGCTCCTGCCATCCAAGAGGGCGATGTTTTGAGGGTGCCTTGCTATGAGCGATTGAGTCGCTTGCAACCCAAACGAGGCGATGAGCGTTTCGACCGCTACCGTACAATCTCTGGCGAGTCACTCTTCAAGGTGGCAGTGGATTTTGCCATTGCACTCGACACCCTTGTGGCCGATAACCCAGGGCTGGATATTACCAATATCCACAGCAAGACAAGCCTCAATATTCGTCGTAGTGCCTCGGGTAGGTGTCAGCTCGCGGAGATAGAGATGCAGAGCAGAGGGTATGCACAGGTGCTCAACCGCCTTTCGCGCAAGTATGACTACTTTGTTGTGGAGGAGGGTATGACGCTCTACTCACTCTCGGTTGAGAATCAGGTGGATGTGGATGCGCTCTCGGAGGAGAACGGTAATCCTACAACCTTGTATAAGGGTATGACCCTCAAATGTGTGCGCCACGAGGGAAGTGCTATGCGCGAGAACTACGAGCCTGCAATGAGGAGTGAGATTGTCGATTACCTCGATAGCCTCGCCTCGGAGGATGTGAAGTATCGCCCCTTCGATAAGGATGTGCTCACTGTGTCGTTGATGTTGCCATTGAGTGATACGCTTGGCAGGGTGAGGGGTAGCTTTGTGGAGTTCTATCAGGGAGCATTGTTGGCTGCCGAGGATATGAAGAGGGACGGTCGCTCTGTTAATATCCAACTCTTCAACACCAAAAATTCAGCTTCCTATGTGGAGCGTTTGATGGATGAAGAGGAGATGATTGAGGCTACCGACCTCTTTGTGGGCCCTATCTATGAGCGTAACGCGAGAGCGGTTGTGGAGTATGCTGCCGAGAATGGAATCCCCGTTGTGTCGCCACTTGCAACCTCTACGGATGGTTCCTATGGTCGCCACTACTATCGTTTGGCACCCACGCCCGCCACAAGGGTTGATAAACTTGCGGGTTATATCGCCCCCGAGACCAATGTGATTATGGTCTATACGGCATCCAACGACGAGGAGATGGAACGAGAGATGCTCTCGTTGCTTGGTGACCACCCCTACGGTAAGGTTATCTACGATGAACACTTTGTTGTCGATTCGCTCCAAAGTAGCCCCATTGAGGAGTTGATGGCAGAGGAGGATAACTTGTTTGTGGTGTTGTCGGACAACGAACTCGACACCGACCGCTCGTTGGCAATCATCTCCTCGATGATGAACTCGCGCCAACCCAAGTATGGCACTCGCAGGGTGCCTGTGAGGGTTGTGGGCAGTGCTGGCTGGGCGAAGTATAAGAATATGGACAAGAACCTGCTCTTCAAGTTGGATGTTAGCTATCTTGCTCCCTATCACGCCGATAGGGGTGATGCTCGTGTAAGGGAGTTCGATAGGAGGTTTATGGAGGCCTTTGGTCGTGCGCCATCAATGTTTGCCTATCGTGCCTACGACGCAGTGAGGTTGTTTGCAAGTGCTATCTATGAGGGTGGTGATGTAGCTATGGAGGTCAATGGCTCGGTTGTTCCACTTTTGCAAACAAGGTATAGCTTTGTGGAGGAGGGTGGCAATATGGTCAATGACTCGTGGGTGCTTGTGAACTACCGCCCGAACTATCGAATAGAGGTTGAATAAACATCTTAATCCAAACCAATTATGAGAAGATTGTGGAATGTTATGCTCGTTGTCGCTTGTGCGATAGCGTTGGTGGCGTGTGGCGCATCGGATGGTAAAACCCACTGCTTTGTGCAGATTTCCGACCCACAGTTGGGTTTCATCACCGAGAGTGAGGATTTTGCGCCCGAACAAGCCAATATGGAACGTATCGCAAAGGAGGTCAATGCTTTGAGTCCCGACTTTGTGGTATTTACGGGTGACTATGTACAGTGGCGTACCGATGAGGGGGCCTTGGAGGGATTCCAGAAGATGTGCTCGCTGTTTGATGAGAATATACCTCTCTATTTTCTCCCTGGCAACCACGATGTTGGCGAGGCAAGCCCCGAGGAGGTGGCAGCGTTTGTGGCCCGCTATGGTCACGATAGGTTTGTGTACGAGGGTGAGAACTATACGACCATAGGCTACAATTCGTGCCTTATTAAGAGTGCTGCGGAGGGTGAGTCGGAGCTCTATGAGTGGATGAAGGAGAGCCTTGCAAAGGCTGCCGAGCGAGATATGCCCATTATCCTTGCGGCCCACCACCCACAATTTGTATTCAGCCCCGAGGAGGAGAATAATGGTGAGAACCTGCCTCTGGAATTGAGAAATAAATATCTTGCATTGATGAGTACCTATGATGTGGATTTGGTGCTCTCGGGCCACCTACACCACTGTGTGCGTGCCGAGTGGGAGGGTATCAGGTTTGCCACCACGAGTGCCGCAGGTCGTCCTTTGGGCGATGAGGGCTCTGGCGTTACGGTTATAACCATCAAGGATGCTACCGCCACACCTACTTTCTACGAGATTGGCACCATTCCGCAAGAGGTGGAGTAGTGTGATGTGCTGTTGCAAAATAAGGAGCGCCCCCACTTGGGAGCGCTCCTTATCTATTTGCCCATCAGTCTATTTGGATTGTGGAATGAAAAAAAAGCACCGCGCGCGGTGCTCTTTTTTTGCTACTCATAAACCTTGGGGGTGAGTTTGCCTTCGAGAACCCTCTGGGCATTCATTGCGAGTGCCTCCAACTCATTCTCACCGGGCATCACAACAACCTTTGCCATAGGCTCAATCATCTCCTTGATGTAGCCCACAACGTTCTTGTCGTAGGCGATACCACCTGTGAGAATTACGGCATCAACCTCGCCCTTCAAAACGGCAATCATCTGACCGATGAACTTACCAACACCGTAGGCCATAGCATTCGAAACAAGAACAGCCTTCTGGTCACCAGCGTTGTAGCGGTTCTCAACCTCCCTCATATCGTTGGTGTCGAGGTGGGCTACAACGCCACCCTTACCATTGATTTTCTTGGCAATCTCTGCGAGGGTGTAGTTGCCACTCATACACATCTTTGCAAAAGCAAGTGCGGGCATTGTACCAGCCCTCTCGGGTGAGAAGGGGCCCTCGCCATCGAGTGCGTTATTCACATCCACAACCAAGCCTTTGCGGTGGGCACCAATCGAAATGCCACCACCCATATGGGCAACAACCAAGTTGAGCTCCTCGTACTCCCTACCAATCTTGTCGGCATAGACACGAGCAACAGCCTTCTGATTGAGGGCGTGGAAGATGGACTGACGCTCCAACTCGGGCAGACCGGTAAGCCTTGCAACATCCTGCAACTCATCGACAACCACGGGGTCGGCAATGTAGGCCTTCACACCTGCACGGCCAGCAATCTCCGAAGCGAGGAGTGCGCCGAGGTTCGAGGCGTGCTGACCTGCGGGGCGCTCTTTAATGTCCTCAATCATCTGTGCATTAACCTCATAGGTGCCGCTGGGAATGGGCTTCAAAAGACCGCCACGACCAATAACTGCATCGAGCTCCGAGAGTTCGATACCCGAAGCCTTGATGGCGTCGAGAATCACATCCCTGCGGAAGTCGAGCTGGTCGAGGATGGTTTTATAGCGACCAATCTCCTCACTCGAATGGCGCAATGTGGTCGAGAAGAGCTCTTTGTCGTTCTCGAAAACCGCAACCTTGGTAGAGGTCGAACCAGGGTTGATGGTCAAAATCTTATACATTTTCTCCATAATTGTTATAAAGGTGTAGTTTCGGGTTATTCAAACTATTTAGCCGACAAGCAAGCCAATGCAATGGAGTAGAGCTTGGTCTTGGTCGAGTCGCCACGCGAGGTGAGCACACAAGGAGCAGAGGGACCTGCAACCATTGCTGCCAACTCGGCGCCTGCAAACTTCGAGCAAGCCTTGAAGAATACGTTACCACTCTCGATGTTGGGGAAGAGCAAGCAGTCTGCATCACCTGCAACGGGGCCAGTGAGTTTTTTGATTTTCACGCTCTCCTCGTCGATAGCCACGTCGAGTGCCAAGGGACCCTGGAAAAGACCATCGCCAAGCTCGCCTTTCTGGCCCATCTCCGAGAGAGTAGCAGCCTCTACCGAGCTAACAACCTTGGGCAAGAGCTGCTCGCTGGGAGCCAAAAGGGCAACTTTGGGGCACTCAATGCCGAGGTTCTGTGCGGTCTGCACGAGGTATTTGGCAATCTGTTTCTTCTGGTCGAGCGAGGGGCAGGGGAGAACTGCTACGTCGCTAACCACCAAGAGTTTGTGATATGCGGGAACCTCCAAAACGGTAACGTGGCTCAAAGTGGTACCTGCGGGAAGCAAGCCCCACTCTTTGTTCAAAATACCGCGCATATATTTGTCGGTGGGAACAACGCCCTTCATCAGCACGTCGTACTCGCCATTGTGTACGGCCTTAACGGCAATCTCCACAGCCTTCACATCCTCGCTCTCGGGGATGATGGTGTATTGGCTCATATCTACACCCTCGGCCTCGCAAGATTTCTTAATCTCCTCGGGGTCACCCACGAGGGTAACCTCTGCCAAGCCAGCCTTGATGGCCATATCGGTAGCACCAATCGAGTGGGTATCCTGACCGTAGGCTACAATCATCTTCTTCTTACCGCGAGCCACAGCAGCTGCAACGATATCTTCCAAATGCTTAATCATAATTGTTTTGTGTGTTTATGTTGTTAATATATAATTTATTTGCCAAGTTTGCTTACAATGTTGAAGGTGTCGGTTGCAATTACAAGCTCCTCGTTGGTGCCGATAACAACCACTTTAACCCTCGAAGTGGGGGTGGAGAGCACCTTGTCCTGACCCTTAACGCCAGCATTGGCTGCCGAGTCAAACTCGATACCCATAAACTCCAAATCCTTGCATACATACTCCCTCATCTCGGGGCCATTCTCGCCCACACCACCAGTGAAGACTACAAGGTCGAGGCCACCCATTGCAGCAGCATAGGAGCCGATGTATTTCTTCACGCGGTAGAAATATGCCTCCTCGGCATCGGCAACAACCTGATTGCCAGCCTCTGCACCAGCTCTAATGTCGCGCATATCCGACGAAAGGCCGCCCGAAAGACCATAGATGCCCGACTCTTTGTTGATGAGGTTCCAAATCTCCTCCATACTCTTACCCTCTTTCTGGTGGATGAAGTTGAGCACGCCAGGGTCGATAGAGCCACAACGGGTACCCATCATCAAGCCATCAACGGGGGTTAAGCCCATCGAGGTATCCACACTCTTGCCATTGAGCACAGCGGTAACCGAGCCACCATTGCCAATGTGGCAGGTAACGATTTTGGAGTTCTCAAAGTCCAAACCAACCATCTTTGCAGCCTGCTCTGCAACGTAGCGGTGGCTGGTGCCGTGGAAACCATAGGCCCTCACCCTATACTCATCGTAGTAGCGACGAGGAATGCCATAGAGGAATGCCTTGGCGGGCATAGTCTGGTGGAATGCGGTGTCGAAGTTTGCCACCTGGGGAACACCTGGGAGGAGTTCATTGATGGCGTAGATGCCTTTGAGGTTAGCAGGGATGTGCAGGGGGGCCAAATCAACGCAACCCTCCACCATCTGCATAACTGCATCGTCAATGAGGGCACTCTCCTTGAATTGCTCACCACCGTGAACAACCCTGTGACCTACTGCATCCAACTCTTCGAGCGAGGCGATAACTCCACTCTCGGGGTTGGTGATAGCCTTGATGATGAGGTCGATACCTACGGTGTGGTCGGGAATGTCACACACCGTCTTTACAGGTTCCTTGCCTGTGGGTTTGTGGGTGAGTACGCCGTTGTCGATACCAATGCGCTCAACCAAACCTTTTGCCAAGAGGTTATTGACACTCTCGGTCATCTCAATTACCTGATACTTAATCGAACTGCTACCGCAGTTAAGAACAAGAATTACCATTGTGTTTCGTTTTTTTTATGTTGTTTTTTGTTTATTTTTCTTTTGTTGCAGGTAATGTGGTGGGGAGTTTAGGGAGTTTAGGGACATTAAGGTCTTTAACTCCTTATTTCCATTTTCCACTCTACTGATATTTGTAGCCTACGCCCTTGATGGTCACAATGTGGTCCTCTCCAATTTTTGTGCGCAATTTGCGAATGTGGACATCAATTGTGCGGTCGCCCACAATCACTTCGCTTCCCCACACTGCCGCGTAGATCTCCTCGCGCGAGAATACTTTCTGTGGTTTGGAGTAGAGTAGAGCCAGAAGTTGAAACTCCTTGCGGGGGAGGAATAATTCGTGGCCATTTTTCACCACCACAAACCTCTCCTTGTCGATGGTTATAACATCGGTCGAAGGGGTGCTTGTGTTCTCACTCCCTGCAATGCTCTCTTCGCCACCTTCGGAGCGTTTGAGAATCGCTTTGAGGCGACTCACCAGCAACTTGGGATGGATGGGCTTGGTGATGTAGTCGTCGGCACCGAGATCGAAACCTTGGAGTTGTGACTCATCCTCGCCACGAGCCGAGAGAAAGACAATGATGGTGCGCGCAAGAGAGGGTATCTCCTTGATACGTCGGCAGGTCTCCATACCATCCATCTCGGGCATCATTACGTCGAGCAGAACGAGGTGGGGTTGGAAACTCTGGGCCTTCTCTATTGCAACCAAACCATTCGATGCGCTCTCCACCTCGAAGCCCTCTCTTGTGAGATTGTATCCCACGAATTCGAGAATATCGGGTTCGTCATCAACAAGCAGAATGCGGTAACTCATAGTAAAATTTGTGTCTAAATTCGTCTACTACACAATTAACTGCGAAAGTTAGCAATAATAGCCGAAATTTCCTACAAATTGGAGCCATTTTTAGGGGCTTGTGGCGAATTTCATCTCAATGGGTTGGAAAGTCGGGCAAAACTCCCTATATTTGTAGGTTATCTGTGCACATATGTGTGTGCGTGATGAATGAATGAGTAAAACTTACGATTATGACTACCGAAAAATTGAATTCTGTTCCCGAGGAACAAGTCGGCGTTGCCGAAGATGCGAAAGTGGTTGCTACCCAAGAGAGTGCTCCCCAGGTGGAGGACTCTGGTGCTGACAATGAGGAGGTTGCTCCCGAAGTCGAGGGCGTGAATTTCGAGGAAGAGGAGGCTGCTTTGGCTGCCGAGGCTCCCGAATTCAAACTCGAAAATGATGAGATGGGTGAGGATGATGACGACACCCATAGTCGCCTTGCCGACTCGCTTGCCGATGTGGCAGAGATGGGCAAGGGTGAACTTGTGGATTACTTTGCGGGGCTGTTGGAGAGTAGGCCCGTGCAGACCTTGCGTTACGATGTGGAGGCTGTGAAGGTTGCCTTCTACAAGAAACATCGTGCCGAGGTCGCAACCCTGAAAGCGAAATTTATTGAAGAGGGAGGTGTCGAGGAGAACTTCGTCGCACCTGCCGACAATGACGAGATAAGGCTCAAAGAGCTCTATGCCATCTATCGCGCTCGCAGAGAGGAGTATATGGCATCGCTCGAAAAGAGCAAGGAGGAGAATTTGAAAATTAAGCTCCAAATTATTGAGGAACTCAAAGCGTTGATTGATGCGGGCGAGACCGTTGGCCACACATTCCAGACATTCCGTCAGTTGCAGCAGCGCTGGAAAGAGGCAGGTGTGGTGCCCCAGGCCCACGTCAAGGAGGTGTGGGAGACCTACAACCTTCACGTTGAGAACTTCTACAACTTTGTGAAGATAAACAAAGAGTTACGCGACTTGGATTTGCAACGTAACTTGGAGGCTAAAACCGCACTCTGTGAGGTTGCCGAGGCGTTGGCTGGTGAGCAGTCGATTGTGGTGGCTTTCCGCAAACTCCAAGACCTCCACGAGCAGTGGAGGGAGGTTGGTCCCGTAGCTGTTGAGCATAAGGATGCGATTTGGGAACGCTTCAAGGAGGCATCCTCGCGCATCAATCGCAGACATCAGGAGTACTTTGAGGGTATCAAGGAGGAGCAGAAGAAAAACCTCGCACTGAAAACCGAACTCTGCGAGAGGGCAGAGGCTCTCACAAGTGAGATTCTCACCACCCGTAAGGAGTGGAATAAGGCTTCGGAGAGGCTCATTGAGATTCAGAAGGTGTGGAAGACTATTGGTTTTGCACCCAAGAAGGATAATACCAAGATTTATGAACGCTTCCGCTTGGCTTGCGATAAGTTCTTTGAGCTCAAACGTGGTTTCTATGAGGGTGTGAAGAGCGAGATGGAGCACAATCTCCAACTCAAATTGGAAATCTGTGAGGCTGCCGAGGCTATCAAGGAGAGTGAGCAGTGGAAGAAGAGTGCCGATGAGCTCATCGCTTTGCAGAAACGTTGGAGGGAGATAGGTCCCGTTTCGCGTCGCCACTCGGATGCTGTGTGGAAACGCTTCCGTGCTGCTTGTGACTACTTCTTCGCCCGCAAGAGTGAGCACTTTGCAAGTGTGGATGCGGTGCAGGGAGAGAACTTGGCCAAGAAAAATGAGCTATTGGTGGAGATTGAAAACTACGATATCAGTGGCGGAAGCATTGAGAATATCAAGGAGTTCCAGAGGCGTTGGAGCGAGATAGGCTATGTGCCCATCAAGGAGAAAGAGGCTCTGCAAAAACGCTATCGTGAGGCTATTGATAAACTTTTTGCCGCATTGCGTAGTGGCGATAGGGAGCGTGGTGCCGAGCGTTTCCGCAATAAGATTAGCACAATGAAGGGTAATGGTGGCCGATTGCGTAGCGAGCGCGAGAAGTTGTACAATAAGGTAAAACAACTCGAAGCCGACATTGCAACCTTGGAGAATAACATCGGCTTCTTTGCTCGCTCAAAGGGTGCCGAGGCTCTGATTCGTGACGTGGAGAATAAGATTGAGCGTGCGAAACAAGAGATGGCTGCAACCATTGAGAAGATTCAGTTTATTGACAACGAACAAGAAAATAACTAATAAAGGGAGGGCGTTATTATGTTTAACAGTGAGAACAAAACTACCAAGTATGTCTTTGTGACAGGTGGCGTGGCTTCGTCGCTTGGTAAAGGTATCATTTCTGCTTCGCTTGCACGTCTGTTGCAGGGTAGGGGCTATTCGGTAACCATTCAGAAACTCGACCCCTATATCAATGTGGACCCCGGTACGCTCAATCCCTACGAGCACGGTGAGTGCTACGTTACGGAGGATGGCGCCGAGACCGACCTCGACTTGGGCCACTACGAGCGCTTTACGGCCATCACTACCTCGCAGGCCAATAATGTGACCACGGGTAAAATCTACCAGAGCGTTATCAATAAGGAGCGCAGGGGTGATTTCCTGGGTAAAACCGTGCAGGTGATTCCCCATATTACCGATGAGATTAAACGTAGGATTATGCTCCTCGGCAAGAAGGGTGGATATGATGTGGTGATTACCGAGATTGGTGGTACCGTGGGTGATATTGAGTCGTTGCCTTTTATCGAGTCGGTGCGCCAATTGCGCTACGAATTGGGCTTTGGTAATACTATGGTGCTCCATCTTACGTTAGTACCATATATGAGGGCTTCGGGTGAGTTGAAGACCAAACCCACCCAGCACTCCGTAAAACAACTCTTGGAGAATGGTTTGCAGCCCGATGTGCTCGTTTTGCGCTCGGATGTGGAGCTTGGTCAGGATTTGCGCAGGAAGGTTGCTCTCTTCTGCAACGTGTCGCCCAATGCCGTTGTGGAGTCGATTGACGTGCCCACCATCTACGAGGTGCCCTTGAAGATGCAGGCTCAAAAGTTGGACGAGGTGGTACTCGAAAAACTCCACCTGCCCTACGAAGGTGAGTCCGATATGGCAAATTGGAAACAGTTTGTAGAGAGGGTGAAGAACCCCAAAGATGTGGTGAATATCGCTCTGGTGGGTAAATATACCGCTCTGCCCGATGCCTACAAGTCCATCGTTGAGGCATTTGTTCACGCAGGTGCAGTCCACGAGGTGAAGGTGAAGGTGGAGTACATCAATGCCGAGATGGTCAGCGATGAGAATGCTGCCGAGATTCTCGGAGGTTGGGATGGTATTTTGGTTGCTCCTGGCTTTGGTCACCGTGGCTTGGAGGGCAAGATTGCGGCTGTAAAGTATGCTCGTGAGAATAAGGTGCCATTCTTGGGTATCTGCCTTGGTATGCAGTGTGCAGTGATTGAGTTTGCTCGCAATGTGCTTGGCTATAAGGATGCAACTTCCACCGAGATGGAGACTCCCACCGAGCACCCCGTTATTGACCTTATGGAGGGACAGAAGAACGTTACCGATAAGGGAGGTACGATGCGTTTGGGTGCCTACCCCTGCCACGTTAAGAGGGATTCGCACCTCTATGAGGCCTACGGTCAGGAGGTAATCTATGAGCGTCACCGCCACCGCTATGAGTTCAACAATAGCTTCCTTGCCGACTTTGAGGCGGCTGGTATGATGGCTACGGGTATCAACCCCGAGACGGGTTTGGTTGAGGCTGTTGAGGTTAAAGACCACCCCTGGTTTGTTGGTGCGCAGTTCCACCCCGAGTACAAGAGTACCGTGAAACGCCCCCATCCTCTGTTTGTGGGCTTTGTGGAGGCAGCAATTAAGAATCGTAAATAGTTAGAAATAAGATAAGTAAAAAAGAAGAAATGGACAAAAAAAGTATCATAGGCTTCGTGCTTATTGGTCTGATTCTCTTTGGTTACAGCTGGTATCAGGGAGAGCAGAGCGAGAAGGCAAGAGAGGCCTATCTGGCTGCCCAGAGGGAGCAGTTTGTAGCCGACTCGATTGACAGAGCCGAGCACCCCGAGAAGTATCTCCACGAACTCGTGGAACAGCACAATGGCGAACAGGCACAGGCCGCAGCGGTGGCTGCCTACCAGAGAGAGGCACAAGCCCGCTTGGAGAGCGAGCTTTCGCGCAACTTCGGTGAGGAGTTGGTCGGTGCAATGAATGGAGAGGAGCAGTTCTACACTCTCGAAAATGAGGTTTTGAAGATGACCATCTCGTCGTTTGGCGGTAAGGTGAAGGATGTAACCTTGAAGGAGTACACCAAGTATGCCGAGGAGGGCGAGGGTGAGCCTATCAAGATGTTCGACCCCGAGAGTGCCAAGTTCGACGTGGGATTCTATATGCGCCGTGGCTACAACGAGTCGAGGCTCAACACCGAGAGTTTCTACTTCACCTCGGAGGGTGTGGAGAGTGTAACATTGGCAGAGGGAGTTGAGGCACAGAGGCTTACTATGCGCCTTGCGATGGATAGCAGTGCAGCTCTCGAATTTGTATACACAATGCGCCCCGATGACTATATGGTCGATTTCGACGTGAAGTTTGTGGATATGCAGGATTGGATGCGCAACGCCACATCGTTTGATGTGACTTGGAACAACACCTCCTACCAGAACGAGCGCGGCTACAAGAATGAGAATATGTACACCACCATCTCCTACCTCTTCCCCGATGAGCGCAAGGTGGAGAAGTTGCCTTTCGCAGAGGTGGGTAAGCGTGGCGGTAGCCGTAGCGAGAGCATCAAGACCGAGTTTGAGTGGTTTGCATTCCAACAGCAGTTCTTCTCGTCGATTATGATTGCCCCCGATGGGTTTAGCAATGGCGATGTGGGCTTCAATACCTACAAGCCCGACACCGGCTACGTCAAGGACTTCAAGGCAAGCGTGAGTGTGCCCTTCGATAGCAGCAAGCAGACCTATAACTTCAAGTTCTACTACGGTCCCAACAAATACTCCCTCTTGAAGGAGTACGACCTCGGCTTGGAGAAACTCGTACAGTTGGGTGGTAGGCTCGTGAGCTGGGTGAACCGCTGGATTGTAATCCCAATGTTTGACCTTTTGAGCCGCTTTATTGGTAGCTATGGTCTGATTATCCTTCTGCTCACCATCTTCATCAAACTTCTCATCTTCCCCTTGACCTACAAGTCGATGATGTCGTCGGCCAAGATGAGGGCCATTCGTCCCGAGATTACCGCCATTCAGGCCAAGTATCCCAAGGCGCAGACCGACCAACAGGAGATGATGAAGAGCCAGCAGGCTACAATGGAACTCTACAAAAAGTACGACGTGAGCCCTATGGGTGGTTGCTTGCCTATGCTCATCCAATTCCCCGTACTGATTGCAATGTTCCGTTTCTTCCCCACAGCTATTGAGTTGAGGGGTGAGAGTTTCCTCTGGATGAAGGACCTCTCGACCTACGATAGTGTCTTGAACCTGCCATTTAATATTCCTTGGTATGGTGACCACGTTAGCCTTATGGCGCTGATTATGGCTGTAACTCTGTTCTTCTACACCAAACTTACCTATAAAGAACAAGAGCAGACCACCGCAGCGGCACCCGGTATGGCTGGTATGAAGTTTATGATGCTCTATTTCACCCCTGCGATGATGCTTATGTGGATGAATAACTACGCGAGTGGTTTGTGCTACTACTACTTCGTATCGCAGATTCTGACCATCATCCAGAACTTCGCATTCCGCTATGGTATCAACGAGGAGCGCCTGCGTGCCAAGATGCTTGCAAGTGCAAAGGCAAAGGCTGCCCAGCCCAAAAAGAAGAGCAAATGGCAGCAGCGCTTGGAGGAGGCACAAAAACAGCAGGAGGCTATGATGAAGGAGAGGGAGCGTAAGCAGTATCGCTCGAAACACTAATTACAAAAAAATGGCGAGGTGAAAATCTCGCCATTTCTTTGTTTCGAAGTTGGCTGCGATGGCAATCGAATTGCTACAACCCTGTGATTTTTTTGATTTCGTTGAGTGTTGTGAGGGCTTCCAGAGGGGTGAGGTTGTTGATGTCGATGTCGCGGATTTGGTCGCGAATCTGCACCAATACGGGATCTTCCAATTGGAACATCGAGAGTTGGATGCCCATCTGGGGCGAGGTCTGTACGGGTTTAACCTTCGGTTGCGCCTTGCCACCTTTACCCTTCGAGGCCGACTGCTCCACAGCCAGTGAGTCGTCGGCGTGGGATGCAACAAGCACCGAGAGAATCTCCTCGGCCCTCTCCACAACCTTCGAGGGCATACCGGCCAATCGCGCAACGTGGATACCGAAAGAGTTGTCCGTGCCGCCCCTCTGCAACTTACGCAAAAAGAGCACCGTGCGACCAACCTCCTTCACGGAGACATTGTAGTTTTTAACCCTCGAAAGGCTCTCCTCCATCTGGTTGAGTTCGTGATAGTGGGTAGCAAAGAGGGTTTTGGCCTTGGCGCGGGGGTGGTTGTGGAGATACTCCACCATACTCCACGCAATCGAAATGCCATCGTATGTGCTCGTACCTCGGCCAATCTCATCCAGAAGCACAAGGCTACGGCTTGTAACATTATTGAGAATGGAGGCACTTTCGAGCATTTCGACCATAAAGGTACTCTCGCCTTGCGAGATGTTATCGCTGGCACCCACGCGGGTGAAAATCTTATCTACAATGCCAATGTGGGCACTCGATGCGGGGACAAACGAGCCAATTTGCGCCATCAGCACAATGAGGGCCGTCTGTCGCAGGAGCGCACTTTTACCCGACATATTGGGACCCGTAATCATCATTATCTGCTGACTCTCGTCGTCGAGGAAGACATCGTTGGGGATGTACTGCTCGCCAACGGGCAACATCATCTCTATTACGGGGTGGCGACCATCGCGGATATCTATGGCCCTATCTTCGCCAATCTCGGGGCGCACATATCCCCTCTCAACCGCAATCTTCGCAAATGAGGCAAGGCAGTCGAGGTGGGCAACTACCGCAGCATTGCGCTGCAACTGCCCGAGTGAGCCCGCAAGGTAGCCCAAAAGCCCCTCCCAAATGCGGGCCTCAATGGCGAGAATCTTCTCCTCGGCACCCAGAACTTTCTCCTCATACTCTTTCAGCTCGGCAGTGATATAACGCTCGGCGTTGGCAAGGGTTTGCTTGCGTATCCACTCGGCAGGGACTTTGTCTTTGTGTGTGTTGCGCACCTCAATGTAGTAGCCGAATACGTTGTTGTAACTCACTCGCAATGAGGGTATTCCTGTGCGGAGGCTCTCGCTCTGCTGAATCTCTGCAATGCGGTCTTTGCCGTGGATGGCGAGGGCGCGCAGCTCGTCGAGTTCAAGATCGACACCATCGGCAATAATTCCACCCTTTTGTATCTGGTTATTCTGTGGATCGGGGTAGAGCACCGTGGCAATCTTGCGCCTCTGCTCCTCCATTGGTAGGAGTCGCTCGGCAATACTCGCAAGGGCACCACTCTCGCTACCCGAGAGGAGTATTTGGAGTTGTTCGATGGCTCCGAGCGAATCTTTCAGCGAATTGACCTCGCGTGGGGTTATGCGCCCAACAGCAATGCGCGAGGCGAGCCTTTCGAGGTCACTGATGGCACCCAGACTATCGGCAACAGCCTCTGCCTCCTCGGGTGAATTTTTCAGCGCCTCCACAATGTCGAGCCTACGATTGAGTTTTTCGACATCCTTGATGGGCATCGTAATCCAGTGGCGCAACAAGCGACCACCCATAGGGGTGGAGGTACGGTCTATGGCCTCCACAAAGGAGCCTTTACCATCGGCACTACCCGACGAGAGGAGTTCGAGGTTACGAATCGTGAAGCGGTCAATCCAGACGTGCTGGTCGGCATCCAAACGCGAGATGGAGCCAATGTGGGCAATATCTTTGTGCTCGGTGTAGTCGAGGTAGTGGAGCACTGCGCCCGCAGCGGTGATACCCGCACCCATACGCTCAATGCCAAAACCCTTCAAACTCTTCACGTTGAACTGCTTGCAGAGCCTCTTGCGGGCAACTTCCTCATTGAACACCCAGCGGTCGAGACGGTAGGTGTAGTTCTGACCACTGACGGTGCGCGAGTACTGCTCCTCGCGACCACGCTCATAGACAATCTCCTTGGGGGCAAAACCCGCAATCAGTTTGTCGATATACTCGGCACCTCCCTCACCAACGTAGAATTCGCCTGTGGAGAGGTCGAGTAGGGCAATGCCGTTCCTCTTCTCCTCGAAGTGGATGGCGGCAAGGAAGATGTTTTCGCGGGCGGAGAGTACATTCTCGTTCATCACCACACCTGGGGTTACGAGCTCCACCACGCCACGCTTTACGAGGCCTTTGACACTCTTGGGGTCTTCGAGTTGCTCACACACAGCCACCCTGCGTCCAGCCCTAACGAGCTTTGGAAGATAGTTATTCACAGCGTGATAGGGGAAGCCCGCCATCTCTATGTAGTTGCCAGGGCCGTTGCCTTTGCGTGTGAGGGCGATGCCGAGAATAGCTGCTGCCTCCACCGCATCGTCGCCGTAGGTCTCATAGAAGTCGCCCACTCGGAAGAGGAGAATCGCATCGGGATGCGTCGCCTTCACCGAGAAGTATTGTTGCATAAGTGGGGTTTCCTTCTGTCTCTCTTGCTTTGCCATAGGGGAAGTAGGGTGTTTGGGGTGCTTTGTGTTAGTTCACAAAGTCTGCGAGGGTAACTTTTTCGTAGTGGTAGCCACGGCGGCGAAGCTCCATAGTGACACCTGCACGGAACATAACCTTTGCCGAGCGAGCCAAGATGTAGAATGCTCGGGTGGTCTGGTGCTCAATGTTTTCGTGCTGAATGGCATTCATCACGGTGTGCGAGAGGGTGCGCATCAAATCGTCAATACCTTTGCGAGCGTCGCTCTCGGGCGTAACGCCAACGATGTGCTCCAAGATGTACTCATCGACGGTGTCGAAGCCACCTCCCTTGTTCTTGAATCCCACATAGGAGTCCCTCTTGTGGGCCTCCCAATTGGTGTCCCACAGCGCCGCAAGGGCCATACCATAGAAACCTGCAACGGCAAGGGTGAATGCAGGGTAGGAGTTAATCTGGCTGACGGCATCGACCATATATTCGGGTGCATCTTCCATCCAACGCTCCTCCAACTCCTCGACGAGCATCATCCCGCCTTCGGAGCCACAAATGCGTGCAAGTAGTTTTTCGAGCCTTTTTTCGTACTCTTCGAGGTATTCTTTCTCTTCCATAGTGCTGTGGTGTTATTTCAATGGTGCAAATATCGCACAATGGGGCGAGAAAAACAAATCTTTCTGCTAACGGAAGCTACGCTTGGGGAGGGTGGCAAGAAGAAAATAGATGACCGTTTGGAGCCACAGAGTGCCTATTTGCGGTGTAATGGCGGAGAGTGGTGCGCCCATAGCCTCCGCCTTCACAAAGGCGAGGATGGCGGGAGGTGCGGGCAGGAAGTAGTGGGCCATCTGCCATCCGCGAGGCATAAGGGCCAAAGGAAACGATATGCCGGCAAGGAATATCAGCCCCACCGAGAAGAATGTGATAACCAAAATCGGAGCGTCGCTATCGGCAAACATCCTTCCGAAGGCCTGTGCGAAAAAGGATGTGGCGAGCAACAATGGTACAAAGAGGGCCACAAGTGTGGTCGCAGGGGCAAGGTGGGGGAGCCCAAAGAGGCGCGGAATGAGCCCCAACAAAAAGAGCCCCAAGAGGGCATATAGGAGAGTGTGGAGGGCGCATCTGCCGACCACAATCGTAGCACGGGCCAAGTAGACACCCTTCGCACCCCGAAGTAGCGATACCCCTCTCGCCCTACGTCTGCCTGCAATCATTGTTACAGCCATCACCAACGTCTGGAACACTATCACAATGAGCACCACGGGGATGAGGTAGTCGGCATAGCCCTTTGAGGGATTGAAGAGCGCAATGCCCTCTGTGTTAATTGGTTGTCGGTTGGTGATGGAGAGCCTGACATCCTCGGGAAGCATCCACACTATAGAATCCCTCACCTCCTCATTGAGAGCCAGCATTGCATCGGCCACAGCCCCTGCCGTGGCCTCATAGTAAAGGAGTGTGGCGGTGGTGGAGAGGGTGATAAAAACCCCTTGTTCGCCCCTGCCGATGCGCTCTGCAAAGTCGTGAGGGAGATAGGCCATCGCCTGCGCGGAGCCATCCCGAAGTGCCCGTTGGCCCTCCGAGGGGTTGCCATAGACAGCCACCACCTCGACCGAGGGTGAGGCTTCGAGGAGGTGTATGAGGGTGTGCGATAGGTGGCTGGCACTCTCATCGACCACCACAATGGGGGCCTTGTGCACCACATTGGGAGCATATAGCAGGTTGTAGAGCACACCATAGAGCACCACGCCACCCAGAAGCACCATCAGAACTGCGGGGGAGCGCACAATCTCCCGAAACTCGCTACGAATAGCCATACATAGAAGCTTTGAACTCATAGTTGCGTGGTTAGAATTTTGTGTAGGCGGGGGAGGGTGAGTAGGGGGAAAAGTGCAAAAAGAGCGAGAGGAGCAATGTTGCGCCAATCGGCACCATATTGCAATAGTAGGGTGAAGTGACGTACGGGGAGTAGGGTGGCGAGGTGGGTAAAAATGGGGTACATCGAAGCCACAGGAAAGGTTACGCCCGAGAGTGTCGCCCCCAGCGAGCCAATCATCGAAACAATACTTATGGCTACACCCGTAATGGGTACTACCGCATAGATAACCTCGGCAAGAGCCACACTCGCCATAATGAGCAGAATCATATAGCCACAAGCCCTATCAACCCCCACCGATAGGGCCCCAAAGTGGTTGAGAATCAAAACGGATACACAACCCGAAAGGGTGAAAATTAGAACTATGACGGAGAGTTTCCCCACAAAAGCTATGGCGGTGTTCCCGCCTGCCATCTCCAACCACACTCTCGCGCTGCCATTATCGCGCTCACTACCAATCATATATAGGGTGGTAATAAGAATCACTATTTGGAACATAATGAAGAAGAAAGGTGTCGAGAGGTAGGTGGTGTAGTTAAGTGTAGGGTTGCCGAGGGGCTGGATGAGGGCCTTGGTGGGGGCAATCACGGACTCAATGCTCTCTTGACCTACGCCACGAGCCACCGCACTCTCAACTATTGGTTCTGCTCCCACAATCGACAAAATGGTGCGCAGGGAGGTTGCTACCTCGCCACCAACGCTCATCAGTGCATAGTGGTAATAGTAGGGAATTGTGACACTCTCGCCCAACTCTACTGCTCGCGCAAGCCCCTTGGGTAGAACCACATAACCATAAATTGCGCCACTTTTCATCTCTTCTGTGGCCTCGTGCGGTGAGGTGGGGTGGCTGGTGATGTGGAGGGTGGGCGAGGAGTCTATGGTGCGGATGATTCTGCGAGAGGTGGGGCTGGCGTCGAGGTCGATAACACCAATGGGCAACTCCTCCATACTCCCCGAACCGAAAATTGTGGCCATAAAGAGAGTAGAAAACAAGGGCACACCAATAAATACTACCCATAGTAGTGGGCGCGAGGAGATTGCCTCCATCTCCCGACAAACTACACGCCACAGCCTAATCATCCTCACAAAGTGTTGTTAGAACGGTCATACCCGCAAGTAGCCCTCCGACAAGGTGCGTTGGGCGAGCGTGAATCTCAAAGGTGCGCATATCGTAGCCCTCGGCCCCATTAGCAGTGCGCCACGTTGCATAGCCACCAAGTGGGGCAATGTAGAAAATCTCCCACTCCACACTCTCGCCCCCAAGTGCAGGTACCAAGCCCTCAAAACGGCCTCCGAGAGGGAAATGTGGCATTTGGTCCTCGCGGATGTTGAATACCGCATAGGGGGCCGAAATGTCTGTAATGGAAAGGAGTGGAGTGCCTGCGCCAACCAACTCACCCACACTCGGGTAGATGTTTGAAACCACGCCATCGGTTGAAGCTGTTAGGGATTCGTCTTCGAGGAGAGCATCCACGGCCCTCACAACCGCCTCGGCCGAGAGGGCCATCTCTTCGGCACTATCCCTATCTTCGCTCTGGGCGCCTCGTCGGGCAAGGCGGTATTGTTCGCGGGCGACACTCTCGGCAGCCTTGGCAGTGAGATAGAGAGCCTCCGCCTCCTCGGTGCGTTGGAGCGATACGACACTGTCGGCATAGAGCCTCGAAAGTCGCTCATAGGTGCTCTTGGCGAGGGCGAGTTGGGCCTTCGCACCCAACCACGCCTCCTTTGCCGAGGCTACAATCTCGGGGCGTGTGCCACGCTCCACCTTGCGACTTTGGGCCTCCGTAGCCCTCGCAACGGCCTCGGCACCCATACGCTCGGCTACCACCTCGGGGGCGTGAATGGCAATGAGTGTGTCACCCATCCGTACCTCATCACCCTCGCGCACATAGAGCTTTGAAACTCTTCCTGTTAGTTTGCCTGCAATGCGCACCTCGGGGGCCCCCACCGTACCCTGAATTACTATTGGCTCCTTGTGTGGAAAGAGGATTCCTATGAGTGAAACTATCGCAACACTCGCGAGGATTGCCACAAACACAATGGTAACAACTTTGGTTGTCGTTTTCATACTAATCGGAGATATAACTTAAATAATTATCCATACACCCTGTGAGCATTAGTAGGGTGCCCAGAGCACAATCGGCCCGATAGAGATTGACCAAATTTGCCACCTCTATTTGCGAGAGCATAAGTCGGGCATCAACCACCTCGGAGGAGGTCGCCATTCCCTCGGCAAAGGCACGCTCGCGTGAGCGCAGAAGCTCCCGAGCAAGGGCTATGGTGTGGGTGCCAACCCTATATTCATCCACCGCAGAGGTCATCGCCGAGTGTAACTTCTCGATGGCTAAACGGATATCCTCACCGACTTTCTGATGGGTGGTTGAAGTGGTGCGAACGAGGCTTCCCGCACGAGCAATGGCACCTTCGCGCATAAGACCATCGAAGAGTGTCCACGAAAGCCCCACACCAACGATTGTGCGAGGGAAAAGGTTCTTATTGAGCCCCACTGACCATAGTTGCTGGTGGCCGAGAAGTGCCACCGAAGGGAGATAGCGACCACGCTCGGCAGAGAGTGAAAGTGATGCAATCTCCCTCTGATGTTCAATTGATTGCAGAGTTGGCGAGAGGGGTATTTGTGAAAACAGAAACTCTTTGGAAGGTATGGTTTTGGGGATGAAGAGTGGGGTGGTGGCTGCGATGGCCAGAGTGTCGCATCCAAGGAGTGTAGCCAGCGCACGATGTGTCGTATTTAGGTCACTCTGGGCAGTTGTGAGCTGTGACTTCGCCTGCTCCCACGCCACCTCGGCAGTGAGCCTCTCGGCAGGTACAATCATCCCCTCGCGCTCCAAACTACGAGCTTGGCGAAGATGCTCGGCAAGCGATGACACCTCATCCGTCCGCACCTCCACAACCCGCTCGGCAAGACACACGGCAAAGTAGGACTCCACAACCGCACAACCAATGGCATCCTCACTCGCCAAAAGTCGCTCCTTGGCAAGGGCTACAACAGCATCGGAAATCTTTGTGCTTTGCATACGGCGACCACCACTGAATACCACCCACGAAACCTCCACACCCACCTCGGCTGTATTGCGAGGGATGAGAGGAAGGGTTATCTGGCTCGCAGCCACCCCCTCAACAAGGGCAGCAAGGGGTGGGTTGGTTGCAAGGGTGCTCTCCAAATCCTCCAACAACTCTCCACCAAGCTCTCCAAGGGTGGTGACGGCCGCAATCTCCGAGAGCGAATGGGTGTATTCGCTCGCAAGGGTGATTGTAGGGTACCACAGGGAGTTTATTTCGCGGGCCTCGGCCTTGGCGGTGGCAACACCTTCGCGGGCAATGGCGATGGAGAGGTTTTGCTCCTCGGCCACCCGAAAGGCCTCCGCAAGGGAGAGTGGTTGGGGTTGTGCGTGTGTCCATAGTGGGAGCAGAAGTAGTGCGAGTGTTGCTATTGGTCTTGGCATTGGTGTTGTTTTTTGGGTACACCAACTTCAAATGCCGTACCAATCTCCAAATGTGGCACAATTTTGGGAATTAAATATGAGATACTTACAAATTTCCACTATGAAACAGAATGATAAAAAACATCTAACGGCCGAGAATGGTCGCCCCATTGCCGACAATCAGAACACACAAACCGCAGGCGTGCGTGGCCCCGTAACACTCCAAGACCCGTGGCTGACCGAGAAGTTGGCCCACTTCGACCGAGAGGTAATTCCCGAAAGACGTATGCACGCCAAGGGCTCGGGTGCGTATGGCACATTCACCGTTACGCACGACATTACCGCCTATACCAGAGCCTCGATATTTGCCGAGGTAGGCAAGCAGACTGATTGTTTTGTCCGCTTCTCAACCGTGGCGGGTGAGCGTGGTGCAGCCGATGCAGAGCGCGATATTCGTGGCTTTGCGATGAAGTTTTATACTGATACAGGTAATTGGGATTTGGTTGGTAACAATACGCCCGTATTCTTCCTGCGCGACCCCTTGAAATTCCCCGACCTCAACCACGCCATCAAGCGTGACCCTCGCACGGGTATGCGCTCGGCAAATAGCAATTGGGACTTTTGGACGCTCCTTCCCGAGGCTCTGCATCAGGTTACTATCACGATGTCGCCACGCGGTATACCCGCTTCGTTCCGCCATATGCACGGCTTTGGTAGCCACACATACAGCTTTATCAATGCCGACAATAAGCGCACTTGGGTGAAGTTCCATCTGCGCACCTTGCAGGGTATTAAAAATATGACCGACGAAGAGGCAGAGGCTGTGATTGCCAAGGACCGCGAGTCGCATCAGCGCGATTTGTTTGAGGCGATTGAGCGTGGCGACTACCCTCGTTGGCAGATGCAGGTGCAACTAATGACGGAGGATGAGGCGAAGGAGTATCATATCAATCCGTTTGATTTGACGAAGGTGTGGTATCACGGCGATTTTCCGCTGCACGATGTTGGTATTCTGGAACTTAACCGCAATCCCGAGAACTTCTTTGCCGAGACCGAGCAGGCGGCATTCAACCCGATGAATATCATCGACGGCATTGGCTTCTCGCCCGACAAGATGTTGCAGGGCCGCTTGTTCTCCTACGGCGATGCGCAACGCTACCGCCTGGGTGTAAACCACCACCTGATACCTGTAAATCGTCCTCGTTGCCCTTACCATTCGTATCACCGTGACGGACAGATGCGTACCGACGATAACGCTGGTCGCACGATAGGCTACGAGCCAAATAGCTATGGCGAATGGCACGACCAACCCCACCTCAAAGAGCCGCCTTTGTCGGTCGCGGGCGAGGTCTATAACTACGACGAGCGCGAATTGGATAGCGACTACTACACACAGCCGGGCAAACTGTGGCGACTGATGTCTGCCGAGGACCAAAAGGCGACCTGCGAGAATACGGCTCGCGCTATGGGCGATGCGGAAGAGTTTATAAAACAGCGACATATCCGCAACTGCCACCGCGCCGATCCATCTTATGGCGAGGGCGTTGCAAAGGCTTTGGGGCTCTCGCTTGCCGACGCCCTCACAGCCCCAGACCCTGCGCACCCATCGTGGGATTGGAGATGAAATCCTCCCCAACGCCCCATAGACGTTCTCAATACCGCACAAAAAAAAGAGAACTTCGCGATGAAGTTCTCTTTGCTGTGGTGCCACCAGAATCCTTGAACCATAGCCTTAATATGCAAAGTTTCAATCACTTATGATTTGACAACTGCTCAAAAAAGGCCATTTCCATAATTGTATCACTCGATTTCTTCACAATTTTGCATCGAAATCGAGTGACGATTTTGGGCAGTTTTTATCGTTTAGTACCCCCTTGAAATAATCGTATAATAGCGAGGAATATTAATAGTAATACAAGTTTCAACATAAGATCATAAATAATTAGCATCAATGCCTAGTGGCAATACAATATTGTTATAATTTTGATCTGTCTACTATGTATGATGCATCCATATTAGCTACATGTTCGCGAGATAAAATACTTAATATTACATCCTTTACCTTTTCTAGCTCCTTGCTAAAAAAACTGCGAGGCAAAAGTGACAATTGCTTGGCACCGCCCATGCGATTAAAATACTTTGCAATAAATAACCCACGATGCTCAAATGCGGTATCTGTAACATCTGGATTGGCCTCCAAAAAATCCAGGATACCAAGCAGACCTTGTTTGGTACGTAGCATAACAGTGAGCCAAATAACTCTAAAAGAATAGTTTTTGAAGAAAATTTTTGTTAAATGATAAGGATCTTCTTCATTTGACGCATCAACACTTTCATGAACTCCCCACCATAATTGAGCAAGCGTATTTCTGGTGTGACCTTTGCCAAAAAACCAGTGATCAAGAATATGAGAAACTTTGTTTTTAGCATCGTCAACTGGATAGCGTTTTTTGCAGTACTCAAATAGATCAACATGACATAAATACGCCCAAAATGCTTCGTTTGAAGCAAGCACTAATGGGATGTCTTTATATGCCTCATACAGCAAAATTGCAGCATCATAATCACTATCAGTATTCAATATACTTTCTAATAGACCTATGGGAGTGTAAACCTTTGCAACATATCGTAAGGCTGATTGGTCATATTCGAATGAACCTTTCGTATATTTCTCAATGCTAGCCCCCGATTTTACACCGTTGGTCAATTGAGCAATGTATGAATTGGTAAAAGTTTGTTGTAGTTTGTCCATAACTTTACTCTATATCAAGTTCAATTTGTTCTGTTAATTTATCGAATAATCGCTTATATGGATCTCGTAATAATTTATTAGCGACCGAAGGAACATTTAACACTCTTCCAGTTTCTATGTCATAATCCTCCGAAGCTTCATGTTGCAAACGATGTTTAACTGCTTGCACCCAAAGCAAACCATCATTACAATTTGGTAATTCGTATAAAGCACAAGTCAAGGCATTAAAGGCTATTGAAGAATGCATTATCTCTGCAAAATTACTTTTGAGTCCATTTTGGTACTGTTTAAACATTTCCGTTGGAATGTTTATTTCTATTTTATCATGATCGAAACAATAATTTGTTATCTCCGATTCTGTATCTTCTCGTATAATAATAAAAGATCCAGCAGCCTGCAACTTGTCATATTTGATATCTATGTGGTGTGGTATAACGGGAAAACCCACAAGAATATCTCCTGGTTCCATGTCAAATTTTGCACCATCATAATCGCTATTGAATCCACTATTAGTATAATCTTTTATGGGTTCTATAACTGAAACATATGAGTTGAAATAGATATTACCAGAAAGATTTCTACGAGGAATAGTTATTGAAAATGATGGCGATTTAGATTGAAAAGCCTCTCTCCACACAGTTTTTTGGCAATCTATCTCACAACAATGAATAGCTTTCCCATTTTTTACCAATTCTTCAATCTCCAAATTGTCATATTTAAGAACTATGTCAAAAGTATATTCGGTTTCCGTTTTTGTAAAAAAAATAGAAATACAATCCTCTGGTAGTTGAGGAAGAATGTCGTCTGATCCTCTTCGCAAAACAGGATATGGGAATGATATGTTATTTAATCTCATAAGTGTCAAGTTTAATGGAGTGTTTCATATTGTCGGCAAAACGCACCTTGATTTTATTTACACCTTGCTGTAGCGTTAGATTAATGACGGTATTATCTCTAACCAAGCCTTGATCTGCCCAGACTACATTGATAACATCATCATTTTCTTCGGTTCCTACTTTTAAGTCAATTCGACCATCTTCCACATCGTAATCAGAATGAATGATTAGATTGTGCATAAGTTTTCCGTTTTCAATTTGTGCAAAAGAACGATAAGTTACAGGAATAACATGCAGCGACTTTTTCTCACTACCATCCTTGTCGTTTTTCTCTGTAACGCTAGGATATCGTGTTCCTCTATTATTGCCTCCTTTACCACCTCTATTGTTACCATGCCCACCTATGTAATTACCCATTCCTGATGAGGTCGTTGCTACTTGTGGCTGTAAGACGATGCCTTTCTGCTCTTGAGTAACATCCGTTTTAGGAAGTTCTATTTCATTACTATCGGTGGTCATAGAAGATCCGTCATCTTTTACCTCGCCAGTTGGATTGCTCAAAATTGATTCTTGGATAAAATCATCAGACTCCTCGTCTACTTCTGTCGGAATATATAAGTATTGTTCTAAATCTTTTATTGTATCATCAGAGGCATTGCCGCTCGTAAACAATTCATCAATCTTATCTCTGACAAATTCAAAGATTTGGTTCAAATATTTCTCAATTTGTCTCCCTAATTTCGGATCCTTATCAAAGTTCTTTTTATCCCATTCATTGTGTGCGGGATTTTCTATACATCTCAATAAAACATCCCACAATCCTCCGGTGCAAATAAATGTTCCGTAATATCCTCTTTTATTTCTCCTATTCTCCGCCTTTACTAGCATTCTAGGAGACCGCATAAATAGAACTCTATCATTTGCTCCTTTCTTTTTGTGCAAATATAGAATAGCCTTGCTGTCTGGATCCACATCACCTGCTTCCATGGTGAAAATGTGGTGATTCTTTTCTTGCTTCTCAGCATTAATAACCATCCTAAGATATGGAAGAGGATTATAATCATACAAACTTTTAGATGAATCATCTTCCTCAGTAAAAGCTGCCTCCATTTCAGCTAACAAACTTTCTTTGTTAAGTACTGTTTGCCCAATAGTTACTACCAACATCTCCTCATAAATTGCCATCCAGAAGTGTCTTAAGACTGCAAGAGTCATTTGGCTATATATATCATTCTTGGCTTCCTCTAATGATTCAAATTTACCTTTTAATCCCATTATGTAAATATCAGTACCAGGACTATTGCAATCACGGTCCTCTCTTACTCGCTTAAATCTACGAGGAATCAGGTTGTTGTCATTTATTGGTAGTCCGCCCAATGAATCGTAATACCCAATTGCCATTTTACTTTCTTCTTTATAATAATGGGTGCATAGTGACGCAACCCCCTCAAAGAAGCAGTTGTTATCCTTAGTTAAGGTTGATACAAGAATGGTTCTAATTGGAGATAGGTAGAAATATGCGGCTTTGCCAAAACCGAAAGAGCCTCCCGCGTTTTGGCTTGTCTTTGTGGACAAACCTGCTGCTCGGACAAATGCCACAAACGGACTTTTAGGATCCGTAGGATTATCCATATTAAAGTGCATACCATTCGCATTGTAGTCAGATATTTGGATATAAGGTAGTTTAGAGCCATTATCTTCGATAGATTTTAAGTAATCCAACATTGGCTGATATACATCCTTGGCATCTTTATAGAAATCTAAACACCCTTTGATATGATCCTTTATATCAAAGAAGTTAGAAAACCTTTGTACATCTATTTCTTTTATTGAAAATGTCATTTCTAAAGGCTTGTCTTTATCAAACCTTTCATCCAACGAATTCTGAATCGCTTCTCTTACTATCGAAGCATATGGCGTCTTTTTGAAGTTTTCAGACATTGGCTCATTAGGCCCCACCAAACTACCATTCTGAGGATGGGTTGGGAAATTCCATGAGCAATTAAGTTCAGGCGAGTTCATAGGCAGTAGCATCTGTTATTTAAAAGAGAATCCTTTCTTATTTACTTTTGCAATTTCAGTATTATAGGCATGTCTGGCATCTTTCAACGCCTTTTGAATCTCATTGAACATATGTTCAACATCCTCCTCGCTGTATTCATAATTGTTACGATTTGCACAATTCTTAATTAAAGCAAGATAATCAATAACTTTTTGCACTCTATTAGATGCTACCTTCTCAAATCTTACGCGTTTCTCGGACTTTACCATAGTGTCATATATTTATTTTTTGCAAAGATATACATAATAAACCAAATGTGCAATATATTTTATAAATAAATAATACATTTATCAAATATAGTAAGTGTGTATAATATATAGCACCTATGCAATCTATATAAAATAGTAAAAAAACGACCAATGAGCTTATACCCCTCGGTCGATTTTTTTGACAAATCTGTTATCGTCTGCCGTACACCGCTGGGAAGTCCTCGGCGTTGCGGTGGGCGAATGGAGCAACATAGTTTTTGTTATACCATTTTGCAAAATATACCCATAGATATATCAAACTGCGAAAAATTAGCAAATGTTGTCAAAATGTTGCCAAAATTGGGATTTAAGGAGAAAAGAAAAACCCAAATCGCTGTTTTACAGCAATTTGGGACTCATTTTAAGTGGCGCCACCAGAAAATGAGTTTCATTTCTAAATGGCTCTATATCTTTGCATTAAAGAATCGTAACAAACGTAATCTCCCGCTATTGCTCCGCCTAAATTCTGCACCATTCTGCAGTGTCTCGCAGAGTCGAGTTCCTACTTTGATGCAAAGGTAGTGAAAATTCAATTAGTAGAACAAGATTACTGAAAGAATTCTTCAATGTTATGCAATGTTTTTGTATCTGCAATGATTTTGCTATAATTTTCTATCCAATTTGCAAATGGCATAATATGAGTAATTGATATATTACTAAAAATATCAGCAGAAATCGGCAAATATGGGAATATATCTATATCTATATCTATTTTGGGAATACACATCCCATTTAGTATGGGCAATATTTGGTCAGGCTCAATTACTATATTACCCTTCTTATGTATACGATTTTTGTACTGCTGTAAATTGCGCAACTCAAATGTAGTTATCACAAGTCTTGAACGAGTATTAGCTATGTGATATTTAGAACTTATGCTTTGATATATAATTTTATCTAAAGCATCTGTTGGGAATTCTTCCTCAGAAATACCATTTAACGACTTGTAAAAACGTTCTTTATCAGTCTTATATGATGTTTGTTTCATTTTATATATATCTGAAAAATCACGAAAGTATACAAATTCAGCTTTAAATGTCTGTTGATTGTTATCTACAGCAACCTCCAATGATTTCATTATTTTCATTCCATATATAGATAATATCCTAATTGTGTTATCCATTGATTTTATATGATCATTTATTAAATTCCAACTTTTTTCATTTGAAGTCATAAATTTAACTTTATCAAAAATTATCGGTTTATTGTATAACCATCCTACTTGAAATCCCCACATAGCTGTTTCTGTGGACTCGTTTACACACATTAATATGATAGGGATAAAACCATCACAATTGTTATGAAACTTTGTTTTGAGTTCTTCCAAATATGTCTTGTAACTAATACTTCTTGTAAAAGAGGAACTAGCTAATTTAATAGCAAAACATAAATTAGAATCTGGAATGATAACTTTGAAATTGTACAAAACATTATTGACAATTTCTATTTTGATATTGTCACTCAATCTATATAGTATAGTAGCAGCAATTTGTATACTACGCCATTCTTTCATTTCTATTCTATTCATAGGATACTATTGTAATTAGTTTTATGGTTTTGGATATTTATACTTTGCCAATAATTGATAATATCATCTTTGAGCGTACTTAATGTTGTTTGGCTCACAGGATTGCCTTTCTCTAGAATGTGATTAGTCGGGATAGATGATATTGTGTTGTTTGCATCAAAAGCAGGATATATATATACTTTCTCGTCTATCTCGTCAACACCGGCAACATATGTTGGAAGAGGTCGATTTATCAACTTTGTTAATTTCCCTTTTGATACTTTTGCTTTTAGATTTCCTGATGCATTATATCCAGTTCTTGTTGATTTTACTTGTATCATACACTCATATGGAGTAGATTCATCGTTTATCTCTAATATAAAATCACCAATAGGAGTTTTTTCTCCAAGAAAATAAACTCTAAATAAAAAACCTTCCGTTATGCGGGACATAAATATACTTTCCCCACGATCACCTATTGCATTTTTATCCATGTTGTAAAATAACAATATCTCACATTTCTTTAAACTTCATCGTATATTGTTCAGATTGAACATCAATGTACATTTGATACTCTTTTAATCCTTTTTCTTTGGCGATATTACTGAGAATTTGCTTGTTTATAGCTGAAATATCCCTGCCGTAATATATTGCAACAGGACGTATCTCTGTGCATAAATAAGGAAGACCGTATGAGTTCTGTTTATCTAGGAATAAACGCCACTCTTTTTCATATGCCCATTGTGGTGATTTATATAATGCCGCCTTATTGATAAACATTACATCGCTTAATTTTGAGAAAAGCCCCATATGCCTACCTAAAAAACAATCTACAAAGGACGTCCCGTCATATCTTTTATGGTCATAAATGATAGGATATAGATTGTGTACTATTCTGTCTTTACATGTTAATTTGTTTTCACAATTATCACATTTGATTTGTCTGTTTCTCAAGTCGTATTCTAAAACAAAACCTTTGTGAGAGTTTGCATAATGTGACCACATTGTAACAGATTTGACAGTTTCGCTAAAACAGGCAATAAAAGTACTACGTCTTAAATAAGATTCTGCTTCACGGAAAACATTTTCAATTTGATTAAAAAACTCGTCCTTACTCATTCCGAAGATTAGATTATTCTTTTCTATATCTTCGTCGGTTGCGTTTAAGATGGTTTCTTTCAGTATTTTTGTGCGTTCCTCACCATATAATGATGCAACAAACTCAGGAAAAGCTTCTCCTGCTCTTAAACTGTCTCTTAGCTTTCTTATATGTTCTTTTGAAGCACCATGTTTTATAGAGTCATATAGGTATTGTTTATCATACCTGATAAGACAATCATATGGATCATTAAATTTCTGAGCATTACCTGCATATATTCTATCATTGTAAAAAGCATCAAATTGGGCTTCAGAACAATCACGATATCTAAATAATTTTTGAGGTATTATGCTGTGCACATATTCTAATAACGGTTTTAGCAGAGGTTCTCTTTCTTCATAAGACATAACTTCGGGTATAACCGTTTCTTCTAATAGTTTCTTGAATTCACTTCTCTTGTTTTCCATATAGAAGATTATTTAACATTAGTAACTCTATTATCAAACACTCCCTCAAACAAACTCATTTCTCGTTTAGCAATACCTAATCTATTTGCTAATGTTCGCCAATCTTTAACAGCAGCTACCACCTCGTTGATAATTCCTTTTGCCACTTCATGAGTGAGCATATACTCATCACAAGAGTCAAGCAAAATGGAGAAGTCAGACTTGTTAGTTTTGCTGTTAATTAGCAAGCTTTGATGGTCATTCAGCGTTGGGTTCATATCGTATGCAGGCGAAAGGGTCCAACCTTTTGCAGTGAGCAGAAAACCGTGATTGCGGAAATGGTCGTCGCTATTACCTACGCATATATTAAACGCAACTCTACGGAACAATTCTCGCAAGTTCGCATCAACATCGGTACAACCACTAATGATAAAATCAACAATATCCAAATAGCCGTTACCTGTTGTTGCATTGTCACCATCGTTCAATCCAAGCAATGTCATTGCCGATGCAAAATGTATTCGCTTGCCGTTATCCGTTCTATCAAAGCGACGAGAAAGGAGTGTGTGATGCTTGTCGTTTATCGCAAGCACCCTTGTTTCTGCAGCACTGACGCCTGCATTTTGGGCTAACAGATGGCAGAAATGTTCCCACAATCCCACATTATAGTCATCCTTCAATGATGGAAACTTAGCCACGTATATACTGCGGTCTGTATCTACAACATTTGCCTTCGGTCTTGCACCACCAAGCGATGAACCGGGCTG
>JAZORC010000009.1:0-86437 GCA_045656405.1 Tidjanibacter sp.
AGGGGGAGACTTTGGTAATCCTCCCCGAAGTTAGGGGAGGTGTCGCGGAGCGACGGAGGGGTCTGTAAAACGGTCGACGAAAAACTCGCGGGTATCTTTTTTGATACCCGCGAATCACTTGGGACCTATGAGTCTAATAAGCCCTATATTAAACTAAAAACTGTACCCCACAATCGCATCGGCATAGTTGCTCCAATACTGCGCTGCTTTGTATGCCTCCACGCTCTCCTCTGGCACATAAATTGTTCGATCCTCGGCCGCGTTACCAAATATGTCGTTTCCAGAAATAGTAGGTGGTGCCAAAGGTTTGCAATATACCTCCGCAAGACTTCTACAATACCAGAATATTGACCCTTCAATTGTTTTGACACTCTCTGGAATAGTAATGCTTGTAAGTGCATAACAACATCCAAAAGCGCTGTTTCCAATCGAAGTAACACCTTCTGAAATAACAATATTAGAAAGATTTTGACAACCATAGAATGCAGAGCCGCCAATTGAAGAAACGGTACTGGGAATAGTGATACTCACAAGGCTCGAACACTCACCGAATGCATAATTTCCAATCGTGGTTACATTTTCTGGAATTGTATATTCGGTAAGGTCTTTGCGTGCAAACGAGTTCAACACACCATCGACAACCAAGCATCTACCGTCAGCCGATGCATATTTACCCTTGAACTCGGTAAGACTTTGACAACTCGAAAATATGCTTCTACCAACGTATGTAACACTTTCTGGAATAGTCACACTTGAAAGACGGTAACAACCACTAAATGCATTATCTCCAATCGATGTAACACTATTTGGAATTGTGATGCTCGTAAAAATGCCATTTATTGCATTTGCACCAATATTTGTAACACCTTCTGGAATTGTGAGTGATAGGAGATCTCTACAAGCATAAAAAGCACGTTGTCCAATTGCAACCACACCATCTGGAATAGTATATTCTGTCAGAACAGAAGCAGCAACCACTAATACACCATCAACGACTAAACATTTTCCATCCGAAGTCGCATATTTACCCTTAAACTCTGCAAGATTTCGACAATCATTGAAACAACCCTCTGCAATGGATGTAACACTATTGGGAATTGTAATGCTCAAAAGACTATCACAACGATAGAATACCTCTTTACCTAGTTCAATGACACCTTCTGGAATAGTGATACTCGCAAGGCTCTGACACCCCCAGAATGCACCGTTCCCAATCGAAGTAACGCTGTCGGGAATAGTTATGCTCGCAAGGCTCGAACAACCAGAGAATGCATGTCTTCCAATCTCCGTTACATCCCCATCGAAGACAATCACGCCCTGACCATTCTCGTAGGTATTGGACACGATGTTTGCGCCAAAAGCATTTGTAGCATAGGGCGTAACGACATTCCCATCCGTCGAAGTGTAGTAGATTTTTTGTGTTTCCGAATACACAATTTCGCCCTTCTCGAAGTCGTAGGCTACAAAGGCATCGGCATACTCGCTCCACCACTCGGCTGTCTTGTAGGCCTCCACACTCTCCTCGGGCACATAAATCTTGCGACCCGAGGCGTTATAGGCGAATGCATCCCATTGGGATGAAGAATTGGGTATTGCAGTTGGTGGTGTTATGGCTTTGCAATAGACCTCTTTGAGGCTATAACAAAAAGCGAATGCCCTTTCTCCAATCGAAGTAACACTATCGGGAATGGTGATACTCGCAAGATTCTCTTCTCCTCCGATGGCTACCACTCCAATCGAGGTAACACTCTCTGGAATGGTGTATTCGGTCAAACCAGCGGGAGCAAAAGCGATGAGTTCACCATCAACAATCAAGCACCTTCCATCCTCCGATGCAAACTTACCTTTGAACTCTACAAGTCTCAAACAAGAAGTGAATGCTGCTATTCCAATCGAAGTAACGCCCTCGGGGATGGTTACACTCGCAAGGCTCGAACTTCCAGCGAACGCATACTCTCCAATCGAAGTAACACCCTCGGGAATAGTTACACTCGTAAGGCTCTCGCAACACCAGAATGCCTCATGTTCAATCGAAGTAACACCATTGCCAATGGTTACACTCGCAAGGCTCGAACATTTGTAGAATGTAGAATATTCAATCGAAGTTACGCCATCGGGAATGGTTATGCTCGCAAGGCTTGAACAACCATAGAATGCTTGACAACCAATCGAAGTAACGCCATCGGGAATTGTGACACTCGTAAGGCTCGAACAATTATAGAATGCATTATTTCCAATCGAAGTAACGCCATCGGGAATAGTGATACTCGCAAGGCTCGAACAACTAGAGAATGCAGAATTTCCAATAGAAGTTACACCATCGGGGATAGTAATGCTTGTTAGCGAGTCGCAATCCCGAAATGCACTATCTCCAATCGAAGTAACACTTTCGGGGATGGTGATGCTCGAAAGGCTCGAACATTCCTGAAACGCACCAATTCCTATCTTGGTAACACGCTCGGGGATGAGGATGCTTGCAAGGTTAGAACAATGCCCGAATGCATAATATCCAATCGAAGTAACACTCTCGGGGAGCGTGATGGTAGCAAGGGTCGCACAATTATTGAATGCTTGACTTTCAATCTTCGTAACATTGCCATCGAAGGTAATCACGCCCTGACCATTTTCGTAGGTATTGGACACAATGTTTGCGCCAAAATAATATGTTCCAGAACCGTTGGGCGTAACGACATTACCATCGGTCGAGGTGTAGTAAATCTTGCGGCTTTCCAGATTCACCACCTCGCCCTTCTCGAAGTCGTAGGGGACAAACGCATCGGCATAGTCGCTCCACCACTCGGCAGTCTTGTACGCCTCGACACTCTCCTCGGGCACATAAATCTTGCGACCCCAGACGTTGCTATCAAACATACGAGAGGCTCCCGCTGGTGGAGTTGTGGGTTTGCAATAGACCTCTTTCAGCGAGGTGCAATAAGCGAATGCCGCATATTCAATCGAAGTGACGCTCTCGGGAATGGTTATGCTCGTAAGGCTCGAACAAGCATAGAATGCATAACTTCCAATCGAAGTTACTCTATCGGGAATAGTGATGCTCACAAGGCTCGAACAATCTTTGAATGCACAATTTCTAATCGAAGTAACCCCATCTGGAATTGTGTATTCTGTCAAACCACAACCAATAGCAAACGAATTAAGTACACCGTCAACAATCAAGCACTTCCCATCCTCCGATGCAAACTTACCGCTGAACTCCGCAAGGCTCGAACAACCAGAGAATGGATTCTCTCCAATCGAAGTAACACTTTCTGGAATGGTGATTTTTGTAAGGCTCGAACATCCCTTGAATGCCTCTTCTCCAATTGAAGCAACACCCTCGCCAATGGTTACACTCGCAAGGCTCGAACAACCATGGAATGCCACATATCCAATTGAATTAACACTATCGGGAATGGTGATGCTCGCAAGGCTTGAACAACCATAGAATGCATAATTTCCAATGGAAGTAACACTGTTAGGGATGGTGATGCTTGTAAGATTTGTACAATTCAAGAATGTAGATCCTTCTATCTGCGTAACATTGCCATCAAAGGTAATCACGCCCTGACCATTCTCGTAGGTATTGGACACAATGTTCGCGCCAAAAGCATTTTTATCATTGGGCGTTACAACATTCCCATCCGTGGAGGTGTAGTAGATAACCTGGTTGTCGGAGAGGAGTGTAAAGTTGGTGTTTTTGTAGACCTGCTCGTGGTAGTCGGGGGTGCCATCGCCATCCGCGTCGCCCTTCATACCAACGGCATAGACCCTGAACATCGAGGCCTTATCCATCTCCGAGATAAAGTTGCTCAACTTGGTCACAATGGTGCCACCATACTGCTCCTCGCGGGGATCGAAATGCTTCGACCAATTCTTCTCACCCACCCTACACGACTCGGAGGTTGCGAACCATTGCAGATACTCCTCGTTGTTGTCAAGGCGGCTCATTGCAGTGTCATAGCGGCTCTGGTCGAGGACCATAATCGCCACCTTCTCGATACCCTCACCGGCCGTCACCGTAATTGTCGCATTATCGGTGGTGGCATCTACATCCAAGCTCAAAAGGCTTTCGTCCAACTCTATGGGGCTATTCATCACTATCTGTTCTTTGTGGTAGGCACCATTCCAATAGGGGCTTTCGTCTATCGCCACCTCGGAGTGCATCTGGTCGTACTCTAACTTTTCCCAATCACACAATGGGATGTAGTAGCCCATATTTTCAGACTCGCCACCGTATGAGAAACCCAAGAAATCCTGAACATTGCCCCACTCGAACTCACCAAACAGAACTACCGTGGGCTGACCAGCTGTGGGCACTTCATACAACTGCCAATTACGGTCATCACCCTCGTGCACTATGGTGGAGTGTTCCTTGTCGATAAAGAGCGTGGTACTCTCGTTGAAGAAGAAGGGACCATAGCCATCCTCCCTATCGTAGATGTCTATGATAACGGCATCAATGATCCTCTCTCTATTCTTATTATATAGGTATAAATCAGCAACGCCCCACTTAATCAGGTGGTTGTTCTTCTTGACGCTCTTGCTGACGGTCACGTCCATTGCGAAACTTGTGTACTCAACATCGCGCACAGTGACACCCCACTCCGCATCCACCTCCATAGGAATGGTAATAACCGTCCCATCGGAGAGGGTGAAATAGACGTATTCTTCATCCCAGGTGACATCCTTGAAGAGGGAGGTGCCATCTTCGCCATCCTTGCCATCTTCGCCCACAGCCTTACCGAGTTTGTGCCACGAGTTGCCATTGTCGTAGGAGACGTACCAGTAGCCGTCGGCGCGTATTTCGAGTTTGGGAGTGTTGCCATCTTTGCCGTCGGTACCATCCTTGCCATCCTCGCCATCTGTGCCGTGGGCACCATCAGTTCCATCTTTGCCATCCTCGCCTACGGCCCTGATTTTCTGCCCCTTGTCATCCAACAGCCACTCGCCATCGATGGTCCAATAGTAGAAGCCATCGCTATCTTGCTTCACACCGATGGTGGGCACATAGCCGTCGGCACCATCGGTACCATCAGCACCATCTTCACCATCGGCACCATCCTCACCATTATTGATGGTTATAGTGTCGCCATTGGAGAATGTTATGGTGTAGCCCACAACCTTTCCACCCCCATCGGTGAGTGTGGTCACATCAGCAATGGTTGTTCCCCCTTGGAGCCTCGAAACCAGCTCTTGGAGTGTCGCGATATCGTCGTTCATCGTTTGACACCTTTGCTCCAAGGCTGCTATGCGCTCTTCGAGTTGGTCTACATAGTCATTGAGGTCGGCGATGGAGTCCATCACATCCGGCCCACATCCTGCCAATAGCATCGTTGCGGTTGTCGCCAGAACCAACAAAAATCTCTTCATTGTATCTCGTTTTTTTCTCTTTTTCGTATATCATCAGCTAATGGCTAAAAGCTAATAGCCTAAAAACGCGGTAGATGCCAACCGCCTACCATTCGGCAGTCGTGGCAAGACGGATTATATCCTAAAAGTCATAGCCCACAATCGCATCGGCATAGTCGCTCCACCACTCGGCTGTCTTGTACACCTCCACACTCTCCTCGGACACATAAATCTTGCGGTCCGAAGCGTTGTTGTTAAAGGCTTTCCAATAGGACGAAGAATTGGGTATTGCAGTTGGTGGTATTGTGGGCTTACAATAGACACTCGCAAGGCTCTTACAATTATAGAATGCAAAGTTCCCAATCGAAGTAACACCCTCGGGAATGGTTATGCTTTTCAGCGAGGAACACTCTCGGAATGCACTCTCTCCAATCGAAGTAACACCCTCGGGAATGGTTATGCTTTTCAGCGAGGAACACTCTCGGAATGCACTCTCTCCAATCGAAGTAACACCATCGGGAATGGTGTATTCAGTCAGGCCACAACCAATTGCAAACGAATTAATCACACCATCAACAACCAAGCACCTACCATCCTCCGATGCAAACTTACCCTCAAACTTCATAAGGCCCGAGCAACTGTAAAATGCCAATTCTCCAATCGAAGTAACACCATCGGGAATGGTTATACTCGCAAGGCTCGAACAATCTCGGAATGCCGCATACCCAATCGAAGTAACACTATCGGGAATGGTTATACTCGCAAGGCTCGTACAATTAGAGAATGCATAACCCTCAATCGAAATAACACCCTCGGGAATAGTAATGCTCGCAAGGCTCGTACAAAATTCGAATGCATATTCTCCAATCTTAGTCACACTATCGGGAATGGTCACACTCGCAAGGCTCGAACAATTATAGAATGCAAATCTTCCAATCGAAGTAACACCCTCGGGAATGGTTATGCTCGCAAGGCTCGAACATTTATAGAATGCTTGACCTCCAATCTTCGTAACATTGCCATCAAAAGTAATCACGCCCTTCCCATTCTCGTAGGTATTGGACACAATGTTTGCGCCAAAATAAGATGTTTCAGAATCGTAGGGCGTAACGACATTACCACTGGTCGAGGTGTAGTAGATTTTTCGGTTTTCCAGATTCACCACCTCGCCCTTCTCGAAGTCGTAGGCTACGAAATCATCGGCATAGTTGCTCCAATACTGCGCTGTCTTGTATGCCTCAACGCTCTCCGCAGGCACATAAATCTTGCGACCCGAAGCGTTGGAACCAAACATATATGAACCTCCACTTGGGGGAGTTGTAGGCTTACAATATACACTCGCAAGGCTCGAACAACCTCTGAATGCATCATGTCCAATCTCCGTAACACTCTCGGGAATAATGATACTCGCAAGGCTCAAACAACCATAGAATGCAGTCTCTCCAATCGAAGTAATACCCTCGGGAATCGTTATTCTCAAAAGGCTCGAACAATCAGAGAATGCATAATCTCCAATCGAAGTAACACCCTCGGGAATGGTTACATTCGCAAGGCTTGAACAATAACGGAATGCAGCATGCCCAATTGAAGTAACACTATCGCCAATGGTTACACTTGAAAGGCTCCTACAATAATGGAATATATACTCTCCAATCGAAGTAACACTGTTAGGAAGAGTTGCACTCATAAGGCTCGAACAACCAGAGAATGCATAATCTCCAATCGAAGCAACTCCTTCGGGAATGGTGATGCTCACAAGACCTGAACAATCAAAGAATGCAGAACTTCCAATCGAAGTAACACCCTCGGGAATGGTAATGCTCGCAAGGCTTGAACAATCATAAAATGCTCTCTCTCCAATTGAAGTAACACTATCGGGAATGGTAATACTCGCAAGGCCCGAACAATCTCTGAATGCTTGATATCCTATCTCGGTCACCTCCCCATCAAAGGTAATCACTCCCTTGCCATTTTCGTAGGTGTTCGACACAATATTTGCTCCGAAAGCACTCGCAGTATTGGGCGTCACCACATTCCCATCCGTCGAGGTATACCAAATTTGGTTCTTGGGGGGAGTAACGCCACCCTCGCTGCTGCCCGAGGCAAGAGGTATGGCTATTATGGAGCCATCGGAGAGGGTGAAATAGACATAATTCTCATCCCAGGTGATATCCTTGAAGATGGTGTCGCCATTGGTGCCATCGGCACCATCCTCACCATCGGTGCCATCCTCGCCGTCGGTGCCATTCTCGCCCGTAGCCTTGCCGAGTTTCTGCCACGAGGAGCCATTGTCGTAGGATACCCACCAGTAGTCATCTCGAATCTCAAACTGGGGGGTGTTGCCATCCTTGCCGTCGGTGCCGTCCTCGCCATCGGTGCCATCCTCACCATCGAGCGCACCGTTGTTGTCGGCACCATCCTCACCATCGGCGCCATCGACACCCGCAACCCTAATCTTGTTACCATCATCGTCGAGCATCCACTCGCCATCGATGGTCCAATAGTAAACACCGTCGGTATCCTTCTTCACACCCACCGTTGGCGAGTAGCCATCCTTACCATTGGAGCCATTCGCGCCATCGGTACCATCCTTGCCATCGGTGCCGTGGTAGATGGTAATGGGATCGGAGTTGGTGAACGATATGGTGTAGCCAATCACCTCACTGCCCTGCTTAATGGGTGTGATGTAGGTGATGGCATCCATATTTTGGAGCGCCTCCACGAGTCTTTGGAGCGACTCAACATTGGTATTGAGCCTCTGATACATCTCTGTCAGCCCATCGAGTCGGTCTTCGAGTGCATCGAGTCGGTCTTCGAGTGTGTCGAGCATCTCACTTGCCTCACTCTTACACCCCGCCATCAGCGCCATAGCGCCCATAGCCAACAATATCCACAATCTCTTTATCATATCTCTGTTTCTCTCTATTTCAACACCCTACACTAAAAGTCATACCCTACAATCGCATCGGCATACTCGCTCCACCACTCGGCCGTCTTGTACGCCTCCACGCTCTCGGTTGGCACATAAATCTTGCGGTCCGAAGCGTTGTCGTCAAAGGCATCCCAATAGGTGGAATTATGTATTGCAGTTGGTGGTATTGTGGGTTTGCAATAGACCTCTTTCAGCGATGTGCAATAAGCGAATGCATAAGATCTAATAGAAGTAACACCATCGGGAATAGTGATGCTCGCAAGGCTCGAACAATATCTGAATGCACCGTATCCAATCGAAGTAACACCCTCGGGAATGGTTATACTCGTAAGGCTCGAACAACCAGAGAATGCATTCCCTCCAATTGAGGTAACACTGTCAGGAATGGTCACACTCGCAAGGCTAGAACAATTATCGAATGCTTGATATCCAATCTCGGTAACACTATCGGGAATGGTGATGCTCGCAAGACTCGAACAATTATAGAATGCACACCATCCAATCGAAGTAACATTGCCATCAAAAGTAATCACGCCCTGACCGTTTTCGTAGGTATTGGATACAATATTTGCATTGAAAGCAATCGCATCGTAAGGTTCTACGATATTGCCATCGGTCGAGGTGTATTTAATAACAACGGGTGGCTCTTCCACACTACCACCATTGGCAGTGGCGAGGGGGATTGCGATGACGGTGCCGTCAGAGAGGGTGAAGTAGACAAACTCATCGTCCCAAGTTATGCTCTCGAAGAGGTCGGAGCCGTTGATACCATCGGTGCCATCCTCACCATCTGCGCCATCGGTGCCATCGGTGCCATCCTCACCCACAGCCTTGCCCAATTGTTGCCACGATGAGCCATTGTCGTAGGATACCCACCAGTAGCCATCTCGGATTTCAAGTTGTGGGGTGACGCCATCTTTGCCATCCTCACCATCCTTGCCATCCTCGCCATCGGCACCACCGATGCCATCCTCACCATCCTTACCATCAAGACCTTCGGCCCTGATTTTCTGACCATTATCATCCAAGAGCCATTCACCGTCGATAGTCCAATAGTAGTAGCCATCAGCGTCTTTCTTTACGCCAATATTGGGAATATAGCCATCCAGACCAATATAGCCATCTGTACCATCGGTGCCATCGGTGCCGTCGGTGCCGTGGTAGATAGTTATAGGCTCGCTATGAGAGAAAGTTATGGTGTAGCCTATCACCTCACTGCCCTGCTTAATGGGAGCAATGGAGGTTATCGAGTCGTTTTGTTCGAGGGCGGCGAGAATGGTTCGTATCGCATCGATATTGGTGTTTATCTTGAAACACTCCTGTTCATACAACACAATGCGATTTTCGAGTTCCTGGGCACGCTCGAGTAGGGAATCGTATCTCATCCATACTCCCCTATCGAATACCGACTCACACCCCAAGAGCAACACCATCGAGGCTGTAACACATAGTAACAAAAATCTCTTCATAGTATCTCGTTTTATCATAATCCGTTATCCCATACCCTTCCCCGCAAAATGGAGATTCTGAAGGTATGCAGGATTAGTTCAGTGCAATAATGTTCTCCAACTTATCTGCCATACCGGGCATTGTCATACCGATGGTGGCGTTGATGTAGGTAGGGTCGCAGATGATATACCTATCGCCACCCACCAGCAAGTAATCACCCTCCACCTCCGAGGGGAAGCGCACAGCCGTAGCCAAGTGGTTCTTGAAGTGCAGCAGCACAACATCCAGTCCCAGCAGGTCGCGCACCAAAATGGAGTAGAGAATCGAGCGATCCTCACAGTCGGAAAACTCATAGTAGAACATCTCGTCGCCATAGAGGGGCCTCTCGTAGCCAAACTGTGCGTCATCGGTCTTATACTCAAAGCCCGTCTGCACAAAGTTGATGAGCATATTGGCGGCCTCCATCGCGCTCAAACCCTCCATCTCCCTGCGGAGTTTGGGGTAGATTTGCTTTTTGAGGTTGTCGCTGAGGTTCGCATTGGCGTAGTATTGCCACGAAGTGCTGCGGGGGCACTCCTCGTAGTACTCCATAAGGTTGAAGCTCGTGCTGGCAGTCACCGCCATATTGGGATACCTATCCGAAACGTGCGTTTGGCGAACAGTGGGTGCATTGGACAAATCGGGGATGGTAATCTGCGACGAGGGCAACACCTCACCTGGGAAGATGGAGTCGTAGATGTAGATACCCCCCACCTTGCCATTGGCCATAACGTAGTATTTCAGTCCATCAATAGGGATGTAGGAGTAGCCGTAGAGCTCTATTGCCGAGGGATAGAGCAGACGCAAGTCGCCATCCTCGCGCCCCATACGCACCTTCAAGCCCGACTGTACGAGAGTGAATACCTGCAACAGCACCGCATCGTTACCCTTTCCGAGGAGGGCCTCACTCGCCTTCTGCACAAGCTTGTAGTATGCCCAATCACACAACTCAAACTCTTTGCGCAAGTCGAAGAGCTCCTTCAACCACAGGTTACTTGTACCCTCCGAGAGGTGGCTCCACGCTGTGGCCACACTACCCTCTTGGCAGTCGGTCATCTTGGTAACCATCGCGGGGGTGTAGGCAATCTTCATCTTCGAGCCGTAGTAGTCGGCATAGAGGTATCGCTGGTCACCCAATGGCTCCACTGCGGGGGGAATAAGCTCCACTTTGGATTCGGATGCAGGCTCCACAAGAACTATGGGTGCATTTTCGTCCACCACCTGCTTGGGAGGTGTGGGCACTGCATCGGGCTCCACTGTGGGGGGAGTCACGGGGTCGGGCGAGGGGGGAGGTGTGATTCCCTGATGGCTCTGGAATAGCTCCCAGCGCTTGCTCATCCACTTTGCATACTCGCGGTTTTTCTCCTCGTTGTACTTTTTAAGTCCCTCGGTTTTCTGTTTTTTGTATGCCTCGAAGCCCTCTTTGCGCTTGCGGGCATACTCTTCTTGACTCACCTGCGCCATCACACTCACGCTCGACAGCACCAAAACCGATAAAATAGCCAGTAATCTTTTCATAGTAGTATATCTTTTTTTCGTTTACATCTATTGTTGTGTTGTTAGTCCAACAGATAACTCCATCCGTTATTCTCTCCACCAAATGGGAATCGACACGCCAAATTTGGGAAAGAGTGTGCCAGCAATATAAACCGCGCCCACCGAGAGGCTCGATAGGTTCAGCCTTGAATCCCTAAAATCGTAGGCAAATCGCAAGCCTGCCTCATATTTGGGTTGTTGTAGGTAGGTATTGTAGCCCACACCCGTATAGATGTGGCTCTCGACACTACCCAGCACCCCCAACCTAAACAGCGGGCCTACGGCAAATTCGCTTGCGCCATTTTTCGCTATTGCCAGCGAGCCGTGGATACCCAGATGGCCGCCACTCTCCCTACCGAGGAATACTCCCAGGTTGGCACCCCAATAGACACCATCCCAGGTGGCCTCTGCGAAATATCTACCTGCGTAGGAGTGGCTTGCAGGGTCAAAGCACCAATTCCTCAAACGCTCCGCAGGGGTATAGAGTGACTCCAACATCAGGTCCAAATCGACGTGTTCGCCATCCTTTATCTCAAAATCCACCTCCGAGGATGATTTATACCCTTTCTTGGTAACAAACGCCTTATATTTTCCCACAGGAAGGCTCTTTTCCTGCAACTCTTCGAGATTGTAAGCCGTGCGTGAGAGATTGGTGGAGCGCAGTGTGACGTTTGCCCCTTTTCTGCTCTTGATTGAGAGTGTTCCATTGGCCTCCTTGGGGGCATTGAGCGTGAGTGTGCGAGGTGCGGTGCCCTCTATGCGTACATCTATTTTGCTCGGAACGCACCCATTTTTGCGAGCCTCAATGGTGTAGTTACCCTCTTCGAGAGTACCCTTCCACGCCCCTATCGAACTCAACTTCTTACCATTGACAAACATCTCCGCGCTCACATCCACGCAGTTTATCTGAACGTCTGCTTTGAGCCTACCCTTTTCGAGTACCTTTGCCACATCGAGTACCTTGTTGTTCTCAATGGTCACAGGGAATGTTGTGCGCAAATAGCCATCCTTCGACAAGGTTACCTCATAGTTGCCCACGAGCAATTTGCCGATATAGGGGCTCTCACCCACCACCTTGCCGTCAATAGCAATGGTACAATCGAGAGGGGTGGTGGTGATGTTTATGGTGCCATAGAGAGGTACGGGGGCCGAGATGGTGTGGGTTTCATCCACCCCCTCCTGCACTGTAATATTGAGCGACTGCGACTTATAGCCCTCTCGGCGGCTCTCCACAAAGTGTTTGGTCATACTACCCAAGCGGCCGCTCCAACTACCTTTGCCTTTATACTCGTTATCAACCCAAATCTCCGCCTCACCATCGGGGCAGGTGATGGTAACATCTGCAAATCGTGGTTTGAGGTTTTGGCTCACCCTCTGACGCGAGCCATCGCCCACGATGGTCACTTGTGTGGTGGAGGTGTAGTAGTTATCCAACACCAATCGCAACTCCACACTGCCCTTTGGGAGGCGCCATTCCACACTACACGGCGTGGTACCAATTCGCCTATTATTGACGTATGCCACTGCGCCCGAGGGGGTTGTTTCGATGTCGAGATAGCCGTATGCGGGGGTGAGTGTAATCTCCTGCTTGGTGGTCGAAGCGTCTATGGTAACCTCTCCCAAATAGGGCTCAAAGAGGGGGTGCTCCACCTTGTAGTAGTAGGTGCCATAGTCGAGCATCTCGGCAAAGTTATGCTCGTCGATATTTTTCGTAAAGAGTTCATACTCTTTGGTTTTACCCATCGAAATGAGCGTACCCTGCTCGCTCACAGCCAATTTGAAGTAGTTGGTGGAGAGCATCGCATCGAAAATCACCGTAGCCGACACCGAGGGGTTGAGTGTAAGGCGATAGACGGTTCCCTCCTTGAAGACAACGGGGATAGGGGCGAGGGGCTTATAGCCCTTACAGGTGAAATATAGGTTTTTGGTCTGCGCGGGCAGGTAGAACCACACCTCACCATTGGGCTTCTCCTCACGAGCCACCACACCCAAACCACCATTCTCCAATATCAGCGGATTGCGCAACTCGTTGGCAACGGTCACCTTCAACAAGGCGCACAACCTATCGTTGATATCACTCTTGGGGAAATATGCCCTTGCATCCAAATCGGTTGTCATCTCCCTAACACCCTCCTCCACTGTGATGGTAGGCGTCTGCTGGGCATTACACACCGATATGGTAAAGACCAAATATAGTATCCAACTCAACCGTTTCATAATCAACTCTCCTTTTTATATCAGACAGCTCTCCAAATCATTAGTACAGACGGAAATCCATGGGCAGTACAAACTGCACACGCGCCAACTCTCCTTGGTGGTAACCAGGAGTCCAATAGGGCGCATCGCGGAATACACGAAGTGCCTCTTTTTCGAAGGATTCGTGGGGCGATTGGAGGAATCTTATGTCACCAATACTACCGTCCTTCTCAACCACAAACCTGATAACCAACTTACCCTCAATTGCATACGAAGATGCCTCGTAGGGGTACTTATACTTGCGTTTCACCCAATTGCGGAACTCATTGATACCTCCACCCATAAAGGTGGGCATAATATCCACCTTACCATAGACAGGATCCTCAACAACCTCGGGCTCCTCGGGAATCTCCTCCTCGGACTCTCCCTCCGTCACAGCTCCCTCCGTCACAGCTCCCTCCGTCACTGGCTCTTCTTCGAGTGTTTGTCCCGATTCTATTTCGGGGGTGGGTTCAGGAGTGGGCTCTGGCTCGGGTTCGGGGGTAGGTTCTGGCTCGGGAGTAGGCTCGGTCTGTGGCTCGGGCTCGGGAGTAGGTTCTGGCTCGGGAGTAGGCTCGGTCTGTGGCTCGGGTACCGGAAGTGGTTCGGGTTCGGGAATAGGCTCTGGCTCGGGTTCAGGGGTAGGTTCGGGCTCGGGCACAACATTTGCAATCAACTCCTTATGGAGTGTCAGTGTCTCGTTGTAGGCAATTGTTGCAGTGAATACCTCATCCACATAGCCCTCTTTCGAAAGGGCAACTTCATAGTCACCCACAAGCAACTGATTGATATAGGGTGTTTCGCCCACAACCTCTCCATTGATAGCAATCTGACACTCAAAGGGTTCGGTGGTCACATCCAAAATACCGTAGATGGCCTTGGGAGCAGGCAGTGTCTGCACCATATCTGCACCATCCTCAACATTGATATAGACCGACTGTGGATAGTATCCCACCCTTCGCGTCTCCACAAAGTGTTTGGTCATACTACCCAGACGACCTCGCCAACTACCTTTACCCATAAATTCGTTATCCATCCAAATCTCCGCCTCGGAATCGGGACAGGTGAGAGTAACGGTCGCATAGCGTGGGCGCAACACCTCACTAATACTCTGGCGCGAGCCATCGCCCACAATGGTAACCTCTTTTGTTACAGTGTAGTAGTCATCCATATCCAAGAAGACCTCTACCACACCCTTGGGCAAGGGGTCATTCACACTACAAGGGGTTGTTCCCACCACCTTGCCATTGATATAGGCTGTTGCACCTGCTGGTGAGGTGTAGATATCCAGATAACCAAATGCGGGGATAAGGGTGACCAACTGCTTGGGGGTTGCAGCACCCAACTCCACCACGCCATAGAAAGTTTCGTAGTCGGGGTGTTCAACCTTGTAGTAATAGATACCATATTCGAGCCTTTCGGCAAAATTGCCACTCTTGCTATACGTTGACAGTAATTCGTACCCCGTAGTCTTGCCCAACGAAATCTTACAATTTGGTACACTAATGCCAAGTTTCAAGTAATTACTCGACAATGCCACCTTCGTAATAGTCTCAACCACCGTATCGGCAACGAGTCTTATGGTATAGACCGTTCCCTCCTTGAAGCTCACAGGTATGGGCTCGGGGGTGATATAGTCCGCGCACTTAAATCGCAAATTCTTAACCTGTGCGGGCACATAGAACCAAATCTCTCCCAACTCCCTCTTCTCCACACGATCTACAACACCCAAGCCTCCGACCTCCAACGTCAGAGGGTTCTTGGGCCAGTTGATTATCGTGACCTTAACAAGTGAGCACAACCTATCGTTGATATCGTACTTGGGATAGTATGACCTCGCATCAAGGTCGGTACTTTTCTCCTCAACTCCACCATCCATCACAATGGTGGGCACCTTCTGGGCATAGCTCACCACTGCAAATAGCACACAGCAGAGTATCAGACAAAATCTCTTCATAATACAAACCGTTCTCTTCGAATCTACTCTACCCTTCACGACTATTTACCTCTGCCCCAGAGGATACCGATACCAATCTTGGGGAAGATTACAATTCCATCGGGGGCACTTCCATCGTAGGTAAAGCCAAACGAAATACAGGTCTTGCCGCCCACACCCTTCAAAAGGTCGTAGCCAATGCGCACACCTGCATCAATCTTGGCGTCATTCTTAAATTGGTTGAAACCGATACCTGCAAAAACTTGGGTATCGACACCCGCAAAGTTGCCAATGCGGAACATCGGGCCAACCGAGAACTCCGAGCCTATATCCGAAAGTCCGGCTGCAAAAGAGCCATAAAGGCCAAAACGTTTGCCGAAGAACATTCCGACATTGCCACCAATGTATGCTCCATCGTAGGTGAGCTCGGTGACAAATTTGCTATTATAGTTCTCATACTCTATCTCGGGCTCCAATTTGGGCTCAACAGCAGGTTCAACCTTGGGCTCAACTTTGGGCTCAACTTTGGGCTCGGGAGCGATAGGCTCCTCCTCCACTCTGCGCGACTCCATCTCTTCGAGGAAGAATCCGAGCTTGGTATCCTGATTTGCCAAAATCGTAAATTTCTGCTTGGGCGAGTCGTGGTGGTTCTCCTTATAGGCGTAGGCCTCATACTCACCAATAGGCATTCGCAACCCCCTCAACTGTCCGAGGTTATACTCGGTACTCTCGCCCGTTGCAAACGAGTAGATTGACACCTTTGCCAACCTTGTACCCTCGGCGGTGAGGGTACCATATACCCTCCTGGGAGCCATCAGAGAGATATTCATCCTCGCCGTACCAGAGATGAACTCCTTCCTAATGTTGGATACATAACCTGCTTTGCGAGCCTCAAAGGTGTGCTCACCCTCATAGACACGGCCCTGCCACTCACCCTTGGCGAGCAGATTGTCGTCCATATAGATTTCGGCCTCCTTATCAACACACGACACCATAACTTCGGTGAACGCACCACCTTTCTCCATCGTTCTATTGACACTCACAACCTCGTTGTGAATCACCTCGGCAGACAAAATCTCGGATTTGTAGCCATACTTCGAGAGTTCAATCTTATGTTCGCCCACCAACAATTGGCCAATATAGGGGGTTTCGCCCACAACATTTCCATCAATCTTGATGGTACAACCGATAGGAGTGGTTGTCACATTGATGTTACCATAGAGGGGTACAGGAGCTTTCAGTGTTTGTGTAATTGTACCACCATCGGTGAGCGAGATGTGTGTAGATTGGCTACGGTGTCCTGCCCTCCTTGTCTCCACCAAGTGTTTAGAGGTGCTACGCAGACGACCTCTCCAAGTACCAACACCCTTCAACTCACTATCAATCCATATCTCCGCCTGGCTATCTTCACACACCAGGGTGACATCTGCAAAGCGAGGGCGCAGGGTGATATTGGCTGTCTGACGCGAGCCATCTCCGGCAATAGTTACACTTGTGCTCGAACTGTAATACTCATTCAACTCCAAGCGCAACTCCTTGGGGCCTCGGGGCAGGGCCTCCTCTATTGAGTAGGGGGTAACGCCCAATTTTTTGCCATCCATATAGATGGTAGCCCCCTCGGGTGTGGAGTTGATATCCAGATAGCCGTATGCGGGAGAGAGAGAAATCTCCTGCTTGGGTGTCGAACCATTGAGCTCCACCTTTCCCTTATAGGTTTCATAGAGTGGGTGTTCAATCTTGAAGTAGTAGGTGCCATAGTCGAGATACTCGGCAAACTCATTCTCGCTGATGATTTGGGAGAAGAGTTCATACTCCTCGGTGTGTCCCAACGAGATTGTCACATTGGGCACATCAACCCTCAATTTCAGGTAGTTGGTCGAGAGCACAGCATTTGTCACCATCTCCACCACCGCGCCAGGATTCAGGGTGATACCATAGACGGTACCCTCCTTGAAAACAACAGGAATGGGTGCGGGTGCTATATAGCCTGCACACTTAAACGAGAGGTTTCTCACCTGTGCGGGGACATAGAACCAAATCTCGCCATTCTCCTTCTCCTCACGGGCCACAACACCCAAACCTCCAACTTCCAGAGTCAGCGGATTGCGCAACGTGTTGGTGAGTGTAACCTTAATCAGCGCACACAACTTATCGTTGATATCTCTCTTGGGGAAGTATGCTCTCGCATCAAGGTCGGTGGTAAGTTCCACAACATTCCCCTCCACCGTAAGGTTGGGATTTTGAGCGTAGCTTACCGCCACAGAAATTGCAGTAACAAAAAGCAGTACAAGTAGTCTCTTCATTGCTAATACTTTGGGCTATATTTATTCTATATTTTTCAAATCATTCAATCTTTCGGGCTCACTCCTTGGGGTTCTCTACAAATCATCCCCCGCACTCGTCCTCACCGGCTCGGAGTTTTCTCTGTCGGTATAGGTGAGCGTAACATAGTTATAGTCCCTATACCCGAGGCTCTCTATGCAGAGGGTTATGAATCCTTCGGGGAGGTGGAAGCTTGTGATGAAGGTCACACTCCCCGTTCTCAACCCCTCGAAAACCTCCCTATCGTCGAGCACTCTTTCGGAGGGCATATCCTCCACACACAACGCAGGTTCGCCATACTTTTTGGCCAGCATAATTTTCAGGTAGGCGTAGTTGTAGTAGAGCGTATCCCAGGTGTTCTGATTGGCAAACTTCACACACACCGAATAGACGGTTGCTCGCTTGCCTATGGTATAGATGCTCAAATCGCACCCATCCAAACCTGCAAATGTGCCACCTTCCATTGTGGCCCATCCCTCCTTATAGATTGGGCGGCTGAAACCCTCCGCCTCCATCTTCTTCACAAATCTATTGAGAGAGCCTTTCAGGGGCACACCCTTGAAGGTCAGATGTTCATTACTCTTCCTACTAGGCTCCTCTTTTGCACCCTTTTCCCCACTGTTCAAAGATGTTGCCTTCAAGGTAATGCGATAGACCGCGCCCTCTCTAAAATTCACAGCCACTGGGGCAAGTGACTTATAGCCAGCACATTTGAAAAATAAATTTTTCACCTTTGCCGGCACATAAAACCAAACCTCACCACTCTCTTTCTCCACGCGATCAACAACACCTAACCCTCCGACTTCCAAAGTCAGAGGGTTATTGGGTGTGTTTATCATTACTACTTTTATCAACGCACATAGGTTATCGTTGATATCAAGTTTTGGGAAGTAGACTCTCGCATCAAGGTCGTTCCCATCCTCCATCAACTCTTCATCCACCGTGAGAGTCTGATTCTGGGAGTAACCTACCGAGATGGCGAGAACCATACATAGTAGGAGGTATATTTTCTTCATCGGGTGAGAACTCTTGTTTTGTGCATTAGGGTGTTACGATTCTCTAAAAATGACCTGCCGAGAAGACACCAAACTGCGGATCGGGCTCTGGCAACCAAGTCCTAACGTGTATGATTGGCAAATCGCGCTCGGTAACATCAACCACCAATGTCAAATAGCCCGTGTCGGCATAGTTCGACGAGTAGTAGTCCTGCTTAATCTCCATACAGTATATCTCGTTGGCACCCCTATCCATCTTCAAAATCTCCAAGTTGGAGAATTGGAGGTTGATATACTCCTTGCTCTTGAAGCTTCGGCGGAGATTGTTGATATACTCACTCTTGGTCTGGCGGTTGAGAACAATCTGTTTTTGGTTTTGGAGGTTAATCTGTCCCTCCACATTGGTGCGCGTCACCACCCTACCGGTGATAATCAGTGCATCCTCCGAGAAGATTGAGTCGAGGTAGTCGATACGCGAGAGGGCAAAGGCAGTCCTATAATTCTCCAAGAAGTTGATGAGAATCAGCTTCGCACTTGTACTCCACTGGCTCTTGCTCAAAATATCATTGACCGTAATCCTCTCCAAGCCAAACTGCAAAGAGGCAATCTTTCCCTCCTCATTGAATACAAAGACAACACTCTCCACAAAACTCTTGTTACCCGAGAAGGAGAACTGCATAGGGATGCTACGACAGATGTAGCTATCCTCAAACTTAACCACTTCGATACTCTCCAAGGGGTTGAAACCCATACCCGACAAGGTCTTTGCTCGACCATAGGTGATAAGTTTGGAGTAGATATCGTAGCCCTCCTCGGTAAAGTAGGGGCGAGCAGATTCATACTTACGGCCATTGATAGCCTTCACAATGGTGCCGATTGTGGCCTTGTAGTGTTCAATATTCTCCACAATCACCACCGCAGCTGTTTCGGCACTCTCTTCTGCCACCTCTACGGGCGTCTGAACCGTCGCACCCTCTTCGGCACTCTCTGCCTCCGCCACAACACCCTCTGCTGGCGCCGCACTCTCCGACTTGGCAGGAACCTCTGATGTTGTAGTAGGTGCCACAGTCGCGGCAGGAGTTCCTGCGGCCGATTTCACCACCGAGCCCGACACAGCCTCAACCACAGCAGCAGCCACAGCAGCAGCTACCGCCTCCGCCATAGCCTCCGCATTCACAAGGTTGGGGCCAGTAACAACATCTTGCACCCTCAAATTCTCTTGGTTATTCGTAACCACCTCGGCGGGCGTGGGGTCGATAAGTTGGATGGAGTTTTTGTGCGACTTGGGATTCTGTTTGGGAACAAAATACTCCGCAATATTGAGAAAGTCAGGATCGATATACATCTCCTGCTCATACATATGTTCAATCTTAATGTTGATAGACGAAACATTGGAGTTCGCCCTCAACTCCACGGCACTCAAACCGTCCCTCGCTTGTGTGGGTGCGCTCCAATTGATACCATCCCAGTAGGTATAGTCAAGCGAGGACACAGGAGCACCCTTATAGGTTACATAGATGGTTGCAAGGGTCTTGTCGTCCGAGGCGTAGCCACCGAACTCGAAGGCGAGGCCATCGAGAATCTCATTCATCCTCAAAGGGATGTACAAAACCACCTCTTGTTTGCTTCCATCTGGCGCATCACAATAGAGCTCATTGGGGTAGGTCAGCGTCTCCAACAGCAGCTGTGCCCAATAGTAGTGTTTCAGCGCCACATCATACTTTCTCTCCTCCTCGGCACGCTGTGCAATGCCCACCATTTCGAGCACCTTCAACTCTCGCGACTTGAACATACGAGCAATCTCGTCGTTGTGTACATATCGCAAGATGCGGTACCTCTCGGGACCATTCTCCAACACCATTTTCTTGCAGTTGGTCAAGGTCGAAGAGGAGTAGGTGTTGATAATATCGTTTGTTGTTTTGCGGTTGTGAATCTCAAACTCCGAGCGTACCTTAACGCTTATCTGCTCGGAGATAGCGGCCAAGGCTTGGCGGTCCGCCTGCACCGCAGACGCCGCCTCGCCCTCGCCATATACATATTCCGACGATGTGGTTATTTGGTCATAAGTTTGTCCCCAAACACACATCGGAAAAACCAATATAATGTGAATGAAGAATAGTTTAAGTCTACTTGCACTATATCTCATAGTCCTCACAAAATATCTCTACAAAAAGATTTCAAAAAACCTACTGTGCCAAAGCCTCGTTGATTCTCTGCCTAAACTGGTCACGGTTGTACTCGATTTTCACGCGCTCGTCGTCGCTGATGAGCTGCTGCACGGTGTCGTTCTCGGTAACATACTGTGCAACGGACTCAACATCAGCCTCTACGCATACGAAAATCTGGTAGGTACCATTGGGGAGCATATAGGTCGAAGTCTTCACAGGACGTGCACCCGAAACCGACTGCTCGCAAACCTGCAAAATCGACTGCTGGTCGCCACCCTCCGAATCCTTAACGGTCTTAACCTCATCTTTGGTGATAGCGGTTTTGGTGTAGCTGTTGCGATACATCTCAACACCCGAGATAACCTTTGCCGAAATCTGCTCTGCGAGATTTGCGCGAGCCATAGCGGTAGCCTCCCTTGCGGTCCAGCCCTGCTCAACACCAGTAGCCTCACCTACTGCACGCAAAACACCTTTGGGAGCCGAGTTTGCATACTCCTGTGCCTCCGACAATTTCACCTCTACCCTGGGGTCGGGACTAAACATTTTGCCACCAAACGAGCACGAAGTGAGCATCATTCCGGTCATAGCAACGACCAAGACCATGTAAAATTTCTTCATAATAGATAAAAGTTTAAGTGTACCACCCAGCGTCTATGTGGCAAGTCAGTAGTTATAGGGAGCGTGGCGCTGAAAACCTATTCTGAACACCATATGACTGTATCTATTCTCGCAAAAAAACAAGCCTCTCCACCTCATCCATATCCAGAGGATATGACGCAAAATGATTCTGGCCTACTCTTTTACTTGAAGAGCCTTCAATCACAGCCATTCAAGAATAAACTTACACTCTCCGTCTATTTCAGTAATATGTTGCAAATATAAAAAAACTTTTGGTGAAAAGCACAACAAAGCCTCCACTTTTACCGTTTAGATACATTTTTTTGTACTAATCTTCTCTCCTTGCAAAAATGCCATACCATCACTTAATCGCAATTTTGCATTTTGAATTTTGCATTTTGAATTTTGCATTTTGCATTCCCCGTTGTATCTTTGCGCCCGATATAGCCGAATCAACATCGGCCTCGGTGCCGAAATAGCTCAGGTGGTAGAGCGTTTCACTCGTAATGAAAAGGTCGCGGGTTCGAGTCCCGCTTTCGGCTCAAGCACAAGAGGAAAGCGCAATCTGCGCTTTCCTCTTGTGCTTTGTGGTGGTGCAGATACGAGAACCTGCGACCTTTGAAGCCCTCCTTTTCAAAGGAGGGTTTGGGAGGATTGTAAATATAACCCACTCGTGGGCGCATCGGCGCCGCGAGTTTCGAGTCCCGCTTTCGGCTCACGACACAAGGGATGGCATTTGCCGTCCCTTGTGTCGTAAATGGAGGTGCCACTCGAACCCGCGACCTTTGAAGTCCCCCCCCTTTATCAAAGGATTGCAAAAAACTCAACTACCCATTTTCAATTATCAAATCCTTTTCGTACTTTCGCGGTAACAAAAAAAACTCATAAACTACTATGATTACCTTTATCATTTGCCTTGTGGCGCTCGTGGTGGCATACTTCCTCTATGGCGCCTATCTCGACCGCGTGGCTGCCATCCGCAACACACCCGAGGTGCCTTCAAAAACGATGTATGATGGCGTAGATTACATCCCTATGCCTCGCTGGAAAACCTTTCTTATTCAGCTACTTAACATCGCAGGCCTCGGTCCAATTTTTGGTGCTCTCTTGGGTGCTGCCTATGGTCCTGTGGCATTTGTGTGGATTACGGTTGGTGGCATCTTTTTTGGTGCGATGCACGACTATTTTTCGGGCGTTATCTCTCTGCGCAATGGCGGACTTTCGCTCCCCGAGATTGTGGGCAAATACTTGGGTGGTGACACCAAGACGGTTATGCGTTGGTTCTCGGTGCTGCTGATGATTCTTGTGGGTGCGGTCTTTATGTCGCAGCCTGCCGAGCTCATTGCCGAGCGCATCAATGCCCCTGCGCTCTCCGATGTAGCCTTTGCCAGCCCTGCGGGACACACATTTTCCACCCTGCTCATCATCATTCTGGCGGTGATTTTGGTCTACTATTTGGTGGCTACACTCCTGCCCATTGACAAGGTAATTGGCAAAATCTACCCCATTTTTGGTGGTCTGCTCATCTTTATGGCTGTGGGCATCCTCTGGGCACTCTTCACCGAGTATGGTGGTCAGATTCCAGAGTTTGCGGGGTTCAAGAATATGAAGGCCGATTCCGAGCGCTTCCCGCTTGTGCCAATGCTCTTTACGACCATTGCGTGTGGTGCCATTTCGGGCTTCCACGCCACCCAATCGCCCCTTATGGCTCGCTGTATGCGCAACGAGAACGAGAGCCGCGTGGTGTTCTACGGAGCGATGATTTCCGAGAGTGTCATAGCCCTCATTTGGGCCGCCATTGGTATGGCCTTTTGGGGTGGAGTTGAGGGGCTCAACGGAGCCATTGCGGAGTATGGTGGCAAGGCGGCAATTTTGGTCGATAGGATTGCCACAGCCACCCTCGGAGAGGTGCTTGCTGTCTTTGTAATCTTTGGTGTTGTGGCGTGTGCTATCACCTCGGGCGACACTGCCTTTCGTAGTGCAAGGCTCATTGCGGCCGATATGTTTGGCATTGAGCAGAGGAGCCTTTCGAAACGTCTAATGGTCTGCGTGCCCATCTTTGCCCTCGGCTTGGTAATCATTCTTTGCCTTCCCTTTGGCACCATTTGGAGTTACTTTGCGTGGGCCAATCAGACCCTCGCGGTATTCACCCTTTGGACCATAACTGTGTGGCTTCACAGCAAGGGTAAGAATATCTGGTTGGCGCTCATCCCTGCCATTGTAATGACCTATGTTTGTTCGAGTTACATTTTTGTTTCACCTCTAATGTTTGGTATGGAGAACCGCCTTGTAGCCTACCTATGGGGAGGCCTTTTCACGGCTCTAATTTCGGCATTTATGCTCAAAAAAGTATACACCTATGGCAAGTAACACACTCACTCCCACCCTCAATCAAAACTTCCGCATCGAGCGTAACGACAGCGCCCGAGGTGGTGCTATGGATTTCACCTCGGCCCTTACACGCTCACGCAAGGCGGAGCAGGAGGGACGCTACGAGGAGGCCTGCGAGATACGTTTCGAGGCTATGCAGGCCCTCGTGGAACTACTCCCCGAGGATGAGGCCATAGAGTTGGATTGGGAGGATCGATACACACGCGACGCGATACTTTCGACCTACTATTCGGCCGTTGACCATTTTCTTGTGAGCGATTGGGAGATGGCGGCTGCGGGCTTCGAGATGGTGCTCGACGTGGATAGCGACGACCACTTGGAGGCCACCACCCTTCTCGCCTTCACCTACATTGCTATGGGTGAGTGGGAGTGTTTCGACGACATTCTCCCCGACATCTCCGAGAAGAGCCCCGAGAGGTCGCTACTTGTTCTTTGGAGCGACTTTGTGCGCACAGGCTCACTCAACCGCAAGGAGCTTGCCACCTTTGGGCGCTACCACTCTGCCTACCTCAACGAGTGGCGAGCCGAGAGTCACCCCACCGACGAGGAGTACCTTGCCGACATTGACTCCGACCACCCCTCAAAGAAGGCGCAAGCCCGCGAATTATGGCTCCAAACCGAGCACCTTTGGATGGAGTCGCAAAAGTTCATTGGCGCGCTCAAAAGGGGCTAAAAAACGCAAATAAACCACATAGGGGGGGGCAAGGTGTGCCCCCTTTTTCGTTTTCGCCACATCCATTTCACCTCCCACCGAAAACAAGAGTCCCCCCAAAAAAACGGTAATGATGCCCCAAAAACGAAACGGAGCGTTGCTGATGCAACACTCCGCCTCTCCCTTCATTAACTAACCAAAATTCAATTGGTCTTTCTCACCTTGAATTTTTTCTCTTATACATCTATAACATCTTTTCAATCTCTTTCACATTGCGAGTCATACCCACCTCAATGGTGCCATCCGCACCAATAAGATAGAGTACGGGCGAGGCATCCAAATCGTGGTATGCCCTCTCCAAGTCACCTCGGCCGGTGCAGAAGGTCTGCCAACCGCGCTCGGTATTGGAGTTCGCAAAGTCGGCAATGCTCTCGGGCCTCTGCCCCATTGCCACAACCACCAGCGCCAACTCCTGATACTGTGCGGCCCTGGTAATCTCTCGGCTCTGCTCCACACTCTTCATCATATCTACGCACGATGGACAGGTGGTATCGACCACAAGCAGCAGCACTCTCTGGCCCTCAAAGTCGGAAAGGGCGACCATTTCACCCTCGGGAGTAAGCATATTGAGCCTCTCGGCCCTATCTCCCACCCTATTGTGAGTCAGGATTTCCAGCAATTGAGGAATGAAACTCCTATCGGCCATCTCAAATCTCTCGTCGGTGGCAATCCCGCGCAGAATCTGCTCAAAAGCATACTCATTGCGCACGGGCGAGGCCAAACCATAGAGATAGTTACCCGCCCACTCGGTGTAGATGTAGTAGCACACCTCGTCTTTGGCAAGAGCCTCCACAAATTCCTCGACAGCCAACTTCTGGGTAGCGGTATCGGCCACAAGCAAGGCCTCCGACCACGCCATAAAATCTTTCTCGGCCGCAGTCACATCCTCCATCACCACCTCGGGGTTGAAATCATCCCACCAACCAAGAGGCGAGGTCACACCTCCGCTACAAGCCACACAAAGCGTGACCAGCAGCGCAACAAGGATGGATTTATATCGGCCCAAAGTCATACTCTACCTACTCAACCTCTGCCACAACATTGGCAGCATACTCAATTTTCTGGCCCTTAACCAAGTGGTCGCACTCGATGGTGGGCACTGCGCCCTCGGTGTAGCAATTCTCAATCTCCACCCACTGATGCTCGCCGGGCTGGAGCTGGCGCAGGTTGTACTCACCCCTCACACCTCCAACGGCTACATAGGCGTCGCGGTAGATGGGAGCCACACCCGTGTTCTTAATATCCACCACAACCGAAGTACCCTTCACACGGTAGTCGAGGATGGTATATTCATAGCCCATCGACATAGCGGCCTCCTTAATCCTATCGGCCTTCTGGTAACGAGGCTGGTCGTTGCCGATGATGTAGGTCATATGGAACTTGGCAACCTCATCCTCGAACAAACGGCCGTGCCAACCCTCCCTGTCGAGGCAGTGGCGCTGGTCGTCGGTGGTGTAATAGTTGAACTCTCCACCGAAGGGTGAGTGTTTATACCTCTCCTCGCCAAAAATCTTCCACATACTTGTGTTGTAGTCATCGTGGTCCTCGCTCATAAACGAGTCGTCGAAGTTACCAAAGTGCAAATCGAGCAACGCAGAATCCATCTGGAAGGGGCCATAGGTCGAATCGCCCGCATCAATCGAGATGCTCCACGAGCAATCCTCAAACCACTCGTCCATACCGAGGAAAAACTCCTTCTGGAACTCCTTGCTGGGGAATGTTTGGCCCATAATGCGCAAACCATCGTAGATGTGGTCCTCCGCCCAGAGGCCATATCCTGTCTGGACAAATGCCAATCGTGGATCCCTATCGTAACGCTCGGCAAACCTACGGTGGAACTCCTTGTGGAACCTTTGGAGCTCGGGGTGACGCCAATCGGGGAACTCTGTATCCCTACCCTCGCTCTTTGCAGTGCGCTGCTCATAGTCGGGCAGAGCCTTAATGTAGTCGGGCACTGCCGAGGTGTAGCCTGGGTAGGTATAGCGGAAACGAACAATCGCCTGATTTCCCCTTGCTGCTACCTGCTCCAAGAGCCTATCCATAGGGGTCCAATCGAAGACGTCTTTCTCTTTACAGACCTCATTATAGAGCATATAGGAGAACTCCAACTGCACATACTCCTGCCTGTTGGAACTCGATGTGTTCCACACCACAATGCCCGTCATAGGCTGCACACCCGTAATCTCGCTTTTAAGCTCTTTGCGCTCGTAGTCGTGAAAATCGGTAGCCTCTTCCATCACACAACCCACCGACAGCAATGCCGCCATCAAGGGAATCAACATCTTCGCCATACGCTCCATATTAGTCCGTTTTTTCTATTTAATGTAGTCCGAAATCATCTTCGACAACTCGGCATTCTCCACCACGCCATCGAACTTCTCGGCACCTGCACCGTAGGCAAAGAATGGTACCATCACACCGTTGTGGCCCTCATTGGCGAAGTTCACCTCAACGGTACCGCTGGCGATATCACCCCAAAGGAGAGTCATAGCACCTGTGCAGTGGTCGGCGGTGACAACAACCAATGTTTCGCCATCCTTCTCGGCCCACTCCAAAACGTCGCCAACAACCCTGTCGAAGTCCAAAATCTCCTCCACAGCGGCATCAACCCTATTGGCGTGCAGCCAGTCGTCGATACACGAGCCTTCAACCATCATCACAAAGCCCTCTTTGTTCTCCTTATCGAGCATTTCGAGAGCCTTTTTGGTCATATTGCGGAACATATCGCCCCTCTCGCCACTGAGTGCCGAGGGCAATTCCAGAGGTGCCAAAACAGCCGCAACGGGAAGTTTATCGGCCCCCATAAGGTCATCCACATTCTCGTAGGTGGCATACCCTTTCTCTCCAATCTCGGCAAAGATATCGCGACCATCGGTGCGCTCATCGCGCCAATAGTTCATACCACCACCTGCAATGTAATCTACACCGCAGTCGAGGTAGTCGGCAGTGATACCCTCTGCATTGTCGCGGTCGGCATCGTGGCAGCAGAATGTTGCGGGAGTTGCGTCATTCAGGCGGCAAACCACAACCACACCGGTACGCTTGCCAGCCTCTTGTGCCTTCACCAACATACTATTCAGTTCGGTGCCATCGGGCAGAGTGGCAACCATACCCTTATTGGTCTTACTACCCGTTGCAAGGGCAGTGCCAGCCGCCGCCGAGTCGGTAACAAGCCAATCGAGGCAGTAGGTACGCTGCAAACCAACATAGGGCATCTTCTCCATATTCAAAGTACCCCTATTGGCGACCCAAGCGGTACCAATCTGCTCCAAGCCCATACCATCACCAATCATAAAGATGATATTCTTGGGAGCCTTTGTTCTGGCAGGCTGTGCCACCTCAACACTCTTATAGGGCTCACCTGCGGTATAGGAGGTCACACCCTTCTCTTCGTTCTTCTCTGCGCAACCAATCATCAGGGCCGCGAGAGCAACTATCAACCACGATTTATTCATCTCTTTTTCTTTGTCTCTTTTATCCAACTATTTCTCCTCCTTCTCGGGCTTGGGCTCCAACGAGAGCGCCACAATGGCGATGGTGGCAAGCACAAGGCCTATCGAAAGCATAGGGCCAGGAATCTTGCCGTAGAGCACAAGCGAGATAATGATGGTCACAACAGGTGCCAAGCCCTGCATAGGCGACACAATGATAGCCTTACCATAGCGGTAGGCGTAGTTAATCGTAAGCGCACCTATGGCGTTGAGCACCTGAATGCCAAATACGGTCCAAAATACACTCTGGGGTATCATAATTCCATCCCAACCGCCCTCGGTCATCAGCAGTGCCACGGGAATGAGCACCAACGACCACACAGTCTGATAGAAAAATACACTCTCCGAGGGCATCGAGTCGTTGGCAAACTTGAAGAAGTAGCCCTGCACACCCCACATCAAAAATACGAGAGTTGCCAAAATGAGCCAACCATAACTCTTGATATTGGTGTCGGTGGGATCCTGCCACGAAAGGAAGAAGATTGCCACCAGAGCCACTGCTATACCAAACCACTGTGTTCTATTTGCCTTCTCTTTGAGGAAAATCATACTCATCACGATGGTCACAATTGGCGACATCGAGATGAAGGGGAATACGATGTAGGCGGGACCCTCTTTGAGCGCCGAGAAGAGCAACAGCTGACCTCCCGAACCGAGCAGACCAACGAGTGCTCCCGAGATGACACTCCTCCTATCGTGAGCCACCTTCCAGCCACCAAGCCAGAGGGCAACAAACATACAGGGAACCATCGAGAGCGCCCACACAACGTAGACCATTGTGGAGGGACATCCGGGGACTTCGCTAAACGCGCCCCAGATACCCCAAGTGACAAGGGTGATGATGGCGTACATCAACCACCCTTTTTTCGTCTGCTGTTGGGACATCACTACTGAACAGTTACATTAGTGAGGAAGTTGTAGCCAGTCTTTTCGTCCCAAACATCGTTGTTAGCCAAGCGGATAGAGTATTTGGGGTCGTTTGCAAGACTCGCGTAACCATCGGGCAAGTTGAGGTAGAGTTTGTACTCACCTGCTGCCAAACCTGCGGGGAGGGTGATGGTGGTATCAATAGTATTCACGCTCTTCTCGAACCAGAAGCGGGGATCGGCATTGAGCTTGAAGACCTCTTTGGTGCCATTACCCACGAGTACGAGCTCTACGCCACGGGGGTTCATAGGAGCCGCAAAACCGCTGTTCTCAATGTTGAGCACTACGCGATAGTCGCCACCAGCGGTAGCGGTGGGGGTGAAGTATGCGTTGGTGAGGGCCAAGCGGTAGCCGAGACGAGCCTGAATCTCGGTGAAGCAACCATTGGTATTCCAACCGTTGATTACATCCTTGTGGTAATCCAAGTTGAGGTAGGTCCAGTGCTGCTCCTCCATACGAGCGATGGAGTTCTCGCAAGCGCTGTATTTCGAGGTACCGCAAGTCTCGCCACCCATAATGGTATAGCGTGTTTCGGCATTCCAGAAGAGCCAGTCGCCCTTACTACGACCACTCTCGAAGGTACCGGTATCGCTGCTCGAAGCGAGGAAGCAGTCGTTGTGACCTGCAAGGCGGGCCAGGTCGGTACCGTTGTGTGCGGTAGCCAGGGTAAGAGTATCTGCCAAGCCCACGTTGTACATCTTCATCTTGAATGCGGGGGTGCGGAGCTCCACCTGACGGTCTTTGGGAAGAGCATTAAGGAGCGCATCAACCACCTTACGACGGTCAGCATACTGCTCTGCGGTCGAGATGGGATAGTGGAAGTTGGAGGTGTAGTACCACTCACCCCAAACGCCAATGAAACCAGCCTGAACGGTGAGAATCACATCTGCATTTTTCTTCAAGATAGGTGCCACCTGCTCGATGTGGCGAGCCACCTGCTCCTGTGTTGCATCCCAGGGTTTGTTAGAGTCGCTTTCGTTGTTTTTGTATGCAAACCTTACGATAGCTTTGGTACCGCCGGTGCGGATGTTGTCAAAGGTGGTCTGCATATTGTCGAGGTATGCCTGCTCAATGTCGCAATCGATGTAGTCGGTGAGGTAGAACAACACGAGGAAGAGCGAGCGATTGGCGGAACGTGCAGCCTTGGAAGCATTGGCGCTCAACACACCGTCGTCCAACGAGTGGAACGACTTCTGGGTGTACATACCACGCTCGGGGTTAACGAAGACCTTGCTGTTGCTGGTGTAGGTTACCTCGGTAAGACCATCGTAGGTACTTTCGGGACCTTCGGGAGTTGTTTCGCAAGCAACCAACATAGAAGCTGCGAGAGCTGCAAAAAGTAATGATTTGATTTTCATAGTTTTGTAGGTTTATATATTAATTTTTTCTCTATTTTCAATTTTGGTGGGCCACCCTGCAATCTGGGGCGACCAATATTTCCGTGCGACTCTTTCGCGGTTGTAGTTTTCGTTGGGATTGGGGGAAAAAAGTTGTGAGCCACCCGAAGGTTTCCCACCCATTGGGTGGCCCACAAATGATTGTTAGCTAATTACTCTGCCATAGGGGGCAAAGTGATGTAGAGCATAGCGGGACGAGCAGCGGTATTCTCCTCGGTGCCCTCCTCGGTAGCGGGAGCATCCTCTACTGCATTCTGGGGCAACTGACCGATCGACGACCAGCCCTCGGTCTCAACGATAGCACCTACACCAATGGTCTCGGCCATCTCGAAGGGAATCAAAGGACGGAGAAGCGAGCACTCGAAGCGTGCAACCTCCTCGCTAACCTCTACGGGGAGTACGGAGGTAATCACGCCATAAACGGCCAAGTCCTCCCAAGCCCAAGTAGGCTCACCATCCTCACCGGTATACATATCGATGCTGGGATCATAGGGAGCAGTCACACCGTGGAAACCGCCCTGCAACATATAGCTTGCGCAGTTGCTCCAAGCGTAGCTACGACCGGTTGCGGGATCACCATCGTGATCAATGAAGAGATCGAGGTAGCGAACACCCGACCACTCATCGGTAACATCGGTGTAAACACCTTTGGGGTTGAACTCCAAGAAGAGGTAGATGTAGATCTCGTCTGCGTGCATCTTGAAGGTTTTGAGCACGGGATAGAGGCACTCGCCCTCGGGGAGGGTTGCTACTACATACTCATCTGCGGCGAGAGCATCCCAATCTGCGAAATCGCCATCGATGTTGATTTTGCCCACAAATTCGGGTTCCTCGGGCTCTTCGGGGGTTTCGGTGTTACCGGGGTCGCCACCAGGGTTGGGTGTGGGTGTAGGTTTCTCCTCACCACAAGCCACGAACAATGCAGCCACAACTGCAAGTGTCAAAAATTTCTTAATCATAGTTTTTGTTTTTTGTTATTGTTAGTTAATAAAGGTTTTGCGAATTACTCTGCCGCGGGAACTTCAATCAGCAACATATATGCGGCACTTGAACCAGACGCACTCGCAGGCAAACGACCAACTTTATCGCCTCCATTTTGCATAAGCACACCTACTCCGACTTTTTCGCCAAGCGTCAAGTTCATATATTGCTTGTCGAGTTTAATTTCCATACCAACGGCAGGTTTACCTTCTTCAAGAACAACAGGAACGTGAGTATAAACAATCTGACCATTCCAGAACCAAGCCCATTTCCACTCATCTGCACCATCCGTACCTGTGTAAGAATTGGCAGAGGGTCCCCATTCGGTATCAACAGAAACGTCTCCATCTTCCAACAACAGACTCGAACCATTCTGTCCCCAGTTACCCGTACAACCTGTAGTATTGCTATAATCTGGATCAATAAACATACTCATTTTGTTTACATTAGTGGGATCATATTCAAGATAGACATAAAGATAATCTGCATCTGCATAACCCTTTATCAAAGTTGCAGCAGTATAACTTACGCCATCGGGAAGTGTTGCCACACAGTTGGTTACATCTACCCAATCCTCGAAGTTACCGTTAATGGTGATGTTTGCATTGTCTTTCTCTTTCTCTACGGGTTTAATCTCGCCAAGATTGTAAATAGTGTTATCTTTGAGTGTAAAAGTTTTGGTTTTGACAACCTCACCCAAAACCGAAGCCGAGATTTCAAAAGTACCATCAGTATTTACAGCAAGATAAATCCACTCTCCTGTCTTTTGGGTTGTGTATGTTTTGGTACCATTGCAGAAAATCCAATCCGATGCGGAAATAGTCACTGCATAGTCCGATTTAAGTTTCAATACGGGAGCCACAGTGAGTTCAATAGGAGCACTGCCACCAATAGAGCCAGCACCATTCATAAATACACCATTAATACTCTCGGATGCGGTATCACCGTATGCACCGATAGCCTGTTTGCGACCACCGAGGTAGTAAATACCCTTCCAATCGCCAACAATACCACTAACACCTTCGGCAGTACAAGTAAATACATAATTACCACCTTCTTGTTTAGTGTAAGTAAAGTAATAACCCTCTTCAGTCGAATCTGCCCAACCATTTACAACATACAGTTCATCGCCCTCTTCAAATTTAAGGGGAAGTTGACCATCTACTGCCTCGCCGAGAGCCACGCGGGTTTCGGCGATACTTACGGTAATCGAAACGCTCTCGCCCTGCTGCTCGGGGGTGAGATTATCGTCAATAGCGTTGTCACAAGCCACTGCGCCCAAAGCAACAGCAGCAATCATCAAAATGTTGAATATCTTTTTCATAGTCGTGTTCATTTTTTAATTTGCGTTGTTATTACTTTGGAATTTTACCAATCAACCTCTTCCTCTGTGAGCCAGATTTCGTTAATCATATTCTCCTGAATAATCTGTGTGCTCACGGCGATGCCGTTTTCGATTTGGTACTCCTCAACGCTCACAGCGGGGGAGATGTAGTTTCGTTTGTTCATTTTTGCGATTAATTAAGGTTATTATTAAAGTTTATTTAGTTTTCGGTTTCATCTGCCCCCTCTGATTCCAGAAGGGGTGTCGCAAAGCGACGAGGGTGTGTTGTTTTCCTTATAGGACTTATAGAAAAATCAACTCTCTTGGGGGATTGTTTTCTGCACGTTTGCAAAGTTATTTCGCGGATATTTTGTGGCTATTTTTCATCGCAATCCGAGGCGCATAGCGGTGCCTATGTAACGAGGAGTGCGGTGGGAAAGAGCTCAAAATAACGAGAAAGAACGAAGCAAGCGTGCGGAATACAATTCCCTTTGCTCCCTCGCAGGGTATCACCCCTGCGAGGGAAAAGGTTTTTGCGTCAGAGTATTTTGGGATTCAGAAAAAACCCTTTTGAATCAATTAAATCCCAAACTCCTCGGCAAAGTGATTGTTTTTTTTAGAATCTTACTCTATTCAGCAATAGATTAGAGAGCGATAACGTGGCAAGCTGCACGACCCTCGATGGTCTCATCAGCAGCCAAATCCTCCTCGGAGTACTGGGGAAGAGTACCGTGCTCTGCCCAATCGTAACCGGTGATACTAACAGCGATACCAACCTCCTCGCCGAGAGCGATGGGGCAAAGCTCTTTTACGATAGCCATCTCGAAAGCCTCGTTTGCACCAACTGCAACGGGGGTGCTACCAACTGCGAAGCCGTTGCCAGCGCCAAGGATGTCGGTTTCCCAGCTCCAACCAGTGGTACCATCTTCACCGGTGAATTTGTGGACTGTGCAGTCGGGAGCAAGAGCGCTGATACGGGGCGCGATGAACGTATCACCCGCCTCATTCAAACTCCACTCTGCGATAGTGCCGTCGAGGTAGAGCTCGATACCCTGGCAAGGCTCGGCACGACCGGTAGTTGCGTTAGCGTCAACGTCCAAATAGATACAGAGTGCCATAGCGTTAGCGGGATCATACTCGGCGTAGATGTTGATGTACATCTCGTCGGTGTAGAATTTTACTTTTTTGAGCTCGGCTTTACTGTAGGTGTTGCCATCTTTAAGAGCCAACTCCTCTACCTCAACAGCGTCCCAGTCAGCGAACTGACCATCAACGGTAATAGCAGCTACAAACTCGGGCTCGGGCTCGGGAGTGGGGGTGTTACCACCACCTTGGGGTTTGTTCTCGGGTTTCTCCTCGCCACAAGCGATCAACATAGCAGCCATAGCTGCAATTGCAAAAATTTTTTTCATAGTTTTTTAGATTTGTTAAGTTAATAAAAGGGTTTTATTCTTCTGTTTTTGTTTCTCAAAATAAAGATTAGGGCAGAGCAACTGTGAGCATATACTCCAAGTCGCCCGCGCTCTTCTCCTCGTCGGTAATGCAGGGCAACTGACCAACGCAGTCCCAATTCTTATTGTATTGGTACATACCCATAGTGAAGGTGTCGCCAAGTTCGTATGCATAGAGGAACTCACGAACAATCGCTGCCTCAAATGCATACAAGCCATCTTTGGTGGCACAAGGCACGCTCGAAATAACCGCACCATTGCCCGACTCATAGACACACTCGGTACCATCATCGGTGTAGACATAGAACGAGGGATCCCAAGCCTTGGGCTCCAACTGCTCAACACACACCTCCACATCGTTGATAATCTCTGTGCTCCAAGTCCAAATGTCGCCCTCGGCCTTGGCCTCGTAGCCCGCACCACTCCACTTGGTGTCATTGCCGGTCAAACCATCACTATCGGTATCGAAGTATGGAACCATTACCAAAGTTTCGGTGGGATCAAACTCGCAGAAGATGTAGATGAAAACCTCATCTGCATAGAGTTTGAGAGTTTTGAGCTGCGAGAAAGTCACAGTACCCTCGGTAGGGAGGGTTGCTTTCTGAATCTTGCTGTCAATGGCATCCCAATCGGCAAAACTACCATCAATGGCAATCTCACACTCCACATCGGGCACAGGGTGATTGTTGCCGCCGTTGTTGCCACCATTGTCGGGTTTATCACCACAAGCCAGCAACACAGCCGCCATTGCTACGATTGCAAAAAACTTTTTCATATCTTTTCTCTTTTAACTTATGGGGGAGGGGTTGAAGCTCTCCCCCATTGTTATCAATTTGAGTCGTAATCCTCTATCGGGGGTTCTGTGCAATACCGCTTGCGTTAATCTCATCCTCGGGAATCTGGAAGGGGATGCGATTGTCGGTATAGTCGATAGTCTCGGCTTTGTGGAAGCCACCGAAGTGACGATCCATCTTGCCCTGGTTACGCCAGGTGTCGAATGCACGGTGACCCTCGAAGCAGAGCTCCAAACGACGCTCGGTGAGAATCAAGTCCATCAGATCCTTGTAGCCGTGATCTGCCCACTTGTGGTCGGTATTGTTCCACAAAGGAAGACCTGCACGCTCACGAATCACGTTAACATCGGCCAAAGCGTCTGCATCTGCACCAGTCTTTGCATAAGCCTCTGCGCGGTTGAGAACGAGCTCACCCCAACGCAACATAATGGGCGAGCAGAGGTTGGAGTTGCCACCCTGGTTGGAGAACTTCTTGTTCATATAGATGGGGTAGAGAGAACCGCTATCACGGATACCCTTCATACCACAGTTCTTACCAACGTGAACCAATACATCACCATCAGCATCGGGGTGCGAAGTGTTGTCGGGGTTGCCGTGGATGTAGCTCTCCATATAACCGTCGTTGTTCTTATCCATCACCTCTACAACATAGTCTTTGCCGCCGTATTTGAAAGCCCATTTACCCTCGGCATTCTTCTCTACATTGCGAACCGACTTGATATCCCACGAACCTTTGGGGTTATCCGAAGGCCAGTGAACCAAAGCTTTGCCATCGTCGAGTGTATCGAAGTGCTCGAAGATAGCCTGGTGACGGAGATCATCGGGATAGCGCTCAAAGAGCATCAAGAGAGGATCGGAGTAGTAGTGCTCGCACCAGCCAATACCACCAGTACCGTTGGGCGAGTAGTACATACCACCGATAGATGCTTTCGCTTTGTCATCCTCAACGGTGTGAGCAATACACCAGATAACCTCTTTCGAAGTGAGTGCATCGGAGAACATCTTGTCGTAGGTTGCGCCATCGTGAAGCATCGAAGCGATGTTACCCTTATTTGCGGGATCGCCAGTGAGCAACTCGTTGATGGTCGAAATCACCAAGTCGTTCTCACCCATATAAAGATACACGCGCGAGAGGAGTGCCATAGCAGTCTCGTAGCTAACAAAACCATTGTCACCACGACGTTTGCCACCCTTCATCAGGCGAGCAGCCTCTTTGAGGTCCTCAACAACCTGTGCATAAACCTGACCTACGGTTGCACGGGTAGTAACCGAACAGTCGGTCGAAGTGCGAATCACAACACCGGGGTTGCCCTCACCACACGAAAGGGGCTGTGCAAAGATGTTCACCAAGTTGAAGTGAGCAATTGCCCTCATAAAGTAGTTCTCACCCTTCATATGTTTTGCCTCTGCCGAAGCGTTCTCATCGAGAGCCTCAATGTTGGAGTTTGCACCATAGATAATCTTATAGGCAATCCACCAGAAGCCCATATTCTTATTCATAGTACCGTCATCATTGTAGAGGAATGCGCCAGAGAAGGGGTCCGAAGACTCACCCGACAACACTACGTTGTCTGCACGATACTCTGCCATCTGGAAGAAGTGGCGTACATAGGTATTACCACCAGACCACTGACCTTTGTAGGACAACTCATCTTTGAACATCGCGTAGATACCATCGGTGGTATACACAGCAGCACCGGGGTCATCTTTGAGCTGCTCCGAAGTCATAGTGTCGGTACGGAAGTGATCCATCTCACACGATACCAAGCCCAACGCAGCCAAACCGAGAATAAATAATATCTTTTTCATTGTTTGTTTCGTTTTTGATTTTTACTGATAGGAATATCTGTTCGAAATGGAACATTAGAATTTCACATCTACACCCAAACTAACAGTCATAGGCACAGGATAGTTCTCTGCATAAGTACCTGCCAAAGTCGAACCACTGGTCTCCAAGTTAACCTCGGGGTCCATACCCGAGAACTTCGAGAAAGTCAAGAGGTTGTCTGCCGACAAGAATACGCGAGCACCCGACATACCAACCTTCTTGCAAACCGATGCGGGAACATCGTATGCCAAGGTTACGTTGCGGAGACGGAAGAAGCTACCATCCTCCAAGTAACGCGAAGAGATACTGTTGGTCTTCCTCATAGTACCACTTTCGAGTTTGGGGTGGGTTGCATCGGTCTGGCCCTCGTAGGTCCAACGTACCCAACCAAGACCATTGTCGTGCGACATCATATTCTGGTTGATGTATGCACCATCCGCGTCCATAGTCTTACGAGTGTAGTTGTAGATGCTGTTGCCATATACAAACGAACCATTCATACTCAAAGTGAAGTTCTTGTACGAGAGCGATGTGCTGATACCACCAGAGAATTTAGGAGTAGCATAACCTACAATCTGGTTCTCTGCGTTCTCAAATACACTGGTTGTCTCGGGATTACCATTCTCATCGAGAATAAGCTCACCATTCTCATCCTTTGCACCGGTGTACCACAGAGGACCACCAGTTGCAGGATCAATACCAGCCCACTTGGGCAAATACCAAGTACCAATAGCCTCACCCTCACGAACCAACTGGTTCATAGAGTTGGAGTTGGTCTGCAAGAACTCTTTGTGATTGGGCAACTCTTCAACTACGTTGCGGTTGAGACCGATGTTGAAGCCTACATTCCAAGTAAAGTCACGAGTATTGATGATGTTGCCATCAACTGCCAACTCAATACCGCGGTTGCGGATAGTACCAATGTTAGCCATCTGCTCGAAGAAACCGGTGCTGGGTGCAGTAGGAACTGCGAGCAAGAGGTTTGTGTTGATAGTATTATAGAGCTCCAAGGTTACGTTTACGTTGTTGTACAAGGTTGCATCAACACCAAAGCTGGTCATATAAGCCTCCTCCCAGCCAAGGTTGGGGTTAGCCTGACGCTCCAACATTGCAACAACTTTACCTGCATATTTTGCATTCAACGCGTAGGAGTCCTGATAGAGGAAGTCCTCAATGTTGTCGTTACCGGTCTTACCGTAACCACCACGGAGTTTCAAGAAAGTGATTGCGTCGTTACCATAGAGGAAATCCTCTTTCGATACCAACCAAGCTGCCGATACACCGGGGAAGTAACCACCGCGTGCTTGGGGAGCAAATTTCGAAATCTCATCGTAGCGAACCGAAGCGGTAGCAACATATTTACCCTGGTAGGAGTACTGTGCCTGTGCCAACCAAGCCCACGAAGTCGAGGGATAGGAGTAACCACCGTAATCGGTAACGGTCGAAACATTGGACAACGATTTCTGACCATTGGGAAGGCCCTCGCCACCAAGCCACGAACTTGTGGAGAAGCTCTTACCAAACTCCCAACCAACGATACCGTCAATGCTGTGGTCGCCAAACTCTTTGTGAGCTTTCAAAAGGTTGGTAGTGCCGAAGCCATTACCCCACCAGCTCGACTGGTAGATAGCACCTTTCACTGCCGCAGCAGTTGCATAGGTTCTCGAATCGGAGTAGGTCTCATAGAGAGAGTTGCTGGTGCTCAAACGGTTGGTCGAAGAGAACATCAACCAATCGGTAATATTCCAGGTCAAAGCAACGTCTGCAACGGTGCTCTCACCAGTGCTACGCGAGTAGTTGTACAACTCGTTGTAGAGCGAGTTGGTCGAGTTTGCACTATACCAGGGTTTGCCGTTATCGTTACGAACAGTGCTCTCTACAAAGAGAAGCTCGTCGGTTACATACCAGTTACCCTCCTCATCCTGTTTCTGAACATAGGGAATATCCCAAGGCATACAACGATATGCGGTCTCCAAGGTCAGATAGGTCGAAGTACCCTGATCCTGGGTGCGGTCGTAGCTCAAACGAACATCCAAGTGAACTTTATCGCTCAAAGCGGTCGAGAGGTTCAAACGAGCCGAATTGCGTACAAAGTTGGTGTTGATAAGAGTACCCTCCTCATCGTAGTGGTCTACACTCACGAAGTAGTTGGTCTTACCACTCCTACCTGCTGCCGAAGCGTAGTAGTCCTGAACAACGCCAAGTTTGAACATTGCATCCATCCAATCGAAGTTGGTGCTCTTCAACTCCTCGGGACGCTGAATAGCAAACAAAGCCTTGCTATACAACGAACGCTGTGCCTCATAGAGCTCTGCGCCATCCATAGGTTTGAAACGACCGGTATTTACCTTCTTGATACCAGCGGTAGCCTTGAAGTTTACAATAGGTTTGTTGCTCTTTGCCTGTTTGGTGGTAACAACGATTACACCACCCGAAGCCGAAGCACCGTAAAGTGCGGTAGCAGCAGCATCTTTCAAGATAGTGAGCGACTCAACATCGTTGGGGTTGAACGAACCGCCAGCAACGCCATCTACAACATAGAGAGGACCTGCACCTGCGGTAATCGAACCTGTACCACGGATACGAATAGTAGCCGCCTCACCAGGCTGACCCGACGAGCTCATTACAAGCACACCAGCTGCTTTACCCTGCAACATACTACCAACATCGCTGGTGGTAAGGTCGTTGAGGGCCTCGCTATCGAGCGACACGATAGAGCTCGAAATCTCGGCTTTCTTCTGTGTGGTGTAACCCAGAACGACAACCTCGTCAATTGCTTTTGCATCGGGTGCCAAAGCAACATTGATGGTAGTGCGACCTGCAACTTTCTCGCTTGCGGGGGTGTAGCCCAAGTAGTCAAACGAGAGAGCGTCATTTACGTCTACATAGAGAGCGTAGTGACCTGCTGCGTCGGTAGCAGTACCAGCACCGCTATCAGCGATAACGGTTACGCCAACCAGAGGCTGACCACTCTCGGCATCGGTAACAGTACCTTTAACCTCGGCTTTCTGTGCAAAGGCAGGAACTGCCAAAACCATCAGTGCCAAAGCCATCAGACCGCCACGAAGAGCCGTCAAAATGCGTGAATTGTGTTTCATCTGATTAAAGTTTTAATTATTAGTGAATGTTTAGTTAATTGTGATTTCTCTACTACAAGAGGTCGTTCAGACCAACAAGGTTGAAGGCAACAAAGTATTTGTCCATATCCCTCTCGATACGACCAAGCACAACCTCCTCGGCATTGATTCCCACACGCGCGAGATTATTAAAGAGTTGTGCACGGGCTGCAAGTGCCTCGGGGTGCTGCCAGATATAGCGGCAACCGGTCTGCACCAACCACAAGCGACGCTCTGCTGCAAGCTCCTCGAATGCCAAGCCCTGCTCGTCATCCTGCAACCATTTGAGCCAACGGCCCGAGTCGCGTACAAGGCGAGTGAGAACGGCTATCATCTCGGAGCGAACTGCAACTTTACCCTCGGCGTCAAGACGGTTCTCAACACCCTCCAATTCTGCCAAAGCCTCATACTCGGCAATGGTGAACTCGGGACCTACGTTTGCAGCACCCATACCAGTCAAGGGGTACTCCTCGGGGTTGCTTACGCCATCGGTGTAGTGACCTTTGATGTAGCTACCATAGGGGCGAACCTTGGCGGTGAGTTTGCGAGCAACCTCGGGGTCGAATACGGTGGTGTGGAGGTCGGTACCCACTTTACCTACGATAAAGCAGGGCCATACATCTGCCAAACCAACTGCCTCCAAGCCCTTTTTGAGCTCTACGATGAAGGTGTCGAAGGTGGTATCATCTGCCAAACCACCGTGAACCTCCTCGGTACCTACCTCGTAGGAGATGGGGGCAAAACCGTTAGCCTTACGATAGTCCTCAACGTGTTTGATGAGCTCTACGGTACGAGCTGCAACAACGCGGATGTCAATGGTCTCACCTTTGGGAACATTGATATCAACGGTGGGGTCAACGTGGATGAGGTCGTAGCCAGCAGCCACAGCAGCCTCAAACGACTCCTTAACACCCTGCATTGCATCCTCGGTGGACCACTTCTCAACCCTCTGTTTATCTTTGAGCCAGGGACCGCCGTGGTCGATAGCCACAATCGAGCAACCTGTGTAGTTCACCCTCTCCTCCTCAAAGCGGAGAAGTTTGGTAAACTGCTCCTGGGTCATACCAGTGTAACCACCATCGTTGTCAATCTGGTTGAGAGTGGCAGCGAAGTAGATGGGAGCGTTGTTACGCTTTGCGGCGCGATACGAGGCGCGGATTACCGCGGTCGAGTTGGGGCACACTGCGAAGATGGTGCGTTTCACACCGCTCTCCTGCTCCAATTCGCCAATTCGCCTCAAAAGATCTTCTGTCTTTGCCATTTTGTTTTGTTTTATTGTTTTGGATATTTATTTCTGTTCTCCAACGTATTTTAGGGTTTCCTTTGGAAAACCGCACCGGTTTTCCACCCTTTTTCTCGGGACAGAGAAAAAAACTTTCTCTTCCCGCCCCTAAATTTCTAAAACCTTAATCTTCGTAGATGATTACACCCTCTACAACCCTCGAAATGTTACCCGAAACCGAAGGTGCATCGGGGCTCAAACCCATATCAATCGATTTGAACATACCGAGCAACTGCGAAGCAACAACGTAGCTTACGCAGGAGTAGTAGCGGTACTCCTTGGTAGGTGCGCCGATAACCACGCTCAAATCGAAGTAGTCGCCCTCAATTTTGGGCTCGGTCTGCGAGATTGCCACATAACCCACAATGTCGTTATTGGCGCGAATCTGACGAATCAGGTCATACTCATAGCGCTGAACACTGGGCTCCTCCGAGAGAAGATAGACAAGCAAGGTATCTTTGTCGATAACCGCCTTGGGGCCGTGACGGAAGCCGAGGAACGAATCGAAGGCACACATCACTGCACCGTCGGTAAGCTCCTGCAATTTCAGGCGCGACTCCTCTGCAATACCCTGCAACTCACCCGAGCCGAGGAATACGGCACGCTTGAAGGGGCGCGATGCGATTTCACGAATACCCTCCTCGTATTTGTCAAGAGCCTTTGCGGTAGCCTCTGCCATAGCGCGGAGATAATCGGCGTGACTCTCAATCTTATCGATATTTGCAATCATTGAGCAGGTCAAGAGCATTGTCGAATAGCTGCTGGTCATTGCAAGCGAGAGGTCGTTGGTCTCCTTGGGGAGGAGCATCAAGAGAGTATTCTCGGGGCTTGCAGCGGCCATCTTGGCCAACTCACCATTCTCGTTGCAAGTGATGAAGATGTGTGCAACCTCACCTGCGGTCTTATTTACCAAGTTGATGGTACCAACACTCTCGGGGCTGTTACCCGAACGAGCAAACGAAACCAAAAGCACCTTGCTCTGCTTGTTGAAGTACATCTCTGCCGAGGTGATAATGTCGGTAGTGGCGATACTACGACAACCTGCAAAGGTGGTATTGTAGAGTGCATTTTGGAGTGCGTCGCCGATATAGGCCGAGGTGCCTGCGCCGGTCAGAACGATGCTATATCCGGCCTTTACATAGCGATCTACAAACTCCTTAATCTCTGCCTTGCGAGAGAGCACCAACTCGTATGCTTTGAGCCACATTTCGGGTTGCTGACGAATCTCTCTGTAAGTGTGGAAATTTAAGTTCATCATTACGTTGTGTTTATTTTTGTGATTACGATTTTGCTCTTGTTTTGTCTGCCCGTTTGCGCGTGTGCACAATATCCGTCAATGCAAAAATAACAAAAGTCATCAAAATAACACACCGAAACTCCGTTTTTTTTCACCAATTCAACAAAAAAGCTCTTAATACATAGTATTATGTTGCTATTTTTCAACACATTACCCACCAATAGAAGACAATAAAAAATATTTCGCCATGTTTCGTTTCGAAACTTTCGATTTGTGTTTTTTCGGCATATAAATATGTGTTCAGACCCCTTCCCTGCCACATTAACCTCCACTCCGTCGCCCCAATTCGAAACTAACCGAAACCTCCGAACACACTCATTTAGGGAACAAAAAATTGGAAAACTGCAACAAACTCACAGGTTACAAACTGTAAGTTGCCGAGAGAAAATTTTGCCCGCGAGTGTTCAAAACCGCGCCTTTCTTGCTATCTTTGTGGTGGCAACTCAAAACAGGCTACAAAATGAAACCTAAATCACTCCTACTACCCCTCTTGTCCCTCCTCTGGGTGGGACTTCAAGGTTGCGACTGCATATGCGTAAGGGTGGTCAATGACCCCTATGCCGACATCTGTTGGGAGAGCACCCTGCAACTCAAATCCTCACTCCACGTTCACACCGTCAATTCGACCATCGAACACGGTATCGAGGAGGGAACAACAGTAACCCCCAAAGAGCAAATCGAGCGCTATGAGGCCCTCGGTTACGACGTGTTGGCAATCACCGACCACGACTACATCACCTACCCCTGGGAAGAGTATGGGAAAAGCGACAGCAAGTTGCTGGCTATCAAGGGCAACGAATTGAGCAAAAATGACAATATGTGCCTCTATTTTTCCGATTGGCTCGACCTTCCCGGCACAGGTCCCGCCTCCACCGAGGGCTTCTTTGAGAGCATCGAGGCGGGAGGCAAAAGCGGGGGTGTGATTTACCTTGCCCACCCGATGCGCAGCGGCGACATTTGTCGTGCCGAGTTCAGTGCCGAGGTCTTTTTGAAACACCCGCAAGTGTATGGTATGGAAGTACTTAACGTGGGGCAATTCGAGCGCAACAACTCCATAAAATTGTGGGACGAGGTACTCTCGTTAGTGATGCCCGAAAGGCAGGTTTGGGGCTCTTCGAGTGACGATGCCCACTCCACCCGCAAGGCTGGTTTCGGCTGGACAACACTCCTTGCCGAGGAGCGCACAGAGGAGGCCGTAAGGGAGGCTCTAACGAGTGGAGAATCCCTCTTTTCGACCCCAAAAATGGTGGCAAATCCGAAGGGCGAAGTACCCCATATCTCCTCCATTTCACACGACGCAAAAAGGGGGAAAATTACCATCTCCGCGACCCACTGCGACAGCATCATTTGGACCTCCAACGGGGCTCGCGTGGCAGAGGGTGCAACCATCAATTATGCCCGCACAAAAGGGGTGAAAAAATACCTCCGCGCCACCCTCTATGGGGCGGGCGGAGCGACCTTCACACAGCCCTGGGCAGTGGAGTGAAAAACCACAAAAAAAAGGTTGGCACCACTGCCAACCTTTTCATTTCTATATCAATTCATTAGCACACACAACTACACGGGCGAAACAACCACCAAATTGATGTTTGCGGACCTGACTTGTGAGCGCAATTTCATCGACATTCCCTCGTCGGTAACAATGGTGTCAATCTTGTCAATCGGGGCGATGAAAGCGAGGGCTCGTTTGTTGATTTTGCTCGAATCGAAAACAGCAATCACCTCCTTGGCTCGCGACATCATAACTTGGTTGATATTTGCCTCCTCGATATTGGGAGTTGAGAGGCCACTTTCGAGGTTGAAACTATCCACTCCGAGGAAGAGTTTGTCGCAGTAGAACATTTTGAGCACCGACTCCGAAACGGGCCCCACGGTCGATTGGCTCGTTTCGCGCAGATTGCCACCCAGCATAATTACATTAAAACGCTTGTAGGCAAGCAATTCCACCGCCACATTAATAGCATTGGTAATGATTGTCAGGTGCTGAAATTTGTGCAAATTACGGGCGATTTCGAGAGTTGTCGTACCCGAGTCGAGCATAATGGTATCACCCTCTTTGATGATTGCTGCGGCAGCCTTGCCGATAGCCTTTTTTTCGCGATAGTGAATGAGCCTTTTGGAGTTGATATGCACATCCTCATAGGTGGTCACGGGGTTGGCACCGAGGATTGCACCGCCGTGGGTACGAATCACCAAGTTGCGTTCATAGAGAATATTAAGGTCCTTACGAATTGTTACCTCCGAGACGCCAAACTCCTTGCTCAACTCCGCAACCGAAACAGTCGAATTGTTTTTGAGTTTCTGCAAAATCATCGAGCGACGCCCCTTTGTTGAGCCGTAAATATCCATAGTCGATTATGTCAGAAAAATGTGTTAGTAGTTGTGGTTTTTCAATTAGGTTTGGCAAAGGTAGGGATAAAAAATCGAAACTCAAATCGAAACGATACGAAATATTTTTTATGGGCAGAATAGATGGAATTATTGTGCTAAAAATCCGACCATTAGCACTTTTTAGGGGTTGAGTGGTTTGAAAGAACCACCGCAAAAAGGTTTCGTTTCAATACGATTATTCCTATTTTTTATATATACTTGTAGTTTGAAAGCAAATACTACAACTAAAACACTCATCAAAATGAATAAATACGACATTGCCGCCATTGGCGAACTCAACGTAGATGTTATCCTCAACCAGATTGACGGTTTCCCCGAAATGGGCAAAGAGAAGTTTGCGGGCGATATGCTTCTTACGCTCGGTAGTAGCACCGCTATTTTTGCCGCCAACGCCTCTTCGCTTGGCTCGAAGGTGTGCTTTGTCGGTATGATTGGCAAGGACTCTTTCGGCACCCTCGTAAAGGAGTCGCTCGAAGCGAAAAAGGTCGGTACCGAGTACCTCATTGAGAACCCCCATTCGGCAACAGGTGCAACCATCGTTATGAGCTACGACGAGGACCGTGCAAACCTCACCTACCAGGGTGCAATGGACCTTATGGGCTACGACGACATCAACCCCGAGGTGTTCGACAAGTGTCGCCACATCCACCTCTCGTCGCTCTTTATGCAGTCGGCCCTTCTGCGCGATGTGGAGAAGGTTTTGGCTGCGGCTGCCGCAAAGGGTGTAACCGTGTCGCTCGACACCCAATGGGACCCCGCCGAGAAGTGGGCACTCGACTATCAGAGGGTTCTTCCCAACATCACCATCTTCCTCCCCAATGAGAAGGAGTTGCAGGCCCTCACCCACACCACCTCGCTCGAAGAGGCTATTGAGGCTGTGCTCCCCTATTTGGGCTGTGCAATGGTTGTGAAGATGGGCTCGAAAGGCTCGCTTTTGGTGCGCAAGGATGGTTCGCGCAACTTCCTCTCTTCGTTCCTCAACCGCAATGTTGTGGATGCCATTGGTGCTGGTGACAGCTTCAACTCGGGCTTTGTGAGCGCCTTTGTGAAGGGGTTGCCTTTGGAGAAATGCCAGGAGATTGGCAATATGACCGGTGCGCTCAACACCACTGCTGCTGGTGGCACAGGAGCCTTCACCACCCCCGAGGAGATTGACCAGAGGGCACACAAACTCTTTGGTCGCTCGCTGGGCCTCTAATTTCGAGATTAACGAACCTACCATACACTCCGCACTATGAAAAAACTCATCTACATTCTGATGGCCGTAGCACTCGTGGTTGCGTGCGCTCCCAAAGAGGAAAAGAGCGCCCAAGATATCTCGCGCGAGATTGCAGGAGAGATTCTCTTGAAGGATTACGACCCTGTCTCTATCTTCAACATTCCCACAACTCACGTTGAGAAGGCGAAGTATGGCGTCATTGATATGCACTCCCACGACTACAACAATGCCGACCCCGAACTCATCGACCAATGGGTGAGGACTATGGATGAGTGCGGCATCCGCCACACCCACGTTATGCACTGCGAGTGGATTGGTGCCGATTTCGAGGAGTCCATCAAGGCCTACGGCAAATACCCCGACCGCTTTTCGGTTTGGTGCGCAATAGACTACACCGACTTCGAGGCCGAGGATTGGGAGGAGCGCGCCAAAGCCCACCTTGCAAGGTGCAAACAGATGGGTGCATTTGGCATTGGCGAGATGGTTGATAAGGGAGTGGGTGATGTCTATGCTCGCCCTGTGAAGGGGTACAACATCCACCTCGACCACCCCAAGATGCAATCCGTTTTGGAGTATGCCGGAGAGCTTGGAATGCCCATCAGCATCCACGTTGGCGAGCCTATTTGGATGTATGAGCCTATTGATAAGCACAACGACGGCTTGATGAATGGTGCCAATTGGTTTGTGGACACCTCGGCGGAGAATTGCTACGACTACGACGAGGTTATGGAGTGCTTTGTGAAGGCCGCGAAGGCCCACCCCAACACCCAATTCATCGCTTGCCACTACCTCAATATGAATCAGGACTATCCCCGATTGGGAGCGATTATGGATGAGTGCCCCAACGTGTGGATTGACATTGCGGCTCGCGTTGCCGAATCGGCAGCCACCCCTCGCGCAACACGTCGCTTCTTGGAAAAGTATGCCGACCGCATCTTCTTCGGCACCGACAACGGCACCGATGCCCAGATGTATCACACCGTTTTCCGTTTCCTCGAAACCGACGATGAGCACATCTACTGCCCCTCGTTTGGTTACCACTGGCCACTCGACGCCTTCGACCTCTCGGACGATGTGCTACGCAAGATTTACTACAAGAACGCAGAAAGACTTGTAAAAATACTTAACAAATAACGACACCCTACGACTATGAAGAAGATTACTCTTTTGAGCCTTGCAGGTGCCATCCTGCTTGCTGGTTGTTCCACCACGGAGATTTCCAATGGTGACATCACCCTCGAAATCAACAACAAGATGCAGACCCGTGTGGTTTCCAACAACGAGGCTACCGACACCTTCCACAACGACTACCTTTCGGCCGATGCCATTGTTGCCGAGGAGGTGACTATCGACTCGTGGAAATTGAAGAAGAGCGAGAAACACACCACCCCCAAAGGTGAAGCCATTACCCTCCGAGGTGAGTACAATAAAGGTGGCTATGGTGTGGAGAAAATCCAGACCATCATCGCCCTCGAGGGCTTCGAAGGAATGCTTTTGGTGGAGACCAAATATGTAAATACGGGTAAGAAAGCTCTGCGCATCAAGAGCGTAGAACAGAACCGCACCAAGGTGGATTCCGAGGAGGTTATCTGGTCATTCCAGCCCACCTCGACCTCTTCGCGCGCCAACTGGATTCTGCCCATCGAGGAGGGATTCTATCAGGAGAACTACCTGGGTATGAACAACTGTGACTATGGTGGTGGTATCCCATTTGTAACCCTCTGGCGTAGGGATGGTGGCGTGAGTGTTGGCTTGGTTGAGCCCGTCTTGAAGACCATCAATATGCCCATCGAGCGCGTTGCCGGCAGCGAGGGCGCGGAGATGATGCTCGAAAGGGTGTGGAAAGATAGGATGGAGTTAGCAGTGGGCGACACCCTCACCCTCGACCGTTCGTTCATCTGCGTTAGCACCGGCGACTACTTCGAGCCCCTCCAACTCTTCTCCAACTATATGTACGCCCACGAGGGCATCACCCCCGCCGAGAGCGAGCCCGAGGCCTTTGAGCCCGTATGGTGTGCTTGGGGCTATGAGCGCACCTTCACCATTGAGGAGGTTGTTGGCACCCTCGATAAGGTCAAAGAGGTGGGCTTCAAGTGGGTTGATGTCGATGATGGCTACCAGATTGCCGAGGGCGATTGGGAGACCAACAAACGTATCGGTGGCGACCACCGTATGCGCTATCTCACCCGCGAGATTCACAAACGCGGCCTGAAAGCCAAACTCTGGTGGGCACCTATCGCTGCCGACCCCGGCACCAAAGTACTCAAAGAGCACCCCGAGATGAAACTCCTCACCCGCGAGTGGGTTCCCGAGTATATTTCGTGGTGGGATAGCTTCTACCTCTCTCCCGTGAATCCTCACACCACCGAATACACCACCGACCTTGTTAAACGTTTCTTGGGCGATTGGGGCTTCGATGGTCTGAAACTCGATGGTCAGCATATGAACCTCTGCGAGCCCGACTACAATGAGCACAGCGGTCTTGACTACCCCGAGGAGGCACAGGAGCGTATGCCCGAGATTTTCAAGGCTATCTACGACACCGCGCGCTCCATTAAGGACTTTGCTGTTGTTCAGTTCTGCCCCTGCGGCTGCGCCATCAACTTCTTCCACACCCCCTATATGAACCAGGCGGTTGCTTCGGACCCCACCAGCTCGGCACAGATTCGTATGAAACGTAAAGCCTACGCTGCAATCAACCCCAAGATGGCATACTATGCCGACCACGTTGAGCTTTCGGATGGCGCAGATGACTTTGCAACCCAGCTGGGTATTGGTGGCGTTCTCGGTTCGAAGTTCACTTGGCCCAAGAACAACCCCAATGTGAAGGTTAATTACCTCGACAACGACGTGTTGGTAGACTACCTGCTCACCCCCGAGAAGGAGGTTTACTACAAGAAATGGGTGGGACTCTACAACGAGTATATGCTCTCCACGGGTGACTATCTGAACCTCTACGACCTCGGCTTCGATAAGCCCGAGGGCCACGCAATCCGCAAAGATGGCAAGATGTACTACGCATTCTATGCCGAGGAGTGGAGTGGCGAGAAGGTGGAGCTTCGCGGCTTGGATGCAACCAAACAGTATAAAGTCACCGAATACACCACCGATGAGAAGAAGAGCTACACTGTCGATGGTGCAGAGCCCTATATCACCCCCACCTTCAAACTCAACTATCTGATTGAGGTAGAGGAAATTTAGTTTTAGGACCACAAAGCGCGTGATGGAGAGTCTGTTGAGTACCACCTCACGCGCTTTTCCATTTTCACATAGACCTATGAACAACCAGAATTACAAAGAGCTGTCGGCTCCCTATGTTGCCGACATCGAAAAACTTTCGGAGGGAGAAATCATAAAACACCTCCGCGCCACCACCCCCCACGCCATTGAGTGTGTCAATTGGAGCGACTACCCCTATGCCCCCGATGTAACCCTCCGCATTGCCCACTCCGAGCGAGTGCTGGCCATTATGTTTGAGGTGAAGGAGCAAAACACCAAGGCTGTTACCCTCGATGACAACGGCCCTGTGTGGGAGGATAGCTGCGTAGAGTTTTTCGTGCGCAATCCCAAGGGCGAGGGCTACTTCAACTTTGAGATGAACTGCGTGGGCACCCTTCTGGCTGCCAAACGCAAATCGAGAGAGGATGCCCAGCACTTTTCGGCCGAGGAGTTGGCCAAGGTGCGCCACTTCGGCTCCCTCCCCCACCAGAGAATCGACATCCAAGATGGCGAGTGGTGGATGGTGGAACTCATACCCTTTGAGACTCTTGGCTTAAAGGAGGCCCCCGAGGAGATTAGTGCCAATTTCTACAAGTGTGGCGACAAATGTGAGCCTATGCACTTTTTGAGCTGGTCGCCCATTGGCCTGCCACAACCCAACTTCCACTGCCCCGAATTTTTCGGCAAAGTGAAACTTTCGAGATAGCGGGTGCGTAAGATTAAATATTTTTCAATACCTTTACGACAGAAAATTTTAACCTAAAAAGATAATGACACAGGAACAACTCTTTCAGATTGCTAACCTCTTTGCCACCGAGGGTGAGATTTTGGAGGTTAAACCCCTTGGCGAGGGCTTCATCAATGACACATTCGTTATGAAAACCGCTGGCGAGGCTCCCAACTACATTCTTCAACGCAAAAACCACATCGTATTCCCCGATGTTCCCGCAATGATGGATAACATCAAGGCCGTTACCGAGCACATCAAAGGCAAGGTAGCCGACCCTATGCGCGAGACCCTCACCGTTATCCCCGCCAAAGATGGCAAACTCTACGCCGAGGTGGATGGTAACTTCTGGGCAGTGTGCCTCTTCATCCCCAGCACTTCGAGCTTCGACCGTGCCGATTCGCCCGAGTTGGCATATCAGGGTGGTGTAGGTATCGGCCGCTTCCAGAGCCTTCTCGCCGACTTCACCCAGCCATTGCACGAGACCATCAAAGGTTTCCACAATATCCGCCACCGCTTCACCCAGTGGGATGAGACCATCGCTGCCGACCCCGTAGGTAGGGTTAAAGAGCTCACCGAGGAGATTGGCTGGATTGAGGCACGCAGGGAGGAGATGATGAACTTCTGGGGCCTTGTAGAGAACGGCACCATCCCCACCCACGTTACCCACAACGATACCAAAATCAGCAACATCCTCTTCGATAAGGAGAGTGGCAAGGTGCTCTGCGCCATCGACCTCGACACCGTTATGAGCTCCACCTCACTGAACGACTTTGGTGACGCCATCCGTTCCTACACCAACACTGGTGCGGAGGATGACCCCAACCTCGACAACGTTTCGATGAGCATCGATATGTTCCGCGCCTATGCACAGGGCTACCTCTCGGAGCAGAAAACCTTGTGTGAGAGCGAGTTGGAGTGGCTTGCATTCTCGGCACGCTACATCACCTACGAGCAGGTGTTGCGCTTCTTGATGGACTACATCGATGGCGACAAATACTACAAGACTGCCTATGCCAACCACAACTTGGTGCGCACCCACGCCCAATACAAACTCTTGCAGAGTATGGAGGCACAGTACGACCAGATGTGTGCTATCATCCGCGAGGAGGCAGGCAAATAAGACGTTAGACAAAAAAATAGCGAGTGCTGATTGTGAGGCGAGTAGTAGGCGCACAAGAAAGTGGCTCCGCAGTTTGCTTATCGCAAATGAGGAAGCCACTTGTCGCAGTGCAACGACCTAATCGCCCACAAGATGCGCTCACTACACTCACTACACTCCCCACCACAAAAGAGAGGGTGCCCCTACAAAGGACACCCTCTCTCATTTGTAACAATTGTGTTTATCGCATCTTAACGAACACCTCAATTGCCTGATACTCTGCCATACCGAGTGCATCGTAGAGCCTTGCTGTATTCTGGGTTCTATCCTCGGCCCTCTGCCAGAACTCGCGTTTGTCGGCACCTGGGAAGGGAACGATATCCTTCTGCGAGAGGTGGCGATAGATGGCGTGACGTTTGGCAATAATCTCCTCGGGGCTCAAAGGCACTGCCATATCTACCATACCGAGGTTCCACTCCTGCCAAGCACCACGATAGAGCCAGATGTGGCACTCCTTGTTCCACTCCTCATCTTTGGTGCGCTCCATAGCCTCAAATACAGCCTCGGTGCACAAGCGGTGGGTGCCGTGGGGGTCGGTCAAGTCGCCCGCAACATATACCTGATGGGGCTGAACTTTGCGCAACAAATCAACGATAATCTGGAAGTCAGCCTCCGAGAGTTCGCCCTTCTTGATACCACCCGTTTCGTAGAAGGGGAGGTTGAGGAAGTGGCAGTTGGTGCGGTCATTCAGACCAATCGAACGGCAAGCAGCCTTCGCCTCGGCACGACGGATGGCGCCTTTAAGGTTGAGCAACTCACGAGGTTCGGGTTTACCTTTCTCCTTGTTTTGAATAATGCTCTTAACCTCCTCGTAGCGGTCACCATAGCCAATCTCCATTGCGGTGTCGATGTGCTGCAAAACAACATCGTCATAGACTGCCACATTACCCGAAGTCTCATAGGCAACGTGCACATCGTGACCGTGTTTGATGAGGCGATGGAAGGTACCACCCATCGAAATCACGTCATCATCGGGGTGAGGCGAGAAGATGATAACCCTCTTGGGGAAGGGGGTGGAGCTTACGGGGCGGGTGCTGTCATCTGCATTGGGCTTACCACCGGGCCAACCGGTAATGGTGTGCTGCAAATCGTTGAAGACATCAATATTCACCTGGTCGTAGGAGCCCTTCACTTCGAGCAACTCGCTGAGTGAGTTCTGCACATAGTCGTCATAGGTGAGTTTGAGGATGGGTTTGCCAACCCTCTCACAGAGCCATACCACAGCTTTGCGTACAAATTTGGGAGTCCAGTCGCACGAACCAACCAACCAAGGAGTCTCACGACGAGTGAGCAACGAGGCGGCGTTCTCATCGGTATAGACTACAATGTTGTTGTGTCCCTGCAAGAGCGATGCGGGGATTTTGTTTGTGGGCTCACCCTCAACGATAGCCTTCACTGCACTTGCCTTATCCTCGCCCCAAGCCATCAGAAGAATCTGTTTGGCCTTCATCACAGTGCCAATACCGAGGGTAATACCCATACGAGGGGTGTTACCGTCGCCAAAGAAGAGGCTTGTGAGCACGGTGCGGGTATTGTGGGAGAGTTTGACCATACGGGTACGCGAGTTGGGATTCACGTCGGCATCATTGAAGCCAACCTGACCATTCTCGCCAACACCCATAATCATCAAATCCACCTGCGAGGCTGCCTTGTCGTAGGCTGCACAGTAGCTCTCCAAGTCGGCTTTGTCCAACTCGGAGTCAATCAGATGTACATTCTCGGGAGCGATATCAATGTGGTTGATAAACTGCTCGTGGATGCTGTAATTACGGCTCTGCTGCTCCTTGGGGGTAATGGGATAGAACTCGTCGAGCGAGTAGACCGACACGCGACGGAAGCTCACCTGGCCACGTTTGCAACGCTCTGCGAGTTCGCGATAGAGGCTCACGGGTGTGCGGCCTGTGGCGAGTCCGAGTGCAAAGATTCCATCTTTGGAGCTCTGCATAAAGTCGTTGATGGTGGCCACAATACGGTCGGCCAAAGCCATCACAGCCTCACTATCGGTGGGATAGACCTTGGTGGGGATTTTCTCAAAGCGGTGCACGATATCATAGGGGGTAGCGCTCTCACGCAGACCACCATCGGCAGGTAATACAGTTCTGGAAATCATAGTTGTATGTATGTTAATTTTTGTGTGAAATTTCTATGCCCACAAAAATACGAACAAATGGGTGAATTTACAACAGAAAAATTCACCAAATTCACAGCGTTGCGCCCTTGTGGAGTAGTTTTTTACTATCCCCGAACCTTGTGTGGCATATCGGGTGGGAGGACAATGGAGTATTCGACCAATCCGGCCACTGCTCCATTATCATACCAAGGGGTTTGATAGATGAGTTTTCTCACCCCCTTTTTCTCTATGGTGTAGGCATTTGTGCTCCCCTGTGCAATCATCTCTTGGATCTTCTCCCACGAGGAGTTTTTGTGACACTCTTTGAGGTAGTGCTCCCTTGCATCACCGAGCGCTTCAATGGCGCGATTGTTCTGATAGACGACCCTACCTTCGAGGTCGCATACGGTCATTGCGACCGCCACATTGTCGAAAAAATCTCTCATTTCATCTGGGTTTTTCGCACAAATATACCCATTTTATATGGAAATAAGAAAAAATACTTACATTTGTGCGATGAAAAACGGCTTACTTAAACTCACACTTTTGTTCCTTGTGTGCTTTGCTACTCCTCTGGTTAGCAGGGCACAAGACTTTGTGTGGAATGCCGATTTCGACTTTCGTTTCGACAATCGCGAATATGGCGATCCGAGCAAGATGATAGCCCCCTCTGGCACCCTCTTTGGCGCCAATCTGCGTCCCGAGGCTGGTTTGGGCTGGGGCTATGGCCATAAACTTATGCTCGGTATGACCATTCCTGCGGATATGGGGAGTGAGAATTTTATGGGCGAGCCGGAACTTTTGGCCTACTATGCGTGGGAGGGCAACACCTTCCGTTCGTCGCTCGGATTGTTCCCCCGCAAGACTCTTATGGGCCGCTACTCCTACGCCTTTTTTAGCGACTCCTTCCTCTTCTACAAGCCCACCATTGAGGGTATGTTGGTGCAGTATGTCAAGCCCGACTGGTTTGTGGAGTTGGCGTGCGATTGGAATGGTCTGCGTTCCAAGACTCGCCGAGAGATGTTCACGATAATTTTTGCAGGTGAGGCCCGCAAGAGTTTCTCCTATGCAGGCTACACCGCCACCCTCCACCACCACGCCGCAAGCGATACGGCACGAGGTGTGGTCGATAATGGCCTGGCAGACTTCTATGTTGGCTTGGACTTCTCCTCCTTGTGGCGCGATGTGGAGTTGCGCATTCAGGGTGCGTGGGTGCAGGCCTATCAGAACGACCGCCACCACATAGGCACCCCCATTATGCCTGGTGGTTTTGAGTTGGAGTTGGCAATGAGGAAGAGGGATGTTGGCCTACGCAACACCTTCTACAAGGGTGACGATTTGATGCCCTATTGGAACCTGCCCTACGAGGATGCCGAGGGTAACCCCTATGCCGACAATCTCTACTTTGGCGACCCCTTCTACCGCGTGGGCGAGAGAGGTTTCTACAATCGCTTGGAGCTCTATTGGGAGCCCAAACTGAAAGATGGTGTAAGCCTTCGCTTCTCTTCGGTACATCACTACGATGGCTCCCATTGGGGATGGCAACAGGTTGTTGCTATGAGAGTTAACATCGGCAGTGAGATGTTTGGTATTATTAGATAGTCCAACCATATTTTGCGAATAAACAAGGAAAGAAATGCAGTTTAATAAATCTCTATTTTTGGCGATGGTTGCTCTTTGGGCAACCTCTTGTATTACCCCCGAGGGCCCCGAACTCCCCAAGGAGGAGGAAGATGGCCACATCACGGCCATAATCAACGAGGTGAATACCAAAGCGAAATATATCGAACTCTACAACCCCACAGAGGAGGATATCGACCTGGGGGGTTGGACAATCCACAAGAATAACGAGGGTGCCATCAACGACAAGGATGGTTTAGCTCTTTTTGCCGTTGCCGAGGGCACCATTATTCCCGCCAATGGTTATGCGGTGCTCAACTGCAAGGGTATGCAGAATGAACACGGTGGCGTAGATTTGGGAGTGAGCAACTCGGGCGTTTCGGGCAAGAAATCGCTCCTATTGGAGCTCATCAATGCCGAGGGTGCGAGGGTGGATTTCTTTGTGAACACCGCCCAGGAGAGGCCCACCGCTGTTGATGCGTGGGATGAGGCTGTGGAGCACACCTTCGATGTTGCCTGCCGTATGCCCGATGGTGGCGATTGGTGGGTTGTGGATACCCCCACCCCTGGTGCCCCCAATGCTGGTGAGCAGATTGCCCAGTTCACCCACACCGACGTCGACTTTGGAGCCAAAGATGAGGATGACAACGGTGGTGAGAGTGGCGACAATGGTGGCGAGAACAATGGTGAGAACGGTGGCGACAACGGCGAGGGTGGCGACAACGGCGAGGGTGGCGACGACAACAATGGCGATACCCCCGACATTCCCGCTTCGCCTCTTGCCGAGAGTGTGAAATATGTGTGGAACGAGAACACCTTCCCCCACATTACCCTCACTGTGAAGGAGGATGTGTGGAACCAGATGCTCACCACCTTCGACCAGAACCAAAAGACCAAACAATATTTCAAGGGCGATGTAACTTGGGATAACGGTACCGAAGTGTATGAGTTCAAGGATGCGGGTTGGCGATTGAGGGGCAACACCTCGCGTCGTCGTCCCGAGGGTAACGGTGGCGAGATGCACAAGAGGAACAATGCCGATTGGCACCACTTCCACACCCAACTCAACTTCCGTAAATATGTCAAGGACTCGGCCCACACGATTAATGGTGTGAGGAAGATGTACCTCAAATGGCACAAGGATGACCCCGCCTACGTCAGGGAGATGTACTGCTACGACCTCTTCCGTCGCTATGGTGTATGGACCGCCATCAACGACATCTATTGCCGTTTGTGGATTCACGTCGAGGGGGACAACGCCCCTGCCTACTATGGTGTCTATGAGATGCAGGAGACGGTGGATGACGAGTACTTGGAGGCCCGCACCCACCTCTTCGGAGGCCACGAGGGTAACCTCTGGAAGTGTAGCTACACCTCCGATGGCCCTGCGACACTCCACTACGACAGCGATGCACACAAAGACCAACTCTATGGCCTCGACCAAGATACCGACCAGGAGTGGACCTATGAGCTCAAAACCGAGAATTTTTCGTTCTCCTCGGCCAAGGCCCAGCTCATCGACTTTATGTATAAACTCAAAACCAAGAGCGGAGATGAGTTGCACGACTGGTTGGGTGAGGTGATTGACATCCCATTGTTCCTGAAAACCTATGCTGTGAATGTTACGGTTGGTATGTGGGACGACTATTGGAACAACGGCAACAACTACTATATGTACTTCAACGATGGTGGCACCGAGGGTTATAAGTTCTACTTCATCCCCTACGACTACGACAACTCGTTGGGCACCTCGCAGAGTTGTATGCGTTTGAGCGACTCGGGCCGCGACACCCCTCTCAAATGGGGCACCAACGCCCAGCACCCTCTGGTGTATAAAATCATCCAATTTGAGGACTACAAGGCTCTCTATGTTGGCTACCTAAAAGAGCTTGTGGATAGTTCCACAGGCTACTTCGACTACTCTTCGAGTGCGGCCCGCATCCGCGATTGGCACAGCCAAATCTCCCCCTATGTTTCCAACGATACGGGTGAGGATATGACCATCGAGGATAGGCCCGCATCGTGGAGCAACCACGGTGAGTACCGCCTTTTGGAGGATGGTGGCAACAACTTCTTCCGCGTGAAGGCCGAAAGCTATAAGGGATACCTTAATTATTAGTCGACCGACAACCGACAACCGTCGCGGGGCGCACCAAAAAGGTGCGCCCCGAGTCATTATTAGGGAGATTAAGGAGGTTAGGGAATTTAGAGATTTAGGGAGTTTAAGGAGAGTTCCCTACACTCCCTAGAAATTGAGAGTTGAGAATTATATTATCCTCCCCTAGGTTAGGGGAGGGTGCCCGAAGGGCGGGAGAGGTCCGTCAATTCTCAATTCTCAATTCTCAATTGAATAAGTTTTCGGGCTCGGCAGATTTGCCGAGCCCGCGACTATTGACGTTAGACGTTGGACGTTAGACCTACGCATAAAATAGTAAGAGAGCGCAAATGCGCTCTCTTACTATTTTAGTCGGAGGAATGAGTATCCAAATCTCTCGCAGGCGGCTCGTTCCAACTCTTCGCGCACCGAAGGATGAGCGATATTAATGAGCGCCTTTGCCCTCTCGGCAAGGTTTTTACCTTTGAGGAATGCCGCGCCATACTCCGTAACGACATATTGCGTCTGGAAGCGGGTGGTAACCACACCTGCACCCTCTGTCAATACGGGTTTGATTTTCGACACCCCTTTGGGAGTGATGGAGTTCATAGCAATAAAGGTCTTACCGCCCTCGGAGAGTGCCGCGCCATACATAAAGTCGTGCTGACCGCCCACGCCCGAGAATATGCGGGTACCGATGGAGTCGGCACACACCTGACCTGTCAAATCGACCTCAATAGCGGAGTTGATAGCCATCGCCTTGGGGTTCTGACGGATGCGGAAGGGGTCGTTGGTCCACGCCACATCCTTAACCAATAGGTCGGGGTTGTGGTCCATATAGTCATACAAACGGCGCGAGCCAAGCGATAGACAGCACACGGTCTTACCCCTCTCAATAACCTTCTGTGAGTTGTTTATCACACCACTATTAATAAGAGGTACCACACCATCGGTGAGAGCCTCGGTGTGGAGTCCGAGGTTTTTGTGGTTTGTGAGAGCCGCGAGCACTGCATTGGGGATGCCACCCACACCAATTTGGAGGGTTGCTCCATCGGGTATCTGCTCGGCAATGTAGCCACCAATCTTCCACTCCTCCTCGTTGGGCTCCACCGTTGGGAGCGCCACAGGCTCCTGGTCTACCCTCACTGCGGCATCTATGCGGTCGATATGCACAAGCGCATCGCCATAGGTGTAGGGGATTCGGGGGTTAATCTGTGCAATGATAACCTTTGCCGTTTCGGCCGCACTCACCGCCAAGTCGGCCGAGATACCAAAGCTGCAATAGCCATTTTCATCGGGCTCCGAGCAGTTCAGCAGCGCCACATCGTACTTGACGTAGCCCTCCCTCACCAACGCGGGCACCTCACCCAAGAAACAGGGGGTGATGGAGCCATAGCCCGAAGCTATGGTGTTGCGGTAGTTGTTTGCCACAAAGAAACTCTGGGGGATGAAGCTCTCCTTCATCTCGGGCGTACCATAGGGGATGTCGCGCACACCAATAGCAAAGGCACTATATACCTCCACCCCACGCAACTCGTCGGCACGCGCCACCATTGCATCTATGAGCACCTCGGGGACACTCGTCGAGCCCTGAACATAGACCTTGTCGAAACTCTTAATCAATTTTGCAGCCTCCGCTGCTGTCGTGTAATTTGCCATAAAATTACTATTTACTCATTACTATTTCCTCAAACATCGCCAAGCGCTCATCCAACAGGTCGTAGTGGTGGGGCTTAATAGCCGAGGAACAAGCTCGTATGCCCTCATAGTCGGAGCCTGTGGAGGAGAGCACAATGCCACTCACACCACACTCCAAGAGTTTACCCAGCAGCTGGCCACCACTCATATCCTTATAGCCGATGGTGAAGAAGAAGCCACTACCCAGAGGCTCATCCACATCCTTTTCATAGACCAGACGGAAGCCGTGACGGGCGAGAATTTCGCGAATACGCTCGGTGCGCAAGGCATACTCTCGAACCTCCTCGCGGTAGTTGTAGAGGCCATCCACTGCGTCGGAGAGCATCTTCGCCATAGCCATCTGTGCCGAGTGGGACACGCCCGACGAGAGAGTATATATAAGTTTGTGAATAAACACATTACCAAACGAAGGCAGGCCAAAACGCGCCTTCAAGTCTTCACTCTTGCGCACAAATAGGTGGGGCGAAATACAAGCCACTGCAATACGCTCTCCCGCATAGGAGAATATCTTGGAGGCACTCATCAGCAAGATGTAGTCCTTCGCCCAAGGAGTGACACTCACCTGCGTGGGTAGTCCCGTTTCGGGATTCACTCCCTTGCGGAAGTCCATTGTGAGGTAGGCCAAATCCTCAATCACCACCGCTTCATACTTATTGGCCAACTCTCCAATGGTGCGCAACTCATCTTCCGTAAGGCACATCCACGAGGGGTTGTTGGGGTTGGAGTAGAGAATGGCAGCAATGCGACCTGTGGAGAGGTACTCTTCGAGTTTGGGGCCCAACTTCTCGGCGCGATAGTTGTAGACATCGAAAGCCTCACGACGTATGCCGAGCACATCGGCCTGATTCTTCTGCACGGGGAATCCGGGGTCGATGTAGAGGATTGTATCCTTCTTCTTTTCGAGCGCAGCCACAGCCATCAGCGAGGCGAAGGTGCCCTGCATTGAGCCAACGGTGGGGATGCAGTGCATAGGCTCCACCTCGGCACCGACAATGGCACGGATGAAACGTGCGGCGGCCTCTTTGAGTGCAGGCTCACCTTCGAGTGCGGGGTAGACCGAGGCGACACCCTCGTCGAGTGCCCTCTTTTGTGCATCAATGCCCACCTGCGAAGCGGGAAGTCCGGGCACGCCAATTTCAAAGTGGATAAACTCCTCGCCCGTGGCCTTCTCGAAGGTCTTAACGAGCGACACAAGTTGTCGGATGGAGAGTTCATCGAAAGAGGAGACCTCCAAATTTTGCATCTCGCGCTCGATTAGTGCGCGGTCAACGATTGGTTTCATAGTGTGGTTTTTAGTTTTTAGGTTCAGCATACAAATATATGATTCTCCCGCGAGATTTCAAAGTCCTACGCGCGATAAAAAGGGAGAAAAACGCTCTGTGCTAAAAAAATAACAAAGAAAGTTTGCTGTGCGAAAAATAAAAGTTATCTTTGTGGTTAATATGATTCGAAACAAACACTAATTAACTCTAAATAACTAAACACTATGAACATTCCCGCAGAATTGAAGTACTCGAAAGACCACGAGTGGATTAAGGTTGTAGACGGCAACGAAGCATTGGTAGGCATCACCGATTTCGCGCAGGGCGAGTTGGGCGACATTGTATTTGTAGACGTTCCCACCGTTGGTGAGGTTGTAGGTGCTCACGAGGTATTTGGCTCGATTGAGGCCGTGAAGACCGTTAGCGACGTATTCCTGCCCGTCAGTGGCGAGGTTTTGGAGCTCAACCCCGAGGTTGATGCCGACCCCTCGTTGGTAAATAAGGAGCCCTATGAGGGTGGCTGGTTGGTTCGCATCCGTATGGAGAACCCCGCCGAGCTCGACGACCTTTTGGACGCCGAGGGCTACAAAGCGCTGTTGTAAATTCAAAATTCAAAATTCAAAATTCAAAATTATTTTAGAAAAATGGCAACAAAAGTAACCGTAGTAGGCGCCGGTAACGTAGGCGCAACTGCTGCAAATGTGATGGCAATCCGCAAGGTTGCAAGCGAAGTATGTTTGATTGACATCAAACCCGACCTCTCGGAGGGTAAAGTTTTGGATATGTACCAGACCTCCACTCTCCTCGATTTCGACACCAAACTCGTAGGCGTGACCAACGACTACAAAGCTACCGCAAAGAGCGACGTAGTGGTTATCACCTCGGGTGTTCCCCGCAAACCTGGTATGACCCGCGAGGAGCTCATCGGTGTTAATGCCAACATCGTTAAATCGGTGGTAAACAACATCTTGGAGTACTCGCCCAAAGCCATCTTCGTAATCGTTTCGAACCCTATGGACACTATGGCATACCTCACCTTGAAGGCTACTGGTCTTCCCAAAAACCGCGTGATTGGTATGGGTGGTGCTTTGGACTCGTCGCGTTTCCGTTGCTACTTGGCAAAGGCTCTCAAAGCCGACATCCGCGATGTTGACGGTATGGTTATCGGTGGTCACGGTGACACCACAATGATTCCCCTTGTTGAGAAGGCAAGCTACCGCGGTGTACCCGTGAGCCAGCTTTTGAGCAAGAAGAAATTGGCGCAGGTTGCTGCCGACACTATGGTTGGTGGTGCTACCCTCACCAAACTCCTCGGCACTTCGGCTTGGTATGCACCTGGTGCAGCTATTGCAAGTGTTGTTGAGAGCATTTTGGGTGACCAGAAGAGGGTTATCTCTTCGAGCTGCTACTTGGAGGGCGAGTATGGTGCCGAGGATTTGTTCATTGGCGTACCCGCAGTGATTGGCAAGAACGGTATCGAGAAGATTCTGCCCCTCAAACTCACCGCTTCGGAGAAGGAGCAGTGGGAGAAGAGCGTTGCTGCTGTGAAGAAGACTAATGAGGTTCTTTACGAGATTGGCGCCCTCACCAAATAGTTTGTGATTTATTGCGGGTGTTTTCCGCGTTACGCTTGAAGGCGGCTTCCTCATTTACGTTCAGTAAACTGCGGAGCCGCCTTCTTCGTGTGCCTTGAAAACCCCTCGCAAAAATCACAAACACCGCTAATCTGCGTTTTTCGCCTTGACACCCCCCTCCAAAAAAAATCCCTCTCCTAAATTAGGAGAGGGTGCCCGAAGGGCGGGTGAGGTCTGTTCTCCTCCCCTACGAAAGGGGAGGTTGGGAGGGGTGGTCGTAATTGCGCTCGGCGTCCCCGCCGAGCAGTGCCCGAAGGGCGGGTGAGGTGAGTTATCCTCCCCGAAGTTAGGGGAGGTGTCGCGGAGCGACGGAGGGGTCTGTAAAACCGTCGACATTAGACATTCGACGTTAGACGTTAGACATTATTTCTTCCCCAAAATCCCACCATCCGTCAATAAAAGTGCCCATTTTGTCGCTTTTCTTCTTTTTTTATAGGTAAATTTTGTGCAATTCAAAGAAAATCACTACATTTGCGGGCCAAATGTGGAGTTATACGAACTCCCGAACGGCCCAGACTTTTGAAAATTATTATTTTTACAACATTATTAACACAACAAAAACTATTTTAAGCAAATGAAGAAGAATTACACTTCGCCTGCTATTGAGACTACCGAGGTATTGGTAGAGGCAGGTATTGCAATGAGCGCTATGCAGGCAACTTGGGGTCTTGAAGACGCAAAGTACACCGAGGAGGACGTAGTGTGGTAATCCAAAGTTTAACAATTAGCAAAAAGAAAAGAGAGATGAAAAAGATTTTTTACATTTTGGCAAGTGCTATTGTTGCTTTGGGCGCAGTAGCTTGTGAGAACGAGGGTATGGAGAACATCACCCCCGAGGTTAATGGCGACACCGTATCGTTTGTTGCAAACATCGACAATACCAAAACCGACCTTGATGGTTTGCAGACCATTTGGGCCGAAGGTGACGTAATCACCGTTACTTGGAATGGTAAGGACTACGATTTCAAAAACACCAAAGAGGCTTTGAACGTTTTCTCCCACACCGCAGAGGGTTTGAGCAAGATTGAGGGTGCAGACGTTGTGGCTTGGTACAACAAAGCTGGTGTAGATTCGTCGGCAGGCACCGCAGGTGCACAGCTCTACGCAGAAGGTTCTTTCGGAGAACTTTCGTTCGAGATTAAGAGTGCTTTCTTGAAATTCACCACCACCGAGGAAGTTGTTCTTGCAGGTGAGGGTTTGTTCAACAACGCCAAAGATTCCTACACCGGTACCGATGTATTGGTTGCAATTAACGCCGTAGAGTCTACTCTTTCCTACTCGATTGGTAGCGTACAGTGCAAATCTCTTACCAAGAACTTCGAGCCCGGCAAGATCTACAACCTCGGCGAGCTCTTTGGTCCTTCGGATTGGGAAACCAGTAACGGTGTTCGCCTTTTGAAGACCGCAACTCCCGATTTGTTCGTTGCAAAGAATATTACAATGACAAGTAATAACTTCTGTTTGAAAAACGTTAATCTTGACTGGGGTGCAGTTGGTGCAAAAATGGGCTTGGTAACTGCGGCTACAAAGTCTGCAAACACTGCTATCGGTGTTTATTGCGCAGACTGGGCAGGCGATATCACTATCAGCAATGCAACCAAAACCGCATACGACATCTATTTTGACAAAGCAAATAGCCGCGTATATGTTGTTACCCCCGGTAAGGATATTTCAACTATCGCTAAACCTACACACAGTTCTTCGTATAACATCGCAGGTACAATGAATGGTTGGGGTGGCAATCTCACTGGTTACAAATTTACTTACGCAGGCGATAATGTATGGTATCTTGCTGTTACTTTTAATGCAAACGACGAGTTTAAGGTACAGTTGAACAATGCTTGGGGTACCAGTTATGGCATTGGCATGATTCAAAGCGGTGTGGGTAAGAGCTTGTTTAGTGGCTCCGACAACGCAAAGGTTAAGGCCGCAGGTACATACGAGATTTGGGTTATTCCCTCTCACACAGATGCACCTCTTTACATTATCAAAAAGTAATTTGGTAAGTTAGAAATAAAGAATCGGCTCGGTCGAAATGACCGAGCCGATTCTTTTTCGTCTTGCCTACGGCAATCGTGGCAAGACGAAAAAACCCCCGCCTCATTATGAGGCGGGGGTTGTGTTATTCTCTATTTAGAGAGGGATTATTTAATGCCCAACATCTCATCAGTCAACACGTTCTCACCCTCTTTGATTGTAAGAGTCTGGTCTGCACACTTCCAATTACCACCATTGTTAATGATATAGTTGATTGTTTTACCAACGAGACTCGAAGGAATTGTGATAGACCAAGTATGGTCAGCGGTTTTGGTCATGTAATTACCAGGCCAAGCAGCATTGTCAAGCGAAGATCCAGATCCCCAAACATAAAGACAAGTAGTATTACCCCAATATGTTTGCTGGTTTGATTGTGTATTTTTATACACAATCGTTGTTACAACTTCAACCTCTTCCAGTTCAATTTCTGCGCCAGTTTTAGAGATAGTCACATTGCCCTCCATTGTTTTACTGCCATTCGAGAGCGTGTACGAGAGTGTTTCGCCAATGTAGTCACCACTAACTGCATACTTATTACCAGTTACAATTGCATTCTCAACAATAGCACTATCGCCATTCTTCAATGTAATGGTGAGGGGGCTCCAATTTGCTTTGTTGTCAATGGTGATATCAACCATCAAGTCGGTATACTCATCTACGCAAACGTATTTTGCCATCTTGGTTTCACCGTTAAAGTAAATGTCGAATTTACCATTTTTGCAAGCTTTAATATTTTCAGTGCCATCAAGTGTTGCCTCGACATTATCCTCCATAACCCATTTGCTTGTGAAACCATAACTTTCATCCCAAGTATTGCCTTTTACAATCTTAAACTCATCCGATTTGTAAAGCTCAACACCTTGAGCAATAGCCCAATCTTTGTACTGATACATTTTAACGGCTTTACCTACAGCTACATCCCAACCCTGGAACGAACCCACAACATTGTACCCCGACTCTGCAACTTCAAGTGTGCCAAGGTTGTAGATTTTGCCGGCCTTGGTGGTAATTTCTGTCTCTTTAACAACGATATTACCAATGGAGTAGTTGAGGGTTGCAGTTACATCTGCGTTTACAGCTACATATACATCTGTACCAGTGTAGGAAGCTTTTGCGTTGTTGAACAAGCCCTCACCTGCGAGAACAACCTCCTCGGTGGTGGTGAATTTCAAGAAAGCACTCTTAATCTCGAACGAAAGTTCTCCGAAAGAACTCTAACCTACAAAATGGCGGGGGTTACCACAGCATTGCATCCACCGCTACGCCAAAGGTCAGGGGGCGGAGGTAGGAGGCGTGGTGGGTGGCCACACCCGAAGCAGAGCCCAGAGCAGGGGCCGAAGTGGTGGGGGTGACGCGCCAATCGGTGCGGATGTAGTTGTAGTCCGCATAGGCCCTCACGCCCAGATTATCCGCCACAATCCACCTCAAAGACACACCCGCCGTAGCCGTGAGGTGTTCGCCATTCTCATACTCCACAATCGCCACCGTAGCACCCAAGCTATCCACAATCTCATTCTCCAACCTATGGTTTCGGCCCACGCCCACAAGTGCCTTTGCACCCAGCAGCAATCGCTCGTTGCCCCACAGCGGGTGGGAGTAGAAGAGGCCCGCGGTGAGTGACATATTATTGAGCGCGCGGGGCTCCCTAACGCCTCCGCCCGCAATAAGTTCGCGCTCCACAAGGTTGGCATACCTTCCCACCTTGAACGCACCGCCCACACCCAAGTGGGAGTTCAAAAACCACGCGCCCTCCAACGAGAAGCCCACACCCGAGGGTGTCGCCCTCTCATAGCGGTCCGAATCATACACGAGCACATTGTGCGCCACGCCAACGCCCACATACGAAGGCCTGCGGCCCGTTCTCACAGGCTCCCACTCCTCCACAGGGCGCACAACACCCCAATTGCCAAGCAGTTTATCCGTAAGAAGGTAGCCCAGCTCCGTAGAGAGAATGCCCACGCCTGCGCCCACAACAATATCGCTCAACCAATGGCGGTTGTTCAGTGCCCTCGAAATGCCCGTCACCGTCGCTGCCGTATAGCCCGCAATGCTCACCCAGGGACTCAAATGGCCATACTCCTTATGCAGCAGCGTCGCCGACGTAAAGGCCATAGCCGTGTGGCCCGAGGGGAAGGAGTTGTAGGTGCTACCATCGGGGCGCAAGCGGCCCAAGCCATACTTCACAGCATAGACAGTCGAAAGCATCAGGCCCGTCGAAATACCGCCCGAGGCCACCATCCTACCCCACGATGAGCGGCTCTCCAAGCCACACGCCTTCATCGCCACCATCGCCACCACGGGGGCAAATTGGAGGTAGTCGTCATACTTGTAGCGGAACGTGGGCAGATAGTCGGTGCGCAGTGTGCGCGTCTGCTGGTCGACACTCGTGAGCACCAATCCCGCACCCACCAATCCGAAGCCCACCTGCGTGGTACGATTGTTCCAGAAGGTCAGCTGACGAGGTTGTAGGGTAGGGATATTTGAGAGTGAGGGTAGCTCACTCACACCGTAATCGATTACGGTGCGCTCCAAGGCTTTTGCGCACCAGCCATCCTCTGTGGCCCACACATTGGCCACACACAGGAGAAGCAAAATTATGGTTACAAATCTTTTCATCTCGATTTTCAATTTAGCGAGTGGGTTTTGCGAGCCGAAAGCACCCGCAAGGCACGCTCGCATTAGCGGATAGAGTTCATACGAATACTCGCTTTGACAAATGCCAATGCCCTCACCCTCTCAATCTCAATATCCTTGTCGGCGTGGTGGGGGTTCTGGCTCACGAGCTTTATACACCCTGGGCGCTCCGACTTCTGGATATACTTCACAGTGATGTACTCCTCGCCTTCGAGGTCTATGGAGAGAAGGTACATATCGCCCCAGAAGATGTTGCTCCAATCGTTCATCTGCTTGTAGAGGACAATATCGCCACTCTTCAACAGAGGATACATACTGTCGCCCACAACATAAATCGCGCCATCACACTTGGGCAGATTGGGGATGTGGATGTAGTCCACAGGCTTCACCTTCGAGGGGTCCAAAAAGAGGGGGACCAGACCTGCCGTACCCTCCATATTATATAGAGGTACGCTCTGGTGTGGTACGGTATTGTCCGTTGGTCGTGCAAATCGTTGCCACTCCTCCTTGGGGCAGTTGAACATCTCGCCCCTGCCGGTTTCGAGCCAATCGGGATTGACGTTCAGTTCTTGAACAAGTATATTTTTGTTTCTTTCCGAGAGTGCAGTTTTTCCCGTCTCAATCATTGAGAGTGCGCTCTTACCCACACCCAACACTGCGGCGAACTCCTCGCCTGTCATTTCCAAATCTTTGCGAATTTGCTTTACTCTTATGCCCTTATTGTCAGCCATATACACTTGGGGGTTAAAATTTTTTGAACTTTTAGCGTTTTATAATTCAATTTTTGAACATATCTTTGTAGTGCAAAGTTAAGAAATTTATTTTTATTGAACAAAATATCGAACCATAAAACTACAAGAAAATGAGAGATTTCACACAAAACAAGAGTACTGTTCCCGCTCGGGAGGTTAGTTTTGGGCAGAAGGAGTACCGCGAGGTGTGGGCTTCGCTGGTGGAGGAGGTTGGCGAGGGCAACTACTTCAATGGCAAAATTGCGACCACTCACGCGGGCTTCGACTCGCTCCTGACCGCAACCCTTATTATCTATCGCGACCGCCACGCTCCCGAATACCCCATCACCGGTATTGTCCCCATTTGGTGGGAGATGGCCACCTTTGAGAACGAGGAGGAGGTGCTGGGCGACTTCTCTTTTTGCGAGTTCTTGGGACTCGCAAAAAGAGGTCTAACGTCCAACGTCTAACGTCTAACGTCGCGGGCACTGCGTGCCCGAGGATTTATTAGGGAGGTTAGGGACAGTTCCCTAAATTCCCTAAATTCCCTACACTCCTATAACAAATTTGAATTTTAATCCACCTTCGGTGGCTTTTAATTGCTCTCGCTCGGCATAGTCTGCAAGCAGCCTCTGCCCTCGCTTACTCGCAATTTTGAATTTTGAATTTTGAATTTACTAAACTTCACCCAACGGATGTTTCCCTCGTTTCGGGCGACACCGTTTCACAGCAGATATTATGCCCTTTTGGAGGCCTTTGCCGAGGGGCGAATTCGTAGGCTCATCATCACCCTACCGCCCCAACACGGCAAGTCGTTGGGCTCCTCGGTGGTGTTGCCTGCGTGGCTCTTGGGCAAGAATCCCGACCGCCACGTTGCCATTGCGTCATATAGTGCATCGCTGGCGCAGAAGTTCAACAAACGGGTGCAACGAATCATCGACACCCCCGCCTACACCGACCTCTTCCCCGACACCACCATCAAGGCTTCGGGCCGCACTGGTGCCTACCAGCGCACTGCCGAACTCACGGAGATTGTGGGACACTCGGGCGACTTGGTGGCGGTAGGCAGGGAGGGCTCTCTGACGGGCAACCCTGTGGATGTTTTCATCATTGACGACCTCTATAAGGATGCTATGGAGGCCAACTCCCCAACCGTAAGGGATAATTGTTGGGATTGGTACACCTCGGTGGTGCGCACCCGAGAGCACAACAACTCCCAAGAACTCATAGTCTTCACCCGCTGGCATAAGGAGGACCTCGTGGGACGCATTATGCAGAAGGAGAGGGTTGTGGAACTGAAAAGTTGGAGCCAACTCGACACCCTCGGCCCCTCCGATTGGCTCCACCTCAACCTCGAAGCCATCAAGACCACCCCTGCCACCGAGTTGGACCCCCGCAAAGTGGGCGAGGCACTATGGGAGGAGCGCCACTCGGCTGTGCTACTACGCGAGAAACAGAGGCTCGATGCGTTGTGGTTTGAGGCCTTATATCAAGGTCGCCCATCGGATGCCGCAGGCCTACTCTATGGCGACAATTTCCAGACCTACACCGAAATGCCATCCCCCAACGAAATTGTAAGGAAGGGCAACTACACCGACACCGCCGACACGGGCGATGACTACCTCTGTTCGATGAGTTACTCGGTGGGGTTGGATGGCAACATCTACATCGAGGATGTGGTCTATTCGCGCGAAAAGATGGAGGTAACCGAGCCCGAGGTGGCCCAGATGCTCACCCGCTGTGGCACCCGCGAGGCCCTCATTGAGAGCAACAATGGCGGTAGGGGTTTTGCCCGCAACATTCAGCGCTTGGCCCCCAATGTGATGGTCGGATGGTTCCATCAGGGCGCCAACAAAGAGTCGCGCATCCTCTCGAATGCCTCAACGGTTATTCGCACCATCCGTATGCCCATCGATTGGAAGGAGCGCTGGGGCGATATGGCAGCCCACCTTATGGGCTACAACCGCCGATTCCGCACCAATCGTTGGCACGATGCGGCCGATGTACTGACGGGTATTGTGGAGAGCGAGCTGAACCGCTCGGTGCGTAAGCGCATCTTGGGCACGAGCTTTTCGATTCGCAACTACGTCTATCCCAAAGAACCACGCCACTCGCCACCACGACTTACGGATGATGATTTCGGCCAGATGGCAACAAAGTGGGGCATTGAGGAGGCGGCATTGAGGGCTGTTGTGGAGGTGGAGTGCTCCTCGCGTGGCGGTTTTCTGGCCGATGGCAGGCCCCGAATCCTATTTGAGGGACACATCTTTTGGCAAAGGCTCAAAAGGCGAGGATTCAAACCCGAAGAACTCGCAGCCACCAACCCCGACATCGTCTACCCCCATTGGAGTCGAGAGCACTACAAGGGTGGTGCAGGCGAGTGGGAGCGCTTGGAGAGGGCTATAAAAATCTGCACCGAGGCGGCTGTGGAGTCGGCAAGTTGGGGTTTGTTCCAGATTATGGGATTCCATTGGAAAACCTGCGGATGTAGCTCTGTGGAGGAGTTTCGGAGCCGTATGGAGCACAGCGAGAGGGAACAAATGGCTCTGGCGATGCAGTTTCTTGAAAAAACGGGCATTGGAATGTATCTGAAAACCAAAGATTGGTGTAACTTTGCACTACGATACAACGGTAGCGGATACAAAGCCAACCGCTACGATACAAAACTCGCTGCCGCCTATCGGAAATTTAGCACCAAAGCCTGACAATGAACACGCTCGAACTGCTCGCACCCGCCAAAGATCTCGCCACCGCCCGCGCCGCCATCGACTCGGGAGCCGACGCTGTCTATATGGGTGGCCCCGCACTCGGAGCAAGAGCAGCAGCCACCAACTCCCTCAACGACATCCGTGAGGCGGCACGCTACGCCCACCTCTTTGGTGCAAGGCTCTATCTGACGATGAACACCATCGTTTGGGAGCACGAGTTGGACAAAGCACGAGAGATTGCCCAAGCGGCCATTGATGCAGGTGTCGATGCACTCATCGTGCAGGACTTGGCCTACACCCGTATGGGGCTCCAAGGGGCCGAACTCCACTCCTCAACCCAGATGTACAACGCTTCGCCCGAGAGGGTGGCATTTCTCGGCAAGGCGGGATTTTCGCGCATTGTCCTCGAAAGGGGACTCACAGCCGAACAGATGAGGGAGTGTTGCAAGGCTACCGAGGCCGAGATTGAGGTCTTTGTGCACGGTGCAATATGTGTGTCGGGCAGTGGTAGGTGCTATATGAGCCGCTCGCTTTCGCACCGCAGTGGCAACCGTGGTGAGTGTAGCCAGCCCTGCCGTCAGCGCTACGACCTCGCAGACGAAAATGGTAGAATCCTACGCAAAGGGCTCCACCTGCTCTCCGTCAAAGACCTTGACTACTCTGCCCACATAGGTGAGCTTATAGATATGGGCGCAGTGTCATTCAAGATTGAGGGCAGGCTCAAAGATGAGGCCTATGTGCGCAACATCACCGCCCATTACAGCCGACTTTTGGATGAGGCTATTGCTACTCGCAAAGGGTACCGCAGAGCCTCGCGTGGAGTGGTAAAGCTCGACTTCACCCCCACCCCCACAAAGACCTTCACCCGCAGTGGTGGCGACTACATATTCCGAGGCACACGCCCCGCGCTCGCATCATTCGATACCCCCAAGGCGATGGGTGAGCCGATTGGTAAGGTCGCAAAAGTGGGGCGAGGTTGGTTCTCGCTCGATAGGGCCACATCGCTCTCCTCGGGTGATGGCGTCTGCTTCATCAGCGGAGGCGAGTTGGTGGGTACCAATATCAACTCGGCAGAGGGGGCAACCATCCGTCCCAATCGTATGGATGGCATCGCGGTGGGCACCGCAATGTTCCGCAACTACGACAAACGATTCTACGATACCATAGCGACAACTCGCACTCGTCGCTCACTTCCCATCACACTCACCCTCTCGGGCAATACCTCGGAGGTGAGGCTCACCGCAAAAGATGAGCTCGGCAGAGAGTGTAGCACCACCCTCACCCAAACATTCGACACAGCCTCCAAACCCGAGGTGGCTCTCGCCTCAATGCGCTCCTCGCTCACCAAAAGTGGTGGTTCGGTGTTCGACATCGTGGAGGTGGCAATAGAGTTCAGTGGCGAGGTGCCATTTATCCCCACAGGTGTGCTCAATGGTCTGCGCAGGGAGCTGTTGGAGGGCTTGCAAGAGGTGCTGATGGAGATCCAGCCGGCCAAAAATATCGCCACCGAGGATGTTTCGGTGGAGTACCCCATAAAACACCTGCGTGGCGACCACAATGTGGTCAATTCGCTCGCCCGCAAGTTCTACACCGACCACGGTGTGGAGCACATAGATGAGGGTTATGATGCACTTGCCGACCTTGTGGGTGTGGAGGTTATGCGCACCCCCTACTGCATACGCCGAGAGATTGGCCACTGCCTGAAAAAGGGCTCCAAACTCTCCGAACCACTCTACCTTACACACGGCACCGACAGATACCGATTGAGGTTCGACTGCAAGGAGTGTATGATGTTCATTGTCAAATGCTAGCATTTGACAATGAATTCAAAATGCAAAATTAAGGTGCGGCTACTCTCTGCCACACCTTTTTCATTCTCCCCCATACCTCTCCATTTGTTCACAGGTATTAAAAAAGATACCCATGAATAAGATGGAGGCTGTGATGGTTATGTCAAGTGAAAACTATTCTATTAGAACTTCATTTGAATTGCAAGTCGCATCTGATTCTGTTTTAATTGAGTATAGCTAGGAGAGAATCTATCTAACAATCCCCAATCGTAACCACAATCCAAACTCAAATGTTCTCCGATATTAAAAATAAATCCCACACTGCACATAAAATCAAACTTGCTATAAGTTCCTGATTCACCACTCATTTCATCAAAAAGAGAAAACATATCTAAACTCACACCCCCAGAGTTTGCTTCTGCCGAAAGGCAATAGCTTACAGTTCCGCCACCATAGATAAATGTAGACAATGATGTATTTCCGAGATAGAGCTCATCTCCTATTGCATAATGACGTATTATAGGGATATTTATGTATGTTTCATCCCAATTAAAAGATGTTCCTCCTTCGTAATAAGTTCCACTAACTGCCAAATAACGAATTCCACACACCAAATTTTGTGGATTAGTGTACAGGGCTTCAACATAGAATCCTCCGCGAGCATAATTTTGAGAAGAGTTATTGTAGGTTTCGGTTAAGTTATTGATAACAACACCTCCACCAAATTGCACTTGTGCATTAAGTTGATAACAGCACAACATACAAAAACACAACACCATTGATTGTAACGATTTCTTCATACTATAAAAGTTTTTGTTACCGTAACAACTCCAATACAGTGGATTATCAGTAAAAAAGAAAGTGTGGAGTTGATTTCCGTTTATTGAATAGAGGCTCTGACAAAACCCTGACTAATATAAACGACGCAATACCCCACACTTGAATAGTATGAGGTATATGCACAAAGCATGCATAGCCACAAGACTACACAAGATATGAGTGCCATTCGTTGTCCATTAGTCATTGAAAACTGTCAGATTTTCTATTCAGGACTGCGAAAACACTTTCAAATATGTTTGCCTATGGGCGTTAAGCCTTTCGACACCACAAATATAGAAAAATTTTTGCAAAACGAACAACACTCACGAGGAAGGCATTGCATCCCCCCCAAAAAAACACTCCAATCCACCCCACCTGTTCACGGGTATTAAAAAAGATACCCGAGATTTTTTGTTCTCGCCTCACCCGCAACAATAAGAGCGCCGATTTGTTCGCAGGTATTAAAAAAGACACCCATCAACGGAGGGGGGGGGCTACAATGGTTTTGGGTATTTTAAAAGATACCCATCACCAAATTAACCTCCACGATGATTGCGGGTATTAAAAAAGATACCTATCTTTGCAAAAAGCAAAAACAACTATGGCAAAACACGAAATTAAGACGCTTGTCGGGGAAAATTTGGTAGGTGAGTTTTTTGCACGCTTTCCCGAACTCAATGTTCGACAAATTGCATCTGCAATGGGTATCAACGAAACACTTATGCAGCAATATGTTAATGGGAAAAAACGCCCATCTTTCGAGCGTGTGGTGGAGATTGAAGACTTCATCCACCAATTGGGCAGAGAACTCTCGCAAGCAAACATCATCCCCCAAGAATAGCCCCTATTTGTTCTTGGGTATTAAAAAAGATACCCAAGAACAAAAGTGGGGAACACACACAGCGACATCCGTAAGCGGAGGTGATACAGGGTGATTAAAAAGAAAAAACGGACACGCAGAGTCTGCAACTATTGATATTAGACGCAAATTTGAATTGATATATGACAAGTCCTGAATTGCTCTCCCCCGCGTGGGAGGATTATGAATTGATTGATTCGGGAGATTTCGAGAAACTCGAACGCTTTGGACGTTGGGTAACTCGCCGTCCCGAGCCACAAGCCATCTGGCACAAGTCGCTCTCCGAGGAGGAGTGGCGCAGGTTGGCCACAGCCTCATTCCGTCGTGAGGCAGGGAGTGAGGAGCGTGGTAAGTGGGCCCTCTCGCCCCGCCAGCCCGAGCAGTGGCGCATATCGCAGAGGGTTGGCGAGGGGCGCATCACCCTCCGCTTGGGACTCACCTCCTTCAAGCACGTTGGCGTATTCCCCGAGCAGGCCGAGAATTGGAATTTTATATTCGAGAGCGTCAAAGGTTTGCAGAAGGGCGGTATTCAGCGCCCCAAAGTCCTCAATATGTTTGCCTACACGGGAGGTGCATCGCTCGCAGCAGCTGCGGCAGGTGCCGAGGTTACCCACGTCGATAGTGTGAAGCAGTGCATCTCGTGGGCGCGCGAGAATATGGAGGAGAGTGGTTTGGAAGGTATCCGTTGGGTGGTGGAAGATGCGCTCAAATTCGCCCGCCGCGAGGTTAAGCGTGGCCACCGCTATGAGGGCATAATCCTCGACCCTCCTGCCTATGGTCGTGGCCCCGAGGGTGAAAAGTGGGTGCTCGAACAAAATATCTCCGAGATGCTTGCCCTCTGTGGAGAGCTCTTGGCCCCCAATGGTTTTTTGGTGCTCAACCTCTACTCTATGGGCCTCTCGGCAATGCTCGCAAAGAGTGCCGTAAATCAGATTATCACCTCGCCCTCGTTTGAGCAATTTGGCGAGCTCTACTTCACCGACCGCGCAGGCAAATCGCTGCCACTTGGCGTCTATTACCGTTGCAAGAAGTAGATGAACAGGGAACTTATCCAATATATCGAAACCCAGATTCTGCCCCGTTATGAGGGGTACGATGCAGCCCATAGGCGCGACCACATAGAGGGTGTCGTGGAGCGCAGTATGGACCTTATGCAACACTACGAGGTGGTACCCGAGATGGTCTATACCATTGCCGCCTATCACGACATTGGGCTCCCCGAAGGACGCGAGGTGCATCATATCGCCTCGGGTAGAATTCTCTCCGAGGATAGGGAGCTCCGTCGCTGGTTCTCCGAGGAGCAAATCACCACAATGCGCGAGGCCATCGAAGACCACCGAGCCTCCGCCTCGCACCCACCTCGCACCATCTATGGTATGATTGTGGCCGAAGCCGACCGTCAAATCGTCCCCGAAGTGGTCATCCGCCGCACGGTGCAGTATGGACTCTCGCACTACCCCCATCTCACCAAAGAGCAACATTGGGAGCGTTTTGTGGCGCACCTCAACGAGAAATACAACTATGGGGGCTACCTAAAACTCTACATCCCCCACTCCGACAACGCGGTGCGATTGGAGGAGTTGCGCCAAATCATCGCCAACCCCACCCTTCTGCGCGAGAAGTTTGAGAAGGAGTTCGAGATTCAAACTTTGGTCTAACACCAACCTACTTCGGGCTCGCAAACTGCGAGCCCGAAGAATCATTGAGGTCCTTAATGACCTTTTGGTCTGCTTTTTGGTAGTTATTTTCGGCACCAATCCATTTGGCGAATATGACACACCGCAAAAGCACTCCAAAAATTATCATAGCCTCCTCGGAGGCTCCCCTACGGCGCATACTCTCACACTCTTTCCAATCCCTCGGGGCCGAGGTCGAAGAGGTCTATTCACACAAAAGGCTCATCGGCAGGCTACAACATCACCACTACGACATAATCCTTTCGCGTTTTGTGGAACCCCTGCTGGACAATCAGCAGTGGAGAGTGACAATGAGAGCAAAAGGGCGAGCTACACAACTATGGGTGGTGGCCGACAGGCTTTCGGCCGAAGAGTCGGTTGCTCTAATCGAAAGAGGTGTAAACCAACTCTTCTCGCTCCCCATAAGCACCACACGCCTGAAACACAAAATCGAACACCACTTGGCCAAAACCGCGCAACAATGTTCCCACACGCCACAATAATAGTACTCGTCATATTTGGCACCTTCTCCCTCGGAGTGGCCACAATCCTCTGGTGGGTGCGCTCCGCCAGCAGCCTACTCTATCCCAGAGCCAAGGCCTATGCCCTCTCACTCACCATCGACATCTACACCTTCCTCTGCTCCGACAAGCAGAGTTCGTTTCTACTATCGCTAAAACCCTCCCCACGAGAGTGTGTGGCTCTGGCCGAGGTGGTAGCCGAAATTGCACGGTGTGTGGTGGAGTGTCGCCCCTCAAAAGTGGAGGCCCTCACTCGCGCGTGGGGTTTGGAAGAGGTGCTCACCGCACACATCACCCACAAAAGAGGCACAAAGCGCTCCAAGGCGCTCAACACCCTACTCCACCTACGACCATCGCAGGAGTGTGTGGGGGTGATTGCCAAACTTCACTACAACTCGCCAGCCCACTCTCTGGCACAGTTGCTCCTTGCAATATATGCCTATCCCACACAAGTGGAACCGCTGCTGGCAAGGCACCCATACAACCTCGCGTGGGAGGATATGGAGCGTATCATTGGGGTGTTGAAGATGCATAGCCCCATTCTAACACCCCCCTCCGAGGGTGATGAGTTTATGGGCTACAACCACTCGCTCTTTCGGCTCTATATGGTTGCCGTCGAGGGGGTTGGCGACACCCACGAGGTGGCCAACAGACTCACCACAAGCCCACATCGGGAACTGCGCACCATAGCCTTCAACGTGCTCCTACACGAGGCAATGTATCCAACACTCCAAACCAATGAAATTGGAAGTTAGCGAAAAATCGCTACCTTTGGGAGTTCAAAACAACCTATTCCCCAGAATAGAACAAACACAGAAATGAAAATCAACAAAATAGCAACACTCATTGTGGCTCTTCTGGCCACCCTCTCGCTCTCGGCAACAGAGAAGGTGAAGCCCACAGAGATAAAAATCCAAAATAGCGAAAAATGGTGGGGACTTGCCATTGACCCCGCAAACATACCCCTGCCTTTTGAGCACCCATTTGAGATGAACACCGCAGACCACTCGCCCGAGAGGTACTCGGCAAATATGATGCTCTCCAACAGGGGACGTTATGTGTGGAGTGCAAAGCCTATGAAGGTGGTCTATGATGGCAAAAAACTCATCGTCACACCCTCCGAAGGTGAGGTTGTGAAGGTCGAAAAGTCGGGCCGTACACTGCGTGAGGCCTACCTTATGTGTTGTCATAAAAACTTCCCACCACACACCAGTGGCATCAACTCCACCCTCTTCGAAAGTCCCATCTATGAGCTCGGAGGTATTGAGGCTCTGCTCTACACCGCAAGCGATGTGGAAAAATTCGCCAACCTTATAACCTCCAAAGGTGCTCCCAAGGGGACCATACTCCTGCCACAAGGTTGGAACAGCCCATCGGGGGCTATGACCTTCGACAACGAGGCCTACCCCGATCCCAAAGCCTTGATAGACAACCTCCACAGCAAGGGTTTGAAGGTGATGCTCACCGTCACCCCCTATGTTATGGCTGCTGGCAGAGGCTATCAACTACTACGCAAGGAGCATAGGCTGATGGAGGATGATGAGGGTGAGCCGATAGTGTTCCAAAGCCGATTGGGATACACCGCCTGTCGAGCCCTCTCCGACAAGGAGATAGCACGACTCAACACCGCCCTCAAAGAGCTACAAGAGAGCTACAAAGTGGATGGTTTCTACTTCGACTGCTTGGACGCACTCTCACTCATCGGTGACAACCCCGCAAAACTCTTTGAGTTTCTCGGCGCGTGGCACAAAGCAAGCGAGGGTATAGATGTTGCCATCTACTCCTCGCCCGTCGGTCAGCAACTCGGAGGTGTCGCCTCCTCCGTATCCACCACCCGCGACTACACCTGGGAGAGCCTCGCCGAAAGCCTCGAAATAGCCATCGATGCATCGCTCTTCGGGTTCAATCGCACCTGTGTGGCCGCCGACCTCAACTTCGAAAAGCAGAGCCCACACCTCATACTCCGCACCGCATCCCTCGCCGCACTCCTCCCCGTGGCCATCATCCCCTATGCCGTTTGGGGACTCGACGAGAGCGACACCAAAGCCTTCTGCTCGCTACTCAAATGGAGAGCCGAGAATGGCCCCTATATCCTCTCGCTCGCCCAGCAGAGCACCACCTCCGCAGAGCCCATCATCCGACACCTCGAATATCAGTTCCCACGCACCGGATTTACCAATGCCCACGATGAGTTTATGATTGGCCCCAAGTGGCTCGTGGCACCCGTTGTGGGCGACAGCGGTGTGAGAATGGTACGCCTACCCAAGGGACGATGGAAAGAGATTGGCTCGGGGCGCATAATCAAGGGCCCCAGAGTGATAGATGTGGATGTGAGCGATGGCAAAACTCCAATCTATGAGAGAGTTGAAAACTGAGGCAAATGCTCTCGCTCCTACCCTTCGGACATTCTCCCCTAACATAAGGATGGAGAGAGTGTTGGGAATGTAAAATTCAAAAAAATTCCACTTTCAATTTTCTGTTTTCAATTTTCTTTGTATATTTGCGGGCTAATTTTAGCCAAAATTAATTTATAAACTATGTACGTAATAGTAGAAATCGCAGGCCAACAGTTTAAGGCTGAGAAAGGTAGGAAGCTCTACGTAAACCGTCTCCACGAGGATGTAGAAGCCTCGGTGAGCTTCGACAAAGTCCTGCTGGTAGACAACGACGGTCAGGTTTTGGTAGGCACACCTGTTGTAGAAGGTGCCTCTGTAAAAGTTAAAGTTCTTCGCCACTTGCGCGACGACAAAGTGCTCGTTTTCAAGAAGAAACGCCGCAAAGGCTATCAGAAATTGAACGGTCACCGTCAGTATCTTACCCAGGTGGTAGTGGAGGACATTATTGTTGCATAATTAAAAAAATTCACAGACAATGGCACACAAGAAAGGTGTAGGTAGTTCAAAGAACGGCCGTGAGTCGGAGAGCAAACGACTCGGCGTAAAATTGTTCGGCGGTGAATTTGCAAAAGCAGGCAACATTCTCGTCCGCCAGCGTGGTACCGTACACAACCCCGGTGAGAACGTGGGTATGGGTAAAGACCACACTCTCTTCGCACTCGTAGATGGTACCGTAACTTTCCGCAAGAAAGCCAGCGGTAAATCTTTCGTGAGCGTTACTCCTATCAGCGAGTAAGAAAAGAAGAACTCAAAAAAAGAGGGCAATCCATAGCGGGTTGCCTTCTTTCTTTTGTAGTGGCGTTAAGGAGTTTAAGAACCTTAACTAACGCGAGCACGCGACGGTCGACAAAAAAAAAGAGAAGTGTGAATTGCTCACGCTTCTCTTTTTTCTACTGCCCCGCAGGCTCCACATTCGCCATTGCAGTTGGGGTTGGTGTCGCACGACTCAACACCCATAGCCTCCATCTGCGCCTCCCTCTCCTGCTGCATAGCACACTTGATTCCGCGTGCCTTCATATTGGGATTGGTCGAAATCTCCGACTGGATGGGGTGCCCCTTAATCATCTGGGTGAGCGACAAGGCAACAACAAAAAATGCCAAAATGGCAATACTTATGAGGATTACTACAACTATCGAAGACATTTTACCTGCTTAAAAATTGGTTGGTTTCGTGCAAAAATACTATTTTTGCGTGATAAAGCACAAATTTTGTGCGAAACTTTGTCGAAAATTAGCAAAAAAGACCTATGCGCATAGTTATTGCCGGAGCAGGAGAGGTGGGTAGCCACCTGGCGAAGATGTTGTGTGAGGCCGACCACGCCATCACCGTCATCGACTCCGACCCCAAGCTCCTCGAAGATGTAACAAGTATGGCAGATGTTATCACCTTTGAGGGTGACTGCACAACCTTTGCCACACTCAAAAAAGCCGCCGTAAGGAAGGCAGACCTCTTCATTGCCGTAAATCGCGAAGAGAGCCCAAACATCATCTCCGCAATGCTCGCAAAACAGCTCGGAGCAAAGAAAACTATCGCACGAATCGACAACAACGAGTACCTCGAACCTAACAACAAAGAGGTATTTATCAATATGGGTATCGACTACCTCTTCTATCCCGAGAAGGTCGCCGCACTCGAAGTGGTCAATCTCCTCGGACACTCCTCCTCGACCGAATATGTAGACTTCTCGGGAGGAAAACTCTCCCTCTCGGTATTCCGATTGGAGGCCGGCTCGCCTTTCATCGACCACAAAGTTATGGAGGTGAGCGAAGAGATGGTGGGTGTGCCATTCCGCACTGTGGCCATTGAGCGCGACGAGCAGACCATCATCCCCCACGGAGAGGACTTCTACCGCGAAGGTGACACCATCTACGTTATCTCCAACGTGGTCGATACGCCCCGTTTGGTGGAGTTCTGCGGTATGACCGACATCTCGATTGAGAATGTGATGATTCTCGGTGGTAGCAAGATTGGTGTGCGCATAGCCCTCGAACTGCAAGATAGGCTCGGTGTGAAACTCGTGGAGTACAATGCCGAGAAGGCCTACCGATTGGCAGAGTTGCTGGACAGTACTCTGATTATCAATGAGGATGGTCGTGATATGGAGGCAATGTTGGAGGAGGGCTTGCAGAGTATGGATGCCTTTGTGGCCGTAACGGGCCGTAGCGAAACCAACATCCTCACCGCTATGCTCGCCAAAAAGATGGGCGTTAAGAAGGTTATTGCCGAGGTCGAAAACCTCAACTACATAAACCTCGCAGAGAGTATCGGTATCGACACCATCATCAACAAAAAGATGGTAACCGCCAGCAACATCTTCCGCTTCACGATGAACACCGATGTGCAGGCCATCCGCTGCCTGACAGGCTCCCAAGCAGAGGTCTTGGAGTTTATCGTCAAGCCCAACTCGCCCGCAACCAAGAGCACCGTTGCCAACCTCTCGTTCCCTGCCGATGCGACCATCGGTGGTGTGGTGAGAGCCGACAACGTATTCCTCGTGGGTGGCGACACACAAATCAACGCCTACGACCGTGTGGTGGTCTTCTCGCTACCCTCGGCAATCGACAAAATTGGCCGTTTCTTCAACTAACACAGCACAAACTAAAACCCAAATACTATGTATATCGCTATCGCAGGAAATATCGGAAGTGGCAAAACTTCCCTCACCGAAATCCTCTCGGCACACTACGGTGCCAAAGCCTACTATGAGGATATCGACAACCCCTATATCGCCGATTTCTATGAGGATATGAACCGCTGGTCGTTCAACTTCCAGATGTTCTTCCTCGGCAGTCGCATCAACCAGACGCTCCAAATGCTCAACGAAAGCACCGGACACGTTGTGCAGGATAGGACCATCCACGAGGATGCACACATCTTTGCGGGCAACCTCCACCAGATGGGGCTGATGAGTTCGAGGGACTATGGCACCTATATGAAGATTTTCAACCTCGCCACCGACCTCGTGCCCTCACCCGATATTCTCATCTACCTCAAAGCAAGTGTCCCCACCCTCGTGCGTCAGATTCTCAAACGCGGTCGTGAGTATGAGAAAAACATCGACCTCGAATACCTCGAAAGGCTCAACAACCGCTACAACGAGTGGATTGCCTCCTACAAAGGCAAACTCCTGACCATCAATATCGACGAGATTGACTTTGTGGGCAAGCCCGAGATTGTACAGACCATCATCACCAACCTCGAAGAGCTCAACAAGGCCGAGGGAAGAGAGGTGAGAATGATTGGTTTCTAACTCTCAACGCGGATGCGTCAAGTTGCCATACTATTGACGCTCATCATTCTGCCGAACCTCTTGTGGGCACAGCAGATGAGCGATGACTACTACCGCGAGAATCCCTCGTGGATAGATGCCCAGGTGTGGGCAAACGATGGCGACTACCAACTGCTGACAACAAACATCGACTCCCCGTTTGAGCACTACGCTCTCTATGGCTTCTCCTTTGTGGAGTATGATTTCCGAGCAGAACAGACCAATTCGCTCACTACTCATCTGGGTGCAATAGACCTCAACAACCCCCTGTCGCGTTATGCCGATTGGGGGTTGATTGCTCTCCTACGCAGGGTTCCTGCCGAGCGCACCATCCAATGGAGCAACTCCCCAGCCGAGTGGGGTGCCGAGGTGCGCAGTGAGAGGTTCGACACCTCGCCCCATAGGCTCACCGACAGACACAAAGCAGAGTTGAGGCTCTCAACCCGTACCTACAACTTCGGTGTAGGTTATTCGGCAGTGGGAAGAGTGAACGATGAGTGGCGCTACTCACTCGCAGCGGGTGGTAGATGGGGACGTGATGGCAACATTGAGGGGCTCTTCACCCAAGAGGAGTACCTTTGGCTCTCGGGCGAAAGGCGCTGGGAGGATGGTAAGGATAGGGAGCAGAGGTTGCAAGTTGCACTTATGGTTGCCCCCTCACTACGCTCGCAGCGCAGTTGGAACACCGAAGAGGTCTTTTCGCTCGCGGGCAACAAATTCTACAACTCCTACTGGGGTTTTCAGAACGGCAAGGTGCGCTCACAAAGGGTTAAGCGAGAGTGTGTGCCCGCCATCTACGCACAGTGGAATATTGACGACAAATATATCCTCTCCAACATAAACATCTCCACGCTCCTACGCGCAGGAAGGCGTGGGCGCACAACACTCGATTGGGCCGATGCACCCTCACCCCTACCCGATTATGTGGGCTATCTACCAAGCGGAGCAAGCAACCCCGAGGTGGGACACCTTGCAGGTGAGGTGTGGAGGGAGCAGAATGCACGATACACCCAGATTGATTGGGCAAACCTCTATCGCTCCAATGCCCTCACCGACGATGGGGCACACTATGCCCTTATGGAAGAGCGAGAAGATATCCTCTCGGGGGTGATTGATATCTCGGCAGGACTTCTCGGAGCAGAGGGCGGAAGGTTGGGGCTCAAAGGCGCTGCACACACCACCCACAACTACACCGCGCCCCGCGACCTGATGGGTGCCGATGCGCTGGCCGATGGATTTGACCTCTATGACTACAACCTCACCCACTCCGAAGTGGTGCTCTATGGCTCGTGGCGTCACGAGTGGGATGACAGTTTCATATCCCTTGCAGCCGAGGCTGGTGGTGAGTGTATCGACTATGGCGCAAGTCACAATCGTCGCAAGGTGCAACTCGCAAGCCCCATATTCCGCTCTCGACTCACAATGATGGGGCCCTTCTCGGAACGTCGCACACTCGGTGGTAACATACGTTTCGACATTGTCCCTCCCTATTGGGGCGACAGGCTCGGAGCATACAAAGGGGCTGTGGTCCAGAATCCCTATGCCAAAACCACAAAAGCCATCAATATGGATGTGTGGACACGCTGGAATTTCAAAGTGGCAGAGTTCCACTTGGCCTACTACCTCCGCTCGGAGAGTGGTGGGGCAAGGGTGGAGCACTTCTGGGATGATTTGAGCGGTAAGTATTCGGCCCTAATGGCGGGCCAGATGTGGAGCATTGCTTCGGGTTGGGAGGCCTCGCTCACTTTGCACCCCACAAGGGGACTCACCATCACCGCCCACGGCACAGTAGGCACATCGTACCCCTTGGAGTGTGGAATGGCCAAGATTGTAGCTGTCGAAGATGGCACAACAACCGCCACCAAAGTTAATCTCAACTCCGCCGACCACTCCTCCTCGCCACACATCGCCACAGCACTTGTGGTTCGCTACTTCACTCCCCGCGGTTGGCTCCTCGGTGCCGAGTGGGCATACGTTGATGGGCGTGAGATGAGCCGTTCGCTACTACTCACCTCGGACTACATCTTGGAGCGTAACCTCTCGCCCGAAGATTACAGACTTTGCACAGGGAGCACCTCACTCGGCAATGCACACAATGTGGGGCTCTTTGTGTGGCGCAAGTTTGGAGCACTGTCGCTCTCACTCTCGGTTCGCAACCTACTGAACTTTACGGATGCCTACTCGGGTGGCTATCAACCCTCGCGCATCAGGGCAACCGAAAGAGAGTATGAGGTGGGCTACACTCCACACGCACCTCGATTCCAATACATCTACCCACGTCACGCCTATCTAACCCTCGCCTATGAGTTCTAAACTGCACTACATATTGGTTCTTGGGGCAATGCTTTTGGTGGGGTGTGGGTATGACAGCCATACGCCACCCTCCGACCTATTGGCCTCTACGGTGCCAAATGCCACCATCGAAGCCCTCCGCTACTATGCCGAAGAGGGTGTGGAGGTGGCCGAAGAGATTGTGGTCGAAGGCACAGTTGTGGCCGATGACAAGTCGGGGAATTTCTACCGCGCAATAGTTGTGGAGGACTCCTCGGGTGCGGTGGAGGTGAGGTTGGGACTCTACGACCTCGGAGCACACTACCCCATCGGTTGCAGAGTGACGATTGAGGCTCGGGGGCTTGCGGTGGCCTACTACGACGGAGTGCTCACCCTCGGAAGGGAGATTTACGATTGGAGCGGAGGGAAAATGGAGCCCATTGAGCCACGCGATGAGATTTTTGAGCGCATCGAAGTGACCGCCAAAGGAACTCCTCCACAGCCCACAACGCTCCCTATCGGGGCCCTCACCAAAGAGATGTGTGGCAGGCTCATAAGGGTTGAAGGGGTACATTATGTGGGGCAAGAGAGTTCTTGGGGCATAACAGACTACTCCACCGAGGCCGAGAGAGAATTTGCCGACACAAGTGGGGCGAAAATCCTTGTGCGCACGAGTCGCTATGCCGACTTTGCAGAGCACAACATCCCCACCGACGAGGTCGCAATCACAGGCATACTCTACACCAAACGCTACAAAGGTGAAGATTTATTCATTCTAAAAATGAGAGATTTGGGCGATGTGGAGAGGTAGAACAATATGGGTATTGGCTCTCGTGCTCCTACTCGGTGGGTGTAGTAGCGAGGAGGTCGAAGAGGTTGAGGTGGTTTCCATTAGGCACCTTGCGTCGCTCTATCGTGGCTACCCAATGAACATTTGCACCCCCGTGGCGATTGAGGGTGAGGTTATCAGCACCGACCGCAGTGGCGAGTTCTACCAGCGAGTGATAGTCCAAGATGCAACGGGCGGTATCTCCATAATGGTCGCACACAAGGAGCACTATACTCTCCACTCGCGGGGAGATAGGTTGCGCATAGAGTGTCGGGGGCTCACGCTCGGAGGTTATGGCCACGCGGTGAGGCTCGGAGCAGAGAGCACAGATGAGCAGGTGGCACCCCTCACGCCAGCCGAGTGGATGGCACACCACACAAAGGTGGGGGTGAGCCCATCACTCACCATCACCCCTCTTACAATCGCCTCCATTGGGGCCGAGAACATCGCAACCCTCGTACTTTTCGAAGGGGTGAGATTTGTGGAGGCTGGCGAGCCGTGGGCCGAGGATAAAATATCCCTCTCGCGCCACATTGTGGATGACAACAACCCCACCGATACCCTCCAAGTGAGGCTCTCGGGCTACTCCAACTTCCACACCCTTGCCATCCCCAAAGGGCGCTGTTCGGTGGTCGGTGTGGTGGATTACTTCAACGACCACTACCAGCTCCTCATTGACTCACCCGACGCGGTTTTGCAAGAGCCATAAAAAACACTATCTTTGCACCCAAGAACAAACAGCAATTTCCTATGTCGAACTTCGTAGATTATGTAAAGATATTCTGTCGCTCGGGAGCCGGTGGCTCGGGTAGCGCCCACTTCCGCAGGGAGAAATTTGTGGCCTATGGTGGCCCCGATGGCGGTGATGGCGGCTCGGGAGGTAGCGTCATTCTCCGAGGCAACAGCCAATATTGGACACTCATACACCTCAAATATGCCCGCCACGTCTTCGCACAAAATGGCGAGTCGGGAGGTGGCTCGCGTATGTCGGGTAAGAGCGCTGCCGACCAAATTATCGAGGTGCCCCTCGGTACGGTTGCACGCGATGCCGAAACGGGGGAGATTGTGGGCGAAGTAACAGCCCACGGTGAGGAGGTTGTACTCCTTAAAGGCGGCCGAGGTGGTCTGGGTAACTGGCACTTCAAAACCGCAACCAACCAAGCACCTCGCTATGCACAGCCCGGTGAGGAGGGACAAGAGGGTGCCTTCATCCTCGAACTCAAAGTACTCGCCGATGTGGGCCTCGTGGGATTCCCCAATGCGGGCAAATCGACACTCCTCTCGGTGGTGTCGGCCGCAAAGCCCAAAATCGCAAACTACGCATTCACAACCCTCGAACCCAACCTCGGAATCGTGGCCGTCAGGGACAACCACTCCTTCGTGATGGCAGATATCCCAGGTATCATTGAGGGCGCACACGAGGGCAAAGGCTTGGGTATGAGGTTCTTGCGCCACATTGAGCGCAACTCCGTACTGCTCTTTATGGTGCCTGCCGATTCCGATGACATCGCACGCGAATATGAGATTCTGCTGGGAGAGTTGAGGGAGTACAACCCCGAACTTCTGGACAAGGAGCGTCTGCTGGCCATCACCAAGTGTGATATGGTCGATGGTGAGATTATCGACCACCTGAAAACCACGCTCCCCGAGGGTATCCCCGCCTACTTCATCTCCTCGGTGGCAATGCAGGGCATCACCGAGCTGAAAGATGCTCTATGGGGTGTTTTGAATCAATAAATCGTCTAATGTCTAACGTCAAACGTCAAAGTTCGCGGGTATCAAAAAGATACCCGCGAACTTTTTTTATATAGGTCTTATATGTTTTCGGGCTCGCAACGGTTGACGGCTGACGATTTACAGACCCCTCCGTCGCTACGCGACACCTCCCCTAACTTCGGGGAGGATAATCAGAATCTCCCCCTAGGTTAGGGGGAGTCCCCGCAGGGGGAGGGGGTCCGTTAATTCCTCGGGCGCGATGCGCCCGAAAACCTTACAAGAAGAACAAGAATTATAGGAAAAACAGGAGTGAAAGGAAAGACAGGACTGCGCCGAAGGCGCACCACAGACCCGCACTTCACATCGGCGGCGGGGAAGCGACCGACTTGTGCGGTCGTGGCTGGCGGGAGCCACAAAGGCGTGAAAAAACAAAGACGGTAAATGCTTTACCCGCATAGCGTTTGTTTTAGGCTTTGT
>JAZORC010000010.1:0-24309 GCA_045656405.1 Tidjanibacter sp.
TTTTGCGGTCAAACTTATTGTGCCCCGATGAGTGACATAGCGGGGGCGAGGGCTACGCGACAGGTGTTATCAGTTCGCTACCACCTGCCGAAGAGTCGGTCGGTGTCCATTGCGGTGGTATTTGCTCTGCCACAAATATAACACAAAAAAGTTAAAAAACAAATGATTGCGCTCAAAATCAAAGCAGTACATACAAAAAAGCAGGGGCACACTTGGTGTCCCTGCTCAAAAAATGTTCCGATTATTTCGACCGAGAGTCGGTTTAGAACTTACCTACGTTGTAGTAGATATCCTTACCCTCGGGAGTGTACATCGCATTCAGGCGGTCGGCAAAGTACTCCTCAACCTTACCGCGAACAACCTTCATAGTGGAGTTGATGAGGTGGTTCTGCTCGGTGAAGGGCTCATTGAGCAGTGCAAAGGTCGCGGGCAACCAACGCTCGGGGAACTGTCCCTCATACTTACCACCCTTCTTATATTCGTTCAAGTCGGCCTGTACCATCTCAACAATCTTCCTCTGGCCCTCCTCGCTATCGAGCGAGAGTTTCAGGGGTGCAAGAGCTGCCTTCATAGCCTCCTTATTGGGCGAAATGAGCAGAGTGGTGTAGGGGTCCTGGTTGTTGTGGAGAATTGCGTGGTCGATGAACTTCGAGGTCGAAACGTAGGCCTCCTCGATGCCCTCGGGGCAGTATTTCTCACCATCGGCAGCAATCAAAAGGCTCTTGAAGCGGCCATAAACGTAGAGCAAATCGCCCTTGATGGCACCCATATCACCGGTGTACAACCAACCATCTTTAATGGTGTCAGCGGTCGAAGATGCGTTCTTCCAGTAGCCCATCATTACGTTCTCGCCCTTGCAGACCATCTCACCCTTCTCGCCCTCGGGCAACTCGTTACCGTCGGGGTCGCAAATCTTCATCTCGAAGGGTTTAACCATCACGCCACTCGAACCGAACTGATACCTGCGGGGACCATTCGAAGAGATAACGGGGGTGGCCTCGCTCAAACCGTAGCCCTGGAACATAGGCATACCTACTGCCATAAAGAATACCTGCAACTCTTTGTCCAAAAGTGCGCCACCACCCACAAAGAATTTCAGCTCGCCACCGAAGCTCTCGCGAACTTTCGAGAATACGAGTTTGTCGAAGAACCAAACCAGAGGTTTGCGAAGAGCACGGAGGCCTTTGCCACGCTCCTTATCGCTGTCACCATTGTAGGCAATAGCGTTCTTCAAGCCCCAATTGTAGAGAGTCTCAACAAATTTACCCTTTGCCTTGATACCATTCTCAATATTCTTCTTGAAGTTCTTTGCCAAAGTGGGAACCGAGAGGATGATGTGGGGTTTAATCTCCTTGATATTGAGTGGAATGTTCTTCAAGGTCTCCATACCGGTGCGGCCGTTTTGAACGGTTGCCACCTGTGCGCCCTTGTGCATAAAGATGTAGAAACCTACAACGTGTGCAAAGCAGTGATCCAAGGGGAGAATGATGAGGGTACGCCAATTCTCGCAGATGTCCATAAGGGTGAGAGCCTGCTCCACATTGGCGGTGTAGTTGCGGTGTGAGAGGCATACGCCTTTGGGGTCGGCAGTGGTACCGCTGGTGTAGGTGATGGTTGCCAAGTCGTCGTTCTGGACAGCCTGACCAATCTTCAAGAAGCCCTCCTTATCCTCGGCCAAGAGCTCGCGGCCCATAGCCCTCACGTCGTCCATCAGAATCTCTTTCTCCTGCAAATCATCAACCTTGTCGAGGATGATAACCTTCTCAACCAAAGGAAGATCGGCAATGATGCGACGGATTTTGGGAAGCTGGGTTTTCGAAACCACAATCCACTTGGTGTCGGAGTGTTTCAGACGGAAGATGAGGTCGTTGCTCTCTTCGAGTTTAATCGACAGGGGCACATCGGCAGCACCTGCATAGAACATTGCAAGCTCCGACATAATCCACATATTCCTACCCTCCGAGAGGAGCGCCATATTATCCTTGGGTGCAACGCCCAATTTAACATAACCAGCACCTATCTCATATACGATGTCGCGGGTTTGGGCATAGGTGGTGTCGGTCCAAGTCTTACCAATTTTCTCTTTCAGAAATACATTGCCTGCATAGTTGGCAACCGAACCTTCAAAAAGGTCTACTAATGTTTTCTTCATAGTTTGTAGAGTTTTAGTATTTATCTTAATTCTTCAATTCCTACTATTTGATTATCAGCTCATCAAGAGCAACTTTGGGAACATAGTGCGTACCCTTCTCATCGCGCCAATAGTTGTGGTTCTCCTCCTCGTGAATCTCCACCAACTCAATCCTTTCGTTGGGTTTGCCGATGGCCACCACCAGCAGCGGCTCATAGGGGAGTGCCAACGACTCCTTAATGGCCTGTTTGTCGAAGGCTCCGATGCAGATGCCTCCCAAACCAATCTCCACAGCCTGCAAGAGCATACTCTGTGCCGAGATGCCGAGGTCGATATAGACGTAGTGGTCGGGGATTGGGGTTGCGCTACAAACAACGATAAATGCGCGAGGCTCGGTGCCCTCAAAGGGGAGTTTCATATCGCGCAGAGCGCCACCCAGGCGGATGAATGGCAATACCTTCTCGGCCTCCTCGTGTGTTACGGGGCGGAATCGGAGAAGTTGTGAGTTGCGAGCCGAGGGAATCTTGGTATTGACGGCAACGATGCGTCGGAGTTGGTCGGGGCGTACAATATAGCTATTGTCGTAGCCTCGATAACTTCGATTCTTGGAGAGTAATCTATCGAGCGAGGTGTGGTTTTTGTGGCCTCTGCCACCACCGCAGCTACTTGCCCTGAACTCTTCCATCTTCTTTTCCAGGTAATTGTCTGCCATATACCAATGGGTAAATCACACAAATATAGAGTTTTTTTTCTGAATGGCAATGTTTTTGTCTGTTTTTTCTACGATGTCCAAAACAAAAAAAGAGCTTCCCTCGAGGAAAGCTCTTTTTTTGTCGGTCAATATTGATTGTTATTTGTAGTCAAATGCAATGGGCTCTGTGAGAGAGGTGTTGGTCACCACGTTGGTAACGTAGTAGCCATCCTTGCTCTCGGCAGTGACGAAGAATACGAGGCGGCAATTCTCCCTTACCCAATGTTTCTCGTGGTTCATCTTGTCGTTCTCTTTGCCTTTCTCCGCAGCGTCCTCTTTGAGCTCCATAATGAAGACCATATCGACCATCTCGCCGGCATTCATATAGCCGAGGTTGTGGCCGGTGTAGCGCGATGCGGGCTCACTATCGGCAATGCGCAAGACGTTGTTGTGGTAGTTGAAATCCTTGCTGGTCATACCCTCGGGCAACTTGCCACTGATGTTGTTTGCCTGCACGCCGTAGATGTCATCCTCCACAAGCCAAGCACCAATACGGAAATTGCCGTTCTCGGCAGCCTTAACAGTCGCACGAGCGATGATGGTATTACCCTCGCTACCGCCAACATTCACCGAGATACCAGCCTTGGCACTCTCCGAAAGCGACGAGGAGATGTAGTTGGTGAGGTTGGTCTTATTGAGCTCCCAACCACCCACATTGCTGGTGCGGAACCTCATATCGCCAAAGATTACGGGGTAGCTGCTCACACCAAAGCTCGAATCGATACCGCTTGCCAAATCGGGATAGAGCTCCGAAGTGTTGCTATATGTGTGGCAAGCAGCGCTCACAAACTTGTCGCTCCACTCGGGATCGGCCTTCATTGAGTGGAGAGCCGCCGAAATGTAGGGGCAGTAGCCACAACCCGTACCCGTAAATTGGGTGAAGAATACGCGCTTGTTGAAGTCGGTACTCTCGGGCTTGGAGTCTGCCAAACGCTGGGGAATAGCGAAGTCCACAGCGGTGAGCGAGATGGGTTTATTGCGGGTGTGCGAGGTCTTGTAGTAGATGTAAATCTTCTGCGTACCTACTTTTGCAGCATTGTACTTGGGAAGGGTTACGCTCTGGCCACCAACGGTAACCTCGATACCCTCAATATCTACCTCTTCGTGTGTCTCGTAATCGAGAATTGCAAGCTCGTCATCGGGGAAGGTTACAAGTGAGCCCTTGTAGTAAATCTCAAACCATACGTCATCTACGCCCATTTGGAAATAGGTGGTATTGACACTTGCAGTGAGGTTCTTGGCTGCAATGTTGATGGGGCCATACTCATACGCCTTCTCCTCGAAGGTGTATTTGAAGTTGAAGGTGTAGTCACCCTCGGTCTCGGTGGTGAAAGCCATTGCGTTGAGCGAAAGAGCATTGCCCTCGCCATCGAATACCTCCACACCCTCGGTTACAACATCACCATCGAAGGTGGCGGTGAACTCCACAGCATCGACTCCATTGGGGGAGATGAACTGTTTGGATGCAGTAACCTTGAAGTCGTGATTTTTCTCGGTGGGGGTGGGAGGAGTGTCGGGACCACAAGCCACCAATGCGAGTGCAAGTGTTGCTGCAAGGAATTTGTAAAGTTTCATAATTTCTTCTCTGTCGGTTTATGAATGTTTAATTGTTTGTTTCTATACGTTTTTAGAACGAGCTACTAATCAGCAGATTGAAGCCTGTGTAGGCGGGAGTGTAGCGACATACACCTCCCGAGCAGACCATACCTGCACGGTTGCGGCCATAGGAGAGTTGAACCCTTGTGCGGTCGATGGTGTAGCTTGCACCGATGCTGTAATAATTCACCTTGTCGAGGCCCTTATTGTAGTCGGTCTCAACCCTCTGGTGGTTGTACATATCGCTCACAAAGATACTCAACGAGGGTGCCATATTGTACTCCACAAGCGCTGCAACCCAGTCGCCCTCGTAGTCGTTGGAGTAGAGGTACTGCAACTCGGCGCGCACGGAGTTTTTCCTGTCAATCTTATGTGTTACGTCGGCAACAAAGATGTTGGAGGTGTAGTTAACCTCTCCAAAATAACCCTTCGAGGGGTTGCGCATCTGCCTCGAAAAGAGGAATGTAGCCTTCCAATCCTTATTCCACTGACGCTCAATATCGAAGTTGATATCCATCCACGTCATTGTCTCGGTCTCTTGGTTGCGAGCCATCGAGAAGTTTGCGTGGAAGCGCCAGAAATTCCTACGGTCTTTCTTGTTGCGAATTGAGTAGTAGAGGTCGGTCTGCGCCGCGAACTCACTGTGGGTATTCACCTGATGGGGTTCGAGGTTGGCCAACAGATAGGTGTGCTGGCGGGTGAGTGCGGGGATGTAGTTCAGCGCATTACCCATCACGGCGATGTTGTCGTAGCCACCAAAGGCGTTGGGTTTCACCAAGTCGTAGAGCGACAAGCGAGTGCCCATATCTTTGAGCAGACGAGCCTGTGCCATCATATTGAATTTGCCGTATGTGTAGGACATCTCACCGAGCAGAGCCATACCCTTGTGGGCATCACTTGTGGCATCGCTCACATCGTTGGTCTTGCCCACAAATTCACCCTTGACACTCAAACCATTCCAGTCGAAGGCACCACGAGCCGAAAGGAGGTGAATCATAGGCGAAGTGTAGCCCTTCCAATCCAAGAAGAGGTTTTCGTAGCCTTCGTTTTCGAGTCCTTCATAGCGGTTTACATAGCTACCCTCCACTGTAAACATAACCTCTTGCCAGCCGAGCACCGAGCCGAGGTTGGCGCTTGCATCCAAGCCACCAATCCACGAACCTGCGTGTTTCAAAACAGCCAAGCGGGGACGACCATAGAAGGTTTTGAGCGAGAGCCAATCGGTGGGTGTGGCGGTAAAGCGCACACCTTGTGTGGCGGTATTAAGGCCGAGTTGTCTATCCTCAAAGCTGCGGTAGGCAAGGCCACTACCAAACTGCTCAAAGAAGTCGCCAGCGGTAACGTCGAACCAATCGCCACGATAGCTCACAAAGATTTGCGAGAGTGCAAAGGTTGGGTCGATACCTCCTGCATTGCGGACATCGTCATAACCTACCAAGGCGGGCAGATAGGCATCGCCCTGCAATCCTGCACTCCACCTGCCATTGTAGTAGGCAATTTTGAGGTAGTCGTTGGAACCGAAGGTGATCTGTCTGTCGCCCAAAACGGGGTCATTGAGGTAGTAGATGGAGTTGGACTCCAAGCTACCCGTAATGTTGCCACCCGCAAGAGGGAGTTGCGCACCGACCGAGGCAATACAGCCGAGTGCCAACAGGGTAAAAATTAGTCGCTTCATTTCTCTTGAACGCTTGTATTTTCGTTATTCGGGGGATATCCCCCACTTATTAAAACGCGAGATTCAGAAACCCCTTGCTCGAAGGGGTTTCTGAATTATCAACTCGCTTTGTAAGAGCCTATTATCTAACTTTCTGGTTTTTCCAGAAGTTTGCAGCAGCCTCCTCGCGGGTGGTGTACTTCTGAACCTTCACCTCATTGATAGGTTTGAGGGTGTCGAAGTTGCAACGCGAGTGGATGGTGCTACGCTCCTTAACCTCCAAGTTGGTCTTGATGACGGTGTGGTCACTCTGGGCCTTCTTGCTTGCCTTCGAAGGTGCAAGAGCAGGAGCAACAGCACTGCCATTGCGGGTAAGAACGATGTCTGCACAGATTTCCAGAGGATCGACCTGACCGTTACCGTGGTTGAGTGCAGGCGAGGGGTAGAATGTATATTCAATGTTACCCTCGGTAGACTCGTAGGTATAGATTAAGGGTTTGATGGTGATGGTGTTACCGTCCTCGGAAATCTCAACGGGGAAGTTACCATTGTAGTAGCGCTCCGCATTGCCGAAGTAACCTACCAACATATTGTTGTAGTAGTCATAACCTACCAAGTAGCTCTCATAGAATGCCTGGCTGTCGTAGTACCAGCTCGACATAGGATCGAAGTAGGAGATGTTGAAGGGAACGGAAACGTTGCCGTCAGCATCAATTTCGAGGTACCACTTGGGACCGAAATCAACAACGGGCGAAGCACTCGATGCACCATTGTAGGTCGACGAGCAGAAGAGCTCGAAGGCACTCTGGTAGCGGTAGTAGGGAATATCCTCTGCCTCGAAGTTGAAGCCGTTCATAAGAATGCGGTTCCAATTCCTAATATTCTCATTCTCTTTATCGGCAGCAGCCCTAAACTCGGCGTAGTAGCCGTCGGTAGTTTCGCGGTCGGCACCCACTGCGCTCTCATAGAGTGCATAAACATCGTCGGAGAGGGTCTCGGGATACTCAATACCACCAACAATAACCTCGCACGAGCGTGTTGTGGGAACGATATTGTTAATCTCCTCACCGGTCTCCTCATCGGTCGAGGTCTCAATGGTGAGTACCTGGGTAGTGGCGGTCCAAGTGCCTTTCAGGCTCTCGAACAATGCGCTCTCAACTCTCTCGGGAGCCTCCTCTTCGAGTGCGGTGTTGTAGCAAATCTCCGAGAAGCCTTTGGTACCCTCGTCGTTTACACCCATAACTGCAAGACCCAACTCCTCACCGGGGTTAGCGGTGAACTCAATGTCGTAGCCGTTTTCGCTATTAACCTGCATCAGCATTGCGCCATTGAAGTTGTAGTTTATATATTGGCTGTTCATTTCGAGAATCTCTTCGAGGGTGTAACCAGCGCGCTCCCACTCTTTCTTGCCATTCACAGCATAGGTTGCTGCTTCGAGGTCACCCGAAGTACACTTGATGTTGTAGGCAACCTTGTAGGGAGTGGTGAGCTCCTCGTTGGGAGTAATGATAACCTCGGGTGCGGGTTTGGTAGCCTCGGGGAGTTTGAACTCATAGGTTTGATAGCACTGCTTGTAGCCATCCAAGTAGCCGTCGCCCTCAATGTCGCCACCAAGACCTACGGCAAATACGCGGTAGTTGTAGTTGCGATAGAGGTCGTAGAACAGCGAGCTCAACGTAACGCGAGCTTTGCCACCCAGCGATGCGCCGTTGGAATCATACCAGGGGCTGAATGTGAACGAACTTACTGCATACATACCTGTGATGGAGGTTGCAAACCATTGCAGATACTCCTCGTTATTGTTGAGGTAGGGCATCAATTTCTGATAGTTCTCCTCTTCGAGAACCATCAGTGCAATCATCTCAACCTCGGGAGAGGTTACCTCGAAGTCGATGTATGCATCTCTGGGCGAGGTGGTGATGGTAACTTTCATCGCATCGGCGCTAATGGGCTCGGGTTTCTGTACCTGAACAAGCTCTTTGTGGAAGAAACCAGTCCAATAGGCAGCCTCATCAACAACCTCCCAAGTGTCTTTACGACGTCCCCAAGCGTAGTTATACTGGGACCATTTGAACAAGGGGATGTAGTAGCCGAGGTTCTGTTCGGGAGTACCATACGAGTAGCCGAGGAATGCCTCAATGTCACCCCACTCATACTCACCAAGCATAAGTACCTCGGGCTGACCGGGAACCATAGGATCGTAGTAGGAAGCGCTGGTGTAGTTGCCGAACTCGTCGAAGATGTAGCTGTTCATCTCGTCGAAGGTGAAAGTGGTACTCTCCTGAACGTAGTTGTGGTAGGCGTGGTCGTTGAGGTTGATCATCGCACCAACGGTTGCACCACCCATTGCGTTGTTCATCAAACCACCGAAGTAGTTGTTGTTGTACATCACAAGGTCGGTAATACCCCACTTGATAGCGTGGTTGTTTGCCTTAACCTCGGGATCTACTTTCAGATCTACCTTGAAACCACGGTAGTTGATGTCGCGAATTGTAACGTAGTCGGTAAAGTCGGCAGTTTTCAAGCCGGTGAGGGTTACAACATTCTCATAGAACTCCTCGCGGCCTGCAATCTCACCTGCAATGTAGATGACATACTCGGTGTTGGGGCTCAATTCGGAGAGGGCAACCTCATTCTCACCAGCGACAGCCTTCACAACACTACCGGTTGCAAAGATGGTGGGAATCTTGGGTGCTTTTGCCTCGGGCTCATACTTCTTCACGAGGTATGCAAAGCGCGAGATGTTGTCGGTGGTAACCACAAAGCTGGCCTCGGTAGCTGCAACAGTGCCAACCGCTGCGGTCAGAATGGGATCCCTCATCTCGGTGGTGAACTCAATCTGCTCTACCTGCTCCCAAACATTGTCTTTGTTGATACGACCTGCAAAATGCACGGTGTATTCGGTGTCGGGTTGAAGAGCTGTGAAGGTGTACTGGGTAACGCCCTCGGCCTCCAAAGTTACAAGGTTCTCTTGTGCAAAGATCTCCGCTGCGGTGTATTGGCCTTTCGAAGCGCTGGGCTCAATAATGTAGCCCACAAATTTGATGACAGAAGCATCGATAGATACGGTGCCACTCTCCTTGTCGGTACCAACAAGGGAAACCTTCAATTCTGCATCCTTGAAGGGGTCAATCACTTCGGGTTCGGGGGGCTGGCAAGCAGTGAGAACTGTTGCTGCCACCGCAAATAGAAGGGTTGCGATTTTGGTTAATTTTTTCATAAGAAAATGGTTTGTAAATAGTTAGTTTATATTTGTTTTTTGCGGTTCATTGGCTTTGTGACTTTCCCCACTTTGGAAGTGGTCTATAAATCGGTGGCAATATACAAATAATTTTCGGATTTTTATACATTTTTGTTATAAAATTACACAGGATTTCGTTGTTTTCTCCATTTTGCCGTTGGCGTTGGAAGGGTGGTTTTTGTGTTATTTTTTCGTGCGCGTGTTATTTATAGGTTAAATTTTTGGAAAGGAGGATTTTTTTTATACTTTTGTCACGATTATGGGGTGTTAGGTGCCGAGTGAAATTGTTGGCGCTTGTGAATCCCGAAATTGTAACAAGAAAACGAACAAGATAACTAATTTATAACTACTTTTTTAGCTAAAAAACACTATGAAAAAGATTCTTTTTGCAGCATTTGCACTTTTGGTTTCGTCGATTGCTATGGCACAGATTCCTTCGGTAAAAGTTGAGGATGGTAAAGGTAAGGTATTTGATACCGCACGTCTTGTGGATGGCCAGACTCCTATGATTATCTCCTTCTGGGCTGTGACTTGCAAGCCTTGCATCCGCGAGTTGGACGCTATCAACGACCTCTATCCCGATTGGATTGAGGAGGCAAACTTCCGCGTAGTGGCTGTTTCGACTGACGATGCACGTTTTACCGCACAGGCTCGTTCGCTTGCCGAGGGCCACGGTTGGAGCGACTACACACTTTTGTATGACAAAAACGGTGACTTCAAGAGGGCGATGAATGTGCAATTTACCCCACAGGTTTATGTTGTAGACAAGCACGGTAACATTGTCTATTCGCACACAGGCTACACCCCCGGTGGAGAGTATGAGCTCTTCGAGATTATCAAAACTCTTCAATAGTCCCCCCTTGTAGCAACAATATTTTTTTTGAAACTACCAAAATCCCAACAATGAAACGAACAATATTGACGCTCTTCTCGTTGCTGGCTGCCTCTGCAATGGTGTGGGCACAGAGTGACGATAGGGGTTATGTTGTGGGCTCTTTTGAGAGCAACTCGATTGTCTATGTCGATGACAATGTGACTAATGCACAGAAGCCCGAGGGTAACTTTGGCTCCAACAACTACCTCAAAGCCGACTACTACCTCGGTAATTTTTCGGCCGGTGTGCAGTTGGAGGCCTATCAGCCCGCCCTTGTGGGTTACCCTGGTAACCTCGAAGGGGCCAAACTCACCAACTACTATATGCAGTGGAGCGATGGCGACTTCGATGTTACAGCAGGTACCTACTATGACCAATTTGGTAGCGGTATTCTCTTCCGCACCTTTGAGGATCGCACGCTAGGTATCAACACCGCGATGATGGGTGCTCGTGTGGCATATCACTACAAGGATATCGCTCGTGTGAAGGCTATTTGGGGCGCACCTCGCCTCGGAATGGATTTCGCCCAGACACAGGTGAGGGGTATTGATGCAGCGCTCTCGCTATCGAGCCTCTTGGGTATGAGTGGGACCAACCTCGCAGTGGAGGGTTCGCTTTTGAATCGCTATGAGCCCATCGGTGTGAGTGCCGAGAGCTCGGGAATGACCCCTTCGACTATGGGCTACTCGGCAAGGCTCAACTTTGAGCACAGTGGCTTTATCGCCAAGGCCGAGTGGGTGGATGGTGGAAAGAAGATGTACCAGAACCCCAACTCGATGATTGACGGCAAGAACTACTTGGTGAAGGATAGCAATGCACAACTCGTGGAGTTGTCGTATAGTGGCGGTGGCTTGGGTGTCAATCTTACAATGCGCCGCTTGGAGTGGATGGATAGCAAAGTGTCCAACAGCTCCTACGAAACAAACAACGCTCTGAACTACCTTCCCGCAATGTGTGCACAGTACTCCTATGCAATCACCAACCTTAACCCCTATATTCCCCAGCCTGGTACAACCTCGGGCTATATCAATAGCGGTGAGATTGGTGGTCAGCTCGATGTGTACTACAACTTCCGTCGTGGCACCACGCTCGGTGGTAAGAGGGGTATGAAGGTCAATCTGAACTTCTCGACCTACTACAACCTCGCAGAGGAGGGCTCCTTCAAGCCCAAAACCCTCTTGTGGAGGAATATCAATGTGGGTGTTGAGAAACAGGTTACCCGCAAGTTGAAGATGCAGTTGCTCTACTCGATGCAGGAGTACAACCACTCCCACGGCTCCAATGTGGGTACTTGGCTCTCCAATATTGTTGTTGCCGACCTTTTGTATAAATTCACCTCCACCTTCTCAACCCGTATGGAGTTGGCCTACTTGACCACCTTTGAGGATAAGAAGGATTGGATGTCGGCGCTCTTGGAGGTCAACTTTGCCCCCTCGTGGAGTATCTATGTGAGCGACCTCTACAACCACGGTATGACCGATATTCACTACTATAATGCAGGTTTCAGCTATACCGCTGGTCGCACAAGGGTGGCTTTGAGCTATGGTCGTAACCGTGCAGGTATGGTTTGTTCGGGTGGTGTGTGCCGCTTGATGCCTGCCTATACGGGTGGCAACCTTACTATTTCAACCTCTTTCTAAAAAGAATTATACCATATAATATATAAGGACGATTATGAAATTTTGGAAATATGTAGCCCTTCTGTTTGCCTCGTTGTCAATGGTGGCTTGTGAGGAGCCTGTGGCAGATGGTACCTACACCATCGAGGTCGATAAGAGTACCATTGAGGCCGATGGTCAAGATACCGCGGTATTCATCGTTAAGGACTCAACGGGTAGGAATATTATGGAGGATAAGGATACGGCAAGCAAGATCTATTTTGTCAATGCAGCCGATGAGAGTCGCTTGCCTCGCCTTACAACCTCTTTTACATCTATCCGCAATGGTGAGTACACCTTCTATGCAACCATCAGGGGTACAAAAACCTCCAATATGGTGACTATCAAGGTGCAGAATAGGAGCGCTTATGAAAAATATATGCAGAAGGTGTGCGTCTATCAGCTCACCGGTTCGTGGTGTACCAACTGCCCCTCGATGACCGCAGGATTGCACGCATTGCGTGAGGGTGTCTATGGCGAAAATGTTATCATTATGGCAAACCACCTCGGCGATCGCTTCTCCATTCAGGTGAATGATAAGGATTTGGCAACCGAAATTTGCCTCTTCTTTGGTCACGATGGTTCTGTGCCACACGCCTTCTACGATATGGCTTTCCAGAGTAGGGAGCGCGGAGAGTCAATTCTCAATAAGCTCATCTCTGGTCAGTTGCTCAACTATCCCGCAACGTGTGGTGTGAAGATTAACTCTTCGAGTGTGGATGGCTCGGGTAATATCACCATTTCGGCAAGTGTGAAGGCCGATAAGGATGCCAACTACGAACTTGGCTATGCAATTCTTGCCGACAATCAGGCGGGTAATAGTAGCGAGTTCGAGAGAGTTTATAACGATATTGTTGTTGCCGCTTCGGATAACTACATCAAGATGGGTTCGGGTAAGAAGAGCCTCAAAGCTGGTGAGGAGCATACGGCTACCTTCACAACCAAGGTGAGTGGCTATAAGGCTGCCGACCTGAAAGTTGTGGTTTTTGCCCATAGTGATGTTCACGGAAAGAGCTTTGTTGATAACGCCAATGTCTGCAAGCTGGGCGAGAGTGTAGATTATATTCTCAACGAGTAAAACGATATGAATATGAAGAATGTTAAGTATTTTTTGATGGCGCTTGTGGCAGCCCTTGCGCTTACTTCGTGCCGTGGTCAGGAGGATACCGGTATGACCAATGTGCCCGAGGGTGTGTTGAGGATTTTTGCCGACAAGACTACTATTGTTGCCGATGGTAACGACGTGGTAACCTTCACAATTATGCTCGGTAGCCGCGATGTGAGCCAGGAACGTACCCTCCAACTTGTGAGGAATGGCAAGTTGTGCAACTATGGCGAATATACCTTCTCAACGGCTGTGGCTGGTAGCTATACCTTCTCGGCAGAGTACTACTACGATGGTGTGCGCTACTATACCGACAACCAAGTGGATGTTGTTGCAACTTCTCTCTCGGCTTCGGGTGAGCAGAAGAACTACAAGCAGCAAATTTTGGGTTTCCAATTCACCTCTCTGGGTTGTCCATCTTGCCCTGCTTTGTCGCAGAGTATCAAACAGATTCAGGCGGATTATCCTGGTAGAATGGCGGCTGTGTCGTTCCATAAGGATTTCCAGATTGCCGATGAGATGACTCACCCTATGACCGAGTCCTACTACAAACCTCTCAAATCGGATGGTCTGCCCCAATTCAATGCCAATTTCATCACCGATAAGGAGTATATCACCGTTTCGGACTACGATGCGATTGTGGCAATTTTGAATAGGGTGGAGGAGAACTACCCCGCAACTTGTGGTGTGGCTATCGAGAGTGAGGTTGTAGTTGGTGGAGGCCCCATCAATAGTGTGAATGTGAGGGTTAAAATTACCTCCAACACTCCCTCGGTGTATCGCTACCAAATCTTCCTTGTGGAGGATAACTATGTGAGTGACACACAGCAGTATGGCGTCAATGGCGAGTATAAACACAACAATGTTGTGAGGGTTGTGTCGTCCAATGAGGTCTATGGCGCATCGTTCAACGATGGTATGCCTATGCAGGTGGGTGTTGAGGCTACGGCCGAGCGCACGTTGGAGATTCCTCGCGGTTGTAGCCACGAGAATATGAGGGTTGTGGTTGCTGCAATGTCATCCTACAATGGTGGCGAGAGCTATGTGGTGAACAACTGCGCGCAGTGCCACTTGAATGGTAGTGTAGATTATGAGTTTGCGGAGTAATAACCCCAACTAATAGAGAACTATATGAAGATTTTTCAGAAAATAGCAGTGTTGCTCTCCCTTACCGTGGGATTTGCCTCGTGCCACGGAACAAGCGATGAGGGCGATGTGAAGGTGACGCTCACACCAAGCGCAACAACCATTGTGGCCGATGGTGAGCAGGAGGTTACCTTCTCGGTACAGTGGGGTGCCAATACGGTAACCCCCGAGGCGAGAGTCTATCTTGTGAGCCACTCCGATGTGGAGTGGGATGGTGTGACATTCCGCACCGAAGAGGCCGGAGAATATACCTTTCAGGCTATCTACAACGACAATGCCTCGGAGGAGGTGGTTGTGACTGCTACGGAACCTGTTGGAGAGCATATTTCGCGCTTCGATAGACACGTCTGCATTATGGAACTTACGGGCGCTTGGTGCTCCAACTGCCCCGAGGGCTACCGTAGCCTTAAAGGTCTGTTGGCTGCTCCTGGCAGGAAAGGTAAAGTGCACGTTATGGCCTTGCACGATGGTACGGGAGGTGCGGATCCAATGGCTCTGCCCCAGACCAACATCATCGACTCCTACTTCAAGATTGGAGCCTTCCCTGGTTTTGTTACCGATATGAGGGATGCGGGCTTGCTCTCCGCAGATGGTATTATGAATCTGGTGCCAAGTATTGATACCTCTTTCGATGAGTATCCCGCGCATTGCGACGTAAAGGTGGCTACTGTCTTGACGGATAGTGAATTGAGTGTTGATGTTACTCTCTTTGCCGAACTTGCTGGTAGCTATGCAGTGAGTGCTTGGCTGTTGGAGGATGGTGTTGTTGGGCCCCAGTTGGATGGCTCAATTCAGTACGACGAGTGGAATCACGAACACGTTGTGCGCAAACTTCTCAACGAGAATTGGAAGGGTGACGATATGGGTACAATGTCGGCCGAGGGCGAGAAGACCAAGAGCTACACCTGCACAATTTCGGCAGAGTGGAATGTGGAGAATTTGAGCATTATGGCACTCGCAATCGATGCCAATGGTTACGTCAATAACGTGGCTGTGTGCCCTGTTGGCGAGAACGTTGATTATAAATACATTGACTAATTAATTTACAAACCTAAATAAAAGAGTATGAAAAGAGTATTTAACATTATTTGTGCACTTGCAGTGGGTGCTTTGGCACTCAACTCGTGCGTAGAACGCCCACCCGTTGATGGTCCTGGTGATGGTCCTGGTGGTAACCAGATTGAGATTCCTGTGGGTCCCGAGGCTATTATGCGCCCCGATATTTGCACTCCCATTGATTACACTCCCGATATGGTTGAGGGTGGTGAGGATGGTGTAACCATCTATATCTCGGGTAAATACACCGACAACTTTAAGTTTGTTGTACGTCCTGGTGCAAACATCCAGTCCTATCGCTTGGATGTCTATCCTTTGTGCCGCCTCTACAACTCTCTCTTTGAGACCGCCAAGGCAGAGGAAAGGGATCTTACCAAAGAGCAGTTGAGCAAAGAGGTTGTGGAGAGTATGATTCGTGGCTTCATCTTCGATAGTTCGGGTGCTGGCGCTTATACCTTCTCGACCAATAATATGGACGATTTCCTCTCGCACGAGTTCGACTGGATGAATACGCCCTATTCGCAGGCAAAGGTTGTGCCCGACTGTGAGTATGTAATTGCAGCTGTTGGTTGCTTCGATACCGAGGGTAGCGAGCAGGGTGAGCTTTCGCTCTGCTATGTGCGCACCCCCTTTGAGAATCTTATTGGCGACCCCGAGGTGGAGGTTAAGGTAACACCTCGCTATACTTCGGCAATCGTGGAGTATGTTTGCAACGAGGATGCGAAGTACTACTACCAGTGGTGCTCGGGTTACGACGATTTGCAGCCCTACATCGATGCCTATGGCGACAAGATGTATATCGACTTTATGCGTAACGCCATCTATGAGCCCACCGCAGCAGATGCCGATATTGATGTCAATACAGGTTTGAGCCCCCACATTTATCCTATCAACTTCGGTATGGACGCCTCGTCGGAGTATCCTATTATGGCTACCGCTATTGGCTTGGATGCAAACTTCACACCTTCCAAGGAGTTCCAAAGGAACGTATTTACGCTCAAAGAGCGTGATGATAGTGTTGAGGATGCCAATGCGTCTATTGTTGTTCCCGAGGAGACTATTGGTGCGAGCTTGTTCTGGGTTGAGTGCTATATGCCCGAGGGTTGCGGTAATGCCTATATGGAACTGATTTCGCCCGAGAAGTATGCAGAGATTCAGGGTTATAGCGAGGCTCAAATGGATAACTACAAACTCTTGTTGCAGTCGCAGACCGGCGATAGCTTCGGCTACTGGGGCTTCACCAACCAGCGTTATCCCAATGGCGAGTGGACTTCCAAGGAGCCCCTTTTGATTGGCAAACCCGACACCGAGTACTACATTGCCTACACCGCAATGAATATCCAGATGGAGTTGGCACCCGTTAAGTTTGTGGGTCCCTTCCGCACCAAACCTCTCGAATTCAACACTCCCGAGCAGAGTGAGGAGGATGCACTCTTGACCCTCTCTCACGATGGTCCTACCAAGGTGATTCTTGACTTTACTTACGACTTCTCGAAGACTGCCTGCATCCACTTCCAGTATGTGGAGGGCTTTGGTGATGTCTACTACGACGTGGCTGGAAATGCCTATTCTGTGCCCAATGAGAACTCTCCTCGTGAGGAGTTTGTTGAGTACCTCTACTACTATGCTTACTCGAACCGTTGGACTACCGAACGCAGTGGTGCTATGCATTGGACCGATATTCTCGATCCCGATACCGACTACACTATCGCCTACTTTGCAGAGGACTGGAATGGTGTGATTGGCGAGGTTAAGTTTGCATCGACCAAGACCGAGCAGTTGGCAGGTGGTGATAACCCCGTAGCTGTTATCACGGGTGTGAAAGATGAGGCTAATGGTGACTACTTCCTCTTTGAGAGCAACGAGGATACTTGGGGTGTCTACTATATGGTAGGTGACCAAACAATGGCAGGTTTGTCATTGGAGTACTTGGGCGACAACAAACTCTCGTTCCGCAATGCCGAGAAGGCTCTTGCCGCTTGGTATGACTACTGTATGGAGTATAAGGTAAATGGTGGTGCAACCCTCGCGAACTCCATCAAGACCAATGTAACAAGGGGTGATGGTAAGAATGTTGCACTCTGTATTCCTCTGGGTGGTAGCCCCGATAATATCATATTTGGAGAGATGGCCCACCTTATCTACGACAATGGTGAGTTCTACACTATTGACCACTACTATCCTGCAAAGAGCGCAGCTCCTGCAAAGAGTTCGTTGCCTCGCTACTATCGCCAGGCGCAGAACAAAGTTGTGCCCATTGATGTGAAATGCATCACCCCCGCAGGTGAGCTTTTCGAGTATACTCTCGACTATGCTAAACTCTCCTCGCACCCCAAAGCATCGGGTATGTAGGGCTGTTTCCAAAAGGAGAATTTTGATAAAAAAACCACTCCAAAGGTATAACGAATCAAAAATATTTATATATTTGTAGTGGAGGAATCTTGCTAAACTCACCAACCCCGAGAAAGGGTTGGTGAGTTTGGCGGGATTAAATAATTGATAACAAGACAATTCACCTATTTTATTAACCAAAAATTATTTTTATGAAAAGATTTTTCCGTAATCTGAAAACTCTTGCAATGGTTGCTATGGTAGGCGTTGCATCGTTGGCAGTTTCGTGTTCGGAGCCCTACGATGACACCCAGATTAAAGCAGACATTGAAGAATTGAAAACTCGCGTTGAGGCTTTGGAGATTAAACTTGGCAACGAGGTTACCGCTCTGAAATCCCTTATCGACGCAAAGGTTGCAGAGTTGAACGATGCTATCGACGCTGTTGAGGACAAGATCGCTATCTTGGACTACGAGCAGAACGAGGATGGTTCGTGGACTTTGACTACCAAAGGTGGTGAGGAGATCACCATTTATCCCCAGTACCAGGAGAACAATGAGGGTCTTTTGACCGTTATTGAGGAGAATGGTGCTTATTATTGGGCAAAGATCGTAGACGGCAACCCCGTTTATTTGACCGACAGAGATGGCAACAAATATGTTGCTCACCACGCAACCACTCTTCCCGAGATTCCCGAGGGCCACGCTGCTCCCCAGGTTCGTCAGGACGAGAATGGTCTTAACGAGGTATCGTTTGACGGTGGTAGGAACTGGTACACCCTTGGTGGTGGTGACGTAGGTTTGTTCCAGAGCGTTGTTGTATCGGAGGATGGCAAATCGTTGACCTTCGTTCTCAACAGCGGCGAGAGCTTCACTACTGTTCTTCCCGAGGAGTTCAAATTGAGCATCAAATCGGGTAAATTGTTCCTCAAAGCCGAGGAGAGCAAAACCGTAGAGATGGAGTTGCAGGCAATCCAGGAGTGCGAGGTTCTCGCTAAACCCGAGGGTTGGAAAGCAACCATCGACGGCAAGAAACTCACCATCACCGCTCCCGCAGAGGGCGTTGGCGAGCTCGAGGGCGTTGTTAAGGTTTTGGCTATCACCAGCGAGAACAAAGCTGCGTTTGCAAAACTCATCGTTTCGGCTGCTAATGGCTACTTCGTTGAGGTTAAAGAGGTAGAGGGTACTCTCTCGGTTGTTGTTACCAACCAGATGGTTCAGGAGGTAAATGACTATGGTATGATTTACCAGGTAATCCCCGCTCTCTATGTAGGCTTTATGCCCGCAGCAGAGTACTCGGCAGAGGGTGTTGTTGATGGTTTGGCTAACTATGGCTACCCCTACAATGCTGTTATTACCGAGCAGGTTCTTCTCGAAGATGGTCAGACCGAGAGCGTTCAGGTTATTCCTCTCGAGTATATCTACACCAGCCCCTATGGCGAGACTTTGGAGATTGAGGCAGGTGTTGAGTATGTAGCTTGGGCTTCGACTTTTGAGGCTGGTGCTACCTTCTGGGATCCCAACGTACTCTATCCCGAGGACTTCGTTTACACTACCTACGTTGAGCGTAAGGCAGAGGTTAAAGAGGTTTCGGCTACCGCATTCGATATCAACATTGACGTAGTTGTTTCTGGTTACGATAAATATATCGTTTACCTCAGCGAGTTGGAGTACGCAGAGTACTGGGAAGATGAGTTGTTCGCTTACTGGCAGAAGTACGGCTATGAGTTCGGCTTCCAGAGGACCGAGAAGAGCTTCTCGGGTTCGCTCTTCGACTTCGGTTACGATGAGAATGGTTGGAATGAGAAGATCCAGGGCCTTCCTGGCAAAGACTACTTGCTCCTCGTTCTTCCTTTGGAGGAGGGTAAAGAGCCCGCTGACTACAAGGTTGAGGACGTTAAGGACTACATCTTCTCGACTTCGGCTCTCCAAGCTGGTGGTGACCTCACTGTTACCATCGAGGCAGCAGAGATTGGCTACAACAATGTGAAAGGTCAGTTTACCGCAGAGGGTGCAACTCTCGTTTATTACAGCTACTATCGTGAGGCAGCTTGGAGCGAGGATATGGCTTCGTGGACCAACGACGCTTGGGCAAAAGCTCTTACCACTGGTGGTTACATCAAGAAGAACTCCGAGTCCTTCACCTATAACCTCACCGCTATCAACCAGGGCGAGACTATCCACTTCGCAGCTGTTGCAGTAGACGCAGAGGGTAAATATGGTACCGTTGCTGTTGAGGCGTTCACTTCGAAGAAATTTGAGTTCTCGGATGCTATCACTCTCACCGGTGAGCTGGTTTTCAGCAACAACAACAAAGATGTGACTATCAACTTCACTACTACCGGTAATGAGGTTGCTAAATATCGCTACTACTTCATCACCAGCGAGTATTCTTGGAATAACACCTTTGGTGGTTCGATTCAGGAGGCTGGTAGCACTTTGGCTACAACCACCCAGACCTACTACTACAAAGAGACCACCGAGTCCAGCGTATCGAACACCAATATGACTTGGGGTAACAAGTACTGGTTCGTAGCTATTGCATACGATGCAGAGGGTAATGTAAGTCAGCCTTGGGGTGCTGAGTTCACTCCTTCGATGCCTGGTGAGATTATCTACGCTGACGAGGCAGGTTGGGATGCAGGCAAGCCTACTGTTGAGTTGGTAAGCTACACTCTCGACTATGAGGATTCCTCCAACCCCGCTTGGAACGAGAACACCGTTAAGGTTAAAGTTACTCCTGGCGAGGGTGCCGTTGAGACCTACTTTATGCGTATGGACGAGGAGAATGAGGATACTTATTCGACCGAGTGGGCTCTCTTGCAGCACTGCATCACCAACTACTATCCCAGCTATCCCACCGATTATGTATCCTATGGTTACAGCCAGAAAGTAACCGAGGCTACCGAGTACACTCCCGTTGAAGGTAGTAGCATCTACAACACTCTCCACTTCTATCTTACTTGGAGCACTGTTGAGGATGGCGTTACCTACTGGCACGAGTGTGTGAAGATCAATGTTCGCGAGTTCTGCGGTCTTGATCCCCTTCCCGAGGAGGAGTGGTAGTATCACCCATTTGTAAATAATTGCTTGGGCTCGCCAACGTGGCGAGCCCAAGTTTTTTTTGAGTATCCCCTAACTTCGGGGAGGATTACCAGAATCTCCCCCTAGGCTAGGGGGAGTCCCCGCAGGGGGAGGGGGTCCGCCAATTCTCAATTGAGCAGACTTTGTCTGCTCTAAAATGCTCACGCTCGGCATAGTCTGCAAGCAGCCTCTGCCCTCGCTTACTCGCATTTGCGACGTTAGACATTAGACGTTGGACATCAGAACAATGGCGCAAGCAGACGCGCCAATGGCTCCATCAACTTGCTCAATCGCGAACGACTCTGCCACTTCTCGGGAGTCATCGGCTCCGAGTCCTCCAAATCTTTCAGGAAGTCGTCGCGCAGAGAGCAGGTAACCGAATTGTCGTAGATGAGCGCCTGCACCTCGAAGTCATCGTTGAAACTGCGGTAGTCGAGGTTGGCGGAACCTATGGTGCAGAGTTCGTCGTCGATGGCGATAAACTTGGAGTGGTTGAAACCCTTGCGGTAGAGATATACCTTCACACCCGCCTCCATAAGCACATCTATATAGGAGTAGCCCGCCCACGCAACAATCACATTGTCGCCCTTGATGGGTATCATTATGCGCACATCCACACCACTCAATGCCGCAATCTGCAAAGCCGTGAGAATTGCATTATCGGGCATAAGGTAGGGGGTGGAGATGTAGATGTAGCGTCGGGCCTGGCCAATGGCGGCAAAATAGGAGTGTTTGATGGAGGCATAGGGGGAGTCGGGACCCGAGGTGGCAATCTGCATTGGACACACCTCACTCACATCGCTGGTGGGGAAGTAGTGGGGCTGGTCGAGGGTTATACCATCGGTCACAAAGGCCCAATCGGCCACAAAAACAGTCTGCAACATTGCCACTGCCTCGCCCTCAATGCGGATGTGTGTATCGCGCCAAATGCCACCCCTAACGCCATCCACATAGCGGTCGGCAATGTTCATACCTCCCGTATAGCCCACCATACCATCCACCACCACAATCTTGCGGTGGTTGCGATAGTTGGCAAGGCTCGAAAAGCGGGTGAAGAATACGGGCATAAAACTCCTCACCTCAATACCCGCCTCGCGCATACGCTTGATATCCTTATTCCAGAGCACCCTACCACCCACGCTGTCGTAGATAACCCTCACCTCGACACCATTTGCGGCCCTCTCTTTCAACACCTCAAACATCTGCTCGAAGAGTTTGCCACTCTCGATGCCGAAAAATTCGATGTGGATGAAGTGTTTGGCACGAGCCATATCGCCAAACATACGAGGGAAACAGTTGTCGCCATTGTTGAGAATCTCCACCCTATTGTGGAGCGTCAGGGCTGCGTGGGAGTTGTTGAGCATAAGTCGTATGAGGCTCTTGTCGGGGTCGGCAAGGTCATCACACTTGGGCAACTCGCGCAATTGGTCGCCACAAATCTTGCCGAGAAGCTGATTGTCGAACAACTCTTTCTGCATAAAGATGCGCCCCTTGCGGTGGTTGCGGCCAAACATAAAGAAGAGCACAACACCACCAATGGGGAACAAGGTGATGAGCATAATCCACGCCAGAGTCTTGACCGGCTCCCTACGGTCGGCAATCACCGAAAGCACTACCACAACCACAAAAGCGGTGTAGGTGAACGATAGTACCGTCCACAGGTCCGTAAAACCAAATGCTCCGTTAATCAACAACATAACACACTCTTCTTGTATTTGTTTGACAAATTTAGCACAAATTTTGTTTATTCGAAAAAGATGGTTACCTTTGTGACAGATTTAGGGCAAATATGTGCAAAAAGGTATTGGGTTTCGACCTCCACGGGTCGGAATTCATATTTTTTTCGCACTCATCCAAAGGGAATAAACTTAATAGATTAATAACTAAAACAACTTAATTTTTATTATGGCAAACGAAACAATTGTTCTGACCAAAGAGGGTTACAACAAAATGAGAGCCGAATTGGACCAGTTGCGTATTGTTGAGCGACCCAAGGCAGCCGAAGCTATCGCCGAGGCTCGCGACAAAGGCGACCTCTCGGAGAACGCCGAGTACGACGCAGCAAAAGAGGCACAGCGTAACCTCGAAGAGAAAATTATGCGTATGGAGATGACACTCGCCAACGCACGAATCATAGACGAGTCCCACCTCGACTTGAACAAGGTGCAGATTCTCAACAAAGTTCGCATCCGCAATGTCAATACCGGTTCCGAGATGGAGTACACCCTTGTGGGCGACCACGTGGCCAACCTCGCAGAGGGCAAACTCTCGGTTGAAACCCCCATCGGCCACGCACTCCTCGGTCACAAGAAGGGCGACAAGGTGGAGGTTACCGTTCCCGTTGGCGTAATGGAGTTCGAAATCTTGAACATCTCCATCTAAACGGCTCGTTGCGATACCGCAAAACAAAAACTCGACAAAATTTTGTCGAGTTTTTTGTTTATACAACACTCTGATACATAACAACATAACCAATGGGTGCAAAAAAATCTCAAAAAAAATTTCATACCCCGTGCAACGTTTTGACCTCTTTTTGCATCTATAAGGTAAGGAGGTCGCCTTTCTCTCCCTTCGGCGGCCCGCCTACCAACTTCAAAATAGGATGTTTGCGATGTGTGGCGCAGCATCACAAAAGAGCACGTTTGGTCTTAAACGTGCTCTTTTTCTTTGGAGAAGCCCCACCCCCTCGGCCATATAAGTTTAACTTATAGTCCCATCGAAAAATATCATCACACAGAAGAGTATCAAATCCCAAACTTTGCACTATCTTTGTAATACAAAAAAACCGATTGAAAAAGAATTAACCTATAAAAAACACGAATACTATGAAAAAGAACATCAGCGACCGCCTCGTAGCGGCTATCAACGACCAGATTAACGCCGAACTTTGGTCGGCATATCTCTACCTCTCGATGTCGATGGACCAGGAGGCAAAGGGTAACAAAGGCTTTGCAAATTGGTTCTTCATCCAATTTCAGGAGGAGCAGGACCACGCTCGCATCTTTATGAATATGCTCAACTCGCGTGGCGCAGAGGTTAAATTGCAGCCCATCGCAGCCGTAGATACCGAGTGGGCAAGCCCCTTGGCAGCGTGGGAGAAGACCTTGGAGCACGAGCAGGTGGTTACCGCTCGCATCAACAACCTTATGGCCATTGCCAAAGAGGAGCAGGACTACGCCTCGGAGAGCTTCCTCAAATGGTTCGTAGATGAGCAGATTGAGGAGGAGGAGAATGCTCGCGACATCATCGACATCTTGGAGAAGATTGGCGACAACAAATACGGCCTCTATGAGTACGACAAAGAGCTCGCTGCACGAGTATATAGCGTTCCTTCGCCCCTCGCAACTGCCGAGTAGGAGTATTTGGAATTAACATCTAACAACCCATACACACGCGGGATACCAGATTGCTGGTGTCCCGCGCGTATTTTATAAATAGGTATATGGGGGGGGTAAGAAATCAATAATTGGGCTCCCACCGCAAGAACTGAAAGTCGGCAGTCGTTTGACGTTTGACGTTTGACAAAAAAAGAGCGGTAGATGCCAACCGCCTCATCTGCGATGAGTCGTGGCAAGACGTGATTATGACGGACCTCTCCCACCTTTCAGGCACCCTCCCCTAACCTAGGGGAGGGTATAAGTTTTCGGGCTCGCAACCGCGAGCCCGCGACGTTTGACCAGACT
>JAZORC010000011.1:0-148958 GCA_045656405.1 Tidjanibacter sp.
CACCATTGAGGCCGAGAAAGAGATGTCGCAGATTGTGGTTAACACCACTGGTGGCTCGAAATACTACCTCACCTTGAATAGTGGCGAGGGTTACACTGTGGAGGGTTCCGCAACCGCAAACACCACTATCACTTTGACTACTCCTGCTACTTCGTTCACCATCACCGGCTTGGCAAACCAGGTTCGTTGCGCAAGCATCGATGTAATCTACGCAGAGTAATCACTCCGCTCAATAACAAAAAAGAGGCTCCCGAATTTCGGGGGCCTCTTTTACTTCTATCGCTTCGAGTATTCGGGCTTGCAACCGCGAGCCCGCAACGGTTCTCAAAAAAAACAGACCTCTCCCGCCTTTCAGGCACCGCTCGGCGGGGACGCCGAGCGCAATTACGACCACCCCTCCAAACCTCCCCTGTCGTAGGGGAGGCTTAACAGACCTCTCCCGCCCTACGGGCACCCTCCCCTAATTTAGGGGAGGGATTTTCTTTTTATTCCCTCTCCTAGGTTAGGAGAGGGTGAGCAAAGCTCGGGTGAGGTCCGTTTTTGGCGCAGGTATTAAAAAAGATACCCGAGAATCTTATAGGACCTATAAGACTTATATATTTTCGGGCTCGCAACCGCGAGCCCGCGACGGTTGACGGTTGACGGTTGTCGTAACGCAGAAATCACCCATAAATCACAGCCGAAACAACGGAAGAGGGGCATTCACATACCCTTTCCTCCGTTTTTTTCGTGTGCGCGCGCGTAATTCCAAATAAAATACATAACTTTACGCCCTAATATGCCCCTCTAAAAAACTGATTGGAGAAAAGAAGAGAGCAGAAAGAGTGAAAATGATGAAAAATGTGAGCATTATAAAGAGTTTGATGGTGGCCGTAGCGATGGTTATGGCCGCTTGTACACCCCACATTCCCATCCCCAATGCGGTGGGTTTCAGTGTGGGCGAAACCGTAGGTCACAAAACAAAACAGCAGTTCCTCACCATCACTTCCGAGCAGGCGTGGACCATCACCTTGGAGTACGTCGCACCCGAGGGTGTGGAGGAGTGGTGCTCGTTGAGCAAGATGGAGGGCGAGGGCAATGCCAACATCTTTATGACCTTTGGCGAGAACCCACTCGTTGAAGACCGAGTGGTGAATATCAACGTACAATTCCTCGGCGAGAGCATCTGCGCAACCTTCACCCAGCGCTCGGCACTACACGAAAGCCAAGAGAGCGACCTCTCGGGATGGCTCGAACTTCCCACCTTTGAGGAGGATGGCACCCGCTACTACTTCTCGAAACATATGCTCCCCTCAAAGGGCGACAAGGAGCGCAGCTTCTCCATCTTCTACGATGCCGACATCTACCACCCCCACTGGATTGCCTACCCTCTGTGCAAGGGCAACATTAGTGGTGCTGGCAAGCGTCAGAACTCGTGGGGCATCTACGACCCCAACATCCCCACCGAGAAGCAGCTCTATATGAAATACAGTTTCAGTGGCAACTACGACCGTGGTCATATGCTCCCCTCGGCCTCGCGCCTCGGCTCCAATGCCGATAACCGCCAGACCTTCTATCCCACCAATATGAGCCCCCAACTTGATGACCTCAACCAGCAGAAGTGGGCAGGTATCGAAATCCAGGTAAGGGATTGGGCCTACGGTTGCGACACACTCTATGTGGTTACGGGCGCAGTATTCCAGACTGTTGGCGGCAATGAGACGGTGAGCTACACCCATTGCAGTAGCGACAGTAGCAAGGACGTGGCCATCCCCAACTATTACTACAAGGCCCTCCTACAACGTCACGGCACAGGCGATGGTAGTTCATTCAAGGCAGTGGCCATCTGGGTGCCCCACAAAGCAGCCAATGGTGAGGCTACGCGCGATGATATGATAACCATCGACCGCCTCGAAGAGCTCACGGGCATAGACTTCTTCCACAACCTCGATGACACTACCGAGCAGAAAGTGGAGAGCGAAATAGAGACCCGATATTGGGGATTATAAATTAGAGATTAAAAAAACATACCACAATGAAGAAACTCACATACATACTCTTGGTAGCATTGGCACTCTTTGCCTCCTGCGATGAGGTTCCCGAGCCCCAAAGGGAGAACACCCTCTCGGTGAACATCAACTCCAAGACACTCGAAGCCTCCCGCGGCACCTTTGTGCTACAAGTGGAGAGCAACACCGAATGGAGTGTAACCTCCTCGGCAGAGTGGCTCACCACTACCCAGAGCGACTACAAAGGCTCGGCTGGCGTGCTCTTCTCATACACCGAGAACAACACCGACAAGTCGCGCAACGCAAAGATTGTTGTTGCCCCCAAGGTGGCTGGCGAGACCGCCTCGTGGAACGTACTTGTAAGCCAGAAGGCAACTTCTAATAGCGGTGGCAATACAGGTGGCGACGACAACGGTGATGACAACGGTGATGACAATGGTGATGACAATGGTGACGACAACGGTGATGACAACGGTGACGACAATGGCGGTGATGACAATAGCGAATTTGCTGGTAGCGGTGCGGGTACAGAGGCCTCGCCCTATGATGTAATTCGCGCACTCGACATCATCAACTCCTTGGCATATACCGATTCGCCCGTCTATACAAAGGGTGTCATCTCGGAGATTGAGCAGATTGACCTCTCGAAGGGCAATGCAAAATACTACATCTCGAATAATGGCGCAACCTACAACTCTCAACTCTATGTCTATCGTGGTAACTACCTCGACAACGAGAGTTTCACCTCCTCCAACCAGATTGGTGTGGGTGATGAGGTTGTCATCTATGGCCCTCTGACGCTCTACGATGGCTACAAGCCCGAAATTAACACCCCCAACCACATCGTCTCAATCGTGAAGGCCGAAGGTGGCAATGATGATGGTGGTAACGATGATGGCGGTAATGACGATGGTGGCAATACCGGTGGTGGTGACAATGGTGGCAACAACACCGGCAAACACACCGGCTGGGCCGAATTGCCAGCAATAGTCGATGCCGATGGTAATGGTATTCACGACAACAACAGCACCCTCTACTACACATCTCACCTCTGCGATGGTGGCGAGAAGAACGCACAGCGCAACGGCAAAGCTCGAAACTTCACCGTATGTTTCAGTGCCGAGCATCACGTTCCTATGTGGGTTGCAGCCCCCCGCCACGATTGCTACGAGAGTGGTGTGGATAGGCAAAATAACTACAAGAAAGACCCAACTCTTCCCTCCGATATTCAGTACCACAGCAAAGAGACAGGTGGCGGTTGCAACAAGGGACATATGCTGGGTTCGGCAGAGCGCCTCTCTTCGCGTTCGGCCAACTCGCAGGTTATGTACTTCTCCAACATCGCCCCCCAGCTCTCGGCAGGTTACAATACCGGTGGTGGTGGCTGGAATACTTTGGAGGACTGGGTGGATAAGCAGGCGTGTCGCGATACACTCTATCAGGTAATCGGCTGCTACTTCGACCGCTACACCGATGGTTATGGCCACACCGTATCACCCAAGACCATTTCGTTTGGTGGCAGGAGCGATGTGTCGATGCCCACAATGTTCTACTGCGTACTGCTCCGCACCAAGAGTGGTAGCAGTGGTAAGTCGGTCATCAACTGCTCGGCAAGCGAGCTGAAATGCGCAGCCTTTGTACGCTCACACACCAATAGCCTCAAAGGTCAGAAGGTAACCCGTAGTGAGATGATGAGCGTTGCAGACCTCGAAAAACTCACAGGCTTTACATTCTTTGTGAATGTGCCCAATGCACCCAAAACAGTGTGCAACCCGAGCGATTGGGGATTGTAGCGAATTCAAGATGCAAAATTCAAAATTCAAAATTATATGAAACGTAACATTTTTGTAATCAGCGTAATTGCAGCTCTTATGTTGTCGCTCGGCACTGCCTCGGCACAGAGCAAACGCTACACTGTGTTGTTCTACAACGTGGAGAACCTCTTTGACACCATTCAGGACCCCACAATCTACGACACAGAGTTTATCCCCAGCGGTGTAAAAGAGTGGAACTCGGCGAAGTACTACAAGAAACTCGCCAACCTCGAAAAACTCTTCTACTCGGTTGCACAGCAGAACAAAGCCTACCCCACCATCATTGGTGTGAGTGAGGTGGAGAACCGCAACGTGTTGGAGGACATCGCCTCGCAGGAGAAACTCCTCCCCGCCAACTACCAGATTTGCCACTACGATGGCCCCGATGCCCGTGGTGTGGATGTGGCTTTCTTCTACCGCCCCGACCAATTCAAGTATGAGGGTAGTAAGTCCATCAAGGCCAACATTCCTGGTGCGAGGGAGAACTTCCGCACAAGGGACCTCTTGACAATGTGGGGCAAGATTGATGGTGAGGACTTCCTCTTCATCGTGAGCCACTGGCCCAGCCGTAGGGGTGGTCAGAGCGCCTCGGCATTCTTGCGTGAGGGATTGGCAGCACAGATTAAGGGTATTTGCGACGAGGCTCGCCGACAGAACCCCAACATCAAGATTGCCGTTATGGGTGACTTCAACGACGACCCAGGCGATAAGAGCGTTTCGCAGTTGCTCGGTGCCAAACTCAAAAAGAACAAACTCCAAGAGGGTGATATGTTCAACCCCTTCTGGCAGATGCATAAGGATGGCTACGGCACTTTGGTCTACAACGACCTCTGGAACCTCTTCGACAACATTGTAGTGAGCGACAACCTTGCCAATGCCGAGAGTGGCACCCTCGAATTGTGGAAACCCAAGAATGCCGAGTACTATGGCAACATCTTCAAGGCCGAATTCCTCTTCCAGAAAGAGGGCCAGTACAAAGGCTACCCCCTGCGTACATACGTTGGCAACAACTTCCAGGCTGGATGGTCGGACCACTTGCCCGTATTCATCCACCTTGTTAAGTAGGAAGAAAGAGAACAAAATTATATATAAGCAACAAGAGATTCTATGAAAAGATTACTTCTAACCCTCCTCTTTGTGGCAGGCGTGGCTGGCAGCCTTCTGGCACAAGAGAATGTAGGTGTCATCACCGGTAAGGTTGTGTCGCGTGTAGGCCGTGAGCCCATTGAGCAGGCAACCGTAACCCTCGATGGCACAGGTATCCCCACCCAGAGTATGCAGACTGGTGCGGATGGTATCTTCACCTTCACCGATATCCCCTTTGGTGGTGCAATCATCACTGTGGAGGCTCTCGGTTTCCAGTTCACCAGCGTAAATGTAAAGGTTGATAGGGAGCTCAAAGACCTCAACTACATCACCCTTTCGCCCGATATGCAGGCCTCCAACGACTTCCTGCTCGACGATGGCTCCTTCACCGAGTTCGATAGCGAGACTTCGAGTGACACACAGTCGACCCCCGTCTCTTTGAGCGCATCGAAGGATGTCTTCAACAGCATTGCTGGCTACAAATTTAGCTCTTTGAGGTTCCGCAACCGTGGTTACGACCAGAACACCGAGATTATCTACCTCAACGGCGTGGAGATGACCGACGCCAATAGTGGTAATGGTACTTGGTCGTTGTGGAGCGGTCTGAATGAGGCTACCCGCAACCAGGAGGCAACCTATGCGACCTCGGTTGGTACAAGTGGTGTGGGCGGTATCAATGGTACCACCAACATTTTGGCTCGCGCTTCGCAGATGCGTCAGGGCTTCCGCACCGGCTTTGTTACTTCGAGTGGTAGCTACCGCCACCGCGTTATGGCAACCTACACCAGCGGTATGCAGGACAATGGTTGGGCCTACGCAGCGAGTGTTTCGGCCCGCCTTGGTGGTAACGACTTTGTGGAGGGTGTAACCTACAACGCTTGGGCCTACTTCCTCTCGGCAGAGAAGAAGTTCAATGACCGCCACCAGGTAGCCTTCACCTTCTTTGGTGTTCCCACCGAGAGGGGTGCACAGATGGCAGCCACCGATGAGGCCTATGCTTTGGCCGATGACTATTGGTATAACCCCAATGTGGGTATGCAGAACGGCAAGTTGCGCAATGCTCGTATGAGGTCCTACCACGAGCCCGTGGCTATGGCCAACTGGTTCTACACCCCCAGCGATAAGACCAAGGTTACCGCTGCTGTCCTGTTCCGCTTTGGTCAGAATGGCTACTCGGCACTCGACTGGAATGGTGCTGCCGACCCCCGTCCCGACTACTACCGCAACCTGCCCAGCTATTGGTATGCAAAGAACGACCCCGCACACCAGGCACTCTTGCAGCAGGCGTGGGTGGAGAATAGGGACAAGATGAAATACATCGACTTCGACCGCCTCTACAACATCAACTACAACTCCAAACCAGCCTATGGCGACCGCCCCACCCTCAACTACGACGGTACCGGTATCGAGGAGAGTGTTGCAGACCAGAGCCGCTCGCGCTACATCATCTCGGAGCGTCACACCGACCAGAGGGATTTGCGCTTGAAATTCCAGGTGAATCACACAATCAATAGCCACCATAGCGTGGCTGGTGGTGTGGATATTCGCCGCAACCGCACCGAGTACTACACCTCCATCAAAGACCTTTTGGGTGGTGACTACTGGGTGAATGTGGACAACTTCGCAGAGAGGGATGTTCACGGCACCGAGGACCGCTCGAAAACCCTCAACGATATCAGCCGCAATGGTAGCAACTACATCGTTCGCGAGGGTGATAAGTATGGCTACGACTACTATGCACACTCTACTGTGGGCAAAGTTTGGGGTGCCTACAACCTCCGAATGAGCCACTACCAATTGGCACTTGCGGGCGAGGTTTCTACCTCCAATTTCTATCGCGAGGGCCTCTATCAGAAGGGCTTGTTTGCCGAGAACTCCTATGGTGACAGCAAACACCTCCACTTCCTTGGCTACAACTTCAAAGGTAACTTCATCTATGAGCCCAATGGTGCCAATAGCATCCAGCTTTCGGCTGTGGCACAGCAGAATGCCCCCTATTTCCAAGATGCATTCGTGTCGCCCCGCACCCGCAACACCATCGCTCCCGGTTTGACCACCGAGAAGATTTTGAGCTTCGATGCTGCATACACATTCAGGGCTCCTTGGTTGTCGTTGCGTGCTTCGGTGTACTACACCACCATCAAAGACCAGTCGAAACTCATCAGCTTCTATGATGACGTTTGGGCAGCCTTCTCGAATATGTCGCTTTCGGGTATCGACAGCCGCTACTACGGCTTGGAGATGGGCTTCAAGATGCCTATCACTGCCGATTTGAGCCTCTCGGGTGCTGCGAGCGTTGGTGACTACACCTACACCTCCAACCCCTACTTCACCCAGACTCGCGACAATACCGACGCAATCCTTGTGGAGAATGCAAGGGTATATTGGAAGGGTATGAAGGTTGAGAGCACCCCCCAGATTGCACTGAACCTCGGCCTTAACTACCGCACCAGCAACAATATCTACTTCTCGATTGACGCCGAGTACTTCGACAAGATGTACCTCTCGATGAACCCCCTCTACCGTACCCTCGGTGCTATGGGTGGCCGTATCGACGATAGCATCATCGACAACACCTTCGAAGGCACCGTTGAAGAGTTGGTAGCCCTTGCAGCCAACGATGCAAATCAGGCCAACTTCATCCTCACCAACATCACCTCGCAGGAGAGGTTCAAACCCGCCATTGTGCTCAACGCCAGCATTGGTAAGACCTGGTATGTGAAGAACAACCAGATTGGTTTCAGCTTCGAGATTAAGAACCTCACCAACCAGAAACACAAAACGGGCGGTTTCGAGCAGATGCGACTCTTCTCGGACGACGAGTATGAGACCACCACCGGTACCCGCTACTCGCGCTTCGACTCGAAGTATTTCTACCTCTATGGTACGAACTACTACCTGAACATCTACTTCCGTTTCTAAACCGACCAGAAAAACAGAATAAGAGAGAGATATGAAAAAGTATATTATATCTATGGTACTCGCGCTGGTGGCCCTGACCGCCTGCGAGAAACAGTGGGACAATGTGCCCGAGAAGGACTACACCACACAGGAGGAGATCATTGCCGAGGGTTACACCCTTATGAGTGTCAATGACTTCAAACAGGAGTACTTCTACAAAGAGCTCCCCAACCCTGGCAAGACCGTCAAGGGTGTGCTCATTGAGGATAAAGTGGCCCTTGCAGTGAAGGTTATCAGCTCCGATGAGTTGGGTAACACCTACAAGAGTTTGTATGTTCAGGATGCTGCTGGCCCCGAGAATGGTGGCTTGGAGCTCAAAATAGGCAAGGGTTCGCTCTACACTGTCTATAAACCTGGTCAAGTTCTCTACATCAAGTGCGACGAGCTCATCTTGGGTAACTATTGCAATATGCTTGGCTTGGGTGGCCCCTCCTCGGAGGCGAAGTACTCCAATGGCTTTATTGACATCCAGACCATCATCGACGAGAAGATTCTCCCCAGCAACCAGATTGGCTTTGTGGAGAGCGACACCAAGGTGGTCAATAGTAGCAACATTGCCGACTTTGTTACCAACCACAAGAAGTACCTCGGCACCCTCTGCCGCTTCGAGGGCGTAACCAGCACTTGGGGTATGGTTAAGGTGGGTGGCTACGACAACCTCTACCCCTCATTCAGCGACGCCGACAATCAGGTGGTAGCATACGACGAGAATGGCACAGAGATAAAGAACGATAGCAACTACAATAAGGACTACGCGCTCTACGGCCTGCCCGCAACTTGGGCTTATAGCTACGACAACGTATTCCTCTATGGCTCTTGTGTGTTTACCTTGGGTGGCAACCCATTCGTTGTCCGCACAAGTGGCTACTCGCGCTTTGCATTGGAGGAGATACCCGCAAATGGAGCCAAGTGCGACATCACCGCCATCTTCACCATCTATGATAGAACCTACCAACTTGTCCTCAACACCCACGAGGATGTGGTTGTGAAGTAGACATCGGATAGGACAAAACACGATGAGAGGCTTGCAGATTTGCAAGCCTCTTTTTTTGTCAACCGCCGACCATCAACCGTCAGCGGGCTCTCCGAGCCCGAGAAATTAGTTTTCCTCCCCTACGAACCGACACCCGAAGTAGGAAGCAGCAGCCGCTTGCAGACTGTGCCCCGCAAGTAGGAGGAAAAGCCACCGAAGGTGGATTAAAGGGGAGGTCGGGAGGGGTGCTCAAAAATTGCGTGCACATCCTCGCGCACACCCTCCCCTAGGTTAGGGGAGGGTGCCTGAAAGGCGGGAGAGGTCCGTAGCGGGCACCAATGCGCCCGAGAATCTATCAGGGAGATTAGAGAATTTAGTGAGGTTAAGGAGTGTTGCCTAAACTCCCTAAACTCCTATAAAAGCCCAAATACCCACCACCAAGAAAATCCATTTGACGGAGGGATTCTTGGAGGCGTAACGCCTCTTCTATGAAGGTGGTTCTACAAAAACCTACCACAAGTAAAAAACTAAAAAATAACGAGGCGAGTAGTAGGCATACAAGAAAACCACCTCCGCAGTTTGCCCCACAATCAAGAAAATCCATTTGACGGAGGGATTTTTGGAGGCGTAACGCCTCTTCTGTGAGGGTGGTTCTACCGAAACTCACCACAAGGTAAAAAACTAAAAAATAACGAGGCGAGTAGTAGGCATACAAGAAAGCGGAGTCCGCAGTTTGCTTGACGCAAATGAGGACTCCGCTTATCGAAGTATAACGACCTAATCGCCCGTTATTTTTTTAGTTTTTTGGGTCCATAATCAGACGCAACTGATTCCCATCCGCAAGAATCTTCGCAGCGAGGGCTTTGATATCCTCGGAGGAGAGGTTGGTGATAATCTCCTCGTAGCCGGTGGTCATATCAACACCCAACATCTCGCGGCTAATCATCCAGCTCATCCAGTTGCCGTTCTGTTTGAGGGCATCTGCACGCTCTTTGAGCATATACTCCTTAATCTTACCCATCTCCTCATCGGTAACACCCTCGGCAGCAATCTTCTCAATCTCGGGGATGAGGGCTGCGCGTGCCTGGTCGGCAATCTCGGGTTTGGTGTCGAAGGTAATCAAGAGAGCATAGTCGGGCTCGCTGGGAAGACCGCTCAACTGGCCCATACTCGATACGCCATAGGTTGCACCCATCTCCTCGCGGATACTCTTGGTGTAGCGAATGTCGAGCACCTGGTCGAGAACCGAGAGGGCAATCTTATTCTTCAAATTAACCTCCAACTCACCATTGAGAACATAGAAGATGGTGGTTTTGGGCATCTCCATAGCCACCTGGAAGCGGTGCTCTTTTTCGCCAGCATTGTAGCCGATAGCGTTCTCGGAGTTGTATGCGAGTGTGCCCTTGGTTTTGGGCAACGAGCCGAGGTATTTCTCCACGAGGGGTTTGAGCTCGGCCTCGTTGAAGTTACCAACGAAGAAGAAGGTGAAATCATCGGGGTTGGTGAAGAGGGTGTTATAAACCTTCTTGTACTGCTCGAAGGTGAGAGCCTCCATATCGGCTGCACCCCACGCTTTCTGGCGGTTGGGCTTATTGTAGAGGTTTGCATAGAGCTCGCGTTGGAGTGCGTAGTTGGGATCGGACTCAATATTGGCGTAAGCCTGTACGAGCTGCTCCTTCACGAGGTTGAATGCGTCCTCATCGAAGCGGGGCGAAGTACCGTGGAGATATACGAGTTGCAACAAGGTCTCAACATCCTTGGGCGAGCAGTAACCACTCATACCGTGGCTGGAACTCGAAATGAAGGGACCAACACCCACAGCCTTACCTGCAAGCTGTTTCTGCAAGTCGGTGGGAGAGAACTCGCCCACACCCTGATAGGAGATGAAGGAGGTCAGCTGACCAGCCAATGCCATATCCTCATCGGCGATGAGCGACTGGCCACCCATAGCAGTTGCGTTCATCGAAATCTCGTCGGCCTTGAAGTCGGTGGGTTTGAGAACAACCTTCACACCATTTTTGAGAGTCCAGATGGTGTTGCCAAAGGCATCTGCGGAGGTAGCTTTCACCTTCGAGCCTTTGAGTTTGGTTCCCTCGGGGATAAGGGGTTTCTTAACGCCGGTATCCTCATAGGGCTGCAACTCTGCACCATTCACAGCAGCGATGATAGCCTCAACCTCCTCAACGGTGGGAACAGCCAAGCCCTCTTTCTCGGGCTGGCTCATAAGAACAACCTGGTTGGTGGGGAGGAAGCGCTCCTGCATAGCCACAGCATTCACAGTGTTGAGGTCCATATTGGCGATGAGCATACTGTCAATCTGCCACTCCTCCTCGGCACCATAGATGGGGGTACCACGACGGAAGTTGCTGGTGTAGCGACCTACAAACTCGCCATTGCGGCGGTCGTTGCGGCGGTCGTATGCCTGCTGGTTACGACGCAAGATGTTGGTCTGCGCCCTCTCGAACTCCGAGGGAGTGAAACCAAAACGGCGTACCTTCTCAAACTCTGTATAGATGGCCTCAAATGCCTTCAAAGCCTCACCCTCGCGGGGCTGTGCGTAGATCTCGATGAGGTCCATCGAAGCGGTGACGTTGCCACCATAGTAGCCTGCGCCAATGAAGGGAGCACCAGGTTTCTGTGCCATATCGTCGAGTCGCTCATTCACAATGGTCGCAATGAACGAGTCGATGATGGAGTAGAGCTCGTATGCGAGAGTGTTGTTCATCTCGTTGGGCCAAGCCTCACGGCGAGCCATAAGCTCAACACTTGTTTCGGTCAATTCGGGGTCGGTGAAGATACCGATTGCGGGCTTCTCATTTACGGGAATGGGAATATACTCAATAGCCTCGGGATTCTCCACTGCGGGGATGTCGCTCATAGTTGCGATAACCTTCTGCTCCATCTCATCCACATCGAAGTCACCAACAACAACGATACACTGGTTGGCAGTGTTGTACCAACGGTGATAGAAGTCGCGGAGCTCGTCGTAGGTGAAGTTCTGCAAGCGGTCTACGGTACCGATGATGTTGCGTTTTGCATACTTGGTGTCGCCATAGAGGTAGGGAGCGCTCTTCTCGCGGATGCGCCACGAAGCGTCGTTGCGAGTGCGCAACTCCTCGACAATCACACCACGCTCGTTGTCGATCTCCTCCTCTTCGAGGGAGATGAAGTATGCCCAATCGTGGAGAATCATCAGCACGTTGTCCACAACGGTGGGGTCCGAAAGAGGCACACCCTGCATCATATACTGGGTCTGCTCCATAGCGGTCCAAGCATTGAGGTTGGCACCGAACTTCACACCCACACTTTCGAGATAGTTAATCATATTTTTGTCGGGGAAGTTCTTGGTACCATTGAAGGCCATATGCTCCAAGAAGTGGGCAAGACCGATTTGCAAATCCTCCTCCTGGATAGCACCCACGCGGTCGTAGATGTAGAAGTCGGCCTGATTCTCGGGCTTTGCATTGTGACGGATGTAGTAGGTGAGTCCGTTGGGGAGAACACCCTTGCGCAGTTCTGCATCCTCGGGCAGAGGAGCAAACATTGGATTCTGCTGTGCCTGAATGCCCATAATCGAAAGGGCAAAGAAGGCTACGATTGTAAAGAATCTCTTAATCATAATCTCTTGTGTTTTTGGAATTTGGTTATTAGTTTTCTACTTGTTTTTCGCAGTTTTGGGCCGCTTGCGCTCGCACCCATAGGCGCATAGGCGCGCAAATCTTTTGCAATATAACGATTTTTTGTTGAAATATTGTCCTACTCTATTATTTTTTTGCAAACTCCCTCCCTTTTTCCCATAAGTTCTATTATTCGAATCCAACGGAAATTGCAGAATAGCGATATGCGAAAAAGGAATGTAACGAGATAAATACAAGGCGCACAAGAAAACCACCTCCGCAGGAGGCGTATGATGGTTAGTAGCATAATCCAAAAGAAATCGCAAAATAGCGATATGCGAAAAAGGAATGTAACGAGATAAATACAAGGCGCACAAGAAAACCACCTCCGCAGGAGGCGTAACACCTCTTTTGTGATGGTTGTTGAATTGAAAATAGTAGCACAATCCAAAAGAAATCGCAAAATAGCGGAGGGGATTCAAGGCTTGCGAAGAAGGCGGCTCCGCAGTTTGCTAAACGCAAATGAGGAAGCCGCCTTCAAGCGTAACGCGGAATACACCCGCTATTTTGCGATTTACTTGGATTCGGTGCGTTGCGCCTCAATAAAATACTTCTGCGACTTCAAGAGGTTACGACTTTGGAGCACCATAGTCTTGGTCTCGTTGAGAATCGTAAGGTAGAGCATACTCGCCTTTGTGGAGGTTGAGTTGTTCTGAATACGACGGAGCTGGTTCTTGATAGCCTGTGCAATCAGGTCGAAGAGCTCATCGCGCATTGCAAGTACAAGGTCGATACTTGCGAAGTCGTTGGACTGCAACATCTCATTGATGCGAGTGTAGAGCTCCGATACGGAGTTGTTGATAGTGGTAAGGTCCTCCACCTGCTCCTCGCTCATACCGCGATGGTTGTTGTCGATGTGCTCATAGCAGGGACGAGTGATGTGAACAAGAGCCTTACACATCTCGCTGATGTAGTCCACAACCTGCACATAGTAGTGTCCGGTGTCGATGTAGTTCTCCTCGTGGAACTTATGGAGGGTGGGCAACATTGCATATTTTCTCTCGCGAGCTGCATAGAAGAGGTCGTTGGACTGACGCACAAGGGTGCGGAGTGCCCTACGGTCCTCTTTGAGTGTTGCCGCAATGGTTTGTGCATAGATATCGGTTGTGGTCTGCATAGTCTGACACACCTCGGTTACGATATTGCCAAGCACCTCACCCTCGTCACCCGAGAGATTAACCTTAACGGTGGCAACCTCCTCTTTTTCACCTTTTTTCCTCTTGGGAATCATCACATAGATGCAGATGATGGAGAGGGCGATGATAGCCACCATACCGCCCCAGAGAAGCACAAGGGTAATAACCACAGACATAACAAACGCGGCCAAACCGGTCACAAACCAACCTGCCACCACAGTAATCACACCCGTAATGCGATACACGGCGCTCTCACGGCCCCACGCCTTATCGGCAAGCGACGAACCCATAGCCACCATAAAGGTCACATAGGTGGTCGAGAGGGGCAACTGCAACGAGGTACCGATGATGATGAGCATTGAACCTGCGGTGAGGTTTACGGCTGCGCGAATGAGGTCATACTGTCCGTAGTCGGCGCCAAGTTCGGTTGCCGAGGGGGCCTCGAAACGGCGTGCCACAGAGTTCTGCAACTTCTTGGGTGTGTGGTCCTCAAACCAACGGCTGCAAGTTACTGCCACGCGAACAATAGCACGCGAGAATGCCGACGAGCCAAACTTCTCTGCGCCATCGTCCTGGGTGGAGGAGAGGCTCAACTCGGTATCGCTCACATTTTGTGTCTTCTTGGAGGTGCAGAGGGTGAGAATCATAATCAAACCTGCCAAAATGAGGAATATTGTCTCGGCCTTCACAGGATTATTGAGAGCACCCATCATCATATTGGGGTCACCGGTTGCTTGGGCAATCTTCCACGAATCAAGACCAGCCAAAGGTACACCAATGAAGTTCACAAGGTCGTTACCTGCAAATGCCAACGCAAGGGAGAATGTACCCGCAAGGATGGTGATTTTGAGAATATTGACTTTGAGTCGCTGCAAGATGAACATCAGGAGCGAACTTGCCGCAAAGACTGCCAACAGACAAACGATGGTGTGCTCGTTGATGTAGGCCACCAAATCCACCGCCAAGCCCGAGGATTTCAAACCTTTGATGAGGGCGAAATAGACGATGATGGTGAATGCCACACCACACCAAAGCGCACCCCAACGGCGCAACTGCTTATGGTAGCGGAAAGTGAACAACAAACGGCTGAAAAACATCAGTATCGTACCCGTAATGAAGGCCACAACCACCGAGAGCAAGATACCGGCAATCATCGCCAGCGCCTTACCAGAGTTGATGAGCGTCACGGGGTTACCATCGGGACCGAGGATGGGCTCCTTGAAGAGCGCCACAGCGATTGCCGAGCCGAGCAGACCGAACACAAGAGCTACGGTTGTCGAGGTGGGCAGGCCCATAGTATTGAAGACATCCAGCAGAATCACATTGGCGAACATCACACCGAGGAAGAGAATCATAACCTCGTGGAATGTGAAGTACTCGGGGTAGTAGACACCACTACGCGCCACCTCCATCATACCACTCGAAGTGAGGGCACCGATGAGAATACCAACCGAAGCTACTGCAAGGATTACTTTTTTGGGTGCGGCCTTGGAACCGAGTGCCGAGTTGATGAAGTTCACGGCATCATTGGAAACACCCACATACAAACCGCCGATAGCAAGAAGCATAAGGACAACGACGGCGAAAGTGTAAATTACTGACATTTATACTATTTTTTGGTTTATAAGCAGTTTTGCACCCTACAAAAATACACAGTTTTTCGGGTCACCCAACACCCCCACACCTTTATTAACAATAACTTAAAACGCAGATAACAAAAATTTAACACATTGTAGAACAAAATGGGACCTACAAGTCGGTTGAATCTTCTCTCTCGCACAGCGGGGTGAAAAGCCCACAAATAAAGCGGACTACTCGATTTACGACAGTCGTAAATGAGTAGTCCGCTTTTGCAGTGTAACGCGGTAGTGGCCCGCGAATTGCGTTTTTACAAGGAGATTGCCTCGTTGGGGCAAACATCTGCGCAGCTACCGCACTCAATGCAGGTATCAGCGTCAATAACGTAAACATCGCCAGCCGAGATAGCCTCTACGGGGCACTCGCCGATGCAGCTACCACAAGCTACACATTTTTCGGGGTCAATTTTGTAAGCCATAGTCTTTTATTTGTTAAAAAAAGTTTGTTGTGTTTGTTCGTCTGTTTGTAGCACAAAGATAATCAAATTTTGTTACTCCGCACCTCTTACTCAATTTATTTTACACAAACCCTACCAAATTGTAGGTATGTGGCAGTTTATTTTCCACTGATGAGGTCAAAGCCCAAGTAGGGACGCAAAACCTCGGGGACCACAATACCCTCGGGGGTTTGGTTGTTCTCCAAGAGGGCTGCCACGATGCGGGGCAGTGCGAGCGAGGAGCCATTGAGGGTGTGGCAGAGGTTGGTCTTCTTGTTCTCGGTGCGGTAGCGGAGTTTGAGGCGGTTGGCCTGGAAGCTCTCGAAGTTCGACACACTCGACACTTCGAGCCACCTGCCCTGCGCTGCCGAATAGACCTCAAAGTCGTAGGTAAGGGCCGAGGTGAAGCTCATATCGCCACCACAAAGCCTTACGATGCGGTAGGGAAGTCCGAGAGCCGACACAAGCTTCTCGACGTGTGCAACCATCTGGTCGAGAGCCTCATAGGAGCTATCAGGGTGGTTGATGCGCACAATCTCCACTTTGTCGAATTGGTGGAGGCGGTTGAGGCCCCTCACATCTTTACCATAGGAGCCAGCCTCACGACGGAAGCAGGGGGTGTAGGCGGTAAGGCGGATGGGCAACTCCTTCTCATCCACTATGCTGTCGCGGTAGATGTTGGTCACGGGCACCTCTGCGGTGGGTACCATATAGAAGTTGTCGGCAGTTGCGTGGTACATCTGTCCCTCCTTGTCGGGCAACTGACCGGTACCGAAGCCCGAAGCCTCATTGACCATAATAGGAGGCAACACTTCGAGGTATCCTGCTGCGGTATTCTGGTCGAGGAAGTAGGTAATAAGGGCGCGTTGGAGCGCTGCACCTTTACCTTTATATACGGGGAAGCCTGCACCGGTGAGTTTCACACCCAACTCAAAGTCGATGATGTCGTACTTCGAAGCGAGTTCCCAGTGGGGAAGAGCGCCCTCACCGAGAGTGGGAATCTCTCCACCCTGTTTCACCACCACATTATCCTCGGCAGTGCGGCCCTCGGGCACGATTGCTGCGGGGAAGTTGGGCAGGAGTACGATTTCGGCATTGAGGTTTTCGATGGTCTGCTTCATCTGCACTTCGAGCTCTTTGCTCTCCTCTTTGAGTGCGGTGGTGCGAGCCTTGATAGCCTCGGCCTCTTCGCGTTTGCCTTGTGCGAAGAGTGCGCCTATCTGTTTAGCGGCGGCATTTTGTTCTGCCAGATTTTTGTCGAGTTTCTGTTGTTGCTCCTTACGAGCATCGTCAAGTGCTATAATGCGGTCGATAGCCTCACGCGCATCCACGCCTTTTACGGCCAGACGGCTGATGGCAAACTCCTTATCGTCGCGCAATTGCTTCAATGTAAGCATAGGAAATGAGGTTTTTATGGTTTATTTGGCACAAATATACCAAAAATTAGTATCTTTGTAATCATCTGACACGCCTTTTTTTTATGAAGCATAGATTATTTATCATACTTTTTGCCCTTTCGGCTATGGCTTGTGGCTGTGGTAGTGGCTCCCAGAAGCGCTCCCAGAGCACCAATCAATCCCCAAAAACGGATGTCAAAAACTACTCGTTCCGCACCATTGCCGAGCTACCCCACTCCACCTCGGACTACACACAAGGCTTCCTCTATGCCGATGGTATGTTCTGGGAGGGCACGGGTGGATACGGCTCCTCGGCGCTGAAAACCTACACCCCCACCTCCACCATAGCACCCGAGAACTCGGTAACTCTTTCGCGCAACTACTTTGGCGAGGGTGTGGCCATCTTGGGCCAGAAGGTATATCAACTCACTTGGCGAAAAGGTAAGGCCTTTGTGTATGACCGCGCAACACTCCGCAAAGTTGAAGAGTTCGACTATGAGGGTGAGGGTTGGGGCCTTACGACCGATGGCAAGGTGCTCTATATGAGCGATGGAAGCAACCGACTAACGGTGCGTGATGCGGATAGCTTCAAACCCCTGCGCACCATTGATGTAACCCTCGGAGGCAAGAGAGTAATGAACATCAACGAGCTCGAATGGGTTGAGGGTGAGGTTTGGGCCAATGTCTATCTGACAGACAACATTATCCGCATCGACCCCACGAGTGGCAAAGTTGTGGGCATTATCGACCTCGCAGGATTACAATCACCCCTCGATGTGAGCTACAACACCGATGTGCTGAACGGCATAGCCTACGATTCGACAACGGGCCGCATCTGGCTGACGGGCAAAAATTGGAACAAAATCTACCAAGTGGAGATTATAGAGAGATAACCGCCACAAAACATAGGACACTCAATGAAAGATAGTATCAAAAAAATATACCCCACCACAATGGCGACCTACTTCCGCCTACACGCCTACCCCGAACTCTCCTTCGAGGAGCACCAAACGGCCGAATACCTCGCCGCACGTTTGGAGGAGGCAGGAATCGAACATCGCACAATAGCGGGTACGGGCATCTTGGCAAAGATTGAGGGCTCGGCAGAGGGTGCCGACCTCTCGCGCACCATTGTGCTTCGTGCCGACATTGACGCACTCCCCATTGAGGAGATGAACAACCTCCCCTACACCTCCACCCACAAGGGTGTGATGCACGCCTGCGGACACGATATGCACGCTTCGGTACTGCTCGGTACGCTACTGTGGTTGGGCGACCATCGCGAGGAGTTGGGTTGCACAATCTTTGGACTCTTCCAACCTGGTGAGGAGCTCAATCCTGGGGGCGCACGACTCGTCTTGGAGGAGAGGCCATTTGAGGACTACAAGGTGGTGGCCGTTGTGGGCAACCACATAGAACCCACCCTTCCTACGGGCACCATAGGCATTCGCGCAGGGCAGTATATGGCAGCGTGCGACGAACTCCATTTTACCATCTGTGGCAAGGGAGGACACGCTGCACTCCGCGAGAAGATTATCGACCCCATACTCCCCTCCGCCAAACTCATTGAGGGGCTCTACTCTCTTCCCGAGGAGGCTCCCGAGGGAGTGGGAAAAACCATCATCTCCATTGGCCGAATTGATGCTGCGGGGGCTACCAACGTGGTACCCGATGCGGTATGTTTGGAGGGTACAATGCGCACCTTCGACAAGGAGTGGCGCAAGGAGCTTATGGAGCGCATTAACACCCTGTGTGACAACTTGGAGCAGACCTATGGCGTGAGGGTGGAACACAACTTTGGATGTGGTTACCCCGCGGTCTATAACAACCCCTCGCTTGCCGAAAGAGCACACAAGGTTTTCGAGGGCAGGTTTAAGGTCGTAGAGTTGGATAGGCGCCCAACGGGTGAGGACTTCGGCTACTACACCGAGCGCTACCCATCGCTCTTCTACCGCCTTGGCGTGGGCTATGTGGGCGAGGAGTTCGCCGAGGGCAAGGCGGGCAGGCTCCACACCTCAACCCTCGTTCCCGACCTCAACGCATTGGAGGTGGGTATTGAAGCTATGATAACCCTTACACTTGAATTACAACACCTATAAGAATATGGCTCTAACAAAGGCAGATTTTCAACTCGTGCGTTCACTCTCCGACAAACAAGCACGCATCCAAAGCGGACTCTTTGTTGCCGAGGGCGATAAACTCGTGGGCGAGATTGTCGCCTCCACCGAGTGGCCCATCCATAGGCTCTTTGTCACCGAGGGAAGTTCGGTACGCACACCCAAGGCAGAGATTGTTACCCCCAAAGAGATGGAACGCCTCTCGGCATTGAAGAGCGCCCCACGCTCACTCGCCCTTGTGAGGATTCCCGAGCGCAGGGCCACGATGCCCGAAGATGGGGAGTTGGTGCTCTGCTTGGACGAGGTGCAGGACCCTGGCAACCTCGGTACCATCATCCGCACGGCCGATTGGTATGGCATCCGACACATCGTTTGTAGCCCAACAACAGCCGACTGCTTTGCCCCCAAAGTGGTGCAAGCCACAATGGGTGCCCTCTTGCGTGTGGAGGTAGCCTACACCCCTCTTGCCGAGTGGCTACAAAGAGTTCAAAATCAAGGCATTACCACCTATGCCACAACACTCGATGGCGAAGACATACACACCGCCCAGCTCACGCGCGGAGGAGTGATTATTATGGGTAATGAGGGTAAGGGTGTGAGCCCCGAGGTGCAAAGACTTGTAACGCGCAAACTATTCATACCTCCATATCCTGCCTCACGCAGAGGTAGCGAATCGCTCAATGTGGCTATTGCCACAGCCATCACCTGCGAGAACTTCCGTTCGAGATAGTGGTCGAACGTCTAACGTCGCAAATGCGAGTAAGCGAGGGCAGAGGCTGCTTGCAGACTATGCCGAGCGTGAGCATTTTAGAGCAGACGCAGTCTGGTCAAACGTCGCGGGGGCTCCAAGTTTGGAGCCCCCGAAAACGTATTAGGGAGGTTAGACAAAGAAAACCACCTCCGTAGTTTGCCGACGCAAATAAGGAGGTGGTTTATCGCTATTGGGCGACCTAATCGCCCACAATATGTGCTCGCAGTTCGCTATTTCAAGCGCGCCTTAATAGCCGCTGATGCCTCCTCATAACCAGGCTTGTCGAGAAGAGCGAACATATTTTTCTTGTAGGCCTCCACACCAGGCTGGTTGAAAGGATTGACACCCAAGATGTAGCCACTGATACCGCAAGCCTTCTCGAAGAAGTACAAAAGGGCACCAATGTAGTACTCGTTCATTGCGGGAATCTCGATGCGGATGTTGGGCACACCACCATCAACGTGGGCCAAAACAACGCCCAGTTCTGCCATCTTATTAACCTCATCCAAGCGTTTGCCAGCCAAGAAGTTAAGGCCATCCAAATTGTCGCCATCGGCCTCAATGGTCACATTGCCCTCGGGCTGTTTCACGCTGATTACGGTCTCGAAAAGGGTACGCTCACCCTCCTGAATATACTGTCCCATAGAGTGGAGGTCGGCAGTGAGGGTTACACTTGCGGGGAAGATACCCTTGTGCTCCTTACCCTCGCTCTCGCCATAGAGCTGTTTCCACCACTCGGCAATGTACTGCAAGCGGGGCTCGTAGGAGGCGAGAATCTCAATTTTGTAGCCTTTGCGGTAGAGAGCATTGCGCACAGCGGCATACTGTGCGGCGATGTTCTTCTCGTAGGGCACACCCTCGCCACAAGCCTCCTCCATATCCTTTGCACCGCGCACCAACTCGGCGATATCAATGCCTGCGGCTGCCAGAGGAAGAAGACCTACGGGGGTGAGCACCGAGAAACGACCACCCACATTGTCGGGAATTACAAAGGTGTCGTAACCCTCGGCAGTAGAGAGGGTTTTGAGTGCGCCACGAGCCGCATCGGTAACGCTTGCAATGCGCTCTTTGGCCTCCTCCTTACCATAGCGAGCCTCAATCTCGGCCTTGATAAGACGGAATGCCACTGCGGGCTCGGTGGTGGTACCGCTCTTGCTGATAACGATGGCAGCGATGGAGTATCCCTTCACTGCGTCGAGCAACTCGGCAGTGTAGGTCTCGCTCAAATTGTTACCTGCAAAGAGAATATAGGGATTCTTACGCTCCTTTTGGAGGAAGTGGAACGAACTGCTCATTGCATCCAATACGGCTTTGGCACCGAGGTAGGAGCCACCAATGCCGATTACGATGACAACCTCGGCCTTCTCGGCAAGGCGCGAAGCAGTGGTGCGGATTGCTGCAACCTCCTCGACGGTGATGCTCGAAGGAAGATTTACCCAACCCAAAAAGTCGTTACCAGCGCCCTCTCCGTTGTGGAGCAAGGTGTTGGCATTCTCTGCTGCATTGCGGAGCGAGAGGATTTCGTTCTCACCCACGCCACACGAAGTGTGCTTAATGTCTAACCTAATCATTGTGTATTAAAAAATATTTGTTGTTGTCTTGATAAATTGCTCGCAAAAATAAGAATTATTTTTTACTTTTGTGCTTTGTAACAAAATTGTAAAAGTATTATTTGCCGAAAGGCAAGCAAAAAACGATAAACGCACTATGGGTTTGTTCTCTTTGACACAAGAGTTGGCGGTCGATTTGGGTACTGCCAATACGCTCATTATCCACAACGGGAAGGTTGTGGTCGATGAGCCCTCCATCATTGCGGTGGATATTCACACAGGTAAGGTGGTGGCTATCGGTGACGAGGCGCGCAAGATGCACGGCAAGACTCACCCCGATATCAAGACCATCCGTCCCCTGAAAGATGGCGTAATTGCCGACTTCAACGCTGCCGAGCAGATGTTGCGCGGTATGATTAAGAAGGTTAAAACCAATGGCTACCTTTTCAGCCCCTCGCTCAAAATGGTCATCTGTATCCCTTCGGGCTCTACCAACGTGGAGATTCGTACCGTTAGGGAGAGTGCCGAGCACGCAGGAGGTAGGGATGTCTATATGATTTTCGAGCCTATGGCTGCCGCTTTGGGTGCCGGCTTGGATGTGGAGGCACCCGAGGGCCATATGATTATCGATATTGGCGGTGGTACTACCGAGATTGCTTGTATTTCGCTCGGAGGTATCGTATGTAGCGAGAGTATTGATGTGGCTGGCGATGTCTTCACCGAGGATATTCAGAAGTATATCAAACAGCAGTACAACGTGAAGATTGGTGAGCGTACTGCCGAGAACATCAAGATGTCGGTAGGTGCCGCGCTTCGCGAGATTGACAACCCACCAGAAGACTTTGTGATTACCGGTCCCAACGTGCTCACTTCGCTCCCCACGACCATCAATATTTCGTATAGCGAGGTGGCATACGCATTGGAGAAGTCGCTCTTGAAGGTGGATGCTGCAATTATGAAGGTGTTGGAGAATGTTCCCCCCGAACTCTACTCCGACATCATCAAGAATGGTATCTATCTGGCAGGTGGTGGTGCCCTCATCAAGGGCTTGGACCGTCGTCTGCACGAGAAGACCAACATCCCCTTTGTTATTGCCGAGGATCCCTTGCGTGCAATTGTGCGCGGTACGGGTATCGCTCTGAAAAACATCGACAAATTCTCGTTCCTGATAAAATAGTTCGGGGCAATGCGCGGAATTTGCGACCAGTAATAGAGATTTTTTCGTAAGGTTGCCCCGAGAAGGGGTGACCTTACGCTTTGATTAACAACCACCCGAAAGTGTACAAACTTATCCTTCTCATAAAACGCCTGGCTGTGCCAATGCTCTTCATTATTGTGGAGGTCATTGCCATCAGCCACTACTCCTCGGCAACGAGTTTCACAAGGGCACGACTACTCACCATCTCCAATGGGGTAACAGGGTCGGTAAATGGCGCCTTTGCGAGTGTGGGCGACTACTTCTCCCTGCGAGAGGAGAACCAGATGCTCACACAGAGAGTTGTGGAGTTGGAGGGTGTGCTTGCAGGATATGTGGAGAGCCACACCCGCAGGCCTATAACCTCCGAGGAGATTGCCCCCTACCTCTTTGGTGAGGCAAGGGTTGTGCGCAACTCCGTATTTTCGCAGCACAACTACTTCACCATCAACAAGGGTTTGGACGATGATGTGGAGGCCAATATGGCTGTGCTCACCCCCGAGGGTTATGTTGCGGGCTATGTGATAGACTGTTCATCACACTTCTCGGTCTGTATGTCGGTTGCCAACCGCGACTTCACAATGGGTGGCAAAGGCGCCCACAACGAGTTTATGGGCTCCATTGCGTGGGATGGCGACGACTACCACACCGTCAATTTGGAGAATATCCCCCACTACGCCAACTTCACCAAGGGTGACACCATCCTCTCGACCGTATCGTACCGCTTCCCCCCAGGAAGAGTTATCGGCTATGTAGAGGAGTTTGAGCCCTCGTCGGATAGGATGAATAGCCACTTGAAGGTGAGACTTGCCGCCGACCTCTCGCGTCTGGATAGAGTGCTGCTTGTGAAGTTTATGGATAGCGAAGAGTTCGAAGAACTCCATAGGGGGTATTAGAAATTGAGAGTTGAGAATTGAGAATTGAGAGTTTAGAGTTGAGGGAAGTTAGGGACAATATCTCTTTTCCCATTAATAAAATTTTCGGGCGCGTAGCGACCGCGACGTTTGACCAGACTGCGTCTGCTCTAAAATGCTCACGCTCGGCATAGTCTGCAAGCAGCCTCTGCCCTCGCTTACTCGCATTTGCGACGTTAGACGTTAGACAAAACAAAAAAAAGATGCAAAGAGCTCTTGAATACATAATATTCTTCGTTGCAGTGGTGCTGTTGCAGGCACTGCTGTTCGACAACCTGATGTTCTCGGGGTTGGTGGTACCACTCTACTATGTAGTCTTTGTGGTACTCCTGCCCGTAAAGATGGAGCGCCTATGGCTCTTGGTGTTGGGTACCGTGCTGGGCGTTGTTATGGACATCTCGATGGGTACCGCAGGACTCAACACAATCGCTACCGCAGCCGTGGCCTTTGTGCGCCCCTTTGTGATGAACATCTCGATGGGTAAGGATGTGGCACACGAGAGCATACCATACGGTGGTGCCATTAGCGATGGGTCGTTCATCACCTACGCAACAATGCTTATTGTGGCACACAATGCCCTCTTTTTCGGCTTCGAGTCGCTCGGCAGCCACTTTTTTTACACCCTCGGCAGGATTGTGGCAAGTTCTGCCGTGACCATAGGTTTGACAGTCATCACCGCACGCCTCTTCCGCAAGATTGTGGGATAGTGCGGAACAAGACAAATAGGATAGACACAGAAAGGAAATGTCGGCAGGTCGCTCACAAATACTCAAATGGTTTGTCATTGGACTCTTCGTGGTGTTGGGTCTGCGCCTTTTCCACATCCAGATTATAGACCGTTCCTACCGCCGTGCTGCCGAGAATAATGTCCTTCGCTATGAGGTGCAACACCCACCCAGGGGCGAGATTTACGACCGCAATGGCGAATTTTTGGCGCAAAGTGTAGCCTCGTATGACCTTATGGTTGTGCCCCGCAACATTCCCAAAACCGGCTTTGATACGGTGGCCCTTGCGAGGATTGCAGGTGTGAGTGTGGAGCAACTGACCAAGGGACTCAAAACGGCCAAGAGCTACTCCTCCTCGCGTGCATCGGTGGTGGTGCGCCAGATGACCACGGAGGCGAAGTTGTTGTTCGATGAGGGAGGATTCGATGGTTTCTACACCACATTCCGCACCCAGCGCTCCTATCCTCGCAAGATTGCGGGCAACCTTCTGGGCTATATCGGACAAGTTACCGACAAGATTATCGACCGCGACCCCTACTATGCGCGTGGCGACTACATAGGCTTCTCGGGCATTGAGAGTGCCTATGAGGAGTTGTTGCGTGGCGAGAAGGGCGAGAAGGTGAGCATTGTAGATGTGAGGGGTACGGTGAAGGGCCCCTACCAAGAGGGACACTACGACAAGGCCCCCATTGCGGGTACCCCCATCACAACCACCATTGACGCCCCATTGCAGGAGTTTGCAGAGAGGCTCATGAAGGGTAAAGTGGGAAGTATTATCGCCATTGAGCCTTCTACGGGAGAGATTCTGGTGATGGTGAGTAGCCCCACCTACGACCCCGACGAACTGATGGGGCGCGATAGGGGTAGCAACTACGTCAAGATGCTCGACAACCCCCGACAGCCACTCTTCAACCGCGCGGTAATGTCGAGCTACCCCCCAGGTTCGACCTTCAAACTCGTCAATGGCCTCATCGGCTTGCAGGAGGGTGTGGTCACCCCCAATCGTCGCTACCCTTGCGATGAGGGCTACCACGTTGGTAGGGGTGTGAAGTGCCACGACCATCGCTCACCCTTGAATCTGAAAGAGGCAACAGCCAACTCTTGTAACGCCTATTTCTGCTACGTCTTCCGCGACATTTTGGACAACCCATCCAGGGGAGGCATCGGCAAGGGCGGATATGACAACTGGGCAAAATATGTGGAGAGCTTCGGCTTTGGCAAGAAACTCGGCTCCGACTTCGCATCCGAGAGGGCGGGATTTGTCCCCACGGCCGAGTTCTATGATGACTACTACCCCAAGTGGAACTCACTGACAGTGATTTCTATGGCTATTGGTCAGGGTGAGTTAGGCTGCTCTCCTTTGCAGATGGCCAACCTTGCGGCAACCATCGCCAATAGGGGGTACTACTACATACCCCACGTTGTAAAGAAGATTGAGGGTAGGGATTCGCTCGATAGCCGTTTCTATGAGCGCCACTATACGATGGTTGACGAGCGCCACTTTGAGCCCATTATTGATGGTATGTGGGGAACGGTACATAGGGAGATTGGTACGGCAGGTGTGGCCTACGTCAAGGGGCTCGACATCTGCGGCAAGACCGGTACGGCTCAAAACCCCCACGGTAAGGACCACTCCACATTCCTCGCCTTTGCTCCGAAAGATGAGCCCAAGATTGCCATTTCGGTCTATGTGGAGAATGGTGGCTTCGGTTCGAGCGTGGCAGCACCTATCGCCTCACTCCTCATTGAGCAGTACCTGACGGGCAAGACCGACCGCCCCGAATTGGTTGAATATATAGAGAAAATGCAGATTGCTTATCCCAATTATGAGAAGCGCAAACGATAAACTCGGATGGACAAGGATTGACTGGAAGACTATTCTGGTCTTTGTTCTGCTGGTCTTTATTGGCTGGCTGAACATCTATGCCGCGGTCTATAACGAGGCTCTCTCGGGTGGTTTTGACCTCTCGTCGAGGTATGGTATGCAGCTTATTTGGATTGGCATATCGGCTGTGGCTGCAATCATCATCCTCCTCATTGACGACATCTACTACCACCTACTCGCCTATCCATTCTATGGGGTTATGCTCGTGGTATTGGTGCTCACACTATTTGTGGGCAAGGAGGTAAATGGCGCCAAGTCGTGGCTCTCGTTTGGTCCCGTAGCCATCCAGCCCGCGGAGTTTATGAAACTTGCCACCGCACTTGCCCTTGCGAGGTTTATGAGTGAGTACAATTTCACACTTTCTCGCCCCAAATGGCTCTTGGGTGTTGGCGCACTACTACTTGTCCCCATCTTTGTCATCCTGCTCCAAAACGATATGGGCTCGGCATTGGTTTATGGTTCATTCCTCGTGGTGCTCTATCGCGAGGGACTCAACCCGTGGGTATATTACGCTCTGTTTCTGATTGTGGGACTATTTGTGGGTTCATTCCTACTCTCACCCACCGCACTACTTGCAATCCTCATTGTTCTCTTTGTGGTGAGCCAACTGCTCTCGAACCACAACCCCAAGGATAGTGTTGTGTTTGTTGCGGGCATAGGACTGTTGAGCATTGTGATTTATGCCCTCTCGTGGGCGGGTAATTGGGGTGTGGACTACTACCACTCGCTCCTCATCTCGTCGCTTGTGCTATTGGTGCCCGCACTGCTTCACGCCTACCGACACAAACTCTCGACCATCTACCTCTTCGCCGTGATGTTCGTCTGTTCGCTCATCTTCCTCGGGGCGGTGGATTACGTCTTCAACGATGTGTTGCAACTCCACCAACAAAAGCGCATCCTCGACCTACTGGGCTTGGAGAGCGACCTGCGAGGATGGGGCTACAATGTCCACCAATCGAAAATTGCCATTGGCTCGGGAGGATTTCTGGGCAAAGGCTTTTTGGAGGGCACGCAGACAAAATATGACTTCATCCCCGAGCAGAGTACCGACTTCATCTTCTGCACCGTTGGTGAGGAGTGGGGCTTTGTGGGGTCGGTTGTTGTACTTGCCCTCTTTGCAGTGCTCATCGTGAGGCTTATGAAGATGGGTGAAAGGCAGCAAGAACCCTTCCGCAGGGTCTATTGCTATGGCGTGGCAGGAGTCTTTCTGTTCCACGTTATAATTAATATAGGTATGACCATCGGCCTTATGCCCGTAATCGGTATTCCTCTGCCGATGTTCTCCTATGGTGGCTCCTCGCTGTTGGCATTTACGGTGCTCTTCTTCATTGCCGTGAGGCTCGATTCGCAAAATAGTGCCATTGGCACAACATATAAACCCTATTAGACGTTAAACCATTATGCAATATCTACTCTACATCGCTGTCGCCACACTTGTTGTGATGCTCTCCATAAGAGTGTCGAAATATATCGACCTGATTGACCAAAAGAGCGACCTCTCGGGAGCATTCCTCGGGGGCGTGTTGCTCTCGGCTGTAACCTCCCTACCCGAGCTATTCACCAGCATCTCGGCTACCCTGCTGTTGGAGAAGCCAAATCTCTGTATGGGCAATATCCTCGGTAGCAACATCTTCAATCTGGTTGTGCTGGCTGTGATGTTTATCGTGTGTGTGCGCAGTAGCCACGATGCCCCACTTGCCAAAGGACACAAGATGGTACTCGCCTACTGCATTGCCACCTATGCGGCAATAGCTCTCAATATGTTCTGGCCCGAGGTCTTCGACTTCCATATCCTCACTTTGAGCGTCACATCCATTGCAATCGTTATCTTCTATGCTCTCGGTGTGCGCTACCTCTCGGGCGAAAGCAGCACAGAGAACAGCACTTCGGCCGAGACAGAGGAGTCTGCACTGACCATAAGGGGTATCATTATCCGCTTTGTGCTCTGCTGTGTGGGACTTGTGGGGTTGAGCATTTGGCTCACCTACCTCTCGGACGACATTGCCACATCGCTCGGTATGGGTGCAGGCCTTGCAGGAGCACTCTTCTTGGGCGTCGCAACCTCACTACCCGAGCTGTCGAGCACCATTACCCTCTTCCGTCTGCGCAACTATAATATTGCGGTGGGAAACATTGTGGGTAGTTGCCTGTTCAATATGATAATTCTCACCATTGCCGACCTGCTGTGGCTGAAAGGCAGTATCTACACCGCCCCCGATGGCGATGTGGGACAGATGCTCGCCTTTGGTGCTGTGGCTATGGTCGCCACAATGCTCGCCCTCGATACAAAATCTCGCACGGGTAAGATTCTGACCTCGCTGATTGTTGTGGGCTGCTATGTGGCCTTCCTGGTGATGTAGAACATAGAAAGTGCCGTAACGGCACTTTTGTGCTGGTGGTGCCCCCAAAACTTTCGACAGAAATAAAAAAAACGCATAGAATCGAGCGAGTTTTAGGCGCACAAGAAAATCCCCTCCGTAGTTTGCTCATCGCAAATGAGGTGCCGTAACGACACTTTTGCGAGGGTGCTGCTCTCGAAAGTTTCGACAGAAATCCCCCAAAAAACGCATAGAACGAGATGAATGCAAGGCTTGCGAAAAAAAATCCTCCCGCAGTTTACTTATCGTAAATGAGGGAGGATTTTTTGAGCGTAACGCAGCAGTCGCTCGTTATATGCGTTTTTTAAGCGCCGTGACAGTGCTTATACTTCTTCCCCGATCCGCAGGGACAGGGGTCATTGGGGCGCACCTTCTTCTCGACGTGTACGGGCATAGGTCGGCTCTTCTCACCCTGACCTGCCTGGGCAGCCGCAGCCATACGCGAAGCCTGCAACTTGTTGACATCAACCTTCTGCTCGGACTGCTTACGACGCGACAGACGGCTCTCGGCCTGCTCCTTGGTGGGGATGAAACCCTTCATAAGAATGGAGATAACCTCCGAGTTAATCTTGTCAATCATCGCCTCAAAGAGGTTGTAGGACTCACCCTTATAAATCAAGAGGGGATCTTTCTGCTCGTATGTGGCGTTCTGAACGCTCTGTTTCAGGTCGTCCATCTCGCGGAGGTGCTCGCGCCAATTGTCATCAATGGTGGTGAGCATTGCGAGCTTGGTGAACATCTTATAAATCTCCGCACCCTCGCTCTCCACGCACTTCTTCAAATTGACAAGCACGTTATAGACCAATGTACCATTGGTGATGGGCACATACATATTCTCGGCCTGGGGGTTGCTCTCCACAACATTCTTGATGACGGGCATTGCGGTCTGTGCCACAAACTGTACCCTACGAGCGTAGGCTGCGCGGATGTCGGCAATCACAAGGTCGGCAAGCTCGGCAGTGTTTGCCTTCTCATAGGTAGCCTCATCGAAGGAGGGCTGGATGGCAACCTGACGAATGAGCTCATAGGAGAACTCCTCGAACGACGCACCCTTCATATTTGCCGCAAAGGTGTCGGCAAAGGAGAGAATCATATTATTAAGGTCGATATCGACACCCTCACCGTGGAGTGCGTGGCGACGCATAGTGTAGATGGCTGTACGCTGTTTGTTCATCACATCATCGTACTCCAACAGACGCTTACGAATACCAAAGTTGTTCTCCTCAACCTTCTTCTGTGCCTTCTCAATGGCGTTACTCATCATCTTGGCGGTGATAACCTCACCCTCCTGCAAGCCCATCTTGTCCATCATCGACGCGAGGCGGTCGCCACCAAACAGGCGCAACAAATCATCCTCGGCCGACACGAAGAACTGCGACGAACCGGGGTCTCCCTGACGACCAGAACGGCCTCGGAGCTGCCTATCTACACGACGGCTCTCGTGACGCTCGGTACCGATGATGGCAAGACCACCGGCAGCCTTAACCTCGGGCGAGAGTTTAATATCGGTACCACGGCCCGCCATATTGGTTGCGATGGTCACCTGACCAGCCCTACCTGCCTCGGCAACAACCTGTGCCTCCAAGGCGTGCTGTTTTGCATTGAGGACATTGTGGGGGATATGGCGGATTTTCAGGATGCGGCTCAAAAGCTCCGACACCTCCACCGAAGTGGTACCCACCAATACGGGGCGCTTCTCCTCATTGACAAGCCTTACAATCTCCTCCACTACGGCGTTGTATTTCTCCCTCTTGGTCTTATACAAGAGGTCCTCCTTATCCGCACGAGCAATGGGGCGGTTGGTGGGGATAACAACAACGTCGAGTTTATAGATGCTCCAAAACTCACTCGCCTCGGTCTCGGCCGTACCGGTCATACCCGCGAGTTTGTGGTACATACGGAAGTAGTTTTGCAGTGTGATGGTCGCAAAGGTCTGGGTTGCAGCCTCCACCTTAACCCTCTCTTTGGCCTCAATAGCCTGATGCAGACCATCCGAGTAGCGACGGCCCTCCATAATACGGCCCGTCTGCTCATCGACAATCTTCACCTTACCATCCATCAGCACATACTCCACATCCTTCTCGAACATACTGTATGCTTTCAGGAGCTGATTTACGGTGTGTACCCTCTCACTCTTGGTAGCGTAGTCGGCGAGCACTGCATCTTTCCTTGCAGCCTTCTCCTCGGCCGAGAGGTCGCTCTTTTCGAGTGCCGCAACCTCGGTACCAATGTCGGGCAAGACAAAGAACCTATCCTCACCCACCGAGTTTGCCAACATCTCGTGGCCCTTATCGGTGAGCTCCACAGAGCGGAGTTTCTCGTCAATCACAAAGAACAACTCGTCGGTAATCTCGGGCATACGCTCGTTGTGATTCTGCATATAGATAGCCTCGGTCTTCTGCAACAAAACCTTGATACCCTGCTCTGAGAGGAACTTGATAAGGCTCTTATTCTTGGGGTGTCCCTTGTGGGAGCGCAAGAGCCAGAAACCACCCTCCTCGGTGTTACCCTCTGCAATAAACTTGCGGGCCTTCAAAAGGCAGTCGTTGGCATAGTTGCGCTGCATATTGTAGAGCCTCTCCACAATATCGCGGTACTCATCGAAGAGCTGGTCATCGCCCTTGGGCACGGGACCCGAGATAATCAGAGGAGTACGCGCATCGTCAATCAATACCGAGTCGACCTCATCGACAATGGCAAAGTGGTGTTTCTTCTGCACCAACTCCTTCGCCTGAATGGACATATTGTCCCTCAAATAGTCAAAGCCGAACTCATTGTTGGTACCAAAGGTGATATTCGCATCATAAGCCCTGCGGCGCTCTGCCGAGTTGGGGCGGTAGTTGTCGATACACTCCACCGACAAGCCGTGGAATTGGTACATAGGACCCATCCACTCGCAGTCACGTTTTGCCAAGTAGTCATTGACAGTCACAACGTGAACACCCTTACCTGCCAACGCATTGAGGAACACAGGCAAGGTCGCCACCAGGGTTTTACCCTCACCGGTGGCCATCTCGGCAATCTTACCTTTGTGCAGTACCACGCCACCAAAAAGCTGCACATCGTAGTGCACCATATCCCATTTGATGTCGTTGCCACCAGCTACCCAAGTGGTATTCCACACAGCCTTATCGCCCTCAATATTCACAAAGTCCCTATCGGCCGCCAAATCCCTATCGAACTGCGAAGCAGTAACCTCAACAGTGTCGTTCTCGGCAAACCTCCTCGCCGTGGATTTCATAATGGCAAAAGCCTCGGGGAGAATTGCATCCAACCTCTCCTCAATCTTCTCGTCAATCTTCTCGGTGAGTTTCTCCACCTCCTTCGAGAGGTCGCTCTTCCTATCCACAGGAATATCACCCTCAATCTCCACACGAAGAGCCTCAATGCGCTCCTCCTCGGGGCGGATATACTCCGCAATACCCTGTCTCAACGCCGCCGAACGAGCCCTCAACTCATCATTCGAGAGGGCATCAATGGTGGGATAGAGAGCCAGAATCTTATCCACATAGGGCTGAATCTCCTTCTTATCCTTATCACTCTTCGTACCAAAGAAGAGTTTCAAAATTGATTGTACTACACTCATTTCTCTTTCTTTATGTTTTGTTTTTCTTTGTTCCTTTTTCGAAGCTTTTTGTAAAAAGCTTCACCAAAAACTTTTAGTGTAACCAACTGTTACGATTTCTATCCACTGCTGTGCTTCGGAATCCCTGCACAAAAGACGCTGTGCGTCCGCCCAAAAACTTTTATGCGATACTGCGTATCGCTTTTGCCGCTGCTATGCCTTATATTAGCAATCCCAGCACAAGAGTGCCGTTACGGCACTTTGAAATTTTGCGGGCTTGCAGAGCCTGCAAAATTAAGCCTTTTTTAGCTGTTTTGCAAGCGGGCACTCCGAGCACCCTCCCTCATCGCACAAGTGCGACAACTCGATGAGTGCCTGTGAGTCGTAGGCGCTACCCGAGGGCACACCCTCACCCGTCCAACGAGCCACAACTCTATTATGTTCCGAGGGTATCTGCTCCAACAAGTCGAGGGCCTGCGCCTTAATCTCCTCGTTGTGCATCACCTCGCCGTATGCAAACTGCATAGGGACTACCAGATTGATGGCGAGCATATTCACCTTCTCGCGCCCAATATGTCCCGCACCCTTGGCACTACGGCCATCGGGCGTATATCTCTTCTGCCAATATTCTCCCGCGCGAACATCGAACAGCCTCTCGACATCCGAAAGAGTCCGTATTGCCAACAGTGCATCTACCGAGTACTCCTCGCGGGCAACAATGGCGGCCAGCTGTGCTATTCTCATAACGGGCCCACCTGCGGGAAAATTGCCACCCCTACTCCACTCACCAGCATTCATAGTGCGCAGTGAGTATTTAGCCGCCAAGTAGTCATACTCCTCTTGAAGGCGGACAATGTAGTCATCAAAAAACTCCCCGCGCAACAAGCCCGAGGCGCCCAACAGCATAGCCTCCACCCTCACCAACGAGCCCCTCTCGCGTAGGCACATAAGGTAGCTAACCCTCTCGGCAAGCCTTTCAAAGGGGCGTGAGTTGCGGGGTGCTCCCATAGCATAGGCAGTCATCTGGTAGAGGGTCTGGTTCCAGTCCCTCTCGGCCCTCTCCCACATCTCCACAACGCGGGCACTCTTACGCAGGAGCCTCTGCACCAGCAAACGCTCCACAACTTTCACCCTCCACAAGGGTTCCATTGTCGCCACCTCCAGGCCGCAAATAGTGCTATCCATAGTCGCATACCACTCTCCCTACATCCAACCAAGCTCCATCAGAGCCTCCTCACTCATCATATTCCTATCCCAAGGTGGGTCGAAGACTATCTCCACGATAACCTCCTGCACACCCTTCACCTTCGACACCTGCGTATGCACCTCCTCAACAAGGAAATCGGCCATCGGGCAGTTGGGCGCCGTAAGCGTCATTCGAATATGCACCTTACCATCGGGCGTGTAGTCTATATCATAGACCAAGCCCAAGTCGTAGATATTAACCGGAATCTCGGGGTCGTATATGTTTTTGAGTGTATCGACAATATCGCGCTCCACACTCTGAATCTCCTCTGGTGTCATCTCTCTTTCTGTGTTACTGTTTTACCGAAAAGGCCACCGCATAGCGCCTCATCTGGTTGAGCATCTCACCCAAGCCATTGGCCCTCGTGGGCGAAAGGTAGGAGCGAATACCTATGCGGTCAATGAAATAGAGCTCGGTGGAGAGTATCTCCTCGGGGGTGCGACCTCCCAATGCACGAGTCAAAAGGCCCGCAATACCCTTCACAATGAGAGCATCAGCATCGGTCGAAAAATACACCCTGCCATCCCTCAACTCGGCATCTATCCACACCCTCGATTGGCACCCATCAATGAGGTACTCCTCGGTCTTATGGCGAGGATCTATCTCCTGGCACTCATCGGCCATATCAATCAAATATTGGAGTTTATCGTCCGCATCCTCAAACATCTCGAAGTCGGCAATTATCTCCTCCTGAATCTTATCCATTTCCATATTTTTTTCCTTGTTCCTTTTTCGAAGCTTTTTGTAAAAAGCTTCACCAAAAACTTTTAGTGTAGCCAAACCATTTCAATTCTTCCCATAGCCGTGCTTCGGAGTCCCAGCACAGAAGTGCCGTTACGGCACCTTTTTTGTAAAAAAGCGACGCAAAAAACTTTTAGTGTAGCCAACTGTTACGATTTCTACCCACCGCTGTGCTTCGGAATCCCAGCACAGAAGACGCTATGCGTCCGCCCCAAGGGGTAGCTCTACGCCCAATCTTTCGGCCAGCAATACCACCAACTCCCTAACATCCACACGCTCCTTCACACGTCGGCTCTCAACACCCTCGCCACTAATTACCATCACCGCCTTTCGATAGGGGGCATAGGGTAGCGACGAGGATACTTTGGGCAGGGAATCCCCCTCCGAAGGAACCCAACCAGGCATCAACACAAGGTGTATATCTGCCGAGTGTTTGGGATAGAAGCCATTTTGCACAACCTCCACAACACCCTCCTTAACATCGCCTGCCATCATATCCGAGGCAATAATGGCGTGGGACACACCGCGCAGGCCAAGGCAGAAAGTCCCCACCTGACGTTGAAGTGTTGCCAAATCGAGGGCGTGTGAGAATATGAGGGTGTGGTTGAGCCACACACCACCATCGGCATAGCCAAGCACCCATTCACCCTTGCCATAAGTAGCAGAGAGAAAACTATTTATCAAAAATCGCGCCTGTGCCACATTAAACACCTTACCATCATCTTTCACCTCGCGGAGCGAGCCATCGGTAGTGAGGGTGAAGAGCACCTTACCCCCTGCCTGGGCCGAAGCGAAGGTCATAAGGTCGGCAAGGTCGCCATCAAGACGGTAGTACATATCCTCCACCTCGCGCGAAGAGAGCCCATAGCGCTCGGCAATCCTTCGTGGAGTGTCGAAGCAGACATTGAGCACATCGGTACTCTGGTCGCCACCCAAGCGGTTGTAGATTATCGCCTCCTTCGCGGCATCAGCAACCATAGTATTGGATAGGTGGCTATACATCAGAGCCTTAATATCGGCAGATGTCTGACGCCTCTTCTGCTCCTCGTGTGAGGGTTTATAGCCATAAGGTTTCGCCACCACACTCTGTGTGTTGAGGTAGTTCTTATCGGGGCGCGAGAGTACCCAGGGTGCTCCCATCTGTTTGCGCCACCACCCCGAAGAGTTATACTTTGTCATCCACTTGGGGAGCGAGGTTTTATACTTCGTAGAGGTTGTCCATCTGCCCGACAGGGAGTCTATCCACCACACCTCCGTAGGATTTAGGCCCCCAAGAATGATTGCCGAAGATGGGTCGGCAGCCACCGACACCGAGCGAGCCTCCTGCCCACTACGCACCACCACATCCGAGATAGTTTCGAGTACAAGGTTGGCATTGGAGACGCGACTCTCGGGCGTATCGGCCCCAAAGGTACTATATGCACTATCTCCCACTGCCGAGGTGTAAGCTCCGCTGGTGTAGTTCCACCACCCTGCGCCCACCACTCCGTGGAGTGTGGGAAGAGCTCCTGTGGAGAGTGTTGCCAAAGCCGCCTCTTTTGTGGGGGCGAAGGGGTAGAATGCGTTGTCGTAGCGCTCACCATCCAAAAGGCGACCAAAGCCACCTGCCTTAAACCCAGCCTCGTAGCGTACCAAATCGACCTCGCTCACGCCCGAGAGAACAATGTTCACAACAAGGCGCACGGGCTCCCCACCCACTGCCACCGAGGTGGCAAAGAGCAACATCACAAGGGCTACAAACAATCTCTTCATAGGTATCTTCGAAAAATATCTGGTAAAGGTAGTAATTATCCGCAAATTTACACCTATTTATAATATAAAAACAACATCAATTTTGAATTTTGAATTTTGCATTTTGAATTCCCCTTCGTATCTTTGCGGCGTGGAAAGATTTGGCTGCTTGCAAACCACGTCGCCCAAAGAAGAGTAAGAGGGAGGAGATACGGAATTGAATCCCCAACTTTCAGAGCGACAAAAAAGTGCTAAAAGGCAACGTGTCAGGGGGCAACGCTCCCCACAACCTGTCCCCAACCAAACATTCCACCAAGAGAAATAGAGGTATAACACGAATTGAACCATTGATTTTTGAGCAACACTCAATTCTCAATTCTCAATTCTCAATTTATTATTGTATGGCATTTTTGTTTACATCCGAGTCGGTATCCGAGGGACATCCCGACAAAGTATCCGACCAGATTTCGGACGCAATTTTGGACGAATTTTTGCGCAAAGACCCCACAAGTAAGGTCGCTTGCGAGACTCTCTGTACCACAGGTTTGGTGGTAGTTTCGGGCGAGGTGCGCTCCGATGCTTATGTTGATATTCAGGGTGTGACTCGCAGGGTTATCAACCAGATTGGCTACGACCGTAGCGAGTTGCAGTTCGATGGCAATTCGTGTGGCATTCTCTCTGCCATCCACGAGCAGTCGAGCGACATCAATCAGGGTGTTGTGCGCGAAACCGAGGAGGAGCAAGGTGCAGGTGACCAAGGCATTATGTTTGGTTACGCTTGTACCGAGAGCCGCGAGTTGATGCCCGCAACACTCATCCTCTCGCACGTCATCCTCAAAGAGTTGGCCGACATTCGCCGCGAGGGCGAGGTGATGCGCTATTTGCGCCCCGACTCAAAGAGCCAGGTGACCATTGAGTACGACGACAATGGCACTCCCCAAAGGGTGCACACGATTGTGGTTTCCACCCAGCACGACGACTTCGAGGATTGCCAGCGAATCATTGCAGATGATGTTCGTAATATATTGATTCCCCGCGTGAAAGCTCGCTTGGAGAAGGCTGGCGATCACCTTGCCGACCTCATTGGAGATGATTACATTCTTTATGTGAATCCCACGGGTAAGTTTGTAATTGGTGGTCCTCACGGAGATACGGGACTTACGGGTCGTAAGATTATTGTTGATACCTACGGTGGTAGGGGTGCTCACGGTGGTGGCGCCTTCTCGGGTAAGGACTCCTCGAAGGTAGACCGCTCGGCTGCTTATGCTGCACGCCACATCGCAAAGAATATGGTTGCTGCGGGCGTTGCAGAGCGTATGCTTGTGCAGGTAAGTTACGCCATTGGCGTGGCCTACCCCATCAATATCTTTGTAGATACTTTCGGCACCTCGAAGGTTGCTGCGAGCGATGGTGAGATTGCCGAGCTTATCCACAATATGTTCGACCTGCGCCCCGCGAGCATCGTGCGCCGCTTTGGTCTTACCAACCCCATCTTTGAGCCCACAGCCTCCTATGGTCACTTCGGTCGCAGGCCCTACACCAAAGAGGTACAACTCACCAGAAACGGAAGGACCACAACCAAAACCATAAAATTCTTCGGTTGGGAGGAACTCGATGAGGTAGAGAACATTAAGAAGATTTTTAATCTTGATTAAAAAAAAATCTTCCCCAATTGAGAATGGAGAATTGAAAATTGAGAATTAAGGTGCCGAAATATGGAGAAATTTATCATATCTAACGGTTGCGCACTGCGCATTGCCGACTCGCGCAAGGGCGAGAAGACCATCCTTCTGTTGCACGGCTACTTGGAGAGCCTCGATGTGTGGGAGGATTTCGCAAAACTTCTCTCCAAGGAGTACCGCGTGGTGGCTATGGATCTGCCTGGTCACGGTATTTCGCAGGTGATGGGCGAGAAGCACACTATGAGTTTCTTGGCCGACACGGTTGCGGGTGTTTTGGATGAGTTGGAGATTGAGAAAGCGACCATTGTGGGCCACTCGATGGGTGGTTATGTGGCGCTCCAAACCCTACGCCTTCACCCCGAGAGGGTGGAGAGGTTGGTGCTGTTGAGCTCCACCCCTAACCACGATAGCCCCGAGAAACTCCTTGATAGGGAGCGAGAAATCGACCTTGTAGTGCGCGGTCACAAAGACCTCTTGGCAACAACGGCTGCCAAGAATGGCTTTGCTGCCGAGAATCTGAAACGTATGCAGGATGAGATTATCTTCCTCGAAGAGCAGGTGCTCGTCACCGAGCCAGAGGGTGTTACGGCCCTTTTGAGAGGTATGATGGAGAGGGAGGATAGCAACGAATTGTTGCAGAAATCATCTGTTCCTCAACTCTTTATCCTCGGCAAGAAGGACAACTACATTCCTCTTGATAGGGCGGAGGCAATGGTTGCTGCCCACCCACAGGCGAAGGTTGTTTGGCTCGAAAACTCTGGTCACCTCGGCTACTTCGAGGAGCCCGAGGCGTGCGCCAACGCAATAAAAGAGTTCATAACAGAGGGTTGATTAATAATCAACCCTCTGTTATGAACGTCCAACGTCTAACGTCTAACGTCGCGGGGCGCACCATAACGGTGCGCCCCGAAGATTTATTAGGGAGTGTAGGGGGGGGTAGGGACAATTCACTAAATTCACCAAATTCCATTTTCGCGCCCACTCACGCAAGCGCATATCGCGAGGCGAGTACAAGGCTTGCGAAAAAAATCTCTCCCGCAGTTTACTAATTGTAAATGAGGGAGAGATTTTGGAGCGTAACGCAGTAATCGCCCGCGAGATGCGCTTGCGCTATTTGTGAGTCATAATATGAAGTATCATCCTATCCGTTTCGAGCATACCTCGTGAGCCGATGGTTGTAAGGTTCAAGATGGACTTATCCACATCGTCATCCACAATGCCCTCATAGGCGGTCACGCAGCGGTGCTCCATAGCCATCGTTGCCGCCATAACAGCCGTAGATACCGAGCTCGACAGTTTCAGTGCGCAGCTTGGCTTGGCGCCATCGCAAATCATACCCGTAAGGGTTGCAACCATATTTTTCACAGTCATAGCCACCTCGCGGTAGTCGCCACCCATCAAGTAGGTGATGCCACACGCCGAACCCGTAGATGCAACCACACAACCACACAAAGCCGAAAGCCTACCGAGGCTCTGCTTGATGTAGATAACAGTAAGGTGCGAAAGTGCCAATGCTCGGATGAGTTGCTCCTCGCTGGCACCCGTATCCTCGGCATAGACTACAACGGGAAGAGTCGAAACAATACCCTGATTGCCACTTCCCGAGTTGCTCATAACGGGAATCTTCGCGCCACCCATACGGGCATCACAAGCCGCAGAGGTGTAGGATATCATATGCGAGAGAATCGTGTCGCCCATAATCTTACGACTACCATCGCTCTCCCTTACGGTGCGGCCCAAGCAGTGGCCCCACTCGCCCTTCATAGACTCATCGGCAGCCGCCTTATTGAGCCTACGGGCTTCGAGGATGAAGCACAACTCCTCAATGGGTGAAGTTGTAGCAAACTCCCACACGGTACGCAAAGTGAGCTCTACACTCTTCTGCTCGGCGGTGGCCGATGCAGGGGTGCGGTTATCAACCATCACATCTCCATCGAGAGCAATATATACAAAATTGGTGTGTGCACCTGCAATAATTGCAGTGGCTGTGTGGCCAGCAGAGGATGCCTGCACCTCAATATAGAGGGTTTCGCAGTCACCATCCTTGACACCCACACTCACTCTGCCCGCATCAATCATCTCTCGGCCCCTTGCCACAGCTTCGGGGGTAACATCGCGCAATACTTCGAGTTGGTACTCGCTTTTGCCCACAATGGCTCCCAGCGCAATGGCTATCGGAAGGCCTATCATATCGGTACCAGGAATGCCTACACCCATAGCATTTTTCAGCACATTGGGGCTCAAAAGCACTCGCAACCTCTCGGGCTCTGTGCCCAAAGTCTCAACAGCCTTGGCCGTACAAAGCGACACAGCAATAGGTTCCGTACAGCCCATAGCGGGGACAACCTCACGATTGATAAGGTCGATAATCTCCTTTCTTATCTCGGCAGACAACATAGATTTGCGGTATAAATTGGTTAAGTTTTCAGGTTATTTCGTTCTCAAAGGTACTATTTTTTTCGGTAGAGCATCTTTTTTTACACAAATTTCTGCACCCCACCCTATTTTTAGGCATCAATTACACCCGAACCCACAAGTTCGTCACCATCGTACCACGCGGCAAACTGTCCCGCAGTGATGCCTCTCTGGGGCTCATCGAAGAGCAAGTAGCCACCCTCCTCGGTGACAAACAAGCGTGCCGATTGGAGGGGTTGGCGGTAGCGTATCCTCACACTATACCTACGAGGCTCCTCGCCCGCCATCATTCTCAAATCCTCCCTCACCCAATGCATCTCCTCGGGGCGAATGTGGAGTGCCGAGCGCATCAATCCTGGGTGGTCGTGACCCTGACCAACATATACAATGTTGCGCCTCACATCGGTGCCAATGACAAACAAGGGTAATGCCGTGCCACCCACGCCCAAACCGTGACGTTGGCCAATAGTGTAGAAATGTGCGCCCGAATGTGTGCCCACCTTCTTACCATTGGCAGGCTCATAAGCGTATGGTGTCGAAAGGGTTACAAGTTCCTCGTGCTCCCACAAGGCCCTATTTTCCTCCTCCAAGCGGTAGCCCTCCCAATCCCTTGCAATCTCAACAATACGGCCCTTCTTGGCCGCCAACTTTTGTTGCAAAAATACAGGCAAATCGACCTTACCCACAAAGCATATACCCTGCGAATCTTTCCTCTTGGCTGTTGCCAAGTGGTGCTCCGCAGCCACAGCCCTCACCTCGGGTTTGAGCATATCGCCCACAGGGAAAAGCGCACGCGAGAGTTGCTCCTGCGTGAGTCCACAGAGGAAGTAGCTCTGGTCTTTATTCCCATCCGTGCCCGCCAGCAATCGGTGCGTACCATCGGCGCAGTGTTCCACCCTGCAATAGTGTCCCGTAGCCACCCAATCGGCACCCAATTTGAGAGCCTCCTTCAAAAAGACATCGAACTTTATCTCCCTATTACACAGCACATCAGGATTGGGTGTTCGCCCCTTCTCATACTCGGCAAACATATAGTCCACAACCCTCTCGCGGTAGTGCTCACTCAAATCGACCATCCTGAACGGAATGTCGAGTCGTTTGGCAACAAGTTCGGCAAACAGTCTATCGTCCTCCCAGGGGCACTCACCACTCAATGTGCCCACCGTGTCGTGCCAATTGACCATAAAGAGCCCGACCACATCGTAGCCCTGCTCTTTGAGCCTCTGTGCCGCCACCGAGGAGTCCACACCCCCCGACAACCCAACAACCACTCGTTCTTTTTTCTTTTCCATTCCTTTTTTTGCGACTTTTTATAAAAAGTCGCCCAAAAATTTTTAGTGTAGCCTACCGCTACAATTCTAACCACCGCCTTACTTCGGAATCCCAGCACAATTGTGCCGTTACGGCACCTTTTTGTAGAAAGCTTCACCAAAAACTTTTAGTGTAGCCTACCGCTACAATTCTATTCTCTGCCTTGCTTCGGATTCCCAACACAGAAGTGCCGTAACGGCACCTTTTTATAAAAAGTCGCCCAAAAACTTTTAGTGTAGCCAACCGCTACGATTTCTACCCACAGCCGCGCTTCGGATTCCCAGCACATAAGTGCCGTAACGGCACGACACTCGCCTGAAAATAAAGCCCGACCTTTCAGATCGGGCTTTATTTTCAGAAAGCAACGACTACATATCGCGCATCTGCTTGAACAGTGCGTTATACTTCTCGTATTTCTCCATATACTCGGGTTTCTCGTTACGCAACTGGAAGCAGATACTCTTCAAGAACTCCACGGTATTCATATCGTTGGGGTTCAACTCGTGAGCCTTCTCGAAGGGCTCAATAGCAGCTGCATAGGCAGCCATCGCAGAGGCCAATACACCTGCGCGGTTCTCGTCGTTCCAAGCCATCTCGTTTGCCTCCTTACCAAGAGCGTCACCCTTGCGAGTATAGGTGTAGGCCTTATTGAGATAGAGGTTGATGTTGGTGGGGTCACCAGCGATTGCACCATCAAACATTACGATAGCATCATCGTACTGCTTCAACTCCGAATATACTGCACCCAAACCTACCATCAACTGAATATTGGTGGGGTCTGCGGCAAGCGCATTTTTCAACAAATCAACCATAGGCTCGGTGCTCTCACCAAGAGCCAAATATACGTCGGTCATACACGAGATAATCTCCGAGTTGCCGGGGAACTTCAAGAGTGCCGATTCGAGGAACGATTTAGCCTCGGCCATCTTCTCCTTGTTGTCGAGGTAAGCAGCACGGTAGGAGTTGTAGAGCACATTGTAGAGCGCGCCATCTGCATAGTAACCAATAGACTCGGCAATTTTCAGATTCTCAATACTGCGCTCGTAGTCACCAGCAAAGTGTGCAAGGTAGCCCGAGTTGAAGATACTTGCGCTATCTACGGGAAGGCCCGACTCGGGGATAATCGACACCTCGTATGCCCTCTGGTAGTAGTTGGCAGCTGCGCCATAGTCCTGCAAGAAGTATTTAGCATTGGCATTCTTACGCAAGGTGTTGCTAATGTTTGCAAAGCTCTCGCCAACCTTCTTTGCCAACTTGGGGTTGAGTTCATACGATTTGCGGTATGCCTCAACAGCCTTGTCGATAGCCTCGGGGTAGATAGGCTCGGTCACATCCCAACCCATAACCATCTGGCCATTGGCATCTACATATACATCATAAGCACCATAGCCCAATTTGAGGTAGTTGGTCTTACCAATGGTTACCATCTCCTGGGTTTTGGGGTTACCAATCTTCATCACCAACAAGTTGATGGGGGCCTGCTCGAAAATCTGGTTGGTGTAGGCGGTCTCTGCCTGCATCATCAAATCGCCACGCTTCATCCAAGTCGAAGCCTTTGCAGCCTTCTTCTCGTTGGCAATATCCTCATCGGAACTTGCAATCTTCTTCTGGATAACCTCGGGTTTTACAACCACGGGTTCCTGTGCAAACATAGGCACGCACAACATAAGCGCTGCCGCAATTGTCAAAAGTGTCTGTTTCATAATAACGTATGTTTTAAGAGTTTTACATTAATTTCCTTCATACAATTACTCCTCGGAGGGGGTTTCAGCCTGCGACGACTCTACGACTGCGGCATCCTTTGCGACATCCTCGGTTGCGGGCACTACACCCTCGCCAACCAAATTATCGTCCTCTTCCTCCTTGGGGACCGGTACTACCGAGGCAATCGAGTCGCCCTCGCGGATGTTGATAATCTTCACACCCTGGGTTGCCCTACCTGCCACGCGGATATCAGCCACCGAAGTACGGATAGTAGTACCACTACGGTTGATAATCATAAGGTCGTTCTCGTCGGTCACAGCCTTCAATGCCACCAAATTACCAGTCTTCTCGGTCACCATAATGGTCTTGACACCCTTACCGCCACGGTTGGTCACACGGTAGTCGTCCAAATCGGTGCGCTTACCATAGCCATTCTCGCTCAACACGAGGATATCCTTACCATCGCCAGGCTCCACACAGACCATACCTACAACCCAGTTGCCCTCTTCGATATCCACACCGCGGACACCTGTGCTGACACGGCCCATAGCCCTCACCTTATCCTCGCTGAAACGGATAGCCTTACCCTCCCAGGTAGCCATCAGAATCTCCGACTTACCATTGGTGAGCACCACATCTACGAGTTGGTCATTCTCGCGGATATTGATAGCATTCACACCATTGCGTCTAGGACGCGAGTACTCCTCCAAGAGAGTCTTCTTAATCACACCCTCGCGAGTACACATCACAATGTAGTGGCTATTTACAAACTCCTCGTCGGCCAACCTACGAATGTTGATATAGGCCCTCACCTTATCGTCGGGCTCAATCTGGATAACATTCTGGATAGCCCTACCCTTCGAGGCCCTTGTGCCCTCGGGAATCTCATATACTTTCAGCCAGAAGCAACGGCCCTTCTCGGTGAAGAAGAGCATTGTGTTGTGCATCGAGGCTACATAGAGGTGCTCAATGAAGTCCTCATCCCTCGTTGCGCTGCCCTTCACACCGATACCGCCACGATGCTGTGCGCGATACTCTGCCAGAGGGGTACGTTTAATGTAACCCATATGCGAAACGGTGATTACCATCTCCTCATCGGCATAGAAATCCTCGGGGTTGAACTCACCCGCACTCATCACAATCTCGGTGCGGCGCTCGTCGCCATATTTCTCCTTAATCTCGTTGGTCTCGTCCTTGACAATCTGCAACTGCATCTTCTCATCGGCAAGAACAGCGTTGAAGTAGTCAATCTGCTTGATAAGCTCGGCGAGTTCAGCCTCCAACTTACCACGCTCCAAGCCCGTCAGAGCACGGAGCCTCATATCGACAATTGCCTGTGCCTGAACCTCCGAGAGGTCGAAGCGCTGCATCATTGTGCTCTTTGCCTCATCGGGGGTCTGCGAACCACGAATAATGCGGATAATCTCGTCGATATTGTCCTGCGCAATCAAGAGGCCCTTGACGATGTGAGCCCTTGCCTCGGCAGCCGCCAAGTCGTGTTTGGTACGACGTACCACAATCTCGTGGCGGTGCTGCACAAAGGCGGCAACCATATCCTTGAAATTCATCAGCATTGGCCTACCACCCACAAGCGCAATATTGTTCACCGAGAAGGAGCTCTGCAAGGGGGTATTCTTATACAAGGTGTTGAGCACCACGCTACTTACAGCATCCTGTTTGAGGATAATCACAATCCTCACACCCTCCTTATTACTCTCATCGTTGATGTAGGAGATACCCTCAATCTTCTTCTCATTGACAAGCTGTGCAATCTTCTGCACCAACTCCGATTTATTGACCATATAGGGCACCTCGGTGACAACAATACACTCCCTGCCACTCTTGGTATATTCAATCTCGGTCTTCGCGCGGATTACCACACGACCCCTACCAGTCTCAATAGCCTCCCTCACACCTTCGTAGCCATAGATAATGGCGCCTGTGGGGAAGTCGGGGCCCTTGACGTAGTGACACATCTCTGCGGGCTCCATATCGGGGTTGTCAATGTAGGCACAAATTGCATCGCAGCACTCCGAGAGGTTGTGGGGAGCCATATTGGTAGCCATACCCACAGCGATACCATTCGAACCATTGACCATCAGCAGAGGAATACGGGTAGGCAATACGGTGGGCTCCAACTCGGTATCATCGAAGTTGTAGGTGAAGTCCACAGTGTCTTTGTCTATATCGGCCATTACCTCGTCGGTAATCTTCCTCATTCGCGCCTCGGTGTAACGCATAGCTGCGGGCGAGTCGCCATCCATCGAACCAAAGTTACCCTGACCATCCACCAAAGGATAGCGCAGGCTCCAAGGCTGTGCCATACGACACATAGCGTCATAGATACTGCTGTCACCGTGGGGGTGGAATTTACCCATCACGTCACCCACAATACGGGCACTCTTACGAGTGGGTTTGTGGGAGTAAAGACCGAGCTCGTGGCTCATACCATAGAGGATGCGACGATGTACGGGCTTCATACCATCCCTTGCATCGGGCAGAGCACGCGACACGATTACCGACATCGAGTAGTCGATGTAGGCGCTCTTCATCTGCTCCTCAATATTGATTTTGATAATTCTCTCCTGTTTGGGTTGTTCCAGAGCAGGTGTTATGTTCTGTGTTTCGGACATAGTATTTTGATTTGTTTCTTTTCGCGCGTATTTAATCGCGTAAAGTTACTACAAAATTTTTGAAAAACACTAAAAAAAGTCGCACTTTTTGTGCGACTTTTTTATCTACGGTCTGCCAACAGCCCCCAACGACTCTCTTTGGGGGCGATACTATGTATCGCTTACCTGAAATCTATCACCTCAAAGCCCTCTGGCACGGCCACCACAAAATCACTTGGAGAGGTTGTCGTGGGTTGGATTTTTTCAATGTTGAGATAGAGCCCCACGCCCGACATATCGTAGCCGAGCATTGTGGGCAACATACTATTTCTATCCACATCCAGCACCACAAACTCAATACCCTCCAAAACACCCTCTGCGGGGCGCAACACAAGGCGCCACTCGGAGGATGAAATCTCCTCAAAACTTGCCACCTCAAACAACTCTTCGGCAAAGTCAAAGGCCCTAGTTGGGTTATCGAAGAGGCTGCGACTCGCGGTGTTGGGCCTATCGAGCGTCACCTCCCTATTTGCGCCATTGAGCATCCACAGCGTCGTTCCATCGCACCCCTGTTTCAAATCCTCTATGGCTATCAGATAGCTCTCTCCACTAACCACACAATAGCCCTCGGAGGGGTTTTCCGCACCCGCCATTTCCAACTCAAAATCAATGCGATAGGCGCCCATTGCACCCACCTTCTCGCTCACCGCACGGAGCACCTCTGCTCCACTCTGCGCATAACCTGCGAAAGTGGCCAGCAGTAGAGTTAAAAGTATTGTTAGTTGTTTCATATTTTTTGCCATTTATACTCTCTTCCGCCTTTCGGGCACTGCTCGGCGAGGACGCCGAGTACAATTACAACCACCCCTCCCGACCTCCCCTTTCGTAGGGGAGGAGCACAGACCTCTCCCGCCCTTCGGGCACCCTCCCCTAACTTATGGGAGGGGATTTATTGATTTCTCTATTCTCCCTCTCCTAGGTTAGGAGAGGGTCTGCGAAGCAGGGGTGAGGTCCGTCTAAATCCCTATTAAACAATAAGGGGACTTGCGAGCCGAAGGTTGGTGCAAAAAGTTCCCACAAGGCACGCTCGCAGCGAGTGGGTTTTGTGGAGGGATTTTCGTGCCAATCCGAGCGAGCAAGTCCGCAGTTTACAAGAGGTAAATGAGGAACTTGCGAACCGAAGGTTGGTGCAAAAAGCACCCACAAGGCACACTCGCTTACAGATTTTCAATAAAAATATCGTTGAGTAGTTTTTCGAGCGACGAGGGGTCGGAAATCAACACCTCGCGGGGCTTGCTTCCCTCGCTCCTACCCACAATACCATAGGCTTCGAGTTGGTCCATAATTCGGCCCGCGCGGTTGTAGCCAATCTTGAACTTACGCTGGATGAACGACGTGGAGCCCTGCTGATTACCAACCACAAACCTTGCAACCTCCTCGAACATACCATCCAAGTCGCCAACATCCTCCTTGGGCTCACCTGCGCCACCATCCTCGGGCACATAGTCGGGCAGAAGGTATGCCGAAGAGTATCCCCTCTGGCGCGCCACAAAGTCGGTGATGCGCTCAATCTCGGGGGTATCAATAAGTGCACACTGCAAGCGGGTTTCGGCGCCATTAATCTGCACCAGCATATCACCCTTACCAATGAGTTTCTCGGCACCCGTACCTCCCAAAATAATCTGCGAGTTGATACGGTTGGTAACCTTGAAGGCGATACGCGAGGGGCAGTTGGCACTGATGAGGCCCGTAATAACCTTCGCATCGGGACGCTGGGTGGCAATAATCAGGTGAATACCGATAGCCCTCGCCAACTGACCGAGCCTCACAATGGGGGTTTCAACCTCCTTACCTGCGGTCATAATCATATCGGCAAACTCATCTATCACCACCACCAAATAGGGCAGATAGCGGTGGCCATATTTGGGGTGGAGTTTGCGCTCCAAGAATTTCTGGTTGTAGGCATCAATCTTCTTCACCCCAGCAGCGCGCAGGAGTTTATACCTCTCCTCCATCTCGTTACAGAGCGAATTGAGGGTATAGACCACCTTTTGTGTATCGGTAAGGATAGCCTCCTCCTCGCTCTCCATCTTGGCGAGGTAGTGGTTTTCGAGCTTGGAGTAGAGCGAGAGTTCAACCTTCTTGGGGTCGACCATCACAAACTTCAATTCGGCAGGGTGTTTTTTGTAGATAAGCGAGGCGATAATGGCGTTCAAGCCCACCGACTTACCCTGTCCCGTTGCACCCGCAACAATCATATGGGGCATCTCCGCAAGGTCAAAGACAAAGGTTTCGTTCTGGATGGTCTTACCAATCACAACGGGCAATGCCGCCTTACTCTCCTGAAACTTTTTGGACTTCATAACCGAGTACATCGACACGGTGCGACGTGTGCGGTTGGGAATCTCAATACCGATTGTTCCCCTACCCGGCATTGGGATGATAAGGCGGATGCTCATAGCCTTCAACGAGATGGCAATATCATCTTCGAGCGACTTGATACGCGCGACCTTCACACCCATCTCGGGCTCAATCTCATAGAGGGTTACGGTGGGGCCCACAGTGGCGGTAATTTTCTTTATCTTCACGCCAAACGAATCCAAGGTCTGCTTGATGAGCACCTTGTTTTCGTTTATCTCCTCGGCAGAGAACTGCACACCATCCTCATCGTACTTTTCGAGAATCTCAATGGGTGGGCGTTGGAACTTCGAAAGCTCCTTTGTGGGATCGTAGAGGGAGCCTATTTTGCCAGCCTCCTCGTCGCTATGTTCGCTCACAATCACCTGCGGGGTGCCATCTTCCGAGGTCTCAATCACACCTCCCGTACCGATGGTCACATCCTCCTCGGCGTGGGTTGCGGGAGGGAGTCCCTCCATTCCGGCAACGGTATTGTCGATAATTTCAAAGTCGTCATCTATCTGTTCGGGAGTGGGGGTAATGGGAACCGTCGCTACTGCTACCGTCGTTGCCGCAGCAACACCCGCAGCACTCACCTCCACAAAGTCCTCATCCAACTCCTCAACAACCTCACCTCTACTCTCCTCCTCGGGGTATTGAGCTCTCTCGGGTGCAGGGATAGCATCGGGTGTGGCCACAACCTCCTCATCTTCATCCGAGGGGACAATTATCTCCAAATCGTCATCCTCGGGCTCCTCCTCGGATGCGGGAGTTTCATCCTCCTCTTCGAGCACAAAGACCTCTTCGGCAGGGCCCACAATGGGAGAGAACTCCTCTTCGTCATCCTCCTCATCCTCTTGTGCGGTACGTTGGGGTTTGAGCAGTGTGGCGAGGCGGCCCGTCAATTTATTCACAGCCTCAATTGTGCGCTGGCTATTGACATAGACTGCAAACAATACCAAGCACATAAAGAGCAGAAGTCCAACGCCAAGATTACCAAGATAGCCCATCAGCCACTCGGCAACATCAATACCCATCTTACCACCAAGGCCCGAGCCAAAAGCACCATCGGCCTTGGTGATAAAGCCGAGTGTAATACTGCCCAACACCATACCAAGGAGCATAATCTTGACCACACGCCCAGCATATCCACTCTCGCCACGACTCACACGCAGGGAGAGCAAGAAACCAGCAATGGGTATCAGCAGTGCGAATACACCAAACCAATCGCCCACCAAAAAGTCGGCAATCTTCACACCCCACGAGCCACCACTATTGGTCACAGCGCCACCCATCTGGTCGGCACGCCAGGTGAAGTAGTGGGAGATGACAGAGATTGTCACAAATGCCGACATAAAGAAGAGTATGAAGCAGAGCACCCAGCGCTGATTATCGGTGAGTTTCAGGCGCTCTCGAAGTGGTACCCTCTCCACATTCATCTCCTCTTTGACCTCCACCTTCCTCTGTCGCCCATTGGCAGAGAGGGTTGTGGGTTTATCGTTTTTTCTTGTAGCCATATTTTGAGTTTTCAGTTATCAATTTTCTTGTTCCGAGATGGTTTGCAAAGCCTTGTCGGTAATCCTCGCCAAGTACTCCTCGCCACCAAAGGTGACAAACGAATACTCCGCCTTGTGTCCCTCGGGGGCCCTCATACCGCCCTGCTCCAAGAGCCACTCTACCCTACGAGCCACCGCAGGGGCAGGATTGACAAGCGTCACATCCCTCTCGCCCACGACCTCGCGCAAAGCCTCTTTCAAGAATGGGTAGTGGGTACATCCGAGGACAATCTGGTCGACACCCGCCTCAACAAGGGGTTCCACAGCCCTACGAACAACCTCCACAGCCTCGGGATTATGCTCCTCACCCTGCTCAACAATCTCCACAAAGCCCTCACCCACGGCGGTGAGAATCTCCACCTGCGAAGCATACTTTGCCGAAGTTGTGCGGAACAAGTCGCCAGCCAGCGAGGCGCGCGTTGCAAGGATGCCAATCTTCCCTGTTTTGGTGGCGAGTGCCGCAGGTTTCACCGCGGGCTCCATTCCCACAAAGGGAACGTCGAACTCCTCGCGCAGAGCATCTATCGCCACTGCTGTTGCCGTATTGCACGCCACGACAATCAGCTTGGCACCACGAGCCAGAAGCTCCACAACCGCACGACGTGTGAGGGCAGCAATATCCTCTGCCGAGCGGTCACCATAGGGACAGTTTTTGCCGTCGGCAAGGTATATGACAGACTCCTCGGGGAGCAACCTGCGCACCTCGTGCCACACCGACAAACCACCCATTCCGGAGTCGAAAATTCCTATTGGAGCACTCTTCTTCATTGCGTACAATCTACCAACCTACAAAATTACAAAAAAATAGTTGAGAATTTCAATTCTCAACTACTTTTTATGGTCGAAAGTCCAACAACCAACCCAACACCATTACGACTATCTGGTTAGGTATTTGAGTCGGGAAACAATCACCCTACTTGGAATTCCATCGCAATCGACCACCACCCTCGCACGATTGTAGTATTGTTCCCTCTCGGCAAGGAGTGTGGTGACATATTCGAGGAGTTCCTCGGGGTTCTTGCCCACAATCTTGGGGCGCACAACCCTGACGTGCAGAAGTCTATCGCGCAAGGCAAGAGGCGACATTTTCAGATAGACAGTCGTGCCGAGCGCCATCAATCGCTCCATATTATCACCCACACAAGGGGCTCCACCACCCGTAGCGACAACTGCATTACCACCAAAGGCAAGGCCCTCTATAACCTCTCGTTCCAATCGGCGGAACTCCTCCTCTCCGCGCGTGGCAAAAATCTCCGCCACATCGCTCGCACCCGCCAACTCACACACCCGTCTATCCAAATCGACATACTCCCACCCCGAGAGCTCGGCAAGCCCTCGTGCCACGGTGCTCTTTCCGCACCCCATAAAACCAACAAGGAAGATAACCATAGGGAATTGAGAATGGAGAATTTAATTATGAGCCCTATATGCATTAAGGGCTTTAATGTTTTCGGGCTCACTGTTCAGCGAACCCGCGTCGGTCGACGGTCGACCTATTAGCGAGTGCATATCGCGGAGCAGATGCAAGGCTTGCGAAGGGCGAGAAACCGCAGTTTGCTGTGCGCAAATGAGGATTTCGAGCCCGAGCGTAACGCAGCAGATGCCCGCGAGATGCGCTCGCTAAAACAGGTTTAGTTGTTGCGAATCAATCCTTATAGGCTCCTCGTCCTCATCCCTGGGAACGATAATCTCCAACTCCACATCATCGCTCTCCTGCTCAATTTCGGGTGCGAGAGTAGCGATAGGTGCGGGGGTTTCATCAGGTGCAGGTGCGGGTTCCTCCACTGCGGGCTCCTCTTCGGTCATAGGTTCCTGCTCCACCATTACGGGCTCGGCAGCTATGCTCTGCACGCTCTCGGGGAGGTTCTCCTGCTCCTCCATTTCGGTCACCTCCTCCACGGGCTCCTCGGGGGCGGGAGTGGGAGCGAAATATTGGGGCACAAACCTCAACCTTTCGACAATGTAGGTCGTAACCCTCTTGCCCTTTGCCTTATAGCCCTTCACGCCTATGAACTCTGCAACATTGATGATATCGGCAGGCTTGGTGGCGTGCGCACCGCCATAGATAACCTCCAAAGCGGGCATAGCCTCATCGGAGATTCCAACCATCCTCGATCGGGGATTCTCCTCATCCACAAACGAGAGCATCCTATCGGTATCCTCCGCCATAAAGCGTTTCAGGTAGTAGAACTGTGCGCCATCATCCCAATAGGCCACACTATACACCTTCGAAGAGTCGTATTTCTCCACCCTTACGGTATCCTCTGGGAAGTGGTGGCCCACATCGTAGCCCGTGGTGTAGTATTGGTCTTTGGCGGTGAAGACTATGATTTTATCGTCGCCCTTAAACTCGCCAAGCAGTCTGCCGTGGCCACTGTCGTTGAGTCGTTTGATATCCTCGTCGTACCAAATCTGCTGACCAGCAAGTGTCGAAGCACCCTTGGACTTCAAGAGAATCTTATGGATGGGGTTGCGCGAGAAGATGTTACCCTGCGAGGCCCTACCCTTAATTGCCAACTGGCTGAAATCCAAATCGAGGATTGCTTTTTTGAGTTTTGCCCTCTGGCGGAAGATAATCTTCAATGTCTCGGCCTCGCCATTGGGATTGACACTCATATAGAGCACCCTACTCTTGGGCGTACCCTTTGTGATATTATACTCCTTATCGCGGGTAATAGCACTGATGGCACAGCGTTTCATCATATTGGGGCCCTTGTCGCCATCGCGGTAGAGGACATTGTAGATAGTCCTCTCATCGCCCCTGCGGAATACACCAACGTGGATAATACCTGGTGCATAGAAGTCCTTATCGAGAACCTTGCGGATGACGTAGCGACCATCCTCCAAGAATACAATAATATCGTCCATATCGGAGCAGTCGCACACATACTCCGCCTGTTTCATTTGGGCACCAATACCGAAGAATCCACCCTCCCTATCTACATAGAGTTTCGAATTGACAACCGCCACCTTCGACTGTGTGATGGTGTCGAAGGAGCGAATCTCGGTCTTACGGTCACGGCCCTTACCATAGCGCTCCTTGATGCCCTCGAAGTAGGTGATTGCAAACTCTGTGAGGTGTGCCAAGTCGTGTTTCACCTGCTTGGTCTCCTTCTCCAAAGCCTTGATGTGGTTGTCAGCCTTATCCAAGTCGTAGCGAGTGATGCGGATGAATTTCAGCTCGGTGAGTTTCACCACATCCTCCCTTGTAACCTCCCTTTTGAGCAGAGCCTTGAAGGGGTTGAGCGCTGTATCCACAGCCTCGTATGCCTCCTCGGGGCTCTTACACTTTTCGAGCACTTGGTATATCTTGTTCTGAATAAAGATGCGCTCCAAGGATGCCATATGCCACTCCTCGGCAAGCTCATTGAGCCTCACCTGCAACTCCTGTCCCAGAAGTTCGCGGGTATGCATAGCGTTGTGGCGCAAGATATCTTTCACACCGAGGAAGCAGGGTTTGCCATCGCGGATAACACACGAGTTGGGCGAAATTGACACCTCGCAATCGGTGAAGGCATACAGAGCATCAATAGTCTTATCAACGCTCTCACCCGCAGCAACGTGTACCAAAAGTTCCACCGTTGATGCGGTATTATCATCCACACTCTTAATCTTAATCTTGCCCGCCTCCGAAGCCTTCACAATAGACTCCTTGACGCTCTCCGAGGTGGTGGTGAATGGAATTTCCGTAATGGCAATGGTGCGTTTATCGACTTTGTTGATTCGGGCCCTAATCTTCACCGAGCCACCCCTCAAACCGTCATTATAGCGCCCCACATCCATCAAACCTCCCGTTGGGAAGTCGGGGTAGAGTTCGAAATCCTCTCCGCGCAAGTGGGCAATACAGCCATCCAACAACTCATTGAAGTTGTGGGGCAGAATCTTCGAAGCCAAACCTACGGCAATACCCTCCACACCCTGCGCCAAGAGCAAGGGGAACTTCACGGGAAGGGTTACGGGCTCTTTGTTCCTACCATCGTAGGAGAGCATCCACTCGGTAATCTTGGGGCTAAACACCACCTCCAAGGCAAACTTCGAGAGCCTCGCCTCAATATAACGGGGTGCCGCAGCACCATCACCCGTGAGGATATTACCCCAGTTACCCTGGGTGTCAATCAAGAGGTTCTTCTGGCCGAGTTGCACCAGCGCATCACCAATCGAGGCGTCACCGTGGGGGTGGAACTGCATAGTGTGTCCCACAATATTAGCCACCTTGATGCGGCTTCCGTCATACATCCTGCGCATCGAGTGCAGGATGCGCCTCTGCACGGGCTTCAAGCCGTCATCAATATAGGGCACCGCACGCTCCAAGATAACATACGAGGCGTAGTCCAAAAACCAATCACGGTAGAGTCCCGTGAGTTTCGTCTTGGTCTTACCACCCTCACCCATCAGTTTGGCATACTTATCCGAGAGTTTGCGCGCATCGACCTCCTTGGCAGACGCCACAACCTCTTCGGTAGTAGCAGCCTCCAACTCAACGCTCTCAACAACCTCGTTCTCTATATTTTTGTTCTCATCCATAGTTCTTTCAAAATTCAAAATTACTGCCCTAAAAGCGCATCATAATTTTCATTCCTCTCTACAAGCGAGTGCTTATCGCGGAGCAGATGCAAGGCCCACGATGGGCGAGGATGCGCAGTTTACAAGGCGTAAATGAGCAATCCGAGCCCGAGTGTAACGCGGCAGATGCCCGCGAGATGTGCTCGCTAAAACAAATCTTCAACATAATCCGCCTCAATGCGTAGATTATCGACAATGAAACCCTGACGCTCGGGGGTATTGCTACCCATATAGAACTCCAACATTGTGTGGATGGGCTCCTCGCTCGAAATCTTCACAGGTTCGAGCCTCATCTTGGGGCCAATAAACTCCTTGAACTCCTGCGAGGAAATCTCACCCAAACCTTTGAATCGGGTAACCTCATACGAGGGGCCTATCGCATCCATTGCCCTCTGTTTCTCCTCCTCGTTGTAGCAGTAGATAACCTTGGTCTGCTGCTTGTTCTGCACGCGGAAGAGGGGGGTTTGCAACACAAAGAGGTGGTTCTGGCGGATAACCTCGGGGAAGAATTGCAGGAAGAAGGTCATCATCAGGAGCCTGATGTGCATACCATCCACATCGGCATCGGTTGCGATGATAATCTTGTTGTAGCGCAGATTGTCGATGCTCTCCTCAATGTCGAGCGCAGCCTGCAACAAGTTGAACTCCTCATTCTTATAGACAAAAGTTTTGCTCTCGCCATAGCAGTTCTTGGGCTTACCGCGCAGCGAGAAGACCGCCTGTGTCTGCACATCCCTCGATGCGGTAATCGAACCACTCGCCGAGAGTCCCTCAGTGATGAATATCATTGACTCCTCCTTTCGGGGGTTTTTATCGTCGCAGTAGTGAATCTTACAGTCGCGCAACTTGCGGTTATTGAGGCTCACCTTCTTGGCAATCTCGCGCGCCTTCTTCTGCACCGTTGTGATAGCCTTACGCTCCTTCTCATTATCGGCAATCTTCTTACCCATAATGGTGGCCGTCTCGGAGTGCATATGGAGGTAGTCGTCCAGCTCCTGCTTCACAAAGTCGCCAATGAATTGACGCACCGACACAAGACCTGGGCCCATATTCTTCGAGGAGAGTTTGATTTTGGTCTGGCTCTCAAACTCGGGTTCCTCAACACTCACACTGATGGCAGCAATGATGGAGCCCCTCACATCGGCGGGGTCATAATCCTTCTTGAAGAACTCCTTGATGGTCTTTGCCACCGCCTCTTTCAGGGCTGCCTGGTGGGTACCGCCCTGCGTGGTGTGCTGGGAGTTTACAAACGAGAAATATGTTTCGCCATAACCCGTACCGTGGGTGAAGGCAATCTCTATATCTTTACCTTTGAGGTGGATGGGTGGGTAGAGGGGCTCCTCGCCGAGGTTCTCCTCCAACAAATCCAACAGACCGCGCTTGGACTCAAACTTTTTGCCATTGAGCTTAAAGACCAAACCTGTATTGAGGTAGGTGTAGTTGCGCACCTTCTGCTCCACATATTCGGAGTTGTAGTCGTAGATGCCGAAAATCTCCTCATCAACCAGATAGCGCACCATCGTGCCCGACTTCTCGGTCACATTCTCCTCCCTCTGGTCGCTCTTCAACACGCCCTGCTCGAAGGTTACGGTGCGGGACTTACCCTCACGCACACTACGAGCCTCAAAATGGGTGGAGAGGTAGTTCACAGCCTTCAAGCCCACACCATTCAGACCCACGGTCTTCTTGTAGCCCGCGCCATTGTACTTACCACTCACATTCATCTCGCCCACGCAGGCATCGAGCATATTGAGGGGAATACCACGACCATAGTCGCGGATGGTCACCCACTTATCCTCGATGGTGATGTCAATCTGCGAGCCGTAGCCCATTGTGAACTCATCCACCGAGTTATCCACCACCTCCTTGATGAGGGTGTAGATACCATCCTCGGGGAGAGTACCATCACCGAGTTTGCCAATCCACATACCCGGGCGCAAGCGCACCTGCTCACGAGGGGGTAATTTCTTGATATCCTCGTCGGTGTATTGTTCCACCGCTTTGTTAATCTCTTTTGCCACTATAACTACTGTTTCTTTGTTTATTTCTCATTGGATTTTGGCGCCCTAATTTCGGCAAGCGCCTCGCGGGTGATTCTCTCCACCCTCTCTGCCAACTCCCTTGCGGGGGTATTAACAACCTCCTCAACCTCAATGGGAGGAAGGATTCGGATTGTCAGGTTGCGCCTATTGAGCCCACTTGCGGAGAACAACCCCTTGGTGTCGTCCATCACACAGGGCAGAATCGCAACCTTGTTCTCTTGTGCCAGACGGAAAGCGCCATCCTTGAAACGATGCACCTCGCCATCTTTTGTGCGCGTACCCTCGGGGAAGATTGCCACACTCACACCCGCCTGCAAATGCTGTGTGCCCTCCTCCATCACGGTGGTTGCTGCCTCGCGGGTGCCTCGGCGGATGACAATATCACCCCTCATACCGAGCATCCACCCAATAGCAGGTATCTTCCTCACCTCAATCTTCGACACAAACTTAAACTTCCACAAGGGGAGGAAGAATAGGAGTGGAATATCGAAAAAAGATTGGTGATTGGAGGTCACAACATACCTCTTTGTGGGGTCGCAATTCTCCACACCCTCCACTTTTACCCTCCACAAGGGCGAGAAGAGATAGACCATTCGGGCCACGGGGCGCGAGATAGCAAGCACCATCTTACGCTCCCTATCGAACGGCAGCGAAAGGAGAGTTGCAATACCCATAATAGTCAGTGCAAGCAGGGCCCACACGACAATCAGAAGCAGATATATGACCAAAAATACGAAGCGCATAGGGATTCTATACCTAAATTTATTATTAAGGTGCAATTTTACGAATAATTTTCTGTTTGAGCCCAAAAAAGGGGCAGGATTTTATTAACATTTTTTCACTCTCCCTCCCCTACACTCTTAAAATTCCCCGGCCAAATCAATTTTCAACTTTCAATTTTCAACTTTCCACTTTATTTTCTTACATTTGTCTTTTCAACGACAAAAAGCGACTATGAAAAAAGCATACGTTTTCCCTGGTCAAGGGAGTCAATTTAGCGGTATGGGCAAGGAGCTCTATGAGAGTTCCGAGGTGGCTCGTGCGCTCTTTGACGAGGCCGACCGAATCCTCGGTTTTGAGATTTCGAAGATTATGTTCGAGGGCTCCAATGAGGAGTTGAAGCAGACACAAGTGACTCAACCTGCGGTATTTATCCACTCGGTGGCAGCAGCTCTTTCGCTTGGCGAGGAGTTTCAGCCCGCAATGGTTGCGGGTCACTCTTTGGGCGAGTTTAGCGCCCTTGTAGCAGCGGGTGCTCTCACCTTTGAGAGTGCTCTCCGATTGGTCTACGCTCGCGCACTTGCAATGCAGAAGGCTTGCGAGGAGGTACCCTCCACAATGGCGGCCATACTTGCACTCCCCGACGAGAAGGTTGAGGAGATTTGCGCCACCATCGAAGGTGTTGTGGCAGCAAACTACAACTGCCCTGGTCAGGTGGTAATTTCGGGCACCCAAGAGGCTGTCCAGAAGGCCTGTGTGGCCCTCAAAGAGGCGGGTGCCAAACGCGCACTCCCCCTCGCTGTAAGCGGTGGTTTCCACTCCCCCTGTATGGCTTCGGCACGCGAGGAGTTGGCTGTGGCCATCTCGGACACAGAGTTCCAACAGCCCCGTTGCCCCATCTACCAAAATGTTGATGCACAACCTCATACAAACCCAGAGGAGATTAAGAAAAACCTCATAGCCCAACTCACCTCACCCGTAAGATGGACACAGAGTGTGAGGGCGATGTTGGCCGACGGTGCCGAGGAGTTCATCGAGTGTGGCCCAGGGGCTGTCCTCCAAGGTCTTATCGCCAAAATACGAGCATAGAAGCAAACCTAAAACATTACCCATATATGAAAATTACACGATTTTTCACCCCATTAATTGCACTTACAATGATGGTTACTGCTTGTAACAACACCCCCTCTGCGGAGCGCGAAAACCCCCTATTGGCAGAGTGGAACACACCCTACGGAGTTCCTCCCTTTGAGGATATTCTGGTGGAGGACTATATGCCTGCATTTGAGGCCGCAATGGAGCAGCACAAGGCGGAGATTGAGGCCATTGTAGCCAATCCCGAGGAACCCACATTTGAGAACACCATCCTCGCACTCGACAACGCTGGTGCAAAACTCAACGATGTGGCCAACACATTCTTCCTCATTGCCGCTGCCGACACCAATCCCGAGATGCAGAAAGTGGAGGCAGAGGTGAGCCCCCTATTGGCCGCCCACTCCGATGAGATTATGATGAATCCCGAGCTCTTCCAGAGGGTGAAAAAGGTCTATCTCGGTCGCAAAAAAGCGGGCCTCGATAGGATGCAGTTGCGCCTTACCGAAAAGAGCTACAAGGATTTTGAGCGTAATGGTGCCAATCTCTCGGAGGAGGGACAGGCCGAACTCGCAGAGATAAACCGACAGCTCTCGGCTGCCACTGTTCAGTACTCCCAGAACCTCTTGGCCGCTACTGCCGACTACCAGCTTCTGCTCACCACCGAGCAGCTCGGAGGTCTGCCCAACTCGATTAAGAATGCCGCAAAGCAGGCCGCTACCGAGGCTGGTCACAATGGCAAATATCTCTTCACTCTGTCGAGCCCCAGCATCTTCCCCTTCCTCACCTACTCCACCGAAAGGGATTTGCGCAAAGAGATTTACACCGCCTACACCGAGCGTTGCAACGGAGGCGAATATGACAACACCGAGGTTATCCGCACCATTATATCTCTACGCGCGCGTAGGGCACAACTCTTGGGCTACAAGTCCCACGCCGACTATGTGCTCGACGATGTGATGGCAAAGAGCCCCAAGGCCGTCTATGACCTACTGGGTGATCTCTGGGAGCCCGCACTCAAAAGCGCCAAAAACGAGATGGGCGATATGACCGTCATCAAGAAACGCGAAACCAAGAGCAGTGAATTTGCCGCGTGGGATTGGTGGTACTTTGCCGAGAGGTTACGCAAACAGCGCTACAACCTCGACGAACAGGCTCTGCGCCCCTACTTCTCGCTCGACAATGTTCGTCAGGGTATCTTCGGACTCTGCAACCGACTCTACGGCATCACCTTCTCGCCCGTAAATGTTGTGGCCTACAACAAGGAGTGCTCGACCTACAAGGTGGAGGATGTTGATGGCACACTGCTCGGTGTGGTAATCTTCGACTTCTTCCCCCGCGCAGGTAAGAGTGGTGGCGCGTGGTGTGGCGAGTTCGTATCGATGAGTATGAAAGATGGCAAGAGGGTTCCCCCCGTAGTGACGGTGGTGTGCAACTTCTCGCGCCCCAATGGCAACACCCCCTCGATGCTCACCATTGACGAGACCGAAACATTCTTCCACGAGTTCGGTCACGCCCTCCACAACCTCTTCGCCGAGGTGCCCTACAAGGGGTTGGCAGGTGTCGAAAGGGACTTTGTGGAGCTCCCCAGCCAGATTATGGAGAACTGGGCAATGGAGCCTGCAATGCTCAAAACCTATGCTATTCATCACCAAACAGGTGCAGTAATCTCCGACCACTTGATTGCTCGTATCCAGAAGAGCGCACACTTCAACCAAGGCTTTATGACCACCGAGCTTATAGCCGCATCACTCAGCGACCTCGACATCCACACCCTCACATCTGTGGAGGAGGATTTCGACGTGAATGCCTTTGAGAAGAGGGTTCTCACCGAGGAGCGCGGTCTTATCGACCAGATTGCCCCCCGCTATCGCTACCCCTACTTCTCACACATCTTCGATGGCGGTTACTCGTCGGGCTATTACAGCTACCTCTGGGCAGAGGTTTTGGACAAGGATGCCTACCAGGCCTTTGTGGAGAGTGGCGACTTGTTTGACCGCGAAACGGCAGCTCGCTTCCGCAAACTCTTGGCTGCGGGTGGCACCAAAGATGGTATGGAGCTCTACCGCGAGTTCCGAGGTGCCGAGCCCAGCCGTGAGCCACTGATGCTTGCACGCGGACTTATCACCCCCGAGGAGTTGGAGGCCCAGAAGGCCGAAAAGGAGGATGAGAAGGTCACCACCGAGGCAAATCAGAAGGTTAAGGGTGCGAAGATTGAGGGAAAACGCCATAGGGCCCTTCCCAAAAAGCCTATCAAGAAATAGAAATAGCCATTGGCTACCACAAAACAATTGCGGGTAACGAAAGCGTTACCCGCAATTGTTTTTTCTGCAAGAGGTTCAAGACCTACCCAGCCGAGGCCGTTGGGTCGTAACCCGTATCCTCCAACAACACTGTCCCGTGTGCAGCCGCCACAGCAAGTTCATCGCAACGGTTATTCTCCACCGTCGAGGCGTGGCCCTTAACCCACACAAACCTCACCCTATGGCGACGATATACCCTCAAAAAGCGCATCCATAAATCGGGATTCTTCGCCTTTGCAAAACCTTTTTTCTCCCAGCCAAAGAGCCAACCCTTCTCCACCGAATCGACAACATATTTACTATCGGAGTAGAGCGTCACCTCCGTGCCCTCAAATTTGAGAGCCTCCAAAGCAACGCAGACCGCCAATAGCTCCATACGGTTATTGGTGGTCATACGATACCCTGCGCTCAACTCCTTACGATAGGGGGGTGAGAGTAACACAACTCCATAACCTCCCCTACCCGGGTTGCCGAGCGATGAGCCGTCGGTGTATATGGTCACTGTGGGCAATGTTGGGTTGCGCTAAAAATCTCTTCTAACGCCTATTCTCCTTTGCCTCCACCGAGAGTGTAGCGTGGGGTACCACACGCAGACGCTCCTTGGGAATGAGCTTACCCGTCTCGCGGCAGATGCCGTAGGTTTTGTTCTCAATGCGCACGAGTGCCGCTTCGAGGTGTTGGATGAATTTGAGCTGGCGTTGTGCCAAGCGTCCCATCTCCTCCTTGGTGAGTGTTGCAGCACCCTCTTCGAGCACCTTGAAGGTGGGCGAAGTATCCTCGGTGTCATTGCTCGAAGAGTTGTTCACCGAAGAGCGCAGAAGTTCATAGTCATCCTTTGCCTTGCCGAGCATATCGAGGATAATCACCCTAAATTCGGCTAATTCCTCATCGGAATATCTGGTCTTTTCAACTTCCTGTGACATAGTTTAGCGTTTTTGGTTTGTTAAAGATAAGCAATCTTTGCAACATACGCAACTTTTCAGCCAATAATTTTTGAAGCCCGCTTTTTGGGCGGGCTTCAAAAACTTACTATTTCCTCGCCCCCAATGCCACGGGAGCGCGTTTTGGCCAAATTATGCCTTCGTAACGGCAATCTTCAAGGGCTCGTCGTCGATATCGCTATCAACCACAAAATCGCCCGCAGGACTCTCCGAAAGAGTAACGCTCAATGCCAAAGTCTGGGCACCGATAAACTCACCGTAGGACTCAATAGCGCCTTCGAGCATCTCCTTCTTCTCAATCTCAACCCTGATGCGGTCGGTAACCTCAAAGCCGCTATCCTTGCGGATATTCTGGATGCGATTCACAAGTTCCCTTGCCAAGCCCTCCTTGCGCAACTCCTCGGTAACGGTCACATCGAGTGCAACGGTCAATTTGCCCTCCGAAGCAACCAACCAGCCGGGCATATCCTCCGAGGTGATATCGAAGTCGGCAGGGGTTACAACAACGCTCTCGCCTGCAACCTCCAAAGTGGTCTGGTCGGCAGCCTCAATAGCGGCAATCTGCTCCTGCGAGAAGGTGGCAACGAGTGCTGCCATAGGTTTCGCCAATTTTGCGTAACGTGCACAGAAGTTCTTGAAGTTGAGCTTAATACGTTTGGTAATAAGGCCGGTGGTGTCGGTAATGAGTTCAACCTCCTTAACATTCACCTCACCCATAACCAAAGCCTTCACAGCCTCCAACCTACGGCCCATATCCGAGTCGAGGATGGGGATGATAACCTTTGTGAGGGGCTGACGAACCTTGATACCAACCTTCCTACGAAGTGCCAACACCATAGAGGTACTCTTCTGTGCCAGAGCCATCATCTCCTCCAAGTCGCCATCAATCAACTTCTCATCACAAACAGGGAAGAGATTCAGGTGTACGGAACCCTCGTGGCGGCCGCTAATCTTGTTCAAATCCGAGAAGAGCCTCTCGCTGAAAAATGGTGCAAAGGGTGCCGAAAGTTGTGCAACGGTCTCCAAGCAGGTGTAGAGGGTCTGGTAGGCCGCGAGTTTATCCTTGGTCATACCGCCACCCCAGAAACGCTTACGATTCAGGCGCACATACCAGTTCGACAAATTCTCGCCCACAAACTCCTGAATAGCCCTCGCTGCGGGGGTGAGGTCATAATCGTTGAGCCTTGCAGTAACCTCCCTCACAAGCGAGTTGAGTGTGGAGATAATCCAGCGGTCAATCTCGGGACGCTCCGAAACAGGAACCTCCTCCTCTTGGCCCGTAAAGCCATCTACATTGGCATAGAGGGCAAAGAAGCCGTAGGTGTTATAGAGTGTGCCGAAGTATTTCCTGCGCACCTCATCCACGCCATCAACGTCGAATTTGAGGTTATCCCAGGGCTGGGAATTGGAAATCATATACCACCTTGTGGCATCTGCGCCATACTTATCCATCACCTCGAATGGATCAACGGCATTGCCCAAGCGCCTGGACATCTTGTTGCCGTTCTTATCCAAAACAAGGCCATTGGAGATAATATTCTTGAATGCCACGCTGTCGAACAGCATTGTAGCCAGAGCGTGCAGAGTGTAGAACCAACCGCGAGTCTGGTCAACACCCTCGGCGATGAAGTCGGCGGGATAGACCTCCTCGAACTGCTCCTTCGTCATCTCGAAGGGGTAGTGTACCTGTGCATAGGGCATAGCACCGCTATCGAACCACACGTCAATCAGGTCGCTCTCGCGGCGCATAGGCTCACCCTTGCTCGACACGAGCACGATGTTATCCACATAGGGACGGTGGAGGTCAATCTTATCGTAGTTCTCCTTGGAGTAGTCGCCCACAACGAACTCTTTGTAGGGGTTCTCGGTCATAACGCCGGCAGCCACAGCCTTCTCAACCTCGGCTTTGAGCTCCTCAACCGAGCCGATACACTTCATCTCCGAGTAGTCCTCGGTAGCCCACACGGGCAGAGGAGTACCCCAGAAGCGGCTCCTCGAAAGGTTCCAATCCACAAGACCTTCGAGCCACTTACCAAACCTACCCGAGCCTGTCGATTCGGGTTTCCAATAGATGGTCTTATTGAGCTCAATGAGCCTATCTTTCACCGCGGTGGTGCGGATGAACCACGAATCCAAGGGGTAGTACAAGACGGGCTTATCGGTACGCCAGCAGTGGGGATAGTTGTGGGTGTGTTTCTCAATCTTGAAGGCTTTATTTTCGAGTTTCAAGCCCACAGCGATATCAACGTCAATAGTTGCATCCTCCTCGGTGAGTTTCTCATCGTAGGCGTTCTTCACAAACCTACCCTGCCACTCGGCATATTTCTCTACATTCACAAAGTTCTTTACATACTCGGGGTCCAAGTCCTCCAAGAGGTACATCTTACCCTGCTTATCGACCATAGGCTGCTGCTTGCCCGCCTTATCCACGAGCAACATAGGAGCAATGCCTGCCTGCTTTGCAACCCTATCGTCATCGGCACCAAAGGTGGGAGCGATATGTACGATACCCGTACCATCGGCCACACTCACATAGTCACCCGTGATTACGCGGAAAGCGTCACCATCGGGCCTCATCCAATCCATCAACTGCTCATACCTCACACCTGCCAACTCGGCACCTTTCCAAGTGCGCTCCTCAACGGTGAAAGTACCCTCCATCTTCTTGGTGAAGTAGGTTGGAACGAGCTCTTTGGCCATAATTACGGTCTGACGGATACCGGTGTAGGGGTTGGCACACTTAACCCTCACATACTCAATCGAGGGACCTACTGCCAGAGCGGTATTGGAGGGCAGGGTCCAGGGGGTGGTGGTCCAAGCCAAGAAGTAGAGGTCGCCCTCAACATCCTCAAAGAGCTTCTCGCTCTCGGCATTGCGCACAACCTTGAACTGTGCGGTGCAGGTGGTGTCCTTCACATCACGGTAGCAACCAGGCTGGTTCAACTCGTGGTTCGACAGACCCGTACCTGCCGCGGGCGAGTAGGGCTGAATGGTGAAACCCTTATACAAAAGTCCCTTTTTGTAGAGCTCCGAGAGCATCCACCAGAGGGTCTCGATATATTTGTTGTCATAGGTGATGTAGGGGTCGTCCATATTCACCCAATAGCCCATCTGGCGGGTGAGCTGCTCCCACTTACCAGTGAACTCCATCACCGACTCACGGCAGGTGCGGTTGTAATCCTCGATGGAGATATTCACACCCACATCCTCCTTGCGGATGCCGAGTTTCTTCTCCACACCGAGCTCTACGGGCAGACCGTGGGTATCCCAACCCGCCTTGCGGTGTACCATATAGCCACTCTGGGTTTTGAAACGGCAGACAACATCTTTGAGGGTACGCGCCATAACGTGGTGGATGCCAGGCATACCATTTGCCGAGGGGGGACCCTCGTAGAACACAAACGTTGGACAACCCTCGCGAGAGGAGATACTTTTATGGAAGGTGTCGTCGGTGTCCCACTTTTTCAGAACCTCCAAACCCACCTCGGGCAAATCGAGCCCTTTGTACTCGTTGAATTTCTTATTACCGCTCATAATATGTTTGATTTTTACAAAATTATCCAATTAACCCACAAAGATACAATTGAGAATTGGAAATTGAAAATTGAGAATTGAAAAATATTAATTTTTCCGCTCAATTTAAGGGCCTCAAAGTCATTAAAGTCATTAAAATTCCTCACCACACTTCGCCTGCAAACAAAGCTCATAGGCCAGACGAGGACTCTCATACTCCACCACCCCACAATAGCGATAGCCGAGCGAGGAGATGAGTCGCTGCATTACGAGGTTATCGGGATGAGTATCCACACGGAGGCTCGCAACCCTCGTCGCAGCCTCCCTCTCGGCACACTCCATAAAGGCCCTGCCATAGCCCCTGCCAACAACATCCTCTGCCACACATAGGCGATGAATGGTTGCATAGGCGGCCCCCGAGGTGAGCCACTCTCCTCCCCTCAAATCGTCGTAGGCTCGCTCACCATCATACGTCACCACTCCATAGGCAACTCTCTGTCCATCAGACATAAGCACACGACCAATCCCCAACCTCACATCCTCTTCCAGACGCTCACGATTGGGGTATCCATTTTGCCACTGACTCACACCAGCACGGGCCAACCGCCCCTGCGCACCCTGCACCGAGCAAAGAGCAAACTCCACATCGCCCTTCTCTGCAACTCTCAATTCCAAATTCTTCATATCTTCCACAAAATTACCAATAATTTTCGAGTTATATTTACTCGTCAAACCCTTTAACAAAAATAATTATGACAAAATCAAAAACTACAAAAAATCGACACAACAGAGCTCCCAAGCCACTTTTTCTTGACTTTATGGCGGCTCAAATCCAGTCACTCAACAACAGCGGTCGCATCGGAACAGCTATCAACTACACAAAAACATTCGACAGCTTCCGCGCATTTTTGAATGGGCGCAACCCCTCCCTCGATGCCATAAACGAAGGGCTTATTGGTGGCTACAATGCCTTCCTTGTGAATCGGGGGTTGGTGCGCAACTCCATCTCATTCTATATGCGCATCCTGCGCGCCACATACAACAAGGCTGTTAGGCTAAAACTCACCCGCCAAAGAAGCCCCTTTGTGGATGTCTACACAGGTGTGGACCAAACTCGCAAAAGAGCTGTCGGCGAGAATGTTATCGTGAGACTTCACCGTCTAGAACTACGCAAAAACTCCACCCTTGCACTCACTCGCGACATCTTCCTTTTCAGCTACTTCACACGAGGTATGCCGTTTGTGGATATTGCCTACCTGCGCAAGAGCGACATCCAAGCAGACTCCATCTGCTACACCAGACGCAAAACCAAACAACTGATGAGTGTGAAAATTGAGCCCTGCATCGGACGTATAATAGAGCGCTACTCCATCCCAGAGAGCCCCTACATATTCCCCATCATCACCCCCTCCACACACGAGGAGGCGTACCAACAGTATCGCAATGGACTCCACACCTACAACCGAACACTACGCAAACTCTCCAAAATGATTGGATGCGAACTACACCTAACCTCCTACACCTCTCGCCACAGTTGGGCAACAGCTGCACGCAATCAAAACATCCCCATCTCGGTCATAAGTGCCGCTATGGGACACTCCTCGGAGCAGACCACACGCATCTACCTCGCAACGTTGGAAAACTCCGTAATCGACGATGCCAACAAGAGGCTCCTTGCCCACCTCGGCAGCGAATTCTCCTAATCGGGCCAAGAAGAATTCATAGAGATACTCTCTCTACCTATATTTATAAATGTACGTCCGTTCCCCAAACGCTATTTTGTTGTAGGTGGCGGTTATTTCTGAAATAATTCGTATTTTTGCGGTGTAAATTGCCGAGTTAGGCGACTACAAATTGAGGAATTAATAGAAATAAGAGATATGAATGTAGCTATTGTGGGCGCAAGTGGCGCCGTAGGTCAGGAGTTTTTGCGCATCCTCGACCAAAGGAATTTCCCCATCGACAACCTCTACCTCTTTGGTAGTGAGCGTAGCGCGGGACGCGAATATGAATTCAAGGGCAAGAAATACAAAGTGCAACTTTTGGCACACAACGACGACTTCAAGGGTATTGATGTGGCGTTTGTGTCGGCAGGTGGCAGCACCTCCAAGGAGTTCGAAAAGACCATCACAAAGCACGGCACTATTATGATTGACAATTCGAGTGCCTTCCGTATGGATGCCGATGTACCACTTGTGGTGCCCGAGGTAAACCCCGAAGATGCTCGCAACACCCCTCGCAATGTGATTGCCAACCCCAACTGCTCAACAATCCAGATGGTGGTGGCTTTGGCTGCTCTCGAAAAAATCGCACACATCCGCCGCGTACACGTTGCAACCTATCAGGCAACAAGTGGCGCAGGTGCTATGGGTATCGCCGAGCTCGAAAACCAATATCGCGAGATTGCCGAAGGTAGGCCTACGACCGTGGAGAAATTTGCCTACCAGATTGCCGGCAATGTCATCCCCCACATCGACGTATTCGCCGAGGAGGACTATACCAAGGAGGAACTGAAAATGTACTACGAGACACAAAAGATTATGCACTCCGACATCGCTGTGAGCGCAACCTGTGTCCGCGTGCCCGTTGCTCGTGCACACTCGGAGGCCATCTGGGTGGAGTTCGAGAGGCCCGTATCGCCCGAGGAGGCCCGCAAGGCTTTTGAGGGTGCCGAGGGCATCGTTGTGGAGGACACTCCCGCCGAGAAGAGGTACCCTATGCCTCTCTTTGTAGCCGAGACAACCCCCGTATTTGTGGGCCGCATCCGCAAGGATATTGCCAATCCCAATGGCTTGACTTTCTGGTGCGTAGCCGACCAAATCCGTAAAGGCGCAGCCCTCAACGCGGTACAGATTGCCGAAAAGCTGTTTTTGCAGTAGGCTTTGCAAAGAGATCTAACGTCGCAAATGCGAGTAAGCGAGGGCAGAGGCTGCTTGCAGACTATGCCGAGCGTGAGCATTTTAGAGCAGACGCAGTCTGGTCAAACGTCACGGGGGCTCCAAATTTGGAGCCCCCGAGTATTTATTATTAAGGAGAGCAACCGTCGGCCAACAAAAAAAAGAAGGCTTCCGAAATTCGGAAGCCTCTTTTTTCTATTTCTCCAACTCGGCCAAGATGCGAAGAGCGGCGTTGTAGATGGTGTCGTCGTCGAAACTTACGGTTCCGCCATCGGGACCCTCCTCGAAGTGTACGCCTGCGGTCGTTCCACCCTCAAAGTGGCGACCGCCGAAATAGTTCCTTACTTCATCTGCATCGCAACCCAACTCGTCTGCGATGCGCTGCATGCTTCCGCTGGGCAATTTGTCCTTAATACGGCGCAATTCATTAAAGGTTGTAATCATAGTAATATAAGTATTAGTTTTGTAATATCTGTGAAAACAATTTTTCAGCACCATAAAGTTACAACCCTTTTGTGGAATAAAAAAATTTTGTCACACATTTTTTATTTTATGTCAATAAACTGCCATTTTGTCAGTCGAAAAATTCCACCTTGTGTCACCATTGGCAGTTGTGGCACAATTTTTCTGCTTGGCACAGAGATTGAACATATCAAAGCCGAAGCGGGACCCCAATGGGCCCCACAACAAGACGACAAAGTATAAAAATAAGTATAAACAACACAAAACAGACTTTAAGATTATGGCAAAGATTATTGGTATCGACCTTGGTACAACCAACTCGTGTGTAGCAGTTATGGAGGGCAACGAGCCCGTAGTTATCCCCAACAGCGAGGGACACCGCACAACCCCTTCGATTGTGGCTTTCACCGAGGGTGGCGAGCGTAAAGTGGGCGACCCCGCAAAACGTCAGGCTATCACCAACCCCAAAAATACCGTCTTCTCCATCAAACGCTTTATGGGTGAGAAGATGGCACAGGTGGCAAAAGATGCTACCCGCGTACCCTACAATGTAGTAGCTGGTGCAAACGATGTTCCTATGGTGGAGATTGGTAGCCGCAAATATACTCCCCAGGAGATTTCGGCCATCATCCTCCAAAAGATGAAAAAGACCGCAGAGGACTACCTCGGAACAACTGTTAATGAGGCAGTTATCACCGTTCCCGCATATTTCAGCGACTCGCAGCGTCAGGCCACCAAAGAGGCTGGTGAGATTGCAGGTTTGAAGGTTCGTCGTATCATCAACGAGCCCACCGCAGCAGCTCTCGCATACGGTCTTGACAAGGCTGGCAAGGATATGAAGATTGCAGTATATGACCTCGGTGGTGGTACCTTCGATATCTCGATTTTGGAGCTTGGCGACGGTGTATTTGAGGTTAAATCGACCAATGGTGACACCCACCTTGGCGGTGACGACTTCGACCACGTTATCATCGACTGGATGGCTGCCGAGTTCCAGAGCAAACACGGCATCGACCTCCGCAAAGATCCAATGGCTATGCAGCGTCTGAAAGAGGCCGCAGAGAAGGCTAAAATTGAGCTTTCGAGCAGCACCTCGACCGAGATTAACCTCCCCTACATTATGCCCGTAGATGGTATTCCCCAGCACCTTGTAATGACCCTCACAAGGGCTAAATTCGAGCAGCTCGCCGACTCGCTCATCCGCGCAACCATCGAGCCCTGCCGCAAGGCTTTGAGCGATGCAGGTTTCAGCGCAAGCCAGATTGATGAGGTTATCCTCGTGGGTGGTTCGACTCGTATCCCCGCAATCCAGAAAGTTGTTGAGGACTTCTTCGGCAAAGCTCCCTCGAAGGGTGTGAACCCCGATGAGGTTGTGGCTATCGGTGCGGCAATTCAGGGTGGCGTACTCACTGGCGAGGTTAAGGATGTGCTCCTCTTGGATGTTACTCCCCTCTCGCTCGGTATCGAGACCCTCGGTGGCGTATTCACTCGCCTGATTGATGCCAACACCACCATCCCCGTGCGCAAGAGCCAGGTGTTCTCCACCGCACAGGACAACCAGCCCGAGGTTGAGATTCACGTTTTGCAGGGTGAGCGCCAGATGGCACGCGACAACAAGACCATCGGCCGCTTCCACCTCGACGGCATCCCCGCAGCTCCCCGTGGCGTACCCCAGATTGAGGTTTCTTTCGACATCGACGCCAACGGTATTCTCAACGTGTCGGCAAAAGACAAAGGCACCGGCAAGGAGCAGAGCATCCGCATTGAGGCTTCGAGCGGCTTGACCGAGGCAGAGATTCAGCGTATGCGCGATGAGGCAAAGGCCAATGAGGCAAAAGATAAAGAGGAGCGCGAGAGGGTTGATAAAATCAACGGTGCAGACTCAATGATTTTCTCGACCGAGAAGCAGCTCAAAGAGTATGGCGACAAGATTCCCGCAGAGAAAAAGCAGGCAATCGAGGGCGCACTCGCAGAGCTCAAAACTGCACACTCGTCGCAGAACCTCGCAGGTATCGACGCCGCAACCGAGAAACTCAACGCTGCTTGGCAGGCTGCTTCGCAGGACATCTACGCACAGGCAGGCGCACAGGGTGGCGCACAGCAGGCACAACCCAACGATGCACAGCAGGGTGGCGCACAGCAGGCAGAGGATGTTGAGTTCGAGGAGGTTAAATAACGTCTAACGTCTAATGTCTAACGTCGCGGGGCGCACCGTTTTGGTGCGCCCCGAGTCTTTATTAGGCATATTAAGCAAAACTCCCAAAAAACTTTTCGGGCTCGGCATAGCCTGCAAGCAGCCTCTGCCCTCGCTTACTCGCATTTGCGACGTTAGACCTTCGACGTTAGACGTTAGACAATAAAATACCAATATTTTTTGCATTTCGGCAAAAAGTATTAACTTTGCGAGTTATTTACGCATTATGCGCGCGTGGAGCGCGTGCGTAGGAGCAGAAAACAAAGACAAAACAATAATAATTCAAACACTAAAAACAATGCAGAACAAAGGTCTTATTAAATTCATTGCGATTGTTTTGGCAATCGCGTGTGCTTATCAACTTTCGTTCACCGTTGTTTCGAGCGTTGTGGAGAACAGGGCAGAAGAGTATGCCCAGGAGCAGGTTGCTGCTACCACTATCACTCCCGCAATGCTCGAAAAAGCAGGTATGAGCGAACAGGCTTACCGCGAGTATATGCTCGTAAAGAAAGAGCAGCACTATCTCGACAGCGTTAAGTCGAAACCCGTTTACAACGTACTCGTGAAGAAATTCACCTATGCAGAGGTAAAAGAGAAAGAGATTAACCTCGGTCTTGACCTCCGCGGCGGTATGAACGTGATGCTCGAAATCGCAGTTGAGGATGTTGTGAAAGCTCTCTCGAACAACTCCACCGACCCCACCTTCCTCGCAGCTGTGGAGGAGGCAAAGGTTGAGGCTAAAAACTCGCAGAGCGACTACATCACCCTCTTTGCAAAGGCATACGACCGCCTCTCGAATGGCGCACCCCTCTCGCTGATTTTCAACAATCAGGTGATGAAGGACAAAGTTACCCTCAATAGCACCAACGATGAGGTTATCAAGGTGTTGCGCGAGGAGTCGGAGAGCGCTATCGCAAACTCCTACAACGTGCTTCGTAGCCGTATCGACCGCTTTGGTGTGGCACAGCCCAACATCCAGCGTTTGGAGAACTCGGGCCGCATCTTGGTGGAGCTTCCTGGCGTTAAGGAGCCCGAGCGTGTGCGCAAACTCTTGCAGGGTACCGCTTCGTTGGAGTTCTGGGCAACCTACGACAACGACGAGGTTCTTCCCCAGTTGCAGAGGGCTAACAACGTACTCCGCAACCTCAACGTAAATGGTGTAGAGATTGCCGAGAACAAGGAGCAGAGCGCTGCCGAGGGTGACCTCGTTGCAGAGTTGGAGGGTGCAGAGGTTTCGACCGACGCAGAGCTTGCAGCCTACAATAAGGCCAACCCCCTCTTCGCAAAACTTATGCCCGCTGTTGATATGAGCGGTCGCGCATATCGCGGTCCCGTTGTTGGTCACGCTATGACCTACGATATGGAGACTATCGACGAGTACTTGGCAATGCCCCAGGTTAAGGCTGTCATCAACCCCGATGTACGCTTTATGTGGAGCGCCAAAGCTGTGGATGAGGCTGGTACCATCTATGAGCTCTACGCAATCAAGGCCGACGGTCGTGATGGCAAGGCACCCCTCGATGGTGGCTCGGTTGTAGACGCTTCGCCCCAGTACTCGCAGAATGGCGGTTCGGCAGAGGTTGATATGGTTATGAACACCAACGGCTCGAATGTTTGGGCTCGTATGACCAAGGCTAACATTGGTAAGAGCATCGCAATCGTTCTCGATGGCGTAGTTTACTCGGCTCCTACCGTACAGAATGAGATTACCGGCGGTCGCTCGGCCATCACCGGCAACTTCACCATCACCGAGGCTACCGACTTGGCAAACGTGCTCAAATCGGGTAAATTGCCCGCCCCCGCTCGCATCATTCAGGACACCGTAGTTGGTCCTTCGCTGGGTGCAGAGAGTATCAATGCTTCGCTCATTTCGTTTGTGATTGCGTTTGTACTCGTGCTCCTCTATATGATTTTCTTCTACAACGGTGCAGGTGTTGTTGCAAGTATCGCACTTATCTGCAACGTATTCTTCCTCTTTGGCGTTTTGGCATCGTTTGGTGCAGTCCTCACCCTTCCCGGTATCGCAGGTATCGTGCTTACCTTGGGTATGGCAGTGGATGCTAACGTAATTATCTACGAGCGCGTGAAAGAGGAGTTGTGGGCTGGCAAGGGTCTTTCGGCTGCTATCACCGCTGGTTACAAGAACGCAATGAGCGCAATTATCGACTCGAACATCACCACCATCATCACCGGTATCGTATTGTTCGTATTCGGTACAGGTCCCGTTCAGGGCTTCGCAACCACCCTTATCATCGGTATCATCACCTCGCTCTTCACCTCGCTCTTCTTCACTCGTATGATTTTCGAGGCTCGCGTAGCAAAGGGCAAAGATGTGAAGTTCTCGTCGAAACTCACCGACAAGTTCTTGGCTAACACCAAAATTAACTTCATCGGTATCCGCAAGATCTCCTACATCGTTTCGGCTGTTTTGGTTATCGCATCGGTAGTATCGCTTTCGACCCGCGGTTTGAACTACGGTGTTGATTTCTCGGGTGGTCGTACCTTCGTTGTACGTTTCGACCAGCCCGTTACTGCTGACCAGGTTCGTGAGGGCTTGCAGGTAGTATTCGACGCTGCCGAGGGTGACGCAAGCGAGAAATCGTTTGAGGTTAAGCAGTTTGGTGACGACAGCCAGATGCGTATCGTTACCCAGTACTTGCACGCCGACCAGAGCGACGACGCTACCGCCAAAGTTGAGGCACTTTTGTATGAGGGTGTGAAGGGTCTTTACACCACCGAGATTTCGCTCGGCGAGTTCACCTCGACCGCAACCAACCCCAACGGTATCATTCAGGCCGATATGGTTGGTCCCAGCGTAGCAAGCGACATCACCCGCGGTGCATTCATCTCGGTATTCTTCGCACTCATCGCTATCGGTCTCTACATCATCATCCGCTTCAAGAAGTGGCAGTGGGGTGTTGGTTCGGTTGTGGCTTTGGCACACGATGCGTTCCTCACCTTGGGTATCTTCTCGCTCTTGCACGGTCTTCTCCCCTTCAACTTGGAGATTGACCAGTCGTTCATCGCAGCTATCCTGACCATTATCGGTTACTCGATTAACGATAAGGTGGTTATCTTCGACCGTATCCGCGAGTTCACCACCCTCTATCCCAAGCGCAACCTGAAAGAGACCATCAACGCAGCAGTTAATACCACCTTGGCTCGTACCATCAATACTTCGGGTACCACCTTGGTAACTCTGCTTGCAATCTTCCTCTTCGGTGGTGCTGTGATTCGTGGTTTCGTATTCGCACTTATCTTCGGTGTGATTATCGGTACCCTCTCCTCGATCTTCATCGCAACTCCCGTTGCATACGACTTGATGCAGAAAGAGGCTAAAAAGGCAACCAAGTAAAGGCTTGTAGCAATTTTTAGATAAGTTTCGCGGAGTGGCAGGGTTTCGACCTTGCCACTCTATTTTTTTTGTCGAAAGTCTAACGTCGAAAGTCTAACGTCGCGGGCTCGGCAGAACTGCCGAGCCCGAAGATGAGCTATGAGAATTAGGAATACTATGAGGGGAAGCATTTTAGACAAAAAAGAGTGGTTTTTTTGTCAATTCTCAATTCTATTTCGTATTTTTGAGGGCGCAATGTGGCGTTATTATAGATAAAAGGTATGGGCTTTATTAAAATCTCAATAATTGATGTGGTGGATATTCTGCTGGTGGCAGTGATTATGTACTACATCTACAAACTGATTCGTGGCACACAGGCGACCAACATTCTTCTTGGTATTCTGGTAATTTATGTGTCGTGGATGGTAGCGAGGGTGTTCAATATGGAACTTATGTCGAGCATTCTCGGCTCGGTGGTGAGTGTGGGACTTATAGCCCTAATTATCATTTTCCAGAGCGAGATACGCAAATTCCTCCAAACCCTCGGCACCAACAGCCAGCAATCGGGCCCCTTGGCTATGATTTACAAACTGCTCAACTCCGAGCGTGGAGGCCACCACGAGATTCTTGACGAGATTATCGACCCCATTGTGAAGGCTTGTGGCGATATGAGCGCAACCACAACGGGCGCCCTTATTGTCATCCGCCAAGACGGCTCTCTCGACGATGTTATCTCCACAGGTGTGATTGTGGATGCCAACATCACCCCCTCCCTCATAAAGAACATATTTTTCAAGAACTCCCCACTCCACGATGGCGCAATGGTCATAGGTGGTGGTAGGATTGTGGCCGCCAAATGCGTGTTGCCCTCCACCAAGAGTGAGGTACCTCTCTCGTTTGGTATGCGCCATAGGGCCGCAATGGGCTTGTGTGAGGAGAGTGATGCAATTGTTATCGTAGTGAGCGAAGAGACGGGCTCAATCTCGGTGGCCCACAATGGCAAAATCAAACGTGGATTGAGCGAAACGGAGCTCAAAGCCGAACTCATCAACCTCGGACGTGTGGTAACCGAGCTGGAAAAGAAGGAACAACAGAAACAAAAAAGACGCCTGATGTGGCTCCTCAAAGAGAAGAAGACCTCAACCGATACCCCTAACGACAAATAAATACAAACTATTTCTAATCAATTTATGAAAAAATCACTTCGTTTAATGCTTCTGGTTGCGCTTATGGGTGTGGCCAGCGGATGTGATGGGTTATTGGAGAGTGACCCTGCCGAAAACAACATCACCAACATCTCCCAAGATGTGGATTTCGAGGCCAAGAGTGCCACATACAAACACTTCTCGGGGGAGAACAGCTACTACCCCCAGCGCGAAAATTTCGTCATTGAGCTACTCGGCAGCGAGGGTTCGGTGCGCGATGCGATGATTCTCGACCTGCTCACCCCCAAAGGTCAGACCACACTCGTTGGTAGATATATCGTGGGCTCCAAGGGCGACTACCTTGCCCTGCCCAAGTATGATGTGTTGGATAGCACCACGGGGTTGCTCTATATGGGTGGCAGCTACTATGGCCGAGCTGTGGGTGGCTACATCAAGGACTATTTTGGCTTTCTCACCGAGGGTGAGGTTAATATCTGCGCCCTGGCCGACGGTGGCTACTCGGTGGTGGTGGATGGCAAGAGTGGCGACTACACCATAAAGGTTCGCTACGAGGGGGAGATTACCCAGATTCAACCCAAGTAGCGCGAGTCTACAAAACAATAAGCGGGAGGTACTTTGGTGTACCTCCCGCTTAATTTGTGCAGTTTGAGGGTTTAGAACCTCACCGCGTTGAATTTGCGACCGCCGACGTTGTAGACAACTTCGGGTTTGCGCACCTTGGTATAAAGGGGTTCAATCTCCTCCTGCTTGGGATCCTTTCGGGGGGCTGCAATCTGACCACCTGCGGGATTCATCGCTGCGGGGAGTTGCAATACTTCGGCATTGGTGAGTCGATAGTATTTGCCACCCAAGTCGGCAATGAACTGCATATAGTCGAAGAAGGGGTAGCCCTGTACACTGTCGTCATCGTAGCGCACAATGGCCTTCTGGCCACCGTCGAGCGTACCTGCGATAGCGATACCATAGTCGCCACCCTCGGTGGTGTAAAGACCACCCTCGCGGTCGAATCCCACGAAGTAGAGGTCACCCAGACCATAGTCACCGAAGTTCACAGCCTCCTGAATGAGCTGCGAGTAGAAGAAGAGAGCATCGAGGTCGGCGTTGTAATCCACCCTCACCATAAAGTCCATATCGCCCTCCCAATAGGACATATAGTAGAACTTGTTGGCAAGACCATTTGCGAGGTTGATGGTGTAGGTCACATCGTTGTTGCCTACAATTTCCCAATTGCCGAGCCACGCGCGGAACTGTGCGGAGGCCACCTGCTCTTTGACCTCAAAGGTTTCGCTCACGGCATAGAGTCCGCTGATGGTGCCATTGGGATTGACACCGATGGCGAGAGCCTTGTAGTAACCTGGGTAGAGGTTGAAAGCGTCGTAGCCGTCACCCACAAAGAGCATCTCTTCGAGGGTGTAGGAGGTGCCGTAGTAGCTGTTGTACTCTTCGATGAATGCCACATAGTCGGCCACGGCATACTCTGCGAGCTCTTTGAGTGCGCTCTCATCCCACTCGGAGGCATATACAACGGTCATCATATAGGGGTTTTTGTCGACACTTGTCACCTTCACGATGTTCTCCACAGGTTGGTCGTAGAGGGTACCTGCACCGAGATACTCCACGCTCCACGCCTTATTGATGGTCATACCGTTTACGGTTGTGTTTCCACCCTGACCATTGTCGCCACCGCCACCGTTGTCACCGGTGTTGGTGCCTTGTGTGGTAAATTCGAGTGCGCCGTAGTTACCATAGACCTCACCCTCTTCCGAAAGACCGAAGGCTATATATTTATAGGTGGTGCCTGCGGAGAGGTTTGTGAGGATTTGGATGTAACTTTTGCTTGCTCGTAGTTGCGATGTGGAGTTTCCTGCCTTGTAGGCTGCGGCCTGCTCTTCGATGAGCGCGAGGTCACCTTTGGAGAGGTCTGCGGTGTAGAAGCCGAGCCATGTGTCGGTCGAGGAGCCGTCGTGCGTAACCTTCACCTTTGCGGTTTGTGTTGTGACGCTCTCGATATCGACGGTGAGTGTAAGGTTGTGGTTGAGGTTTGGGTTTTTGCCCTGCTCATCGCCACTGTCGGGTTCCTGACACGCACCAAGGGCTATGGCGGCAAAAGCCACCATAGCCATCGTTGCAATCTGCTTCACAAGTTTCATTGCTTGCTGATTTTTAGGGGTTTGTCGTTAACTACTGCCTATTTTTACTTTCTGTAAATGCAAATAGCGAACTCCTCTTTTGTTGCATTAGCTGCGGTGGGACTATAAGCAAGGAAGGCAGTACCAGTAGCATTATTGTATTTAACAACTTTTGGCCTTGCATTCTCCACTGTTGCATCACCACTTGTAGCATCAATAATTATCTCATACGAGGTATCGTCATTGGCGCCACTACTTGCTGCTCGTCCTTTTAGACCCGAAGATGGTGCATAGAGATAGTAATTAGTGTCTTTATGAGTAAATTGGAGAGCAAATGTGCCTGCGCTATTACCATCTTTGAGAGTAAATACCAGTGCTCCAGCCTTCTCTACATCGTAAACCACATTGCCCGATTTATCAACCTCTACAGCAGGGAAGTTAGATACACCTGTAGCATTAGAAGAACTTGCAAGACAACCAAGAGCCTTGTCTACATTCTTCGCTACAATTACAATTTCATCACCAGTTTTAAGTGTAGATGCATCTGTAACAAGGTTCCAACCAACCCTATTTGCGGGGTTAATACCCTGCTCTACGGTTACTTCAACCGAAATAGCGCCATAGGTGAAGGTAACGGTTGCCTCGCGTGCATCGCTTGTGGTGTTCTCGCTGGTGAAAGTCACGGTTGCGGTATCGCCACCATCGTAGGTAAGAGTTGCATAATCGCTCTCGGGCATAGTTGCTACCACAGCCTCGGGGAAAGTCATACTACCACCTTTGCGAGTTGTGACTTCGATGGTTACTTCGCCACCTGTGTAGTCAGCAGCAACGCCAGCCGAAGCATCTATACCGTAGTGGCCCTTATAGATGGAGTGGTAAGCACTGCTGCCGCCCTTACCTGCGGTAGATGTTGCTGCAACGGTAGTAACGGTCACAACATCACCAACTTCGAGGCCGATGGACTCATCGCCATAAACCTTATCGCCATTGTCGGTGTAGAGGTAGGTGATAGTAACAACATTGGTGGTGCCATCGGTGAGTTTGTAAGTACCACTGCTCGAAGATGTCATCTCGGTGATTTTGCCAGTGAGTTTGTAGGTAGTATTCACATCACTCTTCTTGCTCATAAACTCGGCGATGGAAATTTCCTGGGGTACACCTTTTTGGAGCACATTGAAAGTCCAAGTGAGGTCGGTCTGACCTTCGAGTTTTGCGGTGATGGTAACAGTTGCCTCACGAGGAGCGCCAGTGTTAACCTCGGCGGTGTAGGAGAGAGAGCCATCTGCATAGCTTACAGTGAGCCAAGACTCGCTTGCGCTTGCCGAAATGGTCCAATCGCCAACATAGTTGAATACAACCTCCTCGATAGCGGTAGCGGTGGTTGCACCCTCCTCAGCAATAACAACGGATTCGTCGTTATCGGGAACGGTAACATTCGCAGCCACAGTGGGAATGGTACCGACTGCACCTTCGAGGCGGTAGATGCAAACAGCCTGATTTGCGCTAGTACCACTATAAAAATACTTGCTACTATTGTAGTACCTAATCTTATTGTCGGGATAATTGCCCTCGGTGTTCTCGATAGTTGCATCACCATCCTCGGCATTGATACTAATAGCAAAGCAAGTCTCGGCACTAATGTATGCCTGATTGATAAGATAGCGCGAAGAGGAGTTGTTCGAAACAAGGAATTTCGCGCGAGTCTCATCGTAGAAAGCAAAAGTGCCTTCCACGCTACCTGTTACCAAAACAAAAGGCTGAACATCTGCACTTGCGAGAAGATACTCTCCCATTTTGCTGGCATCAGTTGCATCACGTCTTGCACTTGTCGAGGTCTCGGATGCATTGCTATACAGATTGGTACTCAACGCCTTGTCGTAGTCTTTCGCTACGATAGCCACAACATCGCCCTCTTTGAGGGTGGATGCGTCCCTAACGAGAGTCCATTTGTCAATGCCCTCAACATCTGCCATATTCACACCTACGCGGGTAACCATACCCGAGTCGAATACAAGCGATTTCTCTGCGGGAATGGTGCCTGTTTTGATGTAGATTTTCTTGTCGGTAACTACGGTAACGGTGTAGGTTTTGCCCGCTTCGAGAGTGGTGGGAAGAACGGTGAAGTAGATATCTCTGGTAACATCAGGGTGAGCCACAACCTTCACACTGCTACTGCTCTCCGAGCCTGCATCGAACTCGTGGGGTTTGTTGAGGTCGACAACAATCTCACCTGCAAGATGTTTGCCCGCAGCCTCAAAGGTTACGCTCTCAATCTGCTCCTCTGCCGAGAGGTTTTTGAGGGTGAGCTGAACAACCGCTGCCAAGCGAGTGAAGCGCACAGGCTGCGTCTCGGCGGGCTGTGAATTGGTAGTCACAACCTCCGAAACCATAAGGTCGGATACACCATAGCTGTTGGGGGTGAGCATCTCCTGCTCGGCAGGAAGAGTGAGGGTTGCATTATTAATATCCGTAGCATCCACATAGCCATCCTCGGGGTAGATGGTAACATATTTATACTCGCCCTTGCCTGGATTAGCAGCGAACTCGGCAGTGATATATGCCTTGCCTTCATTCAACTCAAACTGGTCGGTATTCACCGCTTCGAAGGTATCTGCGGTCTGCTCCAAAACATAGAAATTCTCAACCACATCCCAAGTGAACTCGGGGGTGGCGCCCGAAGTATCAACCGAGGTACGAGTGTCTGCCGAGTCGGCAACAAAGGTTACAACAACAGAGTCTTTTGCCTCTACCTGCTCCTCAAAATCGTTCTGGCAGGCGGTGAGCCCCATTGCAGCTACTGCAACCAAGGCCCAAGTCTTCATAGTCCTTTTCATAGTCCAAATACGATTTTTAGAGGTCAAAATCTGCGTCTACATAGTCAGAGTCCTGACCAGCGTAGCCAGCCTCGCCATAGGCGGTGGGGCTTGCGGCAATTCCATTTTCCACCATCACCATCTCAACATCGATGGCGGGTTGTGTGTAAGTTTTTTTCATTTTTTTAAGTTTGTTTGATTGATTAATTGATTGTTTATTGGTTTATTATGTGTTTGTGATTATTTCTCCTTCACGCATCTCACCGATGCAGCCATACATTTCGCACCGTAGGAGTACCACGAAGCAGCCTCCGCAGGATCCAAAATGGGGTAGATGCCGTAGTAGAGGTCGTCGAAAGCCTCAAACAGCATCGCCGCCTTGCCAAAGCCCTGCGCTCCCGAGCCAAAACTCTCCGAAGTCCAATACAAAGGCCTCTCGCTCGTCTCGCCCATCAAGCCCGACACATCCAAGTTGCCCGCGCTGGGGAAGTAGTCGCCATTGCCCTTGGTCCAAGTCCAGCCGTAGTCGCATTCGGTCCACTCGCCCCTCGCAAACGACGAGGCCGCATAGCCCGCAGGTATCTCCGTAAAGGCTCCCGCAGGGGGGACAACATAGCCCACAGGGCAGGGGTCGAAGATGGTCTTATAATCCTCCGACATTTTGCTATCGCCCCAAAGGTTCGAGGCCGACTGTTGCAAGTAGCCGTCAATGCCCTCCAAGTCTTGTTGCAGGTACCAATCGAATACATACTCGCCAATGGGAATATCCACCCTACAACCCAAAATCGTGGTGGGGTGCTGGATGGCATACTCAATATTTCCAGGAGCCGCCAACGCTACGGGAGCCACATAGCCCACAGTCTGCCACTTGGCAAAGCCATTGCCCACCTGCTCGTTGCACACATTGAGCACCTCGCGGGCAGCCACAATCTCCGCCTCCAAGGCATAGTACTCCTCCTCGGTTTCGAGAGAGTAGCCCTCATCATCGTACTTATGCTCGGGAACGTACCTATACTCCGCAGGCGAGGGCAAGAATGGCTCCTTGCGGCCCCACTGATAGAGCATACCACGGTTGGCAACGTCGCCAATGGTGTTATTCAGTGCGCCCAAGTTGCGGTCCATCCACTCCAAGCCGTTGCCCTGCGAGGTCGAAAGTTCGTCGTTGGTCACCCAGATGTGCCAGCTCCAAATAATATCGCCCGCAGCGTTGTGCAGAGTAACAAGTGCATTACCCTCGCTCTGGCCCGTAGTGAAATAGATGGCACCCTCCTCGGCCGAGTAGATAGGTTCGCCATTTATAATCTTTGTACTGCGCGTCTTGTCGCCATCGTAGGTAGCCTCCCACGCCAGCGATGCGTAGGCCGCCGCCTCAATCTCCACGCCCACGAGCTCCTTATAGCGCGAGTTGCCATCCCTCTTACCATTACCCTTAACACTTGCATCGAAGAGGTAGGATGAGCCCGTGTGGGCAATGTAGCAGTTGGCCGTACCCTCCACCGAGAGGTCGGTGGTGGCATATCCCGCCTGATAGACCTTCAAGCGAGCCTTTGCCACATCGGGCTCCACACCCGCAACAACATCCACCACAGCCAAGCGGCCCTCGGTTGAGGTATTCTCCTCTACATAGAGGGTGAGGGCATTGCCTTCGATGCTCACATCCACCCAATCGCTCTTCTCTTCGATGTTCCACTCCACGCGGTTGGTGGCAACAAAAATGGTCTTCGTGCCACCCGCCTCGGAGATTACAACCTCCCCAGAGGAGAGTTCCACATCTGCATAGTCGGGCTCGGCTTGCAACACATCGGGGGGCAGTTGCTCACATCCCACAAATGCCACACAAAGGAGTACGAATAGAGATTTATATATACGTTTCATATCTTGATGCTATTTGTTTTTGGTCGTTGGTTACTATTTCCAATCGGTGGGTATATTATCGTAATCCGAGAGGTTTGTACACCCCGCAAAGCAACTCGTATGAGCCGAGGCAGAGGTGGGTGCAGTTGGGAAGTCGGTGCCCTTCTGTCGCTCATAGAGGTGCACCTTCTGCTCGGAGCCATCCTCTGCAACAATAACGGTGTAGGGCGACTCACCCGAGAGCGAAGAGCAGCCATTGAAGCAGTCGTCAATGTAGTTGATGCGGCGCACGGTGTCGAAGAGGCTCACGGGAACGCTCTCCAATGCCGAGCACTTCATAAAGCAACCCGCAAAGGTGATGCTCGAAGTCTTGGTGCCAATGGCCACAAAGAGCTCCGCAGGAACACTCATCAGTGAGGAGCAATTCGCAAAGGCATTCTCGAAGCTTGTGATGGCGGGAGCCCCTGCAAAGAGATCGGCAGGAATAGCCGTCAGGGCCGAGCAGTTCTCGAAGATACCCTTCACCGATGTAACCTTCTCTTTGCTACCCATCAGGTTGGCAGGAAGGCTCTCCAAAGCGGTACAACCGTTGAAGGTATTGGTGAAGCTCTTGGCCAGAGTATTTTGTGCAAACAATCCCTCGGGAAGGGTTGCAAGGGCCGTACATTGTGCAAATGTTGCCGTAAATTTGGTCTGTGAGCCAGCCAGGGGGTCAAACAATCCCTCGGGGAGGCTCTCCAAAGCGGTACATCCCGCAAAGGTGTATTCCAATGCCGAGACGGTGGTCGTTTCGGGGAAGATGGAGCCCTCAATGGTGGTCAGCTTGGTACAACCCTCGAAGGTGCTCTCAAAGCCGGTCGAAACCTTAACATTCTTGGCAAAAAGGCCCGCAGGGATGGTCTCAATAGCCGACTTATAGAAGGTGTTTTGGAAGAGGTAGCTACTTGCAGTGGTGAATTTCTCAAAGAGGGTGGCTGGCACCGTTGTGAGGTTGTCGCACCACGCGAATGCATACGAAAGGTCGGCCATCGAGTAGTCCCTTGCATCGGCAAACAACCCCGCAGGTACGCTCTCCAAAGCGGTGGCCTCAAAGGTCGATTTGAACTCATAGGCTGTGGTGAGGCCCTTGAAAAGGCCCTCGGGGATACTCTTCAAAGAGGTACAGCCCGAGAAGCAGTATTTGAACGACTTGGCGGCTGTAAGACCATCGAACACACCCTCCTCAATCTCGCTCAAAGCGACACAATCCTGAAAAACTGCGCCCACGGTCTTGACACCCGAAAGTCCCTCAAAGGTACCCTTCAAGAGTTTTTTCACACCCGTTTTGTAGAATATATACTCCAAGTTGGTCACTGCCGAGTTGTTGACAAACATACCTGTGGGTATCTCGGTCACACCATCGCAGCCCGCAAACATATACTTGATGTCGGTTGCGCCCGTTGCACTCTTCATCAGTCCCTCGGGAATGGAGGTGAGCCCCACACAAGCCGAGAAAGCTCCCATAAATGTTGTAGCCGTGGCATTATTGGCAAAGAGGCCCTCGGGAATACTCTCGATGGCGGTGGCACCAAAGACGTAGTCGAATTTCTGAACTGCCGAGCAGTTGCGGAACAACCCCTCGGGGATAGATTTGAGCCTACCCTTCTCAACAAGCCCTTTCACCTCCTCGAAGTTGGGAAGTGTGGATGTGGTCTCCACAATACCCGTACCTGCGCCATAGAAGGCATACGAGAAGCGCTCGGCAGCCACACAATTTGCAAACAAATCCTCGGGAATCTCGGTAATCGAAGCCGTATAGCTGAAACAATCCTCAAAGTTCTTGGCCAAAGTGGCATAGCGGAACAAGCCCGCGGGTATCTCTTTCAAGCTCGTACATTGCGAGAAGGCACCCAAGAAGGACTTGACATTCGCAAAGGAGCCTGCCACATCGTTGGGAATACTCTCCAAGCCGTTGCAACCCAAGCACATATCGGCCGCATTCTTAACCCCCAACTTACCCCACGAGATAATATTCTTCACCTCGGGTGCATAGCTCTCGCCATCGCCAAATTCGAGCTGGTGGGCCTCACCCGTAATGGAGATTGTGTAGAGGCCTGGGGTTGCATAGGTGTGGCTTCCTCGACGGCTCTCGAAGGTCTCCATATTGGAGCCATCGCCCCAATCGACCGTAATCGTACCTCCCGAAGAGGTGGTCAGTACAGGAGCCGCAACAAGATAGAAGTCGGGCTCGATGATCTCCACCTCATAGATGAGTTCCTCGGTGTCGGAGCCAATCTGATGAACCTTCACTGTGGCACTTGCCGAGTTGTTCTCGTCACCCACATTGATAGTGAGGATTCCGAAGCGCTCCAAACCCGAAGCGTTGGAATCAATAGCAACCACAACGGTGTTCTCCTCGCCCTTGGTAGCCGAGAACCACTCGCTGCCGTCGGTAGTTACACCCCACTCCAACTCGGGATTGGAATTCACCACAAGACTCTTGGTGTCGCCCTCATCATCGGTGGCGATATTGTGCGAGGCGAGAATTACAAATGCGTTACCATCCTGACGAACGGTGAGCACATCCTCCACCTGCCCCTTACCCTCGCCTGCAAATACTCTAATTTGAGTTTCGCGCAGAGCGTTATTGACATTATCATCGGCAGTGAGCACCAGTCCCTCCTCGCTCTGCTCAATGAGCAGCCACGAGCAGGTAGCATCAAAGCCCCACTCATCGAAGTTACTCTCCACCTCCAAGGTGTTGCACAACGAGGTGTGGGCCTCCACCCTCAACACATTGCTGGCAAGTGCAATCTCGGGCACGCCCGCGTGATTCTGCGTCACCTTAACCTCCACACAAGCGTTCTCCTCGCCCCTATTGGCACGAATCACGATGGTTGCTGTGCGGCTCTCGGTGCCGGTGTTACGGTCGGCAGCAAGGGTGAGGAAATAGTCATCGGAAGAGATGGTAAGCCACTCTGCATCCACCGCCTCGAAGCTCCACGAAGCCTGGTTGGTGAGCACATCAATGACCACCTCACCGCCTCGCGAGCGGAACAGCACATTGGCTTCGGCACCACCCTCTCCCAACTCAAACAATGGGCTCTCGGAGGTAACCTCCAAGGTGAGCCTACCCTCCGATACGGGGGGAATAATCTCCACATCGGGAGTCTCTGTACAAGCCACCACGCCAACCATCAGCGCAAGGGCATATATCATATTGCGAACTTTCATACTACACAACATCTTTTACTCTTCTTCGATATACTTTCTCAACACGATTTCATCCATTGGGAACATCGTAGGACGATAGGTGGAGCCGAGCGCCACCTTGTTGTCGTTCTCGTCATAAGTCCACAGACCAAAACCAACGTGGTTGAATCCCGACACAGTGGGCATATCGAGGGTTATCATACCACCATCCTCCGAGGGTGTGGCACTAACCTCCAACGATGCGTAGGAGAATTGGCGGTCACTCACAACGGTGATATACAAGAATACGTCGTAGGAGAGAACGGTCCAACCAAAAGGTATCACAAAACCACCACTCTCGCTATCGTACCTCACTTCGAGGTGGGTATTGGGATAGAGAAAATCTTTCATAACGAGCGACTTGCCATACTCACCCTCCTCAATGGAGAAGATGAGGTAGTAGTCGGCAGGGCTGGGAGCGTAGTCCAACGAGTTGAGAGAGCCATTGGGCGAGTAGAACCACTTGGAGGCGGTAATCTCCCACCTACCCACCAGCTTATAGTAGGCGTTATTATCGCGGGTCTGTTGCGTCACAGCAACCTCAACACCCTCCACACCCTCGGCCGAGATTGTGACGGTAGCCTCCAAAACCGAGGCTGTGCCGTTGCGCTGTGCCCTCATTGTAACCCTACCCGTACTCTTGTCGCTCTCAATGGTGAGCCACGAGGAGTCACTCTCGACACTCCAATTGGAATCGGACACTACGGTGAAGGTGTATTCTCCACCCTCGGAGTCGAACTCGTAGCTCTCCTGTGCGCTGGTTACAAGACTTGTCGAGGAGAGGATTGCCGCCTCTTGGGAGATGATAACCTCTTGGGGCTCGAACCTACCCGAGGGGCTCACAACCACAAATGAGTGGTTGCGTGGCTCGGTGGTGGTATTGGCCGTAGCCACAACCCTCACAGCGCCCTCTTCGGCGTGGATGGTAGCCCACGCAGAGTCGCTCTTCTCCAATTGCCACTCCTCATTTTCGGGGAAGGGAGTTACGGTGATGCTCTTCTCACCCCCCTCGGCATCGAAGACCACGCCGTGGGAAGAGAGAGTTACGCCATAGACAGTAATGGGCTCTGGCTCGGAACAAGCCACAAGCATCAATACCGAAAGAATGATTGCGAAAATCAATCCCTTGCTAAACACTCTCATAAAAATTTGTTGTTAATTATTTGTTATTCAATACTATCAATCTCTATTAGAGAACACCAACAAACATCATTTGTATTTTCTCATTTCACCCAAAATACCCACAATTTATTTGTGGGTATTCTTGTGGTTATCCTTTATTTTTACGAGGGATGGTAGAGTAACCTACCGTCCCTCATCTATTTAACACCTTGCGTTCGGATTAATCATCTACTCTCTTGTTGTTAAACAATCGTTCAGTTCTCTAATAGAACTCGTCGGCCTCCTCAAAGATGACATCGGAGGGCTGCTCGGGCTCAACAACCTCACCATCCAAGGAGTCACCATTTGCCTCGGCCTCAACATCATCAATGGTGATGGAGCCATCCCAGCAGTCATAATCTTTCGCTCCCGCAGGACGGTGGAAGGTATCCTCACGAGTGACACCCAAGGTCCCATTGTCCATAACCTTTTTGAGGAACTCGCCATAGACGGGCAGAGCCACAACCGAGCCCTCGCCCTTGTCGGAGAGGTGAACGCTCTGGTCCTCACCTCCAACCCATACGCCACCCACCAGATTGGGAGCAACGCACATAAACCACGCATCCCTATTCTCCTGCGAGGTGCCGGTCTTACCACCCACCTCAACATCGGTCATACCATACGCCCAGCCGAGCCTTACACCCGTACCGCGCTGAACAACCGTTTGCAACATTCCGAGCATTGTATAGGCGGTGTGTTCGCTAATTGCAACTGTGCTTGTGGGCGAGAACTCTGCCAACACATTACCGTGCCTATCCTCAATGCGAGTGACAAAGATTGGCTCGGTGTGCACACCCCTATTGGCAAAGGTCGAATAGGCACCCACCATCTCGAAGAGACTCACATCGGGCGTACCCAGACAAATGGCATTCACGGGGTCCACAAAGCTCATAATACCCATATCGTGGATGAAGTCGGCAACCGCTGCTGGCTGGTTGGCCTGCTTCATAATCCAAGCCGAGTAGTTGTTGCGGCTACGCGCCAAGCCCCAACGCAAAGGGTACATCTCACCATCGTAGATGACCTTTGTGCCCGCCTCTTTGGGGGTCCAAGCCTCACCCGTATAGGTCTCAATGGTCACAGGTAGGTTGGGCACCATTGTGCAGGGGTTATATCCGAGGTGGTCGAAGGCAAAGGTGTAGATGAAGGGTTTGATGGTGGAGCCCACCTGACGCTTACCCTGCTTTGCCATATCGTACTTGAAGTAGCGGAACGAGGGGCCACCAACATAGGCCTTAACGTAGCCATTGTGGGGGTCTACCGCCATCAGCGACGCGCGCATAATACGTTTGTGGTGGAGAATCGAATCCAGAGGGGTAATCAAGGTATCAACCTCGCCATTGAATGTAAAGACCTTGGTCTTCACCTTGGTGCGGAAGGCACTCTCTATCTCCTCCTTCGAGTAGCCATCGTTGGTCATCTCGCGGTAGCGGTCCGAGTCGCGCATAGCCCTCTGGATAATCTTATCAACGCCCTCCTTATCCACGCCATCGAAGAGCACACCCGTCGTCTTCACCTGTTTATCCATTGCGGGCTGAATCTGTTGCGAGAGCTGTTTCTGCACAGCCTCCTCGGCATAGCGTTGCATTGTGGAGTTGAGTGTGGTGTAGATTTTCAGACCATCGCGGTAGATGTTGTAGGTTGTGCCATCGGCCTTCTGATTCTTCAAGCACCAACCATAAAGGGGGTTATTCTCCCACCTCTCGACCTCCTTCTCGTAGTCATACTTGGTGTAGTACATTTTGCGCGTTGGTTTGGGCGAGGTCATAGTCACACGAATCATCTCGCGGAAATAGGTTGCCAAACCCTCATTGTGCGATGAGGAGGAGAAGTTGAGTTCAATGGGGAGTGCTTTGAGCGAGTCGAGCTGCGCTTGGGTGAGGTAACCGCTCGCCTCCATACGGGTCATAACCGTATTGCGTCTTGCGAGGGAGTTCTTGGGGTTCCTCACGGGGCTATAACGAGTGGGGGCATTCACCACACCCACCAACATTGCCGCCTCCTGCACATTTATCTCGCTGGGCTCTTTGCCAAAGAAGGTCTTGGCTGCCGCCTTGATACCGTAGGCGTTGGAGCCGAAGAATACGGTGTTGAAATACATCGCCACAATCTCGTTTTTGGTGTAGTTGTGTTCGAGTTTAACGGCGGTTATCCACTCCTTAAACTTGGCAACAACCAACTTGCCGGTGCGGGCAATCTTCGAGGTGTGGCGAGTTGTATCGCGGGGAAAGAGGTTTTTGGCAAGTTGCTGTGTGATTGTCGAGCCACCACCCTGACCTTTATCGCCCAGAGCAATGGTCTTGATGCCTACGCGGGCAAGCGAGATAAAGTCGATACCCGAGTGGGAGTGAAACCTCTCATCCTCGGTGGAGATGAGTGCCGCAACGAGTGCGGGCGACAGCTCCTCGTAATCGACATAGGAGCGATTCTGCACATAGTAGGAGCCGAGCAGAACGCCATCTTCGGAGTAGATTTCGGTTGCGAGGTTGCTCTTGGGGTTCTCCAACTCCTCAAACGAGGGGAGTTTGCCAAAGACTCCCGCGTTGGTAGCCAACAGTAGGGCAACAACAACAAGGGTGGGGATAAGAACTATTGTCCAAAACCAAAGGGTGACCTTTTTTGCCTTCGATAGCTCGCTATATCTCTTCATTTTTTTGATTTTTTCCTCTTTTTATACATAGGTATACCAAATCACAAATATACTCATTTGTGACAAAAAACAAACAAAAAAATATGATTTTTTAGAGATTGAGGGCTATACCTCCTGTGATCGTAGGTTTCAAGAGCACCTTTCGGTCGAAATAGCAACCCACGCGGAAGGTCACATCGCCCTGCTCGGGAAGGCGGAGCCACGAGGTATCTATCCATAAATCAGCACCAAAGGTGGTAGCGTCGTCCCACCTGCGAGGCTCACCCTCGGCAGTGGGAACCCTGCCCCACAGGCTATCAACAAAGAGCCCCAAGCGCAGGCGTTTTATGCTCACCAACCCTTTCACACCCCAATCGGGATAGCAGAGCGGAGTGTCGTACTGTACCGAGCCCCCTATCACATCGTCGGGGTAGATGGTTGAACGCACACCGCGAGGCTGCAACCACCCAAAATCGAGGGCATAATTCAATGGGCCCTCGCCAGCAATATCCTGCCACGAAGCCTTCAATGTAAATCCATCGTTGGCCCCAAATGCGGGGGTGTAGGCACGAGCAAAAAGTGCCCAAGTGATTGGGGTTTCGAAGCCCACCAACGAGCGCCCGATACCTCCAATCAGAGCCAAGCCCCAACGTGGATTCAGGTTGCGGTAGGCGGTGCGGGTGTAGGAGTTCCATTGGAGAGTTGCACCCACAGCGGTGTGTCCCTTGTGGTAGTTGCCCGTCAGGGGCGAGTAGAGCACATTATTGGCGTGGGAAAGCTCCACCGATGGGGTGAGCACCGTAGTTATCCAACTGTGGGAGAGAATTATAGGAAGATACACCCTACCATACATCGACCACGAGGCAGTCACCGCAGCGGGGCGTTCCACCTCCTCTGTGTGGTCGTATGAGGCGTAGTAATCGCCCTCCTTCATATAGATTCCTTTGGGCTCATAGATACCCGCAGGAGAGGTTGAAAGGCGAGCGTTAAACTCCAATTTCGGCGCCCAGCCGAGATATTTCACATTGAGATTTGTCCCCACATTTCCACTCGGCAAAACATAGACACCAAGGCTCGAAACCGCATCCGAAAGGAGGCTTTGCGACACCACCGTAGCGCCAAATTTGAGATCGCCCAAATTGCCACCCATCAGTTGTTCGGGGCGGTAATAAACGGGGGCCCACGAATGTATGTTTAGCGCATTTTTTGCCCTACTAAATGGCTCGGAGGGGTAGTTGTCCCTCATATCCAGCATCTCGCGTGCGCCATATCGAATGGTATCTACACACACCACATCCTCCCAACGGAACACATTGGGATTGACTACATTGGCGGGCAGAGTGCGATTCTCCACCACCTCTCCCGTAACTATGGGCGCGGTGGCAAGATGGTAGCCCCTTTGGTCATATACCGCGAGCGCCAACTGCGCACCATCCGCAGAGGGCGCGCCATAGAATGAGCCGTAGCGCGAAGTGGTAATCCGACTCTCCTCGCCCGTGAGCAAATCAATCGAGTGTATCTCATCGTAGCCATAGGCTATTGAGCCGAAGTAGAGGCGGTTATCGTTTGAGCCAATCAAGTCGGAGATGGTCACACGCGAGGCGGGTTTCACCACCCTACTCGACCAATCCGAAGGGCGCACACCCCAAATTGCCATACCCAAATCACCCGTTGTAATAAGGAACAATTCGTCGCCCACAGCGGCCAATCCGTGGCACTCCATCCCCTCGGGAAGAGTCATCTCGCCATCCTTGCAGACCACCGAGTAGGTCCCCTCGAAGTTGTAGCGCACATAGGCCAACTCACCCCCAAACTCCACAGGATAGAGGGCATAAATATCCTCACAAAGTGCTCTCCGCACACCCCCTCGACCATCCACTCGGGCACGGCACATAACCGAGCCCATCTGTTGTGCAAAGGTGGAGAGTTGCTGCATTTCGGTCCAATAGAGATAGTCGCCAATCCTCGCAGGGCGGGTGTTGAGGTAGCCAATATGGTGCAAGATTCTCCTATTGCCACTTCTCTCATCGACCTCTACGAGTGCCGTGGGCTCATCAAATGTACTCTCCACAACCACCACCCTATCGGAATCAATCCACAGTGGGTATTTCGTCTGGATGTAGGGGGTATCTGATGGGTGCTTATAGGCAACCTTTGTGGCACTATCACCCCTTGTGGGCAGAGTGTCCCAATGGTCGTTCAATCGCTCGAAAGTCTTGACAAAAAGCCCCTCTGTGGAGTACCCCCAAATGTCGCGCATCGCCCACTCAAATGGGGTGATAGTAAACCACTTACGCGAGGCATAATCCATCACCTCACCCCACGCATGGCGCCCCGCCAAGGTGTTTGCCGTGGTCACCATTTGGTAGCCGAGATTGTAGTGCGATGGGACAAATTCGTTATAGGAACCAGCAAACCATTTGTCGGGATTATCACCCTCCAAAATACGCCGTCCAACCGCGCGGTAGTGCATCGTAAAGGAGGGTTGCAGGGCCCTACCAAAGAGGCTCGCCTGCGTCTCGGCATCCACAGCATCACCCTCCAACCACCAGAAGGGCATAACACCCGTAAGTGCCAAGAGCGACTGCTCACCCAGCAGGTAGTAGAGCCAACGTGCCGAGCCACCAAAGAGGGCTCCATATTGGGCAGCGTGGCGATATTCGTGAACAGAGAGTTGTCGTAGCCAAGGGGTTGCATAACCATCCGTTGCGGGCATTCCGCACATCTCTATGCGTCTGGGGGCCATAATCGAAATACCGTTGGAGGCGCTATTCTCGGTGTGGAGCACAACGGGCATCGACAGCGGAGGCACCGCCCCACCATCCTTGCCCAAACCATAGCCTATGGTGTTGGTCAGGGAGTCCATCATAAAGAGCACTCGGTGGGCCACACCCTCGGCATAGTCGGGGGCGACAACCCTCACACTCTCACCCTCGGTGGTGCGCCAACGGATACTCGCAGGCCCCACCCCGTTGGAGTAGAACTGCGCCGATAGGGGCACCCACACAAAGAGCGCCAAAAGTGTGATTATTATGCTCTTAACCCTCGTCATTTATGCACCTGCGGCCTTTGCACGGTAGCCCTTCGAGAGGAGAATTTCCAATACCCTCTCGCGGTGGGCACCCTGAATAATTATCTCGCCATCCTTTGCCGAGCCGCCCACGCCACAGCGGTTTTTGAGCTCCTTTGCCAACTCTTTAATGTCATCCTCGGAACCCACAAAACCCTTCACAAGGGTTACCGTTTTACCCCCGCGATGGTTCCTATCGAGCCACACGCGCAGGTTCTGCTTGGCAGGAGGGAGAGTTTCGATACTCTCCTCCTCGGTGGTGGTATAGTTGAAGTCGGGATTGGTCGAAAAGACCACACCCAAACGCGCTTTCCAATCGTTCTCTGCCATAGTTACTTCGGTTTCGTTTCCACAAAGATAACAAAAATCCTCGGATAATGCTATCCGAGGATTTTTTCTGTGGTCGAACGTCCAACGTCTAATGTCAATAGTCGCTGGCTCGGCAAAATTTGCCAAGCCCGAAAAATCATTAGGGAGGTTAGGGAATTTAGGGAATTTAGGGAGATTAGTGAGAGTTCCCTACACTCCCTACTCTCCCATTAAATTTTCGGGCTCGCACTTGCGAGCCCGCGACGTTTGACCAGACTACGTCTGTTCTAAAATGCTCTCGCTCGGCATAGCCTGCAAGCAGTCTCTGCCCTCGCTTACTCGCATTTGCGACGTTAGACGTTAGACGAAAAAACGCATAGAACGAGATGAATGCAAGGCATACGAGAAAGCGGAGTCCGCAGTTTACACGAGGTAAATGAGGAACTCCGCTTATCGAAGTATAACGAAGCAGTCGCTCGTTATATGCGTTTTTTACTTGATGCGCTCGTAATACTCACGGGTACGAGTATCAACACGAATCTTGTCACCGGTATTGATGAACAAGGGAACCTTAACGGTTGCACCGGTGTTCACGGTTGCGGGTTTGAGCGAGTTGGTCGAAGCGGTATCGCCACGCACACCAGGCTCGGTGTAGGTAACCTCCATATCGATGATGGGGGGCAACTCTGCGGTGAGAGCCTGCTCCTTCTCGGTGTGGAACATAACCTCCAAAACCTGACCATCAACCATAAGGTCGGAGTTCTCAATCAAATCGCGAGGGATGGTAATCTCCTCGAAGGTCTCCATATGCATAAGGTGGATACCGAGGTCATCCTCATAGGTGAATTGGTAGGGACGACGCTCCACGCGCACGGGCTCAATACGCTCACCTACCGACGAGTAGGTTTTGTCGAGTACGCGACCATTTTCGAGGTTTTTGAGTTTGGTACGGATGAAAGCGGGGCCTTTACCGGGTTTAACGTGCTGGAAATCGACAACAAGGAAAGTCTTGTTATCCATATCGATGCACATACCAATTTTGATGTCTGATGCTGTTGCCATAGTATAAAATCTTATTTTGTTAATTTAGAATTTCTTCACATTTTTGGTTTCTGTGTCGCTCCAAGCGACAAATGTAGTAATTTTTGTCCGAATTCCTACAAATCGTGGGTAAGAATCTCACATTTAAGCCCACGTTTTTGGATTGCTTCGAGGACTTTGGGGAGAGCATAGAGCATATTTTTGGATGCTTTCACAGAGTCGTGGAAGACAACGATGTTGCCCGCCTTGATGTGTCGTGTCACCTTACGGGCGCATCGTGGGGGCGATACGCGGTGGTCGTAGTCCTCCGAGATGTTGTTCCACATCACCACTCTCCAACCCTGCGAGCCCATCCTCACAACCTCGCGCCACGCAATACGGCCATAGGGCGGGCGAAAGAGGCGAGTGTAGGGCAGGAATTGTCCCGCCTTATAGGCACTTGCCATATAGTTTTCGGTGGATGTGAGCCATCCGCGCGTGTGGTTGTAGGAGTGGTTGCCGATGGCGTGACCGCGAGCAACAATCTCTTCCACCAGGTCGGGATACAGCTCGGCATTGTTGCCCAGGCAGAAGAAGGTAGCCTTGGCACCATAGTTGTCGAGGATGTCGAGAATCTGCTCCGTAATGCGGGGTGTGGGACCATCGTCGAAGGTGAGATAGATACTATCCTCCGAATCGACCTTCCACAACATTGTGGGCATCATCCTGCGGATGAACTTCGGAAAGTGGAAATACATTGTTACTCAAAAAATTTTCTCTTCGCCACGCTGTGGTGACCGCAAAGGTATAAAGTTTTTTGTATCTTTGCAGACAATAACGCATCAAACACCCATTTTGATATGAAACAGAGATTCGGAATCAACATTTTGGCGCTCGTAGCAACCCTCTTTGTGGGTTGTGACTCCGCCACTGTGGGCACCGCACAGCAGAGTGCAGGTGGTGCTCCTTATGAGCTTATAGCCGTTGTTCCCCAGCCCCAATGGGAGGGGGAGGTGGGCGAAACCCTCAAAGAGATATTCTCCTCTCCCGTATCGGGACTCAACGAGGTAGAGCCTCGCCTCGACCTTATGAGAGTTATCCCCTCGGCATTTGAGGGCTTCATAAAAGTTCACCGCAATGTGCTCTACATTCGCATTGACCCCACCGTCGAGGAGGTGCTGTTCCAGGACTACAAGAGCCCCTATGCCGATGGGCAGATGCTCGTGATGCTCACCGCCCCCAATGATGACGCCTTGGTGCAGTATCTATGGGGAAATAAGGAGGAGCTTCTCACCCTCTATGAACTCTCCGAGAGGGAGCGCGCATTGAAGATGAACCGCAAGCACAAGGAGGGTGTGATGGTTGATAAAATCCGCGATATGTTCGGCTTCTCCATCGACCTACCCAGGGGCTACACCTCGCGTGGCACAAGTGGCGACAGTCTGCTGGTGACCTCCTTTGAGTATCCCACCGCAACACAAGGCATTGCCATCTACTCCTACCCCTACAAAGGCAAGAGCGACTTCGAGCCCAAGAACCTCATTGCCCAGCGCAACAACTTTGTGAAGAACATCCCCGGCCCCTCCGGCAAGTCGTGGATGACCACCGTGGAGGAGTATGAGCCCGAGGTGACCTACAAACGTATTGACGGCCGTTTCTGGGCCGAGATGCGTGGTTTTTGGGATTTGGATGGTGGTGATTTTATGGGTGGCCCTATGCTCTCGTGGAGCACCCTCGACACCAAGACCAACCGTGTAGTCTGCATCGACTGCTACGTCTTCTCGCCCAAACACGGACAGAGGGATTTGGTGCGCGGTCTGGAACACCTCATCTACTCGGTTAAATTCCCCAAGGAGTAGGCTTCAACACATATTTGTTAGCATTCAAACGATTAGTCGCGGGTATCAAAAAAAGGGGCCCGCGACTTATTGTTTGGGCACAAGGTTTGCTCTCTGTAAAGGTGTATAACTAAAACACCTTACAGATTATGAAACGGCTTGTATTACTGTTGGTTGGCACCTTGCTAACCTGTTGGGCAGCAGAGGCCCAACTCTTGAAAATGGGAGCGCGAATAGGTATCGGCACAGGCTCCTACGAATTCGACTCCATCCCCATCGAAGGGGGCTCTCTCGAACCTGTGGGCGATAGGGTTGGTGGTTATCAGGCAGCTATCTTCTTTCGCCTCTCGATTCCCACCTTCATCTACATTCAGCCCGAGTTACAGCTCTCACAACGCGACTACGCCTTTGGCATCAAGTACCCCTCCAAAACCAAAGAGTTCCGCAACATCCGCACCTATCGTATGGATGTTCCCCTGCTCTTGGGTTTCAAGTTTGGGAGTATGAGGATTTTTGGCGGTCCCGTATGGCGCATCGGCTCACACCAATATGCCCACGGGAATAGCAAAATACCCCTCGAAGTGACCTTCAACGACAACGACATAGCCACAGTTGGAGGTGCTGCGGTAGAGTTCGATGGAGTGTTCATAGAGATGCGCTACACGGGATATCTCGAAAAGACCACCTCACAGGTGAGGGTTGCGGGCGAGCGTAAGGAGGTCGCCGTAAGCCACGATGGAACGGTTCAAGTGAACTTTGGCATCCTATTCTGACACAAGAGGATGCCAAAGAGATTAATGGCTTTAAGGAGTTTAAGGGCCTCAATGTGTTTTCGGGCTCGGCAGGTTTGCCGAGCCCACGACGGTCGACGGTCGACGGTCGACGGTTTTACAGACCCCTCCGTCGCTTCGCGACACCTCCCCTAACTTCGGGGAGGATTTTTTATTCCCTCTCCTAGGTTAGGAGAGGGTGAGCGAAGCTCGGGTGAGGTCCGTTTTTTTTGGCGCAGGTATTAAAAAAGCCACCCGCGAACAAAAGGGGGCTATCAATTCGCACCCCTCCCAACCTACTTGGTATTAAAAAAAGATACCCTCGAACAAAAATCAGGCCGTAGGGGGCCAAAAGTAGGGGGTAAAAAAGCCGACCGCTGAATAATTTTCAACTTTACGTTTCCAACTTTCAACTTTAATCTCTATATTTGTGGATTGAATGTGCGCGCGTAGAGCGTGCGCGCGTGAGAAGGAACAAATACAACTAACATTATACAATTAATCACATTAAAAACCAAAAAGTTATGAAAATTTCGCACATCGAGCACTTGGGTATCGCAGTGAAGAGTCTTGAAGAGTCGATTCCTTACTACGAGGAGGTATTGGGTCTTAAATGCTACAACGTAGAGGAGGTAGTAGACCAGAAGGTGAAGACTGCTTTCTTCAAAGTTGGTCAGACCAAAATTGAGCTTTTGGAGCCTACTTGCCCCGAGAGTACCATCGCAGGTTTCATTGAGAAACGCGGTGAGGGTATCCACCACATTGCATACGCCGTAGAGGATGTTGCAGAGTGCTTGGCAGAGGCAGAGGCAAAAGAGGTTCGCCTTATTGACAAGGCTCCCCGCAAAGGTGCCGAGGGTTTGAACATCGCGTTCCTTCACCCCAAATCGACCAAGGGTGTTTTGACCGAGCTTTGCTGCCCCGGTTGCAAATGCGAGGAGTAGTTTTGAAATTCAAAATTCAAAATTCAAAATTCAAAATTGAGAGAGATAGATGGGGATTCCCTGTGGCGCGGTTAGGAGTCGATGACTTCTGATGTGGCGCAAAAGGAAATTCAGGGATAAAAATAGTAGGGAAGCCTCATTGACGTTTTTTGTGACTTTTTGCAAAAAGTCGCGAAAAGCAAACAATTAAACGCTTGAAGAGTTCTTTGTAATAGTGGTGACTTTATCGAGCCCTGCTCGACCAAGTCCCCCTCACAGGAGGGGGATTTAGGGGGAGGGTAACACAATGATACGCCACAGGCGTTTCACTCATAATTTTTTTGTGGGTGGGCGCTAAACATTACATAGAACTAAAAAGGAGCAAACAACTAAACACTTGAAGAGTTCTTTGTAATAGTGGTGACTTTATCGAGCCCTGCTCGACCAAGTCCCCCTCACAGGAGGGGGATTTAGGGGGAGGGTAACACAATGATACGCCACAGGCGTGTCACTCATAATTTTTTTGTGAGTGGGCGCTAAACATTACATAGAACTAAAAAGGAGCAAACAACTAAACACTTAAATTAAAGTAATTTAACAAAAAATTATGAGTGAGATTCAGGATAAAATCGCGAAACTGATTGAGTTGCGCGAGGAGGCAAAGATGGGTGGCGGTCAGAAACGCATCGACGCTCAACACGAGAAGGGCAAATACACCGCCCGCGAAAGGCTCGCTATGCTCTTGGATGAGGGTAGTTTCGAGGAGTTCGATATGTTCGTAACCCACCGTTGCGTGGACTTCGGTATGGAGAAGAGCCACACTTTGGGTGACGGTGTTGTTACCGGTTATGGTACCGTTGATGGTCGCTTGGTTTATGTTTTTGCACAGGACTTCACCGTATCGGCAGGTTCTTTGTCGCTCACTATGGCAGAGAAGATTTGCAAGATTATGGATATGGCAATGCGCAATGGTGCTCCCGTTATCGGCTTGAACGACTCGGGTGGTGCTCGTATCCAGGAGGGTGTGAACGCTCTTGCAGGTTACGCAGAGATTTTCCAGCGCAACGTTATGTCGAGTGGTGTTATTCCCCAGATTTCGTTGATTCTTGGCCCCTGCGCAGGTGGTGCAGTTTATTCGCCCGCGCTCACCGACTTCGTGATTATGAAGAAGGACACCAGCTATATGTTCCTCACTGGTCCCAAGGTTGTGAAGACCGTTGTGGGCGAGGATGTAACCCAGGAGCAGCTTGGTGGTGCAAGTGTACACGCAAGCAAGTCGGGTGTTACCCACTTTGCGGTTGATACCGAGGAGGAGGCTATCAACATCACCCGCCAGCTCATCAGCTACATTCCCCAGAACAATATGGAGGATACCCCTGTTGTTGCTTGCTCGGACCCCATCGACCGTTTGGAGGATTCGCTCAACGAGATTATTCCCGACAACCCCAACAAGGCATACGATATGTATGAGGTTATCCACGCTGTTGTGGACAACGGTGAGTTCTTGGAGTCGCAGGCTGCATACGCTCGCAACATCATCACCGGTTTTGCAAGGTTCAATGGTCAGAGTGTAGGTATCATTGCCAACCAGCCCAAATTTATGGCAGGTGTGCTCGATATCAAGGCTTCGTGCAAGGCTGCAAGGTTTGTACGCTTCTGCGACGCTTTCAACATTCCTATTGTTACCTTCGTTGATGTTCCTGGTTTCTTGCCTGGTACCGGTCAGGAGTATGGTGGCGTTATCGACCACGGTGCAAAACTCCTCTACGCATACTGCGAGGCTACCGTTGCAAAGGTTACCGTTACCTTGCGTAAGGCCTACGGTGGTGCCTACATCGTGATGAGCTCGAAACACATCCGTGGCGATATCAACTACGCTTGGCCCTGCGCAGAGATTGCAGTTATGGGTGCAAGTGGTGCTGTTGAGGTATTGTGCGCCAAGGAGATTAAGGCTGCCGAGACTCCCGAGGCTCGCGCTGCCCTCATTGCCGAGAAGGAGCAGGAGTACAAAGACAAATTCTCCAACCCCTACCGTGCAGCTCGCTATGGCTACATCGACGACGTTATTGAGCCTCGCAACACCCGCTTCCGCGTGATTAGGGCTTTGCAGAGCTTGGCAACCAAACGCCTTGTGAACCCCGCGAAGAAACACGGCAATATTCCTTTGTAGTAATCAATTAAAAGAAGAACAATATGAATTGGTCACAAATTTTGTGGATTACTCTCATTGGCTTCCTCACTGTGGTTGTCGTGTTGGTGCTCCTGATCTACATCATCAAGGTCTTTGGTGTTGTGTTCGCTGCCAACCACAAGCAGAAAGTTGCCAAGAAGAGTGCCGAGAAAGGTGAAACAGCACCCGCAGAGGTGGCTCTCCCCGAGATGGTTACTCCCGAGGTTGTTGCTGCCATTGCTATGGCTATTCGCCTGGCAGCAGGAGAGGAGCACGACAGAGAGTCGGAGGTTTTGACCATCCAGACTATCAAACGTGCATACTCGCCCTGGAACTCCAAGATTCACGGTCTTACCCGTCTTCCCGAACGCAAATAATCAAACTGTTTAGACACAAGTAAAAAGATGAAAAACTATAACTTGAAAATCAACGACAACGAGTACAAAGTGCAGTTGGACAAACTCGATCACACCTCCAAAACTGCTCGTGTAATCGTAAATGGCAATGAATACATTGTTGAGGTAGATGGTGTGAAACCTATGCCTACAAGCAAACCCCAGGTTTCGAAAGCAACCTACAACGCTACTGCTCCTGCTGCTGCTCCCGCGGCTGCTCCTGCTGCTGCACCCAAAGCCGCTGCTGCTGGTGGCGCGAAGATTACTTCGCCCCTGCCCGGTACTGTTTTGGCTATCAATGTGAATGTTGGTGACAACGTGACCGTTGGTCAGACCGTAGCTGTATTGGAGGCTATGAAGATGGAGAACAACATTGCTGCCGACCGTGCAGGTGTTGTTAAAGAGGTTTGCGTAAATAAGGGCGCAAATGTTCAGGAGGGTGAGCCTCTGATTATTCTTGGCTAATAAATAAGAAGATAGACTATGGTTAAATTACTTACTTCGACCGTAGGTCAGGACATCATCAACTTCCTCCAATCCTCGGGCATCTATATGATGTTTATGGAGGCTGGTGGCTGGAAGTGCTTGGTGATGATTGCACTTGCTTGCTTCCTGCTCTACTTGGCTATCAAGAAACAGTATGAGCCTCTGCTCCTGCTTCCCATCGCATTTGGTATGTTGCTTACCAACCTTCCCGGTGCGGATATGTTCCACTCGGAGATTTTTGCTGGTGGCAAGATTGATTGGGCAGAGCTTTCGACCGGCCACGCAGGCCTTTTGGACTACCTCTACCTCGGTGTTAAACTCGGTATCTACCCCTGTTTGATTTTCGTGGGTGTGGGTGCAATGACCGACTTTGGTCCCCTGATTGCCAATCCCAAGAGCTTCTTGATGGGTGCGGCTGCACAGATTGGTATCTTCCTCACCTTCCTCGGTGCTTATGCAATGGGCTTCTCGCCCGCAGAGGCTGGTTCGATTGGTATCATTGGTGGTGCCGATGGCCCTACTTCAATCTATCTGACAAGTAAGTTGGCTCCCAACCTCTTGGGTCCCATCGCTATTGCGGCTTACTCCTATATGGCTCTCGTGCCCGTTATTCAGCCCCCCATTATGAGGGCGCTGACCAGCGAGAAGGAGCGTCAGATTAAGATGACCACCCTCCGTCAGGTATCCAAGACCGAGAAGATTATCTTCCCCATCGTTATCACCATCATCATCGCTCTCCTCTTGCCCAGCGCAGCACCTCTGATTGGCTGCTTGATGCTCGGTAACTTGATGAAAGAGTGCGGTGTTGTTGACCGCTTGGCAAAGACCGTTCAGAACGAGTTGATGAACATTGTGGTTATCTTCCTCGGTATCACCGTGGGTGCAACTGCTACCGCAGAGGCATTCTTGAACTTCAAGACTCTGGGTATCTTGGCACTCGGTATCGTTGCATTCTCGTGCGGTACCGCAGGTGGTGTTCTGCTTGCCAAACTTATGAACGTATTCTTGCCCGAGGGTAAGAAGATTAACCCCCTCATCGGTTCGGCAGGCGTTTCGGCTGTGCCTATGGCTGCGCGTGTGTCGCAGGCCGAGGGCCTCAAAGCCAACCCCAGCAACTACTTGCTGATGCACGCTATGGGTCCCAATGTGTCGGGCGTTATTGGTTCGGCAGTGGCGGCGGGTATTTTGCTCTCCTTCCTCGGCTAAAAAACGCATATAGGCGGCGCCTTTGGCGTTGCACTGCGATAAATCCCCTCCTCATTTGCGTTTGCAAACTGCGGAGGGGATTTTCTTGTGCGCCTAAAATTCGCTCGCCTCTATGCGTTTTTACCTCTTCCGACCGGCAAACTACGGAGAATTTCCTTGACCTTCTTAAAACCCACTTAATGTTTTCGGGCTCGGCAACTTTGTTGCCGAGCCCGTGACATTAAACGTTAGTCGTTAGACATTAGACGAGATGTAAAGAGCAACTAATTGCTCTTTACATCTTTTGAGCAGGTAACACCCTCGGAGTTGAGTGCCCATTTGCCGTGGGCGCGGAGCACCTGTTCGACAATATCCCTCACACATCCTTTGCCACCGCCAAACTCCGACACATAGCGTGCGGCTTCGATGCACTCCCACGCAGCATCGGCAGGTGCTACGGGAAGGCCCACGGCCTTCATACACTCCAAATCGGGGATGTCGTCGCCCATAAAGAGTACATTTTCGCGATTGAGCCCCAAGCGCTCGATAATCTCATTGAGGCGGCCCAACTTGTCGGCCACATCGAGGTGTAACTCCTCCACGCCGAAGTGCTGGAACCTCTTGCGCAGAATCTCGCCCCTGCCACCGCTGATGACAATCACTTTGTAGCCCATCTTTATGGCATAAGCCACCGCATAGCCATCTTTGGCGTTGTACTTACGGATGAAGTCGCCATCCGCCAGAGGAATAATACCCCCATCGGTAAATACTCCATCCACATCAAAGACAAAGGCCTCGACCTTTGCCACATCTTCCTTAAAGTTGCCCATTGTATTGTTGTTTTTTTGTTTAGTCCGTAATCTTCATTGCCCACATCTGGTGTTCAATCTCTGCAAAGGCCCACCTGTCGCCCTTGCCCTCCTTGGCACCGAGAGCCTTACAGATAGCTGCGGTGGAGAGGGGGAAGGAGTGGCGCACAATCTCCAATCGGCCCCCGATGAGGGGTTTAAGTTTTTTGGGTTGCCAGGGGAGCGATACCTCTATATTATATATATGTCCCATTGTGGTCGTAGGCCTATGGTTGGCGAAGGCGTAGGCTCCGAAGTTATCCAACCCCTCGCTATGGCACCACTCGCCCACAATGCCAGCCTTGCGCAGTGCAGCATCGGGTACCACAAGGTGGGTGTATTGTGTGGGGTTGAACTCCTTGTTTCTGGCTATGGCCTCTCGCTCGGTGGGCACCTCAAATGAGCCACACCCCAAAGCGGTAGCGGTGATGGTGCTCTCCTTGCATCCCTTTACCCACTTGACCACAACCTCCTTGACCTCGCCTGCAAGGGATACAACCTCCACGCTTGCCTCGCGACCGAAGGCTACGAGTGCCTCCTTGATGTCGAACATAGGCGAGAGTTTCACCACAAGCGCATCGCTCTTCTCTTTGAGTGTGGGCAGGAGTGCTACCATATTGGGTGAGCAGTCCTCCAAGCATACCATCTTCTTGCCCTCGGCACTGCGTCTGTCGGGGTCGGCATAGATGAGGTCGGCGTGGGTGAGGTTGGCGAGGAACTCCTCCGACTCGCCCGTTATGACCTCCACATTCTCTGCCCCCATCAGTGTGAGGTTGTGGCGTGTGATGGCAGCAAGGGTGGGGTTGTGCTCAATGGCCACAACCCTCTCAAATCGTTTCGAGAGATAGAGGGTATCCACACCCAGGCCACAGGTCAAATCGACCGCCAATTTGCCCGAAAAGGGTTTATGGGCAGCGCACTCCTCGCTACTCGACTGCTCAAAAGCAAGCGAGGGGAGTATGGCACGCGAGGCGTGGTAGGTGGGGAGTTTCTTCTCGGCCCTTTGGAGGTATTTCACCTGCGTGGCCACCAATCGGGCGTGGGGCACACGTCTATCGAGCGCAATGCTCTCTGCACTACGCCCAATATTTCGCTCCACCTCTGCTCGGAACTCCTCCGATAGGAGTATCTCTAACTCTCCACTCTCCATTGTTTTCTATCTTTCCAAAGCACAGCAATCAATACACCCACACCCATCATCAGGTAGCCCACAACCACTACCCACTTCGGCAGTTCGACCTCCAAGGCCGAGTAGGGAAGTGAGGAGGCATACTCCACAACGGCATTTTGCACCTTTGCGGCCCCTCCTATAATCCACCCCATCGTGGGTGCGAGTGCTCCCAGGGGCAAAGATACCCAAATAAATCCAGCCAGCACAATAATTTCGGCAGTAAGTATCACAATAGGGTTGAGAAAAATACCCACAAGACTCACCATACCGAATGTGTGTGCCACCAGGGGAAGGGTTGCAACGGTCGAACAGATGCCCACAATCACCACTCCCAATAGGGCTTGCACTGCCCGATGACTCCCCTTGCCACCGAGGAACTCCATCGCAGGACCAAAGCCTATGGCAATACCCACCACGGCTACCGCCGAGAGGGTGAAGCTTATATCGTAGAGGTTGTTGGGATTCACCAAAAGCATCACTGCAAGTGTGCCACATAGTGCGTTGAGCGAGGAGCGTGTTGTGCCGTAGGCGAGGGTGCCTTGTGCCACCACAAACATCAGCGTGGCTCTTACCACCGAGGGCGAAAGGCCCGTTACTACCGCATAGAGTATCATCACAAGTGAGGCCACAATGTTGCGCACAATATGACCTCTACGCCCTGCAATTGGTAGTAGCCAACAGAGCCACCACACCAACATTGCCACAATACCGACGTGGAGTCCAGAGATTGCCAAGAGGTGTGAGGCCCCTGCGCGGGAGTAGTCGCCACGCAGTTCGTTGCTAATCTCACCCCTCCATCCGAGCAACATTGCCTTCACAATGGCGCTCTCATCCCTCTCCAAGCCGAGGATGTCGATGTGCTCCAAGAGGGCGCGCTGTATTTTGCGGGCACCGATGGTGGGGGTGTGAGCCTCACCATCCACGCTCCAATCGTGCGCGGAGGTGAGATAGAGGGTACCCACATAGCCACGTCTGTGCATCAACTTGCCGTAGGAGTTTTCGGGCAGGGGGCGCACGCGACCACTCAAAGTGCCTCGCTCGCCAAGCCTTATGGTGAGTGCCGTATCTGCACGCAATAGGATTTTGTTGCCACCTAATTTGCTACCCCTCACCTCGGCATCGCATCGTTGCCAACGTCCCACGGTGTAGGGCTCGGTCACGATGGTAGCCGAGTAATCGCTATTTTGGTTTGCAATACTATTGGGTTGTGGCTCACGCACTTCTGTGGCGCAGAGAGCCCAAAGAGTTATGGAGAGTGCAACATAGACATCTCCTGCCCATTTGCGGCGCAGAATGTATCCGAGAAGCGAGAATATCGCAGCACCCACTGCCACCATCCACGCCCTAATATCCACAGCTCCGCCCAGAAGAATGCCTGCAATAATCAGGGGAAGGATTTTTAGGAATGGCGGAAGGGAGCGCATACGAATTGAGAATTGACGTTGGACGTTAGACGTTAGACAAAAAATGAGAGCCTTCTAACTCTCAATTTTTGTTCCCCAATTCTCCCTATCGAGGTTGCGGTAGCCGATGGCCTCGGCAATGTGGGCAGTGGTGATACTCTCCGAGCCCTCCAAGTCGGCAATCGTGCGAGCCACCTTGATGATGCGGTTGTGGGCGCGTGCCGAGAGCGAGAGTCGCTCCATAGCCCTGCCGAGAATCTTCGCACAAGCATCGTCGAGCGGGCAGAACTCTGCAAGCATAGCACTATTCATCATAGCATTGGTAAATACCCCCTCAATGCCATCAAAACGCTGTCGCTGTCGCTCCCTGGCGGCAATAACCCTCGCGCGAATGGCGCTACTTGGCTCTGCGGGGGTGCTGTCGTTCATCTGGTTGTACTCCACAGGGGTAACCTCAATCTGTATGTCGATACGGTCCATCAGCGGGCCCGAGATTTTGTTTATGTACTTCTCCACAGCGTGGCGTGAGCAACTGCACTCCTTGGTGGGGTGGTTGTAGTAGCCACAAGGACAGGGGTTCATAGAGGCCACGAGCATAAAGTTTGCAGGGTAGGCCACAGAATATTTGGCCCTCGCAACTGTCACAACCTTATCCTCCAATGGTTGGCGCATAACCTCCAAGATGGACCTGCCAAATTCGGGGAGCTCATCCAAAAAGAGAATGCCGTTGTGGGCAAGTGAAATCTCACCAGGCTGTGGGTTGCTACCTCCTCCCACCATTGCCACAGCCGAAGCCAAGTGGTGGGGTGAACGGAATGGACGACGGGTGAGTAGCCCCTTCTCGCTACCGAGTTTGCCAGCCACGGAGTGTATCTTGGTTGTTTCGAGTGCCTCTTCGAGCGTCAGAGGGGGCATAATTGTGGGCATACGGCGAGCGAGCATAGTCTTACCCGAGCCGGGGGCTCCAATCATCACAATGTTGTGACCACCGGCAGCCGCCACCTCCAAGGCACGCTTGACATACTCTTGTCCCTTTACATCGGCGAAGTCCTCGCCATAGCGGTTGGCCCTCTCCTCAAAGAGTAGGTTGGTAGCCACCTTCGTGGGGGCGATATCTCTCGCACCGCAGAGGAAATCGACAGCCTCGCGCAAGGAGCCGACACCGATGACCTCCAAACCCTCCACAACGGCTGCCTCCTCGGCATTATCGCGGGGGAGAATCACACCTCTGAATCCTTTGGCAAGGGCTTCAATGGCTACGGGAAGGGCTCCCTTGATGGGTTTTACACTACCATCAAGCGACAACTCGCCCATAATTACCCAACCATCCAACCCCTCACTCTCCACCTGCTCGGTGGCTGCGAGTATGGCAATGGCGATGGGGAGATCCAGAGCCGAGCCCTCTTTTTTGAGGTCGGCAGGTGCGAGATTGACAATGGTCTTTTTGCCTACCATACGCAGCCCACTATTCTCAAAGGCGGAGCGAATCCTCTCCTGGCTCTCCTTCACAGCGCTGTCGGGCAGTCCCACCAAGAACATACCGATACCAGGCGAAACATTTGCTTCGACCTCCACTGTTAGGGCATTGATGCCAACGACTGCACTGCTATATATCCTCTTGAACGCCATCGGTATTGTTGTCTAATTGAAAATTGAAAATGGAGAATGGAAAATTATGGTGCGCCTACGGCGCGAGAAATTATTTCTCAATTCAAATTGACGGACCTCTCCCGCCCTTCGGGCACCCTCCCCTAACCTAGGGGAGGATAATATAATTCTCAATTCTAAAAAGGAGCCTCTTCGCTGGTGCTCATCACAGGGCCACGAGCCTTGGAACCATCGGCACCCGCACTTGTGGGGGGCATACCGAAGTCGGCACCAGCTGCGCCAAAGCCTCCCATATCGCCAAAGCCTGCGCCAGCCATCTCCAAGCCACCACCATCAATGGCACTGCCAAACTCCCTCTCACCACCCGAGAGTGCGCCACCCGCCAGCGGATCGAAGTCGCAGAATTGGGCGTAGTCGTTGAGGAACTTCATACGGATTGTATCGGTTGCGCCATTACGGTGCTTGGCAACGATAATCTCTGCAAGGTTTTTGGTCGTTGTGCCGTCCTCCAATTGGGTGAGTCCATAGTATTCGGGGCGGTGGATGAAGGCCACAATGTCGGCATCCTGCTCAATAGCACCACTCTCTCGAAGGTTGGAGAGTTGGGGACGTTTGCTACCACCCTGCGACTCCACCGAACGGTTGAGCTGCGAGAGGGCAATGATGGGAATATTGAGCTCCTTGGCAATAGCTTTCAGAGTACGCGAGATGTAGGCCACCTCCTGCTCACGGTTGCCCTTGGTGTCTTGGGGACCGGTCATAAGTTGCAGGTAGTCAATCACCACAAGCTGAATGTCGTGTTGTGCTTTGAGTTTGCGCACCTTCGAGCGGAACTCCGTAACGGGTAGCGCGGGGGTGTCGTCGATGAACAAGGGTGCCTCCGAGAGTGGTTTGGCTGCCTTTTCGAGGTGGCTCCACTGCTCGGGGGTGAGCCTACCGCTACGAACATCGCGTGAGTCGAGTTGTGCTTCGGCCACCAGCAGACGCATCATCAACTGTGTGGCGCTCATCTCCAACGAGAAGAAGGCAACGGGCTTTTGCTCCTCGACAGCGATGTTGCGTGCCATAGAGAGCACAAATGCGGTCTTACCCATCGAGGGACGCGCCGCAATGATAATCATATCCGAGGGTTGCCAACCGAGGGTGAGCTTGTCCAAATCGCGGAAGCCCGTGGGCACGCCATTGATCTTGCCACCCTTTTTGCTCGCCTCCTCAATTAGGCGCAGGGTTTCGCGCATAATGCTACCCGACGACTGCACCTCTTTGGAGATGTGGCCCTCGGCAACCTTGAAAATCTCCTGCTCGGCAAAATTCAGAAGGTCCGAGAGGTCTTTTGACTCATCGAAGGAGCGTTGGAGAATCTCATCCGAAGCACGAATGAGCTCCCTCTGCACATATTTCTGTGCCACGATTGTGGCGTGGTATTCGAGGTTGGATGCCGAGGCGACCTTCTGTGTCAGACGCGCGAGGAATGGGGCACCTCCAATGGCTTTGAGTTGTCCCTCTTGTTTGAGTTTCTCGGTGACGGTCAGCAGGTCGATAGGTTTGAGTTCCTGCGAGAGTCGCTCAATGGCGCTATAAACTATGCGGTGAGCCTCACTGTAAAAGGCGTCGCCCGAGAGGTAGTCCTGCACGGTTATGATGCCATCTTTTTCGAGCATCAGCGCACCGAGTACAGCCTCTTCGAGGTCGAGAGCGTGGGGCAAAACCCTGCCCTGCACCTCGGTTACTGCCTTGTAGGCATCTTCATTTTTGCTCTTCTTGTATCGTGTTTCGTTTGCCATAGTGGTCTATTTTCTTCGTTTCTTCTGCTCAAAGGTACTCTTTTTGCCTCGGTTTTCAACTTTTTTCCCTCGAAAGAAATAACTTTTTTGTTGACACTTCTCCTCGTAGCTGTTAGCAACATAGACCTCCTTGCCCGTATATGGGTCCTCGCCCGTGTAGAACATCACCGAAGATAGCGTCATAGGGGTGGGTGTGAGGTCCTGCACTTGGTCGGTCATAAGATTCAGTGCGCGGGTCTTTGTTGATAACTTTTTCATATCCTCCTCCCTGCAACCGGGGTGTGAGGAGATAAAATAGGGGATGAGTTGATAGCGCAGGCCGTTATCCCTACACACCCTCTGGAAGAAGGCGTGCAACTTCTCGAACTCCTCCCACGCGGGTTTGCGCATAAGGTGCAGAACGTGGGGCTCGGTGTGCTCGGGTGCCACCTTCAAGCGGCCCGAGGTGTGGTGGAGGATGACCTCGCGCATATACCTACCACCATCATCGGGAATATCGTAGCGTATGCCACTACCGATGAAGGCCTTTTTGATACCCTTCACCTCGCGGACTTTGTGGTAGAGGTCCAGAAGGGGTGTGAGGTCGCGATTCAGATTGGGACACACACGAGGGGTGAGACACGAGGGACGCACACACCTCTTGCACAGCTCGGTATTCTTGCCCCCAAGTCGGTACATATCGGCCGAGGGGCCACCCACATCCGAGAGGTAGCCCTTGAAGTCGGGCAGGAGTTTCACCTTCTCAATCTCGGCGAGGATGCTACGCTCGCTTCTTGATGTGACAAACTTACCCTGATGTGCCGAGATGGTGCAGAACGAGCAGCCACCAAAGCAGCCTCGATGGATATTGACCGAGTGTTTAATCATCTCGTATGCGGGGATGGTCTTGTCTTTATATCGGGGGTGGGGTAGGCGAGTGTAGGGCAAATCGAAGCTGTGGTCCAACTCCTCGGTGGTCATCTGCTCGTAGGGGGGATTGATAACCACAAACCTTTCGCCCACAGGCTCCACGATGGTCTTGGTCTGGGCCATACGGTTACTCTCAATCTCCATCTTCACGAAGTTATCACCGAAGGCCCTCTTATTGCGACAGCACTCCTCAAAAGAGTGCATCATAATAGTGCTCTCCTTGGGCAGTCGCTCAACGTAGGAGCCGTCGGCAATGAATCCCACTTGTGGCAACTTGCGCAAAAGTTTGGCATTGTAGCCGTTTTTCAACGCCTTGGCAACCTCCACAATGCTCCTATCGCCCATACCATACATCAGCAAATCGGCACCACTCTCCACAAGGATGGAGGGTTTGAGCCCATCGGCCCAATAGTCGTAGTGGGTGAGCCTGCGTAGCGAGGCTTCAATGCCTCCGATGATTACGGGTGTATGTGGGTAGAGCTCTTTGAGAATCTTGGTGTAGGTCGCAACGGCATAGTCGGGGCGGAAGCCAAAGGCTCCACCTGGGGTGTAGGCATCGTCGTGACGCAGACGTTTGGCCGCCGTATAGTGATTGACCATAGGGTCCATAGAGCCCGCCGAAACGCCAAAAAAGAGGCGTGGCTTGCCCAACTTCTTGAAGTCTCTCAAATCGTCACGCCAGTTGGGTTGTGGTACAATGGCCACACGATAGCCCTCTGCCTCCAAAAGGCGACCTATGACGGCAATGCCGAATGAGGGGTGGTCGATGTAGGCATCGCCCGAGAAGAGGATTACATCAATGTAGTCCCAACCGAGGGCTTCGACCTCTTTTGCAGATGTTGGTAAAAATCGTGACATAACAGAATTCAAAATTCAGAATTCAAAATTCAAAATTTTTTGGGTACGAAGAGCAATGAACTATCTCCATAGGATAGGAAACGGAAGCCGTTTGCCATTGCGTAGCCGTATATCTCTCTCCATTGCTCGCCAACAATGGCAGAAATCAGCAGGAGAAGTGTGCTCTTGGGTTGGTGGAAATTAGTAACCAAGCCCTCAATTATGCGGAAACGGTAGTGGGGGGTAATCATAATCTGTGTGGCGGCCGAGAGTGACTCCACGCCCTTGCGCTCCATCCACTCCACGAGTGCTCCCAATAGCCTGTCGGCACCCACCTCGCTCGGAATATCGTAGATTTCCCACTGACCAACAACCCTCTCCGCCTCGGGTGAGCCACTCTGCAAAATTCTCCAACCGAGTGCCGAAAGCGACTCTATGGTGCGGGTGCTGGTGGTACCAACACTGATGATGTGTCCCAAGTTTGAGCGAAGGTTGCGGAGTGTGTCGAGTCCAACTGTGAAGTGCTCGGTGTGCATCGTATGTTTTGTGGCGTCCTCCTCCTTGACGGGAAGGAAGGTGCCGGCACCAACGTGGAGCGTCACCTCCTCGGTGTGGATACCGCGCGTGTGCAACTCCTCAATCAATCGGGGGGTGAAATGCAGACCTGCTGTTGGGGCCGCAACGGAGCCCTCAATGCGCGAATAGACTGTCTGGTAGCGGGTGTTGTCAATATCCTCGCTCTCACGATTCAGGTAGGGCGGAATGGGAATCCTGCCGAGCTGTTCGATAATCTCACCAAAGGTGGCATCGGCATTCCAGCGGAAGGTTACAACGTGTGCTTTATCAACCTGCTCTCCCCTCCAAGCCTCCAATCGGCATGGTGAGCCATTCATCTCGAAATCGATGACAAGCGCCCCCTCTTTCCACTTCTTCAAGCCACCCACAAGGCATCTCCAACTACACTCTCCTTTGACAGAAAAGGCATTCTCGTAGTCGGCAGGGGCGTGTGGCTCCAAGCAAAATACCTCCAAGCGTGCGCCACTCGGCTTGTGCATAATGAGCCTTGCGCGGAATACTCGCGTGTTGTTGAAGACCAAGAGTGCACCTTCGGGCAACTCCTCGGTGAGGTTGTAGAACTTGCGATGGGTGATTTTGCCCTCTCTCCATACCAGAAGGTTGGAGTGGTCACGCTCCGCGAGAGGGAACTTTGCGATTCTCTCGTCGGGTAGCTCGTAGTCGAAATTATCTATGTGTAGTGGATTGATTTTCAATTTTGAATTTTGAATTTTGAATTTTGAATTGAAAAAACATTTGGCGTGGCGTGTAAGCCGAGTTCTGTACCGCGGGCTCCACTTTGGATGGGTTGCTCACAACCCTTCCTCGGCGGCGCGGCCTTCGTCATTAATCTATACACTGCACTTGCGTGCAGGTTAAAGCGTTCTACCCCTCGACATCGGGCGAGCAACCCTACATACTGTCGATATACTTGAACTTGCAACCCGTCGGTAGTACTGTCCCCAATGTGTCGCCACACGGGCGGTGGGCTCTTACCCCGCCTTTTCACCCTTACCCCTTGCGGGGCGGTTATTCTCTGTTACCTTTAACCTTGCCGTCGCCGACAACTTTCCGTTAGAAAGCACGGTGCTCTGCGTTGCTCGGACTTTCCTCTCCCTCCCCAAAGGGGAGGCAGCGACGAAACCCCCACGCCAAATGTGCTACAAAAGTACCGATAAAAGTTGAAAGTTGAAAGTTGAAAGTTGAAAAATGGGGAATTATGCACTATATTTGTGCTACCGAAAATCCAAAAACAAACAAATACGATGAAAAAGATTCTTTACACTCTGGCGGCACTCCTTGTGAGCGTGTCGCTTATGGCCGAGGAACCCACTTCGGAGCCCTCGCCTTGGACAATGGCAGGTAGTGCCGGTATTACAGGTTCGCAGATGACTCTCACCAATTGGGCAGCGGGTGGTGATCCCAGTGTTGCAGCCGATTTCCAATTCAACTACTCCATTGATTACAAGAAAGATGCAATCCTTTGGCAGAATCGTTTGGAGTTGGCCTATGGTCTGAACCGTACCGAGAGTAATGGTCTTCGCAAGACCAACGACAAAATCTACTTCTCCTCGTCGTATGGTCACAAAGTCTATGATAACCTCTATGTTTCGGCCCTGCTGAAATTCAACACCCAATTTGCCCCCGGCTATGACTACGGAGTGAAGAATGAGGAGACGGGTGCCTACAAGCAGACTTCGGGCTTTATGGCCCCCGCCTATTTCAGTGGCGGTCTTGGTGTGGAGTGGGCTCCCAAATCGTGGCTCTCGGTCAACGCCTCGCCAGCAACTTGGAAGGCTACGGTGGTCAATGTTGAGGCTCTCCAACCCATCTATGGCTTGGATGGCACCTCCACCCGTCACGAGTTTGGTGGTAACGTGAAGATTGAGGCCAAAGGCACCATTTGGGGCGACCTCTCGGGCTACACTCGTCTGAACCTCTTCTCCAACTTCCTCGACAAGCCACAGAATGTCGATGTTGATTGGACCGTGCGTTTCGACCTGAAAATCAACAAGTGGCTCTCGGCAAACGTCAATTTCCAGATGATTTACGACGACAATATCAAGATTCCACAGCCCGATGGTTCGGCACACGCTTGCTTGCAGATTCAGGAGGTTGCCGGTGTGGGACTTCTTGTCAAATTCTAGTGCGAGCACATCTCGCGGGTAAATTTTGCACCGCTCTGCGATAGGCGAGTTCCTCATTTGCGTTCAGCAAACTGCGGACTCGCCTTCTTGTTTGGCACAAAATTTTCTCCGCGATATGCACTCGCGATTTTTGTCTAACGTCGCAAATGCGAGTAAGCGAGGGCAGAGGCTGCTTGCAGACTATGCCGAGCGTGAGCATTTTAGAGCAGACGTAGTCTGGTCAAACGTCGCGGGCTCGCGTTTGCGAGCCCGAAAACTTATAACCCTCCCCTAGGTTAGGGGAGGGTGCCTGAAAGGCGGGTGAGGTCCGTTTTTTTTGTCGACCGTCGCGGGTGCAATGCGCCCGAAAATTCATAGTTCTCATAGTTCTCATAGTTCTCATAGTTCTGGGAGTGTAGGGAACTCTCATTAATCTCCCTAAATTCCCTAAATTCCCTAATAAATCTTCGGGGCGCACCAAATGGTGCGCCCCGTGACATTAGACGTTAGACGTTAGACCTTCGACCTTAAAAAAGCGACAAGTTGTCAAACGAAGGTTTGAGTTCGCCCTTCTCGATGCGGTGGATAATCTCCACAACCTTATCGTTCATAGGGGTGGGGCAGCCGACCTTGCGACCATAGGCACTCACTACGCCATTGATGGCATCAACCTCCGTGAGTTTGCCCTTCTCGATATCCTGCAACATACTCGCCTTCAAGAGGGCGTGTTTGCGGATTGCTATGGGGATGATAAAGAACGAAAGGGCCTTTTTCAGATCACCCTTATAGTCGAGCAATTTGACAATGTCTTTGCCCTGTACGGGTTCAATGCGGATGCCGCCCACCGCGCACACGTCGATACACTCCTTGATGAGAGCCTGAACAATGCGTCTGGATGGCTTCGCCTTGGCTGCCTCACCAAAGGTGCAACCCAACACCGCGCTCATACCCGAGAAGGAGGCATTGATGAGCAGTTTGCTCCAACGGGTGCCCACAAAGTTCTCATCCACCTCCACTTCGCCCATCATCTCCAAGAGGGCTTTCACATCCTCAAAGTGGCCGTTGCGCTCCTTGGTGAGCGAGCCGAGCGAAAAAGTAAGGCTATCGGGCTGGCTGGTGAGTTCGCACACGCCGGCCTCCTTCATTGTAGCGCCCCACGCAACCGTGCAGCCGAGTGTGCGACCATCGCCCACAATCTCGCCAATCTGCAACTCGGGAATACCATTTTGGAGCGTTACAATCACACCATCCTCCGCCAAAAAATCCTTCAAGCGGGTGACAACCTCCACATTCTGCTGTTGCTTGGTCATCAGGAAGATGATGTCGTAGGTGCCCTCCATCTGTTCGGGTAGGTAGGCTACCACAGGTTGGGTGAAATTGAGCGTACCCACCACCTGCGCACCCTTCTGTTGGAGAGCCTCGATGTGGGCTTTATTGCGGTTGATAAGCTCAACCTTACCGCCATTTTTGGTTATGTATGCGCCCAGAATTGTTCCCAATGAACCGGCGCCATAGATTGCTGTCCTCATAGTTGTTCTACTTTATTAATAAAAAAGGGCGTAGGTTTGTCGCTACGCCCATAGAGTTATTGTGGCTATTTGCCGAGCTTTGCCCTAACGGCACGCAACATATCGACAACCATCTTCTCCAAGTCCCAATCGGGGTTCCAGCCCCACTCCTCGCGAGCACAAGTATCGTCGAGTTTGTTGGGCCAGCTCCTCGAAATCTCCTCCTTGACGGGGTCTACATTGTAGTCCATTGTGAATTCGGGGATGTGTTTACGAATCTCGGCAGCGAGAATCTCGGGGGTGAAGCTCATAGATGCGATGTTGAACGAGTTGCGGTGGCGCAACTTGGTGGGGTCGGCCTCCATCAAATCCACGATGGATTTGAGAGCATCGGGCATATACATCATATCCATATATACATCGGCAGGTACGGGGCAGGTGTAGTGGCCTGTCTTGACTGCCTCGTAGAAAATCTCCACAGCGTAGTCGGTAGTACCGCCACCAGGCATTGTCACATTCGAGATGATGCCGGGGAAGCGCACGCTACGGGTATCCACGCCAAAGCGCGAGAAGTAGTAGTTCGACAAAAGCTCGCCTGTAACCTTGCATACGCCATAGATGGTGTTGGGCTGCATCGAGACATCTTGGGGGGTATTGTCCCTCTCGAAGTCGCCACCAAAGGCACCAATCGACGAGGGGGTGAAGAGTGCGCAACCATACTCGCGGGCAATTTCGAGCGAGTTCATCAGTGCGCCCATATTGATGTTCCACGCACCCTGGGGGTTCTTCTCACCCGTTGCGGAGAGCACCGCCACGAGGTTGAAGATGGTGTCGATGTTGTAGCTACGCACCAAGGCAGCATAGGCCTCCCTATCGAGGATGTTGAGAATCTCAAAGGGACCGTCATACGCCAAATGGGGACATTCGCGCAAGTCGGCAGCTACGACATTCTCGGGACCATAGATTTTGCGGAGGTAGCCCGTAAGTTCCGAGCCAATCTGACCACCCGCGCCAGCGATAAGAATTCTTTTCATTGTCTATGTAATGTTTTTTTAGGTTAGTCCTTGGTGTTGTTTGCTCCTTTTTTGTACTTTTCGATGAGGGCTTCCAAGCTCTTCATCTCGCCAATGAGTTTAAGGGGGATGGATACAAAATAGACTCCCACCACTATGAGTAATAATACCGATAGCCACGCAAACTTATTGAGTGGCAGCGATGTGAATACCAAAACCATCAGTACCGCGCCAAATAATACGGCGAGGGTAATGATGATTTTGCGGAGCGTTTTGTAGTCGTACATACAGTTCTATCCAAATTCAATCCCCCAAAAGTACAAAAAAAAATTGAGAATTGGGAATCGGGAATTGAGAATTTTAGAATAAATTTTTATTTTTGTGGGAACATATTAAAAAAACACGGAAAGTGTAAGTTTATTCTCGTTGGATAAATCTGGTAAATTTAACGAATGGAGAGTAAGCAGACATCTTCTCACGTCATACCCTGTGGGTATGGGCGTGGGCTGTCGCTTATTTTACATTCAAGGCTTTACCAGAGCCCATCCAACTAAAATAAGTCTTCGGCGCCACGCTTTCTTTTTGCCCATAATTTACCATATCGGTGCCGTATGGTTTTGAGTTGCAACAATTTAATTATTAACTCAAAACATATTTATGCTTATGAAAAATCGTTACGAAAACCCAGAATTGGAGATTGTAGAAGTAAATGTCGAATCGGGCATTGCAACAACCCTTGAAGATCCCAAAGAGGGACCCGAAGTTGAATGGTAACACAACAAAACACAATCTTATGAGAACTACTTCTAAACTCTTTATGGTATTGGCAATGCTGTGTGGCGTTGCTTGTACCACAAACACACTCGAAGAGAGTGTTGTTGAGAATAATGCTGTCTCGCGCGAGTTGCCTAACGAGATAAACGTCTCTTTCGACGACGCAACCTCGCGCATACAACTCGACGAGCAGTGCCGTACCACCTGGACCGAGGATGACGAAGTGTCGGTATTCTACTTTTCGGATGCCAACAACCGATTCTTGTTTATGGGTGATACGGGAGACCGCAATGGCGCTTTGGTTGTGGAGGACAACCGTATGAGCGATGCTACCGCCGAAATCGACAAGGTGGTGCTAGTCTATCCCTACTCCGACGACTACAAACTCAACGCCACAACCAAGTCTATCGGCATCACCATCCCAGGTACGCAGTACTACCTGAATGGTTCCTATGGTGTGGGAGCCAATATTATGACCTCTGTGGGGACAACCAACGATTTTGCTTTGAAGAGCGTGTGTGGTTGGATAAAAGTTCAACTCACAGGTGCTGCCTCGGTTACAGAGGTGACGCTCACTGGCAACAACAAAGAGCAGTTGGCGGGAGACGCGACACTCTACTACGAGGAGAATCGCCTGGCCCTGTTGGGCGAGGAGGGCGGACCCGATGATGACAGCCAGGTGGGTGGCACCCTCTTCTTTGGCGAGTATGTGAGGACTATCACATTGGACTGTGGCGAGGGTATTGCCCTGGATAGCACCACACCCACCGAGTTCTACTTCGTGTTGGCACCCCAGACCTTCGACGAGGGCATCACCATCAAAGCGACCCTCTCGGACGGCACCACCATCACCAAATCGACCTCCAAGAGCATCACCATCGAGCGCAACGTGATAACCCCTATGGCCTCCTTCGATGTGCAACCCACCAACGAAATCTGGTACACCTCCACCGACGGTAATGTCGTTACGCCCTATGCTACAAATGTTTTCGGGGTAAATATCGTATCAAACACCTACGAAAACGGCAAGGGTGTAATCAAATTCGATGGTGAGGTTACGGAGATTGGAGATTATGCATTCTGTAACTGTTCAAGCCTTGAGAGTATTACTATCCCCAAAAAAGTTACCCAACTTGGAGCCAGGTCTTTCGAAAACAGCACAAGTCTTACAAGTATTAAAATCTCCGAGAGCGTTGCCTCAATTGGAGAAGGAGCGTTCGCCGGTTGTATAAGTCTTGCAAGCTTCACCATTCCTGATGCTATTACAACTGTTGAGCCATATACTTTTTGTGAATGCTATGCTTTGGCAGAGTTAACCATTGGCAATAGTGTTACAACCATAAAAGGATGGGCATTTTGTGACTGTATTGGTTTGACTACCGTAATCATTCCTGACAGTGTTGTTTCTATGGAGGCTGGTGTTTTTGGTGGTTGCTCGGGGCTTGAAAGGTTTGAGGGCAATAATGTTTCTGCCGATGGAAGGTGTTTGATTTTTGATGGGATGCTTAAAGCTTTTGCACCCGCAGGACTAACCGAGTATGCAATTCCCGAGGGAGTTACAGCGATAGAAGTGTATACTTTTCAAAAATTGGAAAACATAACAACGATTTCTATCCCGAGAGGTATAGAAAGAATTAGTGAGGGCGCATTTGAATTTTGCCCGATGTTGGCAAGCTTTTCCACTGTCAATACCGATATTAAATATATTGATAAATATGCATTTCAGTATTGCACAGGGCTGACAGAGGTTGACGTCAACAGTGTCGAAGAGATTGGTGGTAATGATGTTTTTCGTGGTTGTACTTCGCTCGAAAGAGTCGCGATCAACCACGTTCCAGATGGTCTTTTTTCAGGATGTTCGAGTCTTAAGGAGGTTGTTATTTGCGATGGCGCCACTTCGATTGGAACCGGTGCGTTTTTGGGTTGCACCTCGCTAACAAGCGTGACCATTGGCAATGGCGTTACTTCGATTGGAGATTATGCATTCATGATGTGTTCGAGCCTTGCGAGCATTACCATTCCTGACTGCGTTACTTCGATTGGAGGAGGGGCGTTCGGTCGTTGTACCTCGCTGACAAGTTTCTATGGTAAATTTGCATCGGACGACAATCGCTGTCTGATTATTGATGGTGTTCTTAACTCATTTGCCACAGGTTGTGGTTTAACAGAATACGCCATTCCCGACAGCGTTACTGAGATTGGAAATTATACATTCAATGGTTGTACCTCGCTGACAAGTGTTACCATTTCCGACAGCGTTACTTCGATTGGAGATTCTGCATTCAATGGTTGCACCTCGCTGACAAGTGTTACCATTCCCGATAGCGTAACTTCGATTGGGGGTTCTGCATTCTCTGGTTGCACCTCGCTGACAAGTTTCTATGGTAAATTTGCATCGGACGACAATCGCTGTTTGATTATTGATGGTGTTCTTAACTCATTTGCCACAGGTTGTGGTTTAACAGAATACGCCATTCCCGATAGCGTTACTTCGATTGGAGGAGGGGCATTTAATGGTTGCACCTTGCTGACAAGTGTTACCATTCCCGAGGGTGTTACTTCGATTGGAAGTGGTGCATTCTATGGTTGCGAGTCGCTGACAAGTGTCTATTGCAAGCCTACGACTCCGCCAAGTGGAGATTGGAGTATGTTTGAATTTAATGCCTCGGGGCGCAAGATTTATGTACCCACCGAGAGCGTGGAGGCTTACAAAACAGCCGAGTATTGGAGCAACTATGCCGCCGATATTGTGGGGTACAGTTTTTAGTTTAATATAGGACTCATTAGACTCATAGGTCCCAAGTGATTCGCGGGTATCAAAAAAGATACCCGCGATTTTTTCGTCTTGCCACGACTGCCGAATGGCAGGCGGTTGGCATCTACCGCGCTTATGACAGACCTCACCCCCGCTACGCGGACCCTCTCCTAACTTATGAGAGGGAATAATTTTGAATTTTGAATTAACAGACCTCTCCCGCCCTTCGGGCACCCTCTCCTAACTTATGAGAGGGATCTCCTTTTTTTCCCTCTCCTAGGTTAGGAGAGGGTGAGCAAAGCTCGGGTGAGGTCCGTCTTTTGGTGCACCTTATTTTCAATTTTCAACTTTCAATTCCTTTACAGTCTCCTTGTTATCTCCTCTTGGTATTTGCGGGAGATGGGGATGGACTCGACACCCTCGGTTGTGAGCTCGGCAACAACCACGCCCGAGGGCTCCTTGTGTATCATCTTGATGTAGTCGGGGTTGATGAAGTAGGAGCGGTGGCAGCGCACCAATCCGTGGCGAGTCATCTGCTCTTCGAGGGCACGCATCGAGGAACGGAGCACAAATTTGCGCACCTTGCCCTTGTCGGTGTGGTGAATCTGAACATAGTTCTCCTCCGATTTGAGGTAGATGACCGCCTCGGAGGCTATCACAAGGCGCAGTTTCTTGTATTCGTCGTAGAATTTTATGAGCGATGCAGGGTCGGCACTCTGCTCCTCCTTGTTGCGCTCGGCGTGGAGCGAAAGCCCGAGATATAGCAGTGTGTAAGGATAGATGCAGATGCCAAAGAGCACACCAAAACTCCTGCCGACAACCTCAAAAAAACTCTGCTCGCCCTCCATCATAAGGGTGATGTAGAGTGACGCAAAGAGGGCCCCAACAATCTCCTCACCCACAGCCCAGAGGGTACAATTTGCTCCCGAGGGGGAGAGGTGTTTGCGCAAAAGGTAGAGCACCAAGCGCGAGATGGCCACAACCACAAAGAGGATGCAAAAGATGATGGTAAGATTGAAGGAGTAGGAGGCTCGCTCCATATTCAATAGCTCCACAATGCCAAATGGTTTGTAGAGTAGTGCAAAGACAAAAGTAAAGACGGGGACAATCAGGGAGTGAAGCACCGCACCAAGCCCTCCGAAGAATAGTCGCTGTTTGTTGGTCATAGTAAATCGTCACAAAATTTGTTGGGACAAATGTAGTACTTTTTTGTCAAACATCCCAAAATCGCACCATTTATCCCTAAATACACCGTTTTTATAACTAATCGCTTATCCCCATAACATAAATTCGCAAAGTGTTTGGTGTGGCTCTATTTTTGCGCCGAATAGGGACTAAAATACAAAAAAATATATCAGATGGAAAGAGTCAAAATTGTAGCCCTCGGGGATTCGATTACCAAGGGTGTTGTGCTCACCGAGGAGAATGGCTACTCGGTATTGGAGCAGAATTTTATGGAGATAATTAAGACCGAAAGAGGTATTGATGTGGATAACTATGGCAAGTTTGGAAGTACCATTGGGTTTGCCCACCACATTCTCAATCACCACGCAGAGGATATAGCCACCTCGAACTATACCTTTATAGAGTTTGGCGGCAACGATTGCGACTTCTATTGGAAGCGTATTGCACTCAACCCCGAGGGGGAGCACCAACCCAAAACCACCCTTGCGGACTTCCGAGAGTCGCTTGTGGGGCTTGTGGAGAGGGTTCGCGAGCTTGGCTCAAAGCCCATATTGCTCTCACTGCCACCGATTAATTCGCGCTCCTATTTCAACTTTTTTAGTCGTGGAATAGACGAGGTGGGGCGTGCCAATATCCTCGGTTGGATGGGTGGCGAGGTGGAGGCCATTGAACGCTGGCACGAGAGCTACAACGGTGCCCTCTTTGAGGTTGCCACCAATACGAATACTCCCATACTCAATATCACAGAGCCATTTGAGAATTACGCGGGCGATTGGCGCACGCTACTGTGCGAGGATGGCATCCATCCCAATGGGCTCGGTCACCAACTCATTGCATCCTCCATAATGACAGCGGGTTTTTAGCGCCTGCCGTCAATCATCTATTGTTATGGGCTCGGAACCTACTGCCGAGCCCACGACTTTTTTGTGATATAACGAGATTGGATGCTTCGATTTTTAACTTTTATTGCTACTTTTGTGCGGTATGAAACAACTGCTTTTTACAATATTTTCGCTCCTGCTCATTGTGCAGGTAGCCTATGCGGGTGATGGCGTTCCCGCACAAGGTAGCTTCTCCTATCGGGGCTTTTCGGGTGGTATGATGTTGCACGCGGGTTGGGTGTCGCGCGGTGATATGGTGGTTTCGGGCGCCTCCCAATCGCTTTCGGGGGCAACTATGGGCATTGGTGGTGCCGTGCGCTTGCGCTTTGGTGACCATCTGCGCGTCGGTACGGAGGGTTATACCTCCTCGCTCGGATATGGCAAGTGGGGCTCGTCGCTCTCCATAGGGTGGGGTGGCCTACTTGTGGATTGGAGCTGGAAGAGGGGAAGATTCACACCTTTTGTGGGCACAACCATAGGTGGGGGCGTGGTCGAGAACCTCACACTCACCCGTGAGCCCGCACTTGATGTTGCTCCCGAGGATGGCGTTTCCTATCGCAACTATGGGGTGGGAGTTGTGGTGCCTTTTGTTGGCGTTGAGTATTCACTCTCGGAGCGTATGTCGCTTATGATGAGGGGGGATTGGATGTTCTCGTTGGGCCGCAGTGAGTTCGATTTTCCTTCTGGTGTGCGGTGCTATGTGGGTGTGATGTTCAACCATTAATGGGGGCGTGTGCGTTTTTATTGAAAAAAAAGCACCAAAAAGTTGCACAATTGAAAAAAGCGTTGTACTTTTGTCCCGCTTTTAGGAAGTAAATGCTGTTTTAGCTCAGTGGTAGAGCACTTCCTTGGTAAGGAAGAGGTCCCGAGTTCAATCCTCGGAAACAGCTCAAAATTAGGAAGAGATTTTTCTCTTCCTTTTTTGTTTTATAAAACTCTATAAATCATTGATTTAAGTATATATAACACATCTTTATATATGTACCCTATTGCCTAATTAGAGTAAATCACATTTCCATTTTTGAATTAAATTTTCTACCTTTACGAAAGTAAAATAGAGTAAAAATAGAGTAAATGGAGGTGGTCTATGGCAACTTTTAATTACATCCTCGGTCCTAAAAAGAATGATGGACGCTATCCGATATATCTAAAAATCTGCAACGGCAAGACGAATACAATGCGTTCAATGGAAGTTTCTGTGACGAAATCCGAATGGAACGACAAGGGACAACGCATCAGTATCCGCAAAACAGACACCTATGAGGTGCGCTCCGAAAAAGAGAGGAGCAACGATTTCCTTGACTCGGTGATGGAGATAGCAAGGAAGGTAGAGCATACCCAAAGGATGCGTGGCGTGCTGGACGAGATGAGTGCCAAAGATTTGATGACCGCTATTCTGGAATACTCTCCCAACACTCAAAAGGTAGATGGCAGTGGCGATTTCGTGCAATACTGGTATGGTGTGATGATGGAAACCCCAAAGAGTCAAACCAAATACCAATATGCCATCAAAGCAATTATCAACTACCATATCGCATACAAGGCAACTGACCGCATTTCTTTCAATGACATCACGACAGACTGGGTGCGTGGTTGTTTGGCGTATCTCAAACACGGTTATCAATACACACAGGGGAGGGGAACCAAACAACAATACAAAGAGTTGTCCCCTTGGAGTCTGAACACATACGCATCGTGTTTGAAAAAGGTGTTAAACTGTGCTATTGACTCCGACAAACTGTCAGCTGATGTTATGAGAGGTTTTCGCAACTTCAAACCCAATATCGTAAACAAAGACCCATTCTATCTCACAATAGAAGACCTACGAGAACTTCAACGCTACCCATTCAAGACAATGCGCCAACGAATGGTTAGGGACCTCTTTATCTTCTCATTTTGCACGATGGGTATGAACCTCACAGACATCTACCACCTCAATAAAAAAGAGGTCAAGTGGAGTGATGACAGCGGGGATATTAACTATATACGCAACAAGACCAGCAAACCTATCAGGGTGGAAATATGCTCCTATGCACAACCGTTGCAGGAACTCATCAAACCATATCTCTGCACAAACAAAAACAATATATGGAATAACTCCTCAACAAGTAATTACTACTTCGGATTCCACTACAACTACCCTTCTTACAAGGATTTTTCTGGTTATGTGCTCAAAGTAATTCGACAAATTAGGAAGATTATGAACTATGACGAGAACTTCACCTTCTACACTGCCAGAGATAGTTGGTCGAGCATCGCAAATAACGACTATCAATTAAAGGGAATATTTATAGATATCGCTCTGGGGCATTCCAGCACAACCCTTGCAGATAAACATTACATCGGTGCAGATTACAACATTGTGTCCGAAACCCACGCCGATATGCTACAACGCTTATTCGAGGAGTAGGCGGATTTACCTACATCTGGATTACCAATTTTAAGACTCCTATTATATTGGTGGTAACACTTATTACCTCTATCTAATCTAATTTGCAGATATACACTATTTTAATGAGTATATTTATGTTTGAAATTTATGGATTTTTTTTACAGTGATTAACGGGGATTGGTAGGGGTATGGTGCCTTAAATTTGCTGTTATCCCAAAGGCGATTTTTTTGGGGGCGGGGTACGCAAACACCCCCACCCCAACAGTTGCTCGTGATAATTTTCCCAGAATTTTCTACAATCCAAACTCTCGTTTTACCCTAAATACCGTGCTAACGGACACATCGCAAAGTACTGCCGTATCACGGATTGACTTGCCTTGTTTCAACGAGCGGATGACCCTCGCATACTCCTCCTGCTTTTGCTCCTTGGTCTTGACCGAACCGACCTTGCGACCGAGTTTGCCACCGTCGGCAATGTACTTGGCACGACCAGAGTTGAGGCGAAACGCAATGTTCTCACGCTCCATCTGTGCACATACACCGAGCACACTGACCATCACCGCCAGATACGGGTTCTCCTTGCCGTCTGCCGAGAACAACGATAGACCCTCCTTTTGGAAATAGGCGTTGATACCATTGTCCTTCAATGTGCGGATAGTGTCCAATACCTCCCATACCGCACGACCACAGCGGGACAGTTCCGAGAAGAGTACCACATCGACTTTGTTGCCAACAGCATAGGCGATGCACTCGGTTAAAACGGCACGCTCCTCGTTACGCTTTGCTCCGCTGATATGTTCTTCATATACCTCAACGACCTCCAAACCGTTACAATTAGCGTAGTCGGTCAGGTCGGCAACCTGACGAGAGGTCGATTGCCTCTCGCCCGTGCTGGATACCCTTGCGTAAATAACTGCCTTCATACCCACCTCAACTAAAAGACCTGAACCAAATTTTCGTACCTCAACGAGCGGTATCCGCCGACCATCACATCGTAGTATTTGACCGTGTTCACTTGGTCGCCCGAAAGACCACGACCGTTCTGGGTCGCACGCATCAGATTGCCCGAACAAGTGCCCCACGCCTCACGGAGAGTGCCATCCTTCTTCATATAGAGGAAGTGCGCCACACCGCTCTGCAACTTCGCCTTCAAGAGGTCAATCATCTGTGCCTTTACCACGCCCATCGCTGCCGAACCAGTGCGGTTTGCGATTACATTTGCCCTGTGGGCAGTCATTCCGTTTACAATTACCATCTGTGTCATATCTGTAATGCTTTATTGTTTATTTCTGATGTAAAATTAGTAATATATTTTCAATTATGCAAATTATTGTAATGGTAATTTACTAAAATTTGGATTAAATTTTCAAATTTATTACCTTTGGTGAAAATATATTACCAATATGGAATTACGAGTAGTAGAAATTGCCCACTCCAAGGGTATGACGATGGCAGACATTGCCAAGCAAATTGGTATCAGCAGGGTGAATTTGAGCAACTCGCTCAACGGCAACCCCACATTATCCCGCCTGGCCGAAGTGGCGAAAATCCTCGGTGTTGAGGTTGCGGAACTCTTCAAGACAACTCCCGCCGAGAAGAGGGTGAGCGGTTATTTGGAGTACGAGGGTCGCATCGTGAAGGTTGATTCGCTCGATGCGGTCAAGCATTTCATCGCCGATGTTGAGGCGGTGTCAGATAGTCAGAACTAACAAGTTGAGTATTATGGGTATATTCGACCTATTCAAAAGGAACAAGGGAGTTTCGGGTGGTAAGACATCTGAAACCAATGCACCAGAGCAATATCGGAAAGCACTGCAATTCAATCAAGAGTTTGCCGAGTTACTGGGGCGTGATGCCTATATTGCCCGCAGTGATTACAAGCACCTCATTATTCTCTACAAGGACATATATCTGTTCTTTGCCTCGGTGATTGAAGCTCACATTTTGGAGGAGTATGTGGGTAAAAACGGACTGAACATCACCCAGATAGAGTCATTCTTGAATCACTACGAGCAAATTCAAGATTTGAGACAAGAATCCCCATCCATTAAGCAACACAATGCTCATTTTGTAGCAAGTCACATCAGGTCAGAAAAGGAATACCTTGACAACATCCTGAAAGTATGCGACCCCGCTATCTTGCTGGATGACGAACAAAGAGAGGTGGTGTTATCGGAAGAGGATAACACACTGGTCATTGCTGGTGCTGGTGCTGGCAAGACCACAACAGTTGCAGCGAAGGTCAGATATTTGGTAGAAAAGAGGGGTATTAAACCAGAACATATTTTGGTTATCTCGTTCACCAACAAGGCAGTTGAGGAACTACGAGAGAGAATCAACCACAACCTCAAAATACCCAGTCCCATAACAACATTCCACTCCATTGGATACTCTGTGTTGAGGCAGGGAGAGACCGAGCAACGAAAGATTGTGGACAATGGATTTATGTACAACATAATTAACGAGTACCTCAAATCAAAGGTGTTGCGCAACCCTGAACTCGTTGATAAACTCATCTTGTTCTTTGGGTCATACTTCTCTGCTCCTTACGAGGGCGATAGTTTGGGTGAGTATTTTCAGTTTGTGGCGGAGGCGGACTTCTCCACCCTCAAAAGCGACTTGCAGGACTATGTTCAGCAGGTTGTCGATAGGCGTACACGCCGTGTTCAGACCCTCAACAATGAGGTGTTGCGCTCTATGGAGGAGGTGCAGATTGCAAACTTCCTATACCTCAACCAGATTGAATACGAGTATGAACCGATGTATCAGTACCGTATCCTAAATGCCAACAAACCATACACTCCCGACTTCCGAATCAAGCAGGGTGATAAAACCACCTACATCGAGCACTTCGGCATAACGGAGGATGGTCAGAGTAGTCGTTTCTCGCAAGAGCAACTTGACAAATACAAGTCTATCATCAACCATAAGGTCTCTTTACACCGCAAGCATAAAACGGACCTCATCTATACATTCTCCCAATACAAAGACGGTCGGGAGATGCTGGAACACCTCTGCGAAATGCTTACTGCCCGTGGATACGAACTTAAAGAGAGACCCACGGCAGAAGTTTATAAACGCCTTGTGGATACCGAGGAAAACAAGTATATCACCCGCCTAACGCAGTTGATATGTACTTTCATCGGCAACTTCAAGACCCAAGGTCTCAAAGCAGACAAGTTTGAGGACTTCAAGAGTGCGACCAAGAATGTCAGGACCAAACTATTCCTTGACATCTGCGAGGTGTGCTATTTGGAGTACCAGCAAGCATTGAAGGAGCGACACTTCATTGACTTCGAGGATATGATTAACGAGTCTGCCGAACTAATTCGCAAGAAACAGATTGCCAAAGAGCAACTCGATTATAAGTATATCATCGTCGATGAGTATCAGGATATATCTCGACAAAGATACAACCTCATCAAGGAACTCTCCTCGTTATGCAATGCCAAGATTATGGCAGTCGGCGATGATTGGCAGTCCATCTATGCGTTCAGTGGTTCAATCCTTCCGTTGTTTACAAAATTCTGTGAGGAGGTGGGATATGGACAAGAGTTGAAGATTACCCGCACCTACCGCAACGCACAAGAGATTATTGACATTGCGGGAACCTTCGTACAGAAGAACAATCAGCAAATCAAGAAGGAACTTATCTCTCCCAAGCGCATTGACAACCCCGTTATAATTTCTACTTACGGAGAGGATAAGGGTGGTAAAAAGGAGACCCCAAAGGGTGGTGTATTCCACAATCTTGGAGAAGCAATAGAGAACGCCATCGGCGAGATTCTGGAATACAATTCAGTTGAGGGTAAGGCAAAAATTCCCTCCATACTGTTAATTGGTCGCTATGGATTCGATGCTCGCAATATGTGCAAAGCAGAACAATTCAACTACAATGAAGAGACTGGTAAGGTCTATTCGGTTAAGTATGGTAACCGAGTCAAGCTCAACTTTATGACCGCCCATAGTTCCAAGGGTTTAACCGCCGAGAATGTGATTATCATCAACGCCAAGGATGAAACCTACGGATTCCCTTCCAAAGTGGATGACGACCCAGTTTTGAATTTGGTTGTATCGTTTGACAACTCTTATAACTACGCAGAGGAAAGGCGTTTGTTTTATGTTGCCCTGACAAGAACAAAGAACCGTGTATTCATAGTAACACCAGACAGTCGCCCATCGGAGTTCATTAAAGAACTTTTGAGCGAACCACAGAATTATCCGAATGTAACTCTGCACGGAGACCTCAAAGTGGACCTCAAAGCACCCAAGAAAGCAAAGGATTGTTGTCCCATCTGCGGTTACCCAATGCAGTTCAAATACAATAAGAACTATGGGTTGAAACTCTGGGTCTGCACTAACGACCAAGAGATTTGTGGGTTTATGACCAATGACAAGCGTGGCGGTGACTTATCCATCCACAAGTGCGATTGGTGCAAAGATGGATACCTCGTTGTCAAAAAAGCAGGAGATGAGTTCTTCTTGGGATGCACCAACTACAAACCAGACCGAACGGGATGTGGCAGGATGTTGAGCGCAGGACAATATGAGTTTTGGCGTAATGACACATTTGGTAACGAAGACCCATCCGAAGACAAACCTTCCTATTTCACCTCAAAGAGTCGGTCCACATCACCGAAGATGCAAAAGACAAGAGTGGTGAGCAGTGTTGGTTCTAACATCAACACGACATCCTACAAAGAGACCGTCATCGAAAATGAGGTGTTCAGGGTTATTGTGGACTCGGAGGGCAATACTCTGACGGATATGACCCTACTTGAACAGTTACGAGTGATGCGCCATAGGGTGGCGGTAGAGAAGGAACTACCTTCATACTACCTATTACACAATACCCTCTTGGTGCTTATTGCTACCGACAAACCAACTACTCGTGAGGAACTAATGAGTATTAGTGGATTCGGAATCCGCAAATGGGAAGTGTGGGGCGAACATATTCTGGCAATAGTATCAAAGTACTTGGAGTAGAAGTCTGGTCAAATAATTCTTTGAATAATCCGAATACAGAAACGGCAGTCACTTTCAGTGGTGACTGCCATTTTTTTGACCACACCTTTAATTTGACTACACTTTTTCTTTATATCTCTTGACTTTTTTCGAGTGGTCCATATATTTATATAAAAAACAAGAATTATGAAGAGATATGATTGCTTTGTCAGCATTGACAAATTAAGGGTATGTATGAATATGCCCGATGGACTTTATGGTTACTTAAAGGACCACTACACACGCCACGATAGGCAGACTAATAATCGAATTCTCGACGAGGACGACTTTACCTTGACTTTCATCGAGGAGGAAGAACAGAAGATGACCGCCACGCTCGATGTGCGAGATATCAATGGGTATTACCGCTTGGGGACCTTTACATTTCACGACGGAGCAAAGTATGAGGGTAGGGCATTTTTCGCTTTTGAGAACTCCGCCCTATACCGTATTTATATGCGCCAGTACAACGGTGAACCCATCAATCACATCTGCGACTTTATTACGGTCTGCGAGCACTACGGATTAGAGTTCAATAACATTACAGAACTGGAACTTGCTCTGGATAGCAACTACAACTACATCGGTAAGGTGCGCCGTATGATTAAGAATGTAAACAAATACGACCTCTACCTAAACGGAAGAAAGGTGGTAAACGATGAAACGCTGGACGGATATGGCGAGTATTACAGTCGCTCCCGAACAAAACTATCCAAACTCCCAACGCTCTATTTTAGTCAGGCGAAGGATACCGATATGAAGATGCGCATTTACGACAAGGCAACCGAACTAATCGAGAGCAGTCCCTACAAAACCGAACAGTTGAAAGAGTGGTTGGGATGGGACGACATCAGTACACTATACCGTGTTGAGGTGGTGATGCACAACACCAATGTTAGGGAGTTTATTGGCAGGTATGGCGAGGTGCTTGTTGGTGATTCTGGCGAGCATTGCAACATTCTCAATCTGCTGGCATCGGAGGAGTTTAGATTGGCGATGGTGCTGGACAGTACGAACAGAATGATTTATTTTAGAGATAAGCAGACAGGCAATCACATTTCTCTTGTTGAGGTAGCAACAGGTATATAACCAATATACCTGTGCACCTCTAAAAATACGATATAATCAACTATGTATTAAACAGTTAAATGTAAAATAAAAAATAAGATTTTCAACTCATAGAGTAATTTACAATGAAATTGAAAAATAGAGTAAATTTCAGAGTAAATCATAATTACATACTAATATAATAAATTATATATCAAATAGATATAATTCATTTAACCTGTTTCCTTGGTAAGGAAGAGGTCCCGAGTTCAATCCTCGGAAACAGCTCAAAGCAACAACGAGAAGGTGAAACGAAAGTTTCACCTTTTTTTATTCGTCAGGGCGTGGGTGCTTGCACACATACGCCCTGATGAATAAAAAAGAAGAGGACGACACTCGTTGTCGTCCTTTCTCGTTGTTTGCTTTGATGGCGCCCCTGCGGCAGCAGTAGAGGAAAGGGCGACACGAAGTGTTGGTCAATCCTCGGTGAAGGCCCCTCTGGCAGCAGTTGAGGAAAGCCGAGCAACAGCGAAGGCAATCCCTTCCATTGTTGTTACACATTATAAATACTTGAAGGTTTAATTTGTGCGCCCCTGGGCGCACCCCGCCCACCCACGCTCGGGCTTTACCCTCGCTCCCTGATTGGTGGAGCTATTTTTTTTGCGTATGGTCGCGAGTTCGAGAACCACACCGATAACAAAAAAACAACCGACAGTCGGATGACTATCGGTTGTTTTGCGGTATGGACGAGACTCGAACCCACGCTGGCGCGTGGCTTAAATATTTATAACCCCTCCAAACCTCCCCTTGATAGGGGCGGCTTTGTCGGTCGCGAGTTCGAGAACCACTGACCTACATAAAACAAAAACGGATACCTTTTAGGTATCCGTTTCCGTTTTGCGGTATGGACGAGACTCGAACTCGCGACCTCCTGCGTGACAGGCAGGCATTCTAACCAGCTGAACTACCACACCGTGTTTTTGCGATTGCGGTACAAAAGTAGTGCAAATTTTTTATTCTGCTAATTTCTGCGCAAAAAAAAACTACTTTTTTTATTATTTTTTGAAGAAGCTAAACTGTACACTGCCATAACTTCTTGATTGCCAGAAGTTAGGATGCTCTTCAAATTTTTTGTCCTTGGAGTGCTCAAAAATCAAAAAACCATCCTCCGCGAGTAGTTCCCTCTCAAATACGAGGCTGATAACCTCCTCGCTACCCTCCAAATCGTAGGGGGCATCGGAGAAAATTACGTCGAACTTTTTGCCACAGCTCTTCAAATAGAGAAAAACATTGGCGTGGGTGGCGTAGAGATTCGTAAAGCCAAGCTCTTTGGCGGTCTTACGGATGAAGGCATTATGCACCGAATTGACCTCCACGCTTGTCACGCTCCTTGCGCCGCGCGAGCAGAATTCATAACTAATGGAGCCTGTGCCCGAGAATAGGTCTAATACATCAATGTTTTCAAAATCAACGAGGTTGCCCAATACGTTGAAGAGGTTCTCCTTTGCGAAGTCCGTTGTGGGACGTGCTCGGAGATTGCGGGGAGGGGTGATGGTGCGCCCCCTATATTTGCCACTGATTATGCGCATAATATCTGTCTAACGTCTGATGTCGAATGTTCGTTGTTGCGGACTTTTCGAGTCCGAAGAGTGCTTATTTCTCTCTACTTACTCTGCGGAAGTATTTGCGTAGGGTTTTGTAGTACCTCGCGCTTGCCTCTCCAAGCAGGATGAAACGAGCCTTGCGGAGGTCGAAATCGCGATTGAGGAGCGCCACAAGATTCACAAGTTGCTCCTCTCCATTGGTGGGCAAGGCCTCCACATAGCGCACCCTCTTCTCCTCGGAGTAGGCGACGTAGGTGGTCGCGCCCTCAATGCGTAGAGCCACCGTTTTTGGACGACGTGAGCCAATGACGGCCCTGCGGAACACCTCTGCAAGTGGTGTGTCGAAAGTGACCTCCACACCCCGTGCTTGCAACTCCTCCACAATCTCGGCACTCTCGCCCGAGAGCCTTATGGCGTAGGCTACGGAGCCGTCGGTGTGTGTTGTGACAATCTTGTCATCCTCGGCAATAGAGAGCCCCGCAGAGGCGCAAAGAGTCCTCAAATCGACCTCTTGGGTGAGTGCCTGGGGGTAGGGTACAACACACGTGCCCTCGAAGGTGAGTGTGAGTTGTGCCACCTCACTGCCTTCGGGGAGCATATCCCTATGCAAAGATTGTCCATCCGGGATGCGAATGGACAATCTTGTAGGTGTTGTTTTGTTATCTTTACTCCCAGTTACCTGCATCATTGGTTGCTTGGTAGAGGTCACCAACTTTGATACCGGGGTAGCGGTAGAGCACGTTCTTCTGCTCGTCGATGAGGTTAATCAAGAGCTGCTCGTTCTGGTCCAAGAGGAATGCTTTGTAGGGAGCTTTTGCCTCAAATACGGGGACTTTCACGTTACCTACCTCCACTTTGCTTGCGCCCATAATGAACTCTTTTGCAACGCCATTGTTAGCCGCAGCCGAGAAGGGGATGTAGCGGAGCTGCTCAACCTGCTCGGGGGTAAGTTTCTTTGCGCCGAAGAGGGTATCGATAGCCTTAACGGTGAATTTCTCGATATTTTTCTTGCGCATCTTTTTGAGTTTAGCCAAACCTACCGAGTCATCGGCCGAAACCAACTGGCGCTCAAACTCCATCTCACCGGTGAGTACGAAGTTGATGAGGGTGTCAAACGAGCCGGTGTACTGACCGTGAACTTGTTTGTAGCCACGCTGCGCCGAGCGGATGTCGCTGATACGCTCAATGACTGCCTTCTCGCGTGCGATACGGGTGTTGTCAAACCTCACGGGAGCCATAATGCTGTCATAGAGGAAATAAGCCAAAGCAACCATTACGATTGCAAGAACGATTTGGATAATAGTCTTTTTCATTTCTATTTTTGTTGTTAAGTTTGTAGCGTAAAAACTGTTTTATATGCTTAACGAGCACATTGCGTCCCAAATTTACGGCAAATTTCAATTTACTCCAACTTTTGGGCAGAAAAAAATTATAGAATCTTTATCGGAGTGGATTTCCGACGAGGATTATGAGCGCATTTTCATCCTCAATGGCTACGCAGGAACGGGTAAAACTACCCTCATTGCGGCCTTTGTGGAGGTGTTGAAGGAGTTGCGTTTGAAACCCATTCTGCTCGCTCCCACGGGGCGTGCAGCGAAGGTTATGACCCTCTTTGCGCCCGACACTCCCGCCTATACAATCCACAAACGTATCTATCGTGAGCGCACCTCGGGAGGGTTCGACTCCAAGTTTGACCTTAATTTCAACCGAGAGAAGGATGCGGTCTTCATTATTGACGAGGCATCTATGATAGCCGACTTCTCCGACGAGGGTTCGCTCTTTGGCTCGGGCTCGTTGCTTGACGATTTGTTTGAGTATGTGCGCTCGGGGCAGAGGTGTAGGATTATGTTTGTGGGTGATTCGGCACAGCTACCTCCTGTGGGGCACGAACTCTCGCCCGCGCTTGACCCACACAAAATGTCTTTCTATGGCTCGGTGAGTTACAATACCCTCGACGAGGTAGTGCGCCAAGAGGTGGAGAGCGGAATCCTCTTCAATGCTACGATGGTGAGGTGTATGATTGAGAACCGCATCTATGAAACGCCCCTTTTGGATATGAGTTTTCCCGATTTTAAGGCCATTTCGGGTGGGGAGTTTATGGAGAAGGTGGAGGAGTGCTACTCGCGCTACGGCAAGGAGGAGGTGATTGTCATCACCCGCAGCAACAAACGTGCTGTACATTTCAACCAGGGCATACGCGCGCGCGTACTCTTTGCCGAGGAGGAGATTGAGTCGGGCGATATGCTGATGGTGGTGAAGAACAACTACCACTACACCGAGCGCGATGAGGAGGCCAAGGCGGCATTTATTGCCAATGGTGATGTAGCCCAACTGCGTCGCATACGTCGCTTCAAGGAGCTCTACGGCTACCGCTTTGCCGAGGCGACGCTGCGTTTCCCCGACTACGACGACTATGAGGTGGAGTGCAACATCCTGCTCGATGCTCTGGGCTCGTTCTCGCCCGCCCTCACGAGGGAGCAGATGAAGGAGCTTTTCTATGCGGTGGAGGCCGACTACTCCGACGTGAAGAGCAAGGCCAAGCGAATGCGTGAGGTGAGGGAGAATGAGTACTACAACGCTATGCAGGTGAAGTTTGCCTATGCTGTGACCTGTCATAAGGCGCAGGGAGGACAGTGGAGTGCGGTGTTTATTGATAGGCTCCTATTTGGTGAGGAGAAGATGAATAGGGAGTTCCTACGCTGGCTCTACACCGCCATCTCTCGTGCAACCTCGGAGGTCTATTTGGTCAATTTCGACGATAGTTTCTTCGACCCCACAACATACGAAAAGGAGGACTTTTAGAGTCCTCCTTTTTTTCTCATTCCGAGATTCTCAATCCTTGTGTCCGGGGCCTTTGGGAAACCACCCCTTCTTCACTCTCTCGCGCTGGTGTATGAGCTCCAAGATGCTCCAAAATGAGGAGAATGCCGTAACGCCAAGGATGGTGGAGAGAATAATACTCTTTGCCATCATCGACAGGGCAAGGAGTGCCACGCCAGCAACAAGAAATGCCCACCACACTCTCGTGCCGAAATAGTACTCTACTTTGATGACAATGGGGTGGAATAGGCCGATAATCAGGAATGTTGCAAGGCCAATTATGATGCCGTTAAAATTCATCGCAAAGGGGGTGTTGTGCATTTGAAAAACTTAATGTACCACTACGATTCTTGTGTTGCCATTCGAATCGGTCACAACCTTGTGTGCTCCGTGGTCGATAATAGTCGAAGAGCTACCATCCGAATGGGTTACAATCTTGTGCGCTCCGTGGTCTGCCACAATTGCCGAAGTGCCGTCGGAGTTGTGTATGATTTTGTGTGCTCCGTGGTCAATGACGGTTGTTGTACCACCCTCGGAATCGGTCACAATGGTGTGTGCGCCACTCTTTATGACATTCACCACCTTACCATTCGAGTCGCTTGCGGTCGCTTGCTGGTCTATATTTGCACCAGATGTGGCAGCAAGGCAGATTGCTCCGGCACTACCGACTGCGGTAGTACCCACAACGAGCAGAGGAAGGACCACCTCACAGGAGGTCGCTCCTATTGCCAAGAGGGTGATTAATAGTAATTTGCCAATTCTTTTCATAACTCTTTTTTCTGGGGGGTATCTCCTCTTGTTCGCGGGTATTAAAAAAGATACCCGCGAACAAAATGGAGTGAAATTGTGATATTAGAGTCCCCTGACGTTCTTCTCCCACGCCCAAGCGGCGGCGAGAGTCTCATCAAGAGTGCGAGTAGCCTTCCAGCCGAGCTCCTCGTTTGCGCGTGTTGGGTCGGCCCAAACCTCAATGGTGTCACCATCCCTACGAGCGCCAATGCGGTAGTTGAGTTTTAGGCCATTAACCCTCTCAAAAGCATTCACAAGCTCCATTACCGACACGCCACGGCCGGTACCTACGTTGAATACCTCATAGTCGGCCTTATTTTTGCCCTCAATCAAGCGACCAATAGCGGCAACGTGTGCGCCCGCAAGGTCACATACGTCAATATAGTCGCGGATGCAGGTGCCATCGGGGGTGGGGTAGTCGTCACCGAAAATCGACAAGCACTCCCTCACACCAGCAGCGGTCTGGGTAATGAAGGGAACAAGGTTGTTGGGTACACCACGGGGCAACTCGCCAATCAGAGCCGAGGGGTGAGCACCCATAGGGTTGAAGTAACGCAGTGCGATACCTTTGAGTCCCTTGTAGGCGGTGGTAGCATCGCGCAAGATGTCCTCACACATCTGCTTGGTGTTGCCATAGGGCGAGGTTGAAGGCTTGCGAGGCGAGTTCTCCGTAACAGGGAGAGCATCGGGCTCGCCATATACGGTTGCCGACGACGAGAAGAGGATGTTCTCACGGCCCTCCTCCCTCATAAGTTCGAGGATGTTGATGAACGAAGTGAGGTTGTTGGAGTAGTACTTCAAAGGCTCCGAAACGCTCTCACCCACAGCCTTGTAGGCCGCAAAGTGGATGGCCGATTTGAATGGGTATTTCTTGAAAATAGCCCTCAATGCCTCCTTGTCGCAACAATCTACCTTCTCGAAAGGAATATCTACACCCGTAATCTTTCTAACGCCCTCCACTGCGCCCATATCCGAGTTGGAGAGGTTGTCGATGATAACAACATCGTAGCCCGCCTCGATGAGTGCAACGGTGGTGTGGGAGCCAATATAGCCTGCGCCACCCGACACCAAAACCTGCTCTTTTGCCATAATAGTTTTTCTCTCTGTTTTTAGTTTGAGCATACGGCATACCCCACACAAGGGTATGCCGTATTGCTTCATATACGTTTAGTCTATTTGTGTCGAATTACTCAACGATGAACATAGGCTGACCCTCCTGCAAGGTGTCACCCTCGGCCACCAGAATCTGGCGAACAACACCATCCACCTCCGAGGGGATGTCGTTCTCCATCTTCATAGCCTCCAAAACTGCCACCTTCTGGCCAGCCTTCACAGCATCGCCCTCTTTCACACAGATTTCGAGAACTTTGCCGGGCAGGGGTGCGGTCACCTTCTTGCCTGCTACGGGAGCAGCTGCGGCTTTGGGAGCCTCCACTTTGGCATCCTCAATAACGAGGATAGCCTGGCCCTCCTGCAAGGTGTCACCCTCGGCTACGAGAATCTGTTTAACCACGCCTGTGTGCTCCGAAGGGATGTCGTTCTCCATCTTCATAGCCTCCAAAACTGCCACCTTCTGGCCAGCCTTCACAGCGTCGCCAACCTTCACGCAGAGCTCAACAACCTTACCGGGCAGAGGAGCGGCTACAACCTTACCGCTAACCTTCTCGGCGGGTTTTGCAACCTCCTCTTTCTTCTCCTCGGCTTTGGGAGCCTCGGCGGGTTTGGTGGCAGCATAGCGCTCGGTCTTAACTTTGGTGAGGTAGTCTTTGGCAACTGCGGGGAACAATTCGAGCAAGAGCTCCTCCTTCTCGTTCTCGGCCAACTTCACGCCACCTGCATTCTCCAAAACGGGGTTGGGCTGGCGCTGGTTCTTCGAGGTGTCATAGGGGATAGCCTCGCGAGTGCCTGCAATCTTCAAGCGGAACTCGGGGTTAATCTCCACGGGTGTGCGACCATACTCGCCCTTCACCAAGTTTACAAATTGGGTGGAGGTGGTTGCATATTTATCTTTGCCTTTCTCCAATGCGATAGCGCAACTTACAGCCTGCGAACCTACAATCTGGCTGGTAGGAGTTACCAGAGGAGGAAGACCTGCATCCAAACGTACCGAGGGGATAAGTTTCATTGCGGGCTCCAAGAGGTGCTCACTTTTGAGAGCTTTGAGCTGTGCCACCATATTGGTGTACATACCGCCAGGAATCTCTGCTTTCTGAACAAGCTCATTGGGTTTGGGGAAGCCGAAGTAGTCCTCAATCTTGTGACAAGCGTCAATCAAGGTCTCCTCATCCACAGCGTATGCAGCCTTCACTGCGCGGTCAAACTGTGCGTCAATCTCTGCGGGGATAGTGTCGGTGAGGGGGTTGAAGGGGTTGGGGAACTGCTTAACAGCGTCGTAAGCCTCCAACTCCTTGCGGATACCGAGGAGCTCGGCATTGATTTTAGCCACAGCCTCCATATTCACGCCCAACTTAACATCCATCTTGCCTGCGAAGATGTAAACAAGCTCCAATGCGGGAGCTGCGGGACCACCTGCGAAGTTCCAGATGTTGGTATCAACGATGTCAACACCAGCGGCAATAGCAGCCACAACCGATGCCAAACCGTAACCAGGAGTACAGTGGGTGTGGAAATCTACGGGAATCGATACGTTAGCCTTGATAGCCTTGATGAGGTTATAAACCCTCTTGGGAGGAATCAGACCACTCATATCCTTGATGGTAATCATATCGGCACCCAGCGCTGCCAACTCTTTTGCCTTGCCTACGAAGTACTCGTCGGTGAATACGGGCGCGGGGTTCTTTTTGCCTTTGAGTTTATCAAAGAGGGAGAGTTTGGGGTATTTGGGATCTACGGTGTAGCACACTGCGCAGTCGGCAATACCGCCATATTTCTTGATATACTTGATGGTCGATTTTACGTTATCCACGTCGTTCAGAGCGTCGAAGATACGCATAATGCCCAAACCGCTCTCGATGGCGTTGCGCGAGAAACCCTCGATTACGTCGTCACCGTAGGGAGCATAGCCGAAGAGGTTACGACCACGCGAAAGTGCGGTGAGGTAGGAAACGTCGCCCACAGCCTTCTTGATGCTCTCCAAACGATACCAGGGGTTCTCACCCAAGAAACGCATAACAGAGTCGGGCACTGCACCGCCCCATACCTCCATTGCATAGAAAGCAGCATCTTTGTAGTAGGGCAAAACGCGCTCTACTTGGTTCTGGTTCAGACGGGTAGCAAATGCGGACTGCTGACCGTCGCGAAGAGTTAAATCTCTGATTTTAAGTTCTCTTGCCATAGTTTTGTTGTGTTTTAAGGTAGTTTTATGTTTGTATTGTTTCGAGTCTGTTGTTATTCGATTCACAAATATAATAAAAATCTTGATTTATCGCAACAAATCAAGATTTTTATTCTCTGCCATCAACCGTCTGCCTTCTTACTCCACCACGCCTGTAACGAAGAGTGTTATTGTGCCCCCCGAGATGTTGGCGTGGATGTCGATACCTTTATTAAACACTCCCGCATCTTTGGGGTCGTAGGTGACCTCAATGACACCTTTTTGGCCCGCCTTAATGGGGCGTTTGGGGTGTTTGATGCTGATGCAGCGGCAGGATGTTGTTGTGCGTGTGATGATAAGAGGTGCGGTACCCGTATTGGTGAATTCAAAGAGGTGGGTGACCTTTTCGCCTCCGTGTTTGAGTGTCCCGAAGTTGTGATTCAGTTGTTCGAAGGTGAGCTCCGCACCCTCCAATTGTGTTTTTGCCCCGAATACACCAAAGAGTGTAAGCAGGAGGATTGTCAGCATTATCATACGTTTCATAAGTTGGGGGAATTGCTATTTTTGACCGCCCGTATTGAGGCGGAAATTGTACGTTATGGTACCCACTTGTAGGTCTTGGTCGCTCTCGTCGAACTTCACCCCGCGTGCTGCTTTAAGTGCCTCTGCCACAAGGGGGGAGGATGGTGATACGGTAGAGCCTTTGGGTTGGTAGGCAGTACCCGTAACGTCGCCATTGCCATTAACCCAAATCTCCACAACCACAACTCCGTGGTCGTTGCCAACATACGATGGGCGAGGGAATTCGTTGCGGGGACGTCGGCCTTCGAGGTTCCAATCGGGCTCAAAGCCACCCTCGCCACCCGTGCCTTCATAGATATCCGATTGGGTGCCGCCAATGTAGCCCTGATTGCCCACGGCACTTTCGGTTGTACCCTCCGATTTCGACTCCGAAGAGGGGGTGTTTCCGGGGAAGAGTGCGCGGTGATTCACCTCACGAGGTTTGGGCTCCTCGGTAGGGGGTGTCTCCTCCACCTCCTTCTGCTCCTCTACTTGGGCGGTGGTCTCGGTGGCGATGTTTGCCTCCTCCATTACGGGGCTATCTTCTGCTTGTTGGGTTTGCACGGGCTCACTCTCGGCAGGAGTAGCCGTTGGCTCGGGTAGTGAGTAGTCGTCAGCGAGTGGGGTATCCTCCTCACCGCTACCACTTTCGAGTGTTGTGCCAAAATCCACAAGGATGCCCTGTCCGACCTCCTCGACCTCTATCGATACGCCTCCCCAAATCATCAGCACACCAAACAGCAGAGCGTAGAGTCCTGTGAAGACTCCGCCCAATATTTTGCTTGTTTTGTTATTGTTGTTCTGCTCCATCTGTTTGGCCGATGTTTGGGTTCGTAAGGGTTTCTCTATTCGGGTTGTGTGGCCAGAATGAGTCGATATTGGTTGCGGTTGGCAATGTTCATAACCTTCACAACCTCACCAATGGGCACACCTTCGTCGGAGTGGAGCGAGATGGTTTTGTCCTCGCTTTCGGCCATCTTTGCAGCGATAGCTGCTTCCAGACCAGTGAAAGGCACCCTCTCTCCATCAATGTAGTATTGGAGGTCTTTGGTGATACTAACGGTTGTATAGGGGCGCTCTTTGAGTTGGTTGGAACTCTTCGGGAGGGTGAGTTTCAGCGCATTAGGGTTGATGAGGGTGGTAGCCATCATCATAAACATCAGCAGTAGAAAGATAAGGTCTGTCTGTGCCGATGAGCCCGCCTCCTTAATTACTTTTGTTCCTCTTCTAATAGCCATAGTGTGGTGCTATTTTTTCTCTACGGGTTGGTTCAAGATGTCCATAAAGGCGATGGAGTTGGCCTCCATCTGGAAGATGAGTTTCTCGATGCGAGCCACGAGGTAGTTGTAGCCGAAGTGGGCGGGAATACCAACGATAAGACCTGCAATGGTGGTAATCATCGCGATGTACATACCACCCGAGAGGGCGCTCATATCCACAACACCACCGGCCTCGCTCATCTGCATAAAGGCTTTAACCATACCGAGTACGGTACCCAAGAAACCGAGCATAGGTGCACCGCTGGCGATGGTTGCAAGGATGGGAAGACCATTTTCGAGCCTCGAAACTTCAAGGTTGGCAACGTTCTCAATAGAGGTCTGGATGTCGCCCATAGGACGACCAATGCGACTGATACCCTTCTCCATCATACGAGCAATAGGGCTATCGGTCTTTTTGCAAAGGCGCAATGCAGCCTCAATCTTACCCTCGCAAATCAAATCGCGCAGGCGATTCATAAAGTTGGAATCGATTTTCGACGCTTTGCGGATGGCGATAAAGCGCTCCACGAAGATGAAAATTACAACGCCACCCAACACCAAGAGGGGCCACATAAGCCAACCACCGGCCATAAATAGTTCGCCAAATCCCATAGTCTTTTCAGCTGCTGCTGTGGTAGCCTCCGAGGTGAGGGCTACGCTTTGAAGAAGTCTAATCATAGTTGTCAGTTTCGTTTATTTATTTTTCTCTTGTTTTGCGTTTTCGTTTGCGCCCTCCTCATTGGGGGCTTCGTTGGTCACAAAGGTATCACTTTTTTCACTCACCTCCACCTTGTCGTCCTTTTTTTTGCGCCATAGGTCGGAAAGGTGGTCGAAACTACGTTTGTAGTAGACACCAAAGCCCTGCTCTTGTAAGCCTTGGTTCTCATCGAAGCGGTCGATGGTGCGAGAGAAGCCTTTGAGGTAGAAGTCGCCATTCTCGTCCAAGAGGTAGGTTACCGAACCACCGCCGGTGAGTTGGTTGCCATTCTCGTTGCCATACTTGTAGTAGTCACCCGTATCCACATTGGCCTCCACCTCCAATAGTAATTTATCTTTGATAATCTCCGTCTGGAAGTCCACGCTGTAACTCGAAGAGGTTTCATCTATCGCTTTGTATCGGAGGTTGAATTGGTAGGTGTCGTTTGACACAAGTTGGCTGATTTGGCTCGCCAAAATATCAAATGCAACAGCCTTTGTACCGGCACCAGGGGTATTGGTCTGCTCGGGGGCAGTGTCGGAGTAGAAGTTGCCGAGGGTTAGCAGATAGATAAACTGTGTAGCCATCATCTCCTGCGAGGAGAAGTAGCTCGATAGGATGCTCTGATACTCGGTGTTGGCATTGGGAACATTGATGTCGAAACTTACATTCACCTGCGAGAGGCTACCAGTCAAATCCACAATACACTCCACAGGGGTAGAGGCTCTCGAAGAGGTATTCTCGGTGCCCATAAGTGGTGCGAGTGAGGTTTTGAGTTTGTAGGTTGCGCCCACGTTGATGGTTGCATCCATTGGAGAACCATTCCAGCGAATGTAGCTATCGGGGTTAATGTCCAACTTTCTGGTAATCAGGTCTTGGAAGTTGAAGTTGTAGATACCCTCCGAAATCTCATAGTCGCCACGAATCGCGAAGTCCTCTTGATTGCCATTGTAGGTGATGCCCAAATCTGCCACACCTCTTGCCTCAATGATATTGTCGGTTGCCATATCGACAATCAGGCGTAGGAGAGTGTTGGTATCCACATTGAGCATAACATCGAGGTTGATATCTCCTCCACCGCTCTCACGTTTGCTCCTCTCACTCCTCTTTTTGCGCACCAAAATATCGGCACTGCTCTCCTCTGATTTCTCCTCCGAGCGATCCACAAAGGTAACGAAATCGGCACCTGCAAAGTCATTGTTGCTTGTTAGCGGGAGGTTGAAGATTGAGCCAGCACCTGTTGTTATTGCACCGCTGATGTCGGTGCCCGTAGCGCTCGACAGCAGTTTTAGGCCACCCGAGACAGATACTTTGCCATAGAAGGGGGCATTTTCGCTTGCGGGGAGGTCAATGGCTACAAGATTATGTGGTACGAGCCAGATGCCGAAGCCCACATTATCCACCCTTTGGAGGTCTATGTAGCCCTCTACTTCGGCCCATCCACCCTGGCCATCCGCTATGCGCACGGGAGTGATAACACCCCTGTTGTCCTCAAAAGTAATCTCCACACTATCAGAGGAGTAGGTTGCACCCGTAATGTCGAGTTTTACCCCCAGGTCGGCAATCCTTACTCCGCCATCGATGTCGAGATGGCTCTTCTGACCCGATAGTTGTAGGTCTATGTCGCCACTACCAGCAATGTCGCTTGCAACACCCGTAAGCAGAGGATTAAGCATCGACAGCTCTATGTCGCTCATCTGTACATCTGCCCAATAATTTCCCCTGCGATAGTCGAATGTGCCCTCTGCAAGGGTGCTTCCACTCTGGCTGTTGTGGAGTGCAATCTGTGCAGTGGTACTCTTTGTGGGGATGGTTGCTTTCAGGTCGAGGGGGTCGAGGGGAATGCTACCAATCGAAAGTCCCGAGAGTGAGAGGGAGCCCACTCCGTATGGTGACCTCATTGCAGAGTGGAGAGTGATGTTGCCATTTGCAACACCCTTAAAGTCTTTGATGTTTGCCAACAGTGAGAGCCATTCGCCCAACTCCACATTTTCGAGAGAGATGTTAAGGGGGGCTTGCGAGTTGCTCAATTGGCCATCAATATAGAGTCCGCCACTCTCATTCTTGGCGCTAAATCCATCAATAGTTATTGCTTGGGAGGTGTAGTCGATTGCCTTTGCCGCGATGTCCCATTGGTTGTTGGGAGAGATGATGTAGGAGTCGAGGATGTTGGCCGAAAGGGTTGGTGCCCCTTTCTCATCGCGCGCGAGTTTGCCACCTGCTACCAAACGGCCACTTAATGCAGCCTCCGAGTTGCTGAAATAGAGGGCAACATCAACAGCTCCCTCATTTTGAGTGGTTGCTTGCACCGAAATTTCGGGAATCGATATGCCCATAGCCAGCAGCTCGTCACACTCGGCATTGAGCTCCAAGTTGTAACCTGCACCTGTTGCGCCCGCCCTCAAAGCCGACACCACCACATCGCCCGCTGCAAAGTAGTCGCTCTCCACCACAAGTGAGAATTCGCGAGCCGAGGGCGAAAACTCCAAGCTCACCGAACTATCGGGGGCCAAGTTGCCATCGGGAAGGAGTATGGCTGCCAGATTCTCACCCTCCTTGATGTTGATGGTCGCAGAGGTGTGGTCCTCGGCGGCGTAGAGTCGGTCGCCATAGGTCATCTCACCATCAGTACCCTCGGGTAGAGGTTTGGCCGCAAGGGGGAGTTGCGATGGGAGGGTATTGGTGAGGTAGTCGAGTACGTCTTTGTATGAGGCCGAACTGCGATACTCAATATCCACAATGGGGGAGTAGAGAGAGAAACTCTTGTCGTGCTCACCACCTGCGAGTGCAATGTTCACAAGCTCGGTGGTGAGAGTATCGGTGGTGGAGGCATAGACAAGGTTGTTAATCATTGCCCTACCAACCATATCATCTATTGTGCGACCAGAGAGTGAGGCCTCCATATTGCCAGAGAACCACGAGTTGTTACCCCTACGCGAGAAGCCCATAGCTCCAAGATCGACATTCTCCACATTGAGAATGAGGTCATACTCGGGAGCATCACCCGAAAGATTACCCTCGCCCTCGGCATAGAGCAATACGTTGGGGTCATAGGAGGTCGCTTGTGCCCTCACAAGGCTGTCGGTGAGTGAGGCGTGGAGAGAGATATCTCCAAAGTCATAGCCAGCCCAGTCGAGCCTCTCGACCTGTGCATTTACCTCACCCTCAAAGACCTTTGCCTTGTGTGTAATTCTACCATCAAGATTGAGGTCGGCCCTGCCGAGCTCGGCAGTGGATAGCAACTTGCCCAACTCAACACCTTGTGTTGTAATATCGCCCTCGAAACTCTCACCCTCGGAACCATAGCCAATTGTTCCGCGAATCTCCACATCGCCGAGATTGGTGCCAATGAGTGCATCGGTGATTACCTTGTTGGGGATAAGTCGCGCAAGAGCCCTAACGCTTACACTGTCGAACTTATCCACCCAAACCTCTGCCTCCTTGGGTAGGTCGCTATGGAGAACTCCCCGATAGATACTCTTAATCTTCTCGGGAGTGGTGGCGAGTTCCACATTGAGGTCGGCATTGATATTCTCGGGGGAGGTTATGCTCTTGACCTCACCAATGAGAGTCACCTCCGAGTCGTACATTGTGGCCATAAAGTCGGTGGCGAAGTTATTGACCACACCTTCGAAATAGCCATTTATATTCTCTCCTTGTGCGCCATAGAGGCCCAACTCTGCAACCCATTTGCCAGCCGATAGGGGCTCCAATGTGGAGTTCTGTACATTGAGGTTTAGGGTTACCCTGTCGTTGAACTGCGAATAGTCTTTCCAATCTGGGGCCGAGAGTATGAGGTAGGGTAGGCGTAGGTGGCTACCGCCCGAAAGGAAATCAACATCCTTGAAATCGAGCAAACCCTCGCCAACCAAGAGCGAGCCAAGCGAGGAGTTGTGTAGCTCCGCACCCGACTTATCTACGGCATTGAGTCTCTGGATGTTGGTGAGAATCACATCTGCACCCTCTACGGCGATTGTTTCGAAGTGTGCGCTGCTTATGAGAATATCCATATCGGAGTAGTCAATGGCAGTTGGGGGTGTTCTGCCAGCGAAACGCTCCTGATAGAGTCTAAATCGGAAGTTCTCGGCCTCCACATTCTTAATCTCGAAGCGAGAGCCGGTTGAGGTTGTATCGGCAGGGAAGAGAGTCTCGAAGTGATAGATAAGTTTGTCGATATTATTACCACCCTCACCCTCCTCAATGATGTAGAGTTTGGCATCCTTCACCTTTGCATCGTAGGGCACAAAGCGACCTTCGTGGAGGAGTGCGTCACGGTCAATCCTACCCGAGAGTTTGCCCACCCACAGCAGTGTATCACCTGCCAAGTCCTCCACATAGACCTCCTCGGCAACCAGGCGGCTGATATTTTCCAGAGAGATAGCACCCACCGAAACCCTCACGTTGCACTCCTCGGCAAGCCAATCGGTGGCCTTATCTGCCACAAAGGTCTGCACACGGGGGAGTGAAAATGCCAAGGCAAGGCCCAAAATGAGCAAAATAGCAACTAAAACGACACCCGAGAGAGTGTGAAGTAGGAGGTTTGCTAATTTTTTTATAACTTTGCTCATTGTTGGTACTTTTAACCTACAATTTTACGAAATTTATCGTCGAAAAACAAATATGGAACCCATTATTTTAGGTATTGAGTCCTCGTGCGACGACACATCGGCCGCCGTATTGCAGGGAACAAAAATGCTCTCCAACGTCATCGCCTCCCAAGCGGTGCACGTTAAGTATGGAGGCGTAATCCCCGAACTCGCCTCTCGTGCGCATCAGCAAAATATTGTGCCTGTGATAGATACGGCACTTAAAGAGGCTGGGGTTACGGCCGATCAACTCGACGCCATAGCCTTCACACGAGGCCCAGGTTTGCTCGGCTCATTGCTCGTTGGTGTGTCGTTTACCAAGGGTCTTGCGCTTGCAAAAAATATACCTATGGTAGAGGTAAATCACTTGCAGGGACACATCCTCTCGCACCTGATTGACCTTCCAGAGGAGAATCTCCCGCACCCCAAATTCCCCTTCCTTTGTCTGCTTGTCTCTGGCGGACATACACAGATTGTGAAGGTGACCTCACCTCTTGAATTTGAGATAGTTGGCACCACCATAGATGACGCAGCGGGTGAGGCTTTCGATAAGTGTGCCAAGGTTATGGGTTTGCCCTATCCGGGTGGCCCCGTAATCGACCGCCTTGCACACGAGGGTAATCCCGAGAAATTCCGCTTTGCAAAGCCCTCGGTGGATGATTTCGATTATAGTTTCAGTGGTCTGAAAACCTCCTTCCTCTACTTCCTGCGCGATAGGATGGAGGAGAATCCCAACTTCATAGAGGAGAACAAAGCAGACCTCTGTGCATCACTCCAAAAGACCATCATTGACATTCTCTTGAAGAAGTTGGTGAAGGCTTCCAAGGCTCTCGATATTAAGGAGATTGCCATTGCGGGTGGTGTGTCGGCCAACTCGGGTTTAAGAGAGGCTATTGTTGAGGAGGGGCGTCGTCGCCATTGGCGCACCTATCTTCCCCCTCTGAAATTCACCACCGACAATGCAGCGATGATTGCCGTTGCGGGCTACTATCGCTACCTCAATGGTGAGGAGAGCGATTTGGGTGTTGCACCCGTGGCTCGCCTCGAAGAGCTGTTGTAGTAGGCTGTTATTCTTTCTCGGACACAAAGTGTTCGTGACGGTTGGCGGTTGATGGTCGACAAAAAAATAGAGGTTCCCGAAATGGAAACCTCTATTTTTTATACCCTCAAAGGGATTAGTCGCAGAGCGATACGCGGTTGAAACCGAGAACCTTAACCTCTGCATCAGCGGCTTTGAGAACCTCCTTAACGGAAGCCTTGCCATCGCCCATCTGGTATACCTGCTCCTCCAAAGTCTGCTCCTTGAAGAATTTCTGCAAGCGACCTTTTGCGATGTTCTCAACCATCTGTGCGGGAAGATTTGCAGCCTTCTCTGCCGAAACGGTCTTGATGATTTCGCGAGCCTGCTCTGCCTGCTCTGCGGTAATCCAACCTTTCGACTGATTCGACTCAATGTGGTCCTCGCTATCAACGTGTGCGGGGTTGATACCTGCTTTCGAAAGAGCAGCATCAACAGCCTTCTGTACCAACTCGTCTTTGGTTTTCTGGGTTGCGGTCTTGATCTCCTCGTCGATAACCTCCTGGGGAACCAAGTCTGCCGAGATAGCAACGGGGTTCATCGAAACAACCTGCATAGCAACGCCTTTTGCAAGCTGATCATCAACCTCTTTGTTGAAACCTACGATAGCACCGAGTTTCTTGTTGAAGTGAACATACTGGGTGCAGAAGGGAGCCTCAATACGGTTGTAGAAAGGAATCTCCACCTTCTCACCGGTCTGGCCGGTCTTCTCGGTAACGAGGTCTGCAACGGTGCGACCATCAGCGGTAGCGCAAGCCAAGAGAGCCTCGAGGCTCTGTGCATCGTTAGCAACAGCGATGTCGAGGATGGTCTGTGCGGTAGCGCCAAAGGTGTCTACCTGTGCCACGAAGTCGGTCTCGCAAGCGAGGCATACGATGTATGCTTTGCCATTGCCAGCAGTTGCTACAACGATACCCTCCGAAGCGGTACGGTCCGAGCGTTTTGCGGCTACGAGTTTACCTTTCTCGCGAATGATTTCGATTGCACGCTGCATATCGCCATTAGCCTCTTCGAGAGCCTTTTTGCAATCCATCATACCCGCCTGGGTCATATCGCGGAGTTTCTTGATGTCTGTAAGTGTAACAGCCATAGTGTTATTCTCTGTTAAAAGGTTTGACTTTGTGTCTTGTTTTCTTACTCGGCGGTAGCCTCTGCCTCAACAGCGGGTGCAGCCTCCTCTGCCTCAACCTCAACCTTTACGGTCTTGCGAGCGCGAGTTTTCTTCTCGGGTGCAGCCTCTTTTGCGGCATTCTCCTCTGCCTCTTTCTCCTTCTCGATGCGACGCTCTTCGAGACCCTCGTTGATAGCGCCACACATAGCGTCGAGAATCACAGCGATACTCTGTGCGCGGTCGTCGTTTGCAGGAATTACATAGTCGATGTCGGTGGGGTCACAGCAAGTATCAACCATTGCAAAGACGGGGATGTTGAGGCGGCGAGCCTCGCGCACTGCGTTCACCTCTTTCTGCACGTCAACTACGAACAATGCAGCGGGAAGGCGAGTAAGGTCGGCGATGGAGCCAAGGTTTTTCTCCAATTTAGCCCTCTGGCGAGCGATTTGGAGTTTCTCACGTTTGGAGAATTTGTCGTAAGTGCCGTCAGCATTCATCTTGTCGATGGTAGCCATCTTCTTAACGGCCTTGCGTATAGTGGGGAAGTTGGTAAGCATACCACCGGGCCAGCGCTCGGTGACATAAGGCATACCTACTGCTTGCACCTTCTCGGCAACAATCTCTTTTGCCTGTTTCTTGGTTGCAACGAAGAGGATCCTGCGACCACTCTTGGCAATCTGTTTCATAGCTGCTGCCGCCTCATCGATTTTTACCACAGTTTTGTGGAGGTCGATGATATGAATCCCGCCTTTCTCCATGAAGATATAGGGAGCCATTTTGGGATTCCATTTTCTTTTGAGGTGGCCAAAGTGTACGCCAGCCTCCAATAATTGATTAAAATCTGTACGTGGCATTTCTAATCGTTGTTTTTCTTTTTTTTACTCTTTTTTTCAACCGACACGGTAGCATCACCTTGTGACGGTCCGTTCGGTTTTCCGCGAAAGGGCAATCTTCCAGTAGCACTCCCTATGCTGCCATAGGCTCTCGGCTTCCCCAACTTTTCAGGCTGCCATTGCTATGCAGCATTCGGGGTGGTCTGGCGGATTTGTAAACCTCTTTCGTGCAGTTTTTTGGTGCGAACGCTTTTGTGGAAAGATTAACGTTTGCTGAACTGGAATTTACGGCGAGCACCGGGCTGACCGGGTTTCTTACGCTCAACCTCGCGTGCGTCACGAGTGAGGAAACCGTTCTTCTTCAATACCGAGCGGTTCTCTGCGTCGATCTCGCAAAGTGCGCGAGCGATACCCATACGGGCTGCTTCTGCCTGGCCGTGGATGCCACCACCATCGAGGTTGATGTTGATGTCATAGCTCTCCATCTGGTTGAGAACAAGCAAAGGCTGTTTCACAACGAACTGGAAAATGTCCAAGGGGAAGTAAACCTCCAAGGGTTTCTTGTTGATGGTAATAGTACCGTTACCGGGCTTAACGTAAACGCGAGCAACAGCTGCTTTCCTGCGTCCTACGGTGTTTACAACTTCCATAGTTTTCGTGTTTACTTAATCTCGTTGAGTTTGATTGCTTTGGGGTTCTGTGCAACGTGGGGGTGCTCCGCACCTGCATAAACCTTCAAGTTTTTAAGAATAGCAACGCCGAGGCGTGTTTTGGGCAACATACCTTTAACGGCGTTCATAACAAGGAATTCAGGCTTGTTCTCCAAGCGCTCAGCGGGAGTGTTGAAACGCTGACCACCGGGATAGCCTGTGTGGTGTACATAGACCTTATCGGTCATCTTCTTACCCGTAAGTTTCACCTTATCGGCGTTGATAACGATAACATAGTCACCGCAATCTACGTGAGGAGTGAAATCGGGCTTGTTTTTGCCACGCAAGATTTTCGCAACCTGCGAAGCAAGTCGTCCGAGCACCTCGTTCTCTGCGTCGATAACATACCACTGTTTGTTTACAGTAGCCGCATTAGCCGAGATGGTTTTGTAACTCAAAGAATCCACTTCTTCGTACTTTTAATTGGTTAATACTTTGTGTGTTAATTATGTAATTCCATTACCCGTATAATTCGGGCGTGCAAAGATACGGAAAATTTTGGAAATTCAAAATTCTAACTCAAAATTTTGGTCTAACGTCAAACGTCAAACGTCTAACGTCGCAAATGCGAGTAAGCGAGAGCAGAGGCTGCTTGCAGACTATGCCAAGCGTGAGCATTTTAGAGCAGACGCAGTCTGGTCAAACGTCGCAAATGCGAGTGAGCGAGGGCAGAGACTGCTTGCAGGCTATGCCGAGCGAGAGCATTTTAGAGCAGACGCAGTCTGGTCAAACGTCGCAAATGCGAGTAAGCGAGAGCAGAGGCTGCTTGCAGACTATGCCGAGCGAGAGCATTTTAGAGCAGACGCAGTCTGGTCAAACGTCGCAAATGCGAGTAAGCGAGGGCAGAGGCTGCTTGCAGACTATGCCGAGCGTGAGCATTTTAGAGCAGACGCAGTCTGGTTAGACGTCGCGGGCGATGAATCGCCCGAAAAATAAACGGGGCCCCTTCACTTTTGGGGACTTTCCCTAACCGATGGGAAGACTTGGCGGTAATCCTCCCCGAAGTTAGGGGAGGTGGTCGAAGACCGGAGGGGTCTGTCGTGCT
>JAZORC010000012.1:0-11166 GCA_045656405.1 Tidjanibacter sp.
CTTTTGGTGGCAAAAGTGGCGCAAAAGCCACGCACGACATCTCTGGCGGGAGGGCGGAGCGCAAAGCCTAAAACAAACGCTACGCGGGCAAAGCATTTGCCGTCTTTGTTTCTTAACGCCTTTGCCCTCCGCCCTCGCCACGACCTCACAAGGAGGTCGCTTCTCCGCCGACGATGTAAAGTGCGGGTTCAAGGTGCGCCCTGGCGGGCGCGGGTGTTAAAATAGATACCCGTGAAGAAAGGGCAAACCCTCTCATAAGTTAGGAGAGGGTCCGCGTAGCGGGGGTGAGGTCTGTTTTCCGTCGACCGTCGACCGATTGCGGGCTCTCCGAGCCCGAGAAAAGCGCGGTAGATGCCAACCGCCTGCCATTCGGCAGTCGTGGCAAGACGAAAAAATCGCGGGTATCGAAAAAGATACCCGCGAGCGAGGAAGAGCTCCCCTAAGTGTTGTTATAGGTGCCCGTCATTTATGCACCCTCTCCCCAAGTTTGGAGCGAGCCTTCGTAGACAACATGGTGTACCTCGCCATTATCCAATGTTACGGTCAGCTCAATTTTACCCTCGCTAACTACCATTGTTCCTTCGGTATATTTGTATTCTTGCATTTCGCCATTGGCATCCACATACGCACACCCCCAACCCCAATCTGGTCTTGTTATGAATATACCTGTTTTTAGATCCTCCTCTCCACTTACGAGTTTTTCGTAATCTACATAAGTATATGTGCCGAGGGGTATTTCATCATTAACCGGCTCGGTGTCCGATATAATGTAAAATACATAATTCCAACTATCCATAGGTGGATTGTATCCAGCATCTTCGCCTGACGACACATAACCATCTATCACATAAAAATTATCCCCTACCGCATACATGCCAAACAAACTAACTGCTGCCACCTCTTTGACACCGGCATTGCCTTCGCCACCGCCAAAGTTGTATGGTTCGATGTAGTCTGCATAGTCGCTCCAACCATCGGCTGCTTTGTAGGCCTCCACGCTCTCGGTGGGTACATAAATCTTGCGCCCCGAAGCATTGTAGTGAAAGGCTTCCCAACTATATTCATAATACCATGCAGGAGGTGTTGTGGGCTTGCAATAGACACTTGTCAGCGAGGAGCAACCATAGAATGCATCTCTTCCAATCGAAGTAACACCCTCGGGAATGGTAACACTTGTCAGCGAGGTGCAATAAGAGAATGCACCATCTCCAATAAAGCGAACGTTTTCTTTCAGTGTGTATGATGTTAGGGTCTTATCTGTGACCTCAACAACATAGGTGTCAGCATAACGGATGTTGTTTTCAATAGGCAATGAAGTGCAACCCTCGAATGCATAATTTCCAATCGAAGTAACACTATCGGGAATAACTATGCTCACAAGGCTTTCACATTCTTCGAATGCCCAATCTCCAATCCAAGTAACGCCATTGCCAATGGTAACACTTGTCAGCGAGGAGCAACGGTAGAATGCCTTTTCACCAATCGAAGTAACACTCTCGGGAATGGTAATGCTCGTAAGGCTCGAACAATCTTGGAATGCCGCATACCCAATCGAAGTAACACTGTCGGGAATGGCAATACTCGTCAGACTCTCACACCTAATGAATGACGTTTCTCCAATAGAAATAACACTATCAGGAATGGTTACGCTCACAAGTCTCCAACAATAATAGAATGCCCAATCTCCAATCGAAGTAACATCGCCATCAAAAACAATCACACCCTGCCCGTTCTCGTAGGTGTTCGACACAATATTTACTCCGAAAGCACTTATTTCATTGGGCGTTACGATATTTCCATCGGTCGAGGTGTACCAAATCTCGTTGGCGGGAGGCAGGTTGCCCTCTTCCGCTTCACTATCCGAAGCAAGAGGAATCTTAATCACTGTGCCGTCCGAGAGAGTGAAATAGGCGTACTCCTCGTCCCAAGTGACGCTCTGGAAGAGGCTGTCACCATCGGCACCATCCTTTCCATCTTGGCCGTCTTTACCATCGGCGCCATCTTCGCCTTTCTCTCCGGTGTCACCCTTGTCACCCTTCTCGCCGTGTTTTACGGTGATGGTGGAGCCGTCCGAGAAGGTCAAAAGGAAGCCTTCGGCGGTGGGGGTGATGGATACGATAGAGAGGTTGTTGGCAAGCGCATTGAGCAGAGTCTGCTGTGCATCAATTTGTTCCTGCATCTTCTCCTGCTCCTCTTCGAGTTCGTCGATTGCATCCCAAATGCGGCTGTCATCGAACTGCGAGCAGCCCACAAATAGCATCGTTAGCGATGCCAAGAATAAAAGTAAAAGTTTTTTCATAAATGTATAAAGTTTTGGTTGTTAATTGGTTGTCAGCCAAAACTATCCGCACCTCGATAGTGATTTGTGGGCAAAAAGAAAGCGTGGCGCTGAAAGACTTATTTTAGTAGATGAGGTTGTAGGAATGACCTTTGCAATAAAACAAGCAACAGCCCACGCCTATACCCATAAGGGTACAGCGTGAGAAGATGTCTGCCCATTCTCTTGCAAATCAGAACTTCCTACATTCCATCTACGAGAATAAACTTACACTTTCCGCGTAAAATCAATATGTTGTTACAAAAGTAGTGTTTTATTTGTAAATTTTCAATTTTTCATTCTCAATTCTCAATTCTCAGTTTTAATAGGTATCTTTGCAAGTCACAAAAAAAAAGTTGGAGGTAATGGAGGAGAACAAGACCATTGAACAGTTGCGCAAAGAGCGCACAAGGAGAATTTTACAGCAGATGCTCTACTGGGTGTGTGCGATTGGGTCGTTGTGGATGTCGCCCGCTTTGGCGCTATTTTGTGGTATTGCCATCGCGCTGACTATTGGCGCACCACACGCCAAGGCCAACAAAAAGGTGTCGAAGTATCTCTTGCAGGCGGCTGTGGTGGGGCTCGGCTTTGGTATGAATCTCCACAGTGCAATCGCCTCGGGCAAGGAGGGTATGCTCTTCACGATTGTGTCGGTGGTGGGGGTGATGATTCTGGGTGTGGTGCTCGGCAAGGTGCTGAAAGTCAACCCCAAAAATGCCTACCTAATCTCCTCGGGTACGGCCATCTGTGGCGGTAGTGCCATCGCCGCAGTTGCCCCAATTATTGATGCCGATGACAATGACACCTCGTTAGCATTGGCTACCATCTTCATTCTCAATGCCATTGCGCTCTTCATATTCCCACCCATCGGTGAGGCTCTGGGGCTCACCCAGCAACAATTCGGCACCTGGGCAGCCATCGCCATTCACGACACCTCTTCGGTGGTGGGTGCGGGTGCGGCATACGGCCAAGAGGCCTTGCAGGTGGCCACGACCATCAAACTTACCCGCGCATTGTGGATTTTCCCCCTCGCATTGGTGTCGATTTTGGTCTTTCGCTCCAAGGGAAAGAAGATAGCCATCCCTTGGTTTATCTTCCTCTTCATCCTTGCGATGATAGCTAATACCTACCTCAATATCCCAACGGAAATTACCAAAGGTATCGTTTGGGTGGCCAAGAAGGCGTTGTGTGTTACGCTCTTTCTGATTGGTTGCGGGCTTTCGCTCGGTGCCATCAAGAAGGTGGGTGCCAAACCTCTGATTTTGGGCGTGGCGCTCTGGGCCATAATCTCCGTTGTCACCCTGTTGGTGGTGATGTAGTTGGTGGAGGAAACATATTCCTTGTTGAAAATTGGATATTTAACAAAAAATATCATAACTTTGTGGGGCTCTCGTTTGTGGGGCCCCACGTTGCGCTTGCTTGCAATGGCGGATGGTGGGGATAACAATACTCGAAACTTACTAAACTAAACAATACCGCAATGAAAAAATTTATTATGATTTTGACCACAGCTCTGTTGGGGCTGATGGTAGGTTGTTCAACCTACAACGATAGTCGCGTGTGGGAGGCTATTGAGGATCTCGAAGTGCAGGTGTCCAATCAGCAGGCGCTCCTTCTTGCCCTCTCCAATAACTTGACGATCTATTCCATTACAGAAACAAACGAGGGCTTTGTTATCACCTTTTCGGACAATACAACCATCACCATCAAGCATGGTGAAGATGGCAAAGATGGTACCGATGGTGAGGATGGCAAAGATGGCGAGGGTGGCACCTCGGTGATTGTGAGCGTCACTTGGGACGACCAGAACGCATACTTCACCCTCTCGGATGGCTCGGTTATTACCATTCCTCTCTCAACCCTTGGCGAGGAGGAAGAGGTGAGCGAGGATAACAAAATCTACTACACCTCTGCCGATGGTGATAAAATTTTCCCCTATCAGGCTGGACACGCTGCTTTTGATGCAGTTTTGCTCTCCAATACCTATAAAAATGGTATGGGATGTATGACTTTCGATGATAAGGTTACGCAGATGACTGGTGTGTTCCGCGGCTCATACCTTACAAGTATAACACTGCCCAAGAGTATGGAGCAGATTGTTTGGTATGCTTTTGCCAATTGTCTGTATTTGGAGGAGATTACCATCCCCGAGAATGTCTATTGGCTGAATGATGCAGTATTTGATGGTTGTGCAAACCTCAAACGAATCTACTGCACACCCACAACACCTCCCCAATTGGGCGGAAATCCTTTGGGCGCAATTCCCGCCGACCTGAAAATCTATGTTCCCAAAAATTACTTGGATGACTACCTCGCCACATCTTGGAGCGCCTATGCAGACTACCTTGTGGAGTATGACTCCGAGGCTGTTTCGGCAAACTACGAGGCTTGGCTCGGCAACTGGACCGTTAAGGGCGAGGGCCTTGAATATGTGGCAGGCCAGGGGTATGTAAATCCCGTTCAGGTTGAGTTTAATGTTTCCATCACCAAAGCTACCGAGAATGAGTCGTTCTGGGTGGATGGCTGGAATGGTTTTGCGGGACTTCCAATTCTGGTTGAATACGATGTAGAGCATGATGCACTTATCTTTGCGGCTGGCGTTGTGGCTACCGATGTGAAGTTTAGCGACGGTCAGGTTGCGTTGCAGATTATCTTGGCTGGCGTAGCTAATGATGGTTTTATGTATGCAGGAGTAGAAGATATGGCATACGCTATCCGAAGTGGAGAGGGTGCTGTGATTGCCCCATTTGAGTATACATTGCAGGATGGCTCGGAGTTCTATTATACGCACACAGTATTCTTTGGAGATTTTGAGGATGGACGCTATCTTTTGGAAGATTGTATCCCCAGCACCACTCTCACTATGACTCCTATGGCATCCTCTGCAACCCTTGCGCCTTCGAAGACGGCAATCGGGCCCTCCAAACACCATAAGGCCGGTGATGTGAAATTCCGCTCGATTAATTTCTAATAGAGTTACCACAATACAAAAAAGTCCGCACAAAACTATGTGCGGACTTTTTTTTGTGCAGTGGAGTTTAGAGCAGTTTGCTCATAAACTTTGCGGCATTGACCACAAAGCGCAGGTGGGTACCTTTGCCGATGACCTGACCGCCACAGCGGGCCTCCACCTCAAACTCAATCTTGCGACCATCAACAGCCGTAACCACAGCCTCCGCCTCAATGGTGGCGCCAATAGGGGATGGTGCTGTGTGGGAGGTGGCAATGTGGCCACCAACGGTGGTGTCACCCTCGGCCAAGAAGGGGGCAACAGCCGTCATTGCTGCGTGTTCCATAAGTGCAACCATCGAAGGGGTGGCAAAGACATCGAGGCCACCAGAGCCCACTGCCGAAGCCACATTTGTGTGGTCTACAACCGTTGTGCTTGTGTGTTTTGTTCCAATCTCTATCATAGTATTTATCGTTTGTTTGTTGATTCTCTTCGCAAATATAGCCATAAATCCCAAAATTGGGGCCCTCGGGTGTAATTTTGAACTATGAGCTGGGATTATGTCGAAACGTACCTTCTCTTTTTACAGCAGGCGGAGGATGCGACCAGCGACCTCCTCGGGGGTGTCAATTAGTAGCTGTCCGTGATTCTTGCCCCTGAAAATCTCAATCTGCACCTCGGGATGCAGGGCTTTGAGGTGTTTGGCTTGTGGGCGGGCAACAAAAGCCTCCTGTGTGCCATACCAATAGTGGATGTCGGAGCCACCTATGGAGTTCAATCGGTTGGTATAGACCGATTTGTAGCCATCAAGCACCGCGCGACCACCGCCATAGGGATAGACCTTGCGACACTCGTCAAGCAACACATCGAAATAGTGGGAGTGGAATACCCAACGCCAAAATCCTGTCCAGTGGTAGCAGGTCCAGACATTGGCGCATTGTATGTGTCGCAGGGGGCCAACAAGCCAACGTGGCAGGGGGAGTAGCGGTGCGGCATCCATAATGGCGTGCTCCACCTCGACCTCGCCTCGCTCCAATAGTCGCGAGAGTATCTTACCACCCAGCGAGAGCCCATAGATACACTTCACGCCCCCACCAAAGTGGTCGTTTATGTGGTTGGTGAGTTGAGTAGCTTGGTCGTCAATAGACGTGAAGAAGGTGTGTCTGCCGAGTATGAAACCATCCACCTCCACAGCCACAATGTGGCACCTCTCACCCAGTAGCTCAATGAGGGGTTTGAATATCTCCCACGAAACTCCCAATCCTGGGATGAGCATCACCACAGGTGCATCCGCCTTTCCAAAACTCCTAAATTCCATAATGACTCTCTGTCTTTTGCACAAATTTAGTGATTTTTTCCAAAATAGGAAAACGGGGCGACTGCTCTTTGGTCGCGGGAAACAAAAATTGAGGACTTCGAAAGTCGCGGGCTCTCGAACTACATTCAAGTGCAAAACCAAAGGGATGGCCAAATGCCATCCCTTTGATTTCGAGCGGAAAACGGGACTCGAACCCGCGACTTTTGGCTTGGGAAGCCAACGCTCTACCAACTGAGCTATTTCCGCAAAAATTGTGGTGCAAGTGTGCAATAATCGTTCCGATTGACGCTTGCGACCACAAATATACTTATTTATTCTTTATTTGCCACACTCTCGGGGTCAAAAATCGAATTTAGCACATAGGCCAAGCGGTAGCCACCAACCAAAAGCCTATCTTCCAGCACGGGCGAGAAGTCGAAGACAAATTGGTACGAAAGGTTGGGATTCTCCTCCTCCAACGCCTCCACATAGTTGTAAATCTCCGCAGCATAGCCTACGGTCTCCGTGAACCACTCCTCATAGCCACCCACAGAGAGTGTTGCAGCCCACTTGGGACAGGTGCTACGGTCGAGCTGGTCGCGCCACTCCGAGTAGCTCCACTTGCGAGCCGACTCCACAATCTTACTATCCCACACCGAGTGGAGATTGGTATTGCGGCCAAACCATCTTACCTTCATACGGTTACCACCCAAGTCGGAGAGTCGGCCTGCGTGCATAGGGCAGTGCATATCGCCCACCATATGGATAATCATCTTCACATAGTCGGCCCTCATACTATCCGTAAGGTTGGCGTAGTTGTTGGTGAGTTCATTGGTAAGCATCACAAGGCCTGTGATAACATCGCCACTCTCATTCTTCTTCATTGTTTGGTAGGTCTTGCCCTTATCCACATTGGCATAGTGCCAAGTCTTGGTCTGGTTGTAGCCATTGGTCCAGTAGGGTGAGTTCTGGATATTATCCATCCACGAGGAGTAGTAGACAATCGAGCGACCATCCAAAATCTCATCGAGCCTCTCGCGGGTCTTATCCGTGAGGTGCTTCTCGGCAATGGCAGCCACTACATCGTGTCCCATAGGGCCCCAAGCAAAACTCTGGGCGCAGTTGAACATCAGCATAAGGCTCAATGCGGAAAATAATAATCTCTTCATAATTGGGTCTTTTTTGTGTGTTTATTGATTCATTGTTATGAGCAACTCCTCGTTGCTTGCAGTGTTTTGCATCTGCTTCTGCATCAGCTCCATTGCCTCTGCCGATGTCATATCGGCCAGATGGCGACGCAATACCCAAGTGCGGCCCAGAGCCTCCTTGCTGGTCAGCAAATCCTCCCTACGGGTGCCGCTGGCAGTGACATCCACTGCGGGGTAGATGCGCTTGTTGGAGAGTTTCCTATCGAGCTGCAACTCCATATTGCCCGTACCCTTGAACTCCTCGAAAATAACCTCGTCCATCTTCGAACCGGTATCGAGTAGAGCAGTGGCAATGATGGTGAGAGAGCCCCTCTCCTCGGTCTTACGCGCAGCACCAAAGAAGCGTTTGGGTTTGTGGAGTGCGTTGGCATCCACACCACCCGAAAGTACCTTACCCGAGGCGGGCTGTACGGTGTTGTAGGCGCGAGCAAGGCGGGTGATGGAGTCCAAAAGGATTACCACATCGTGGCCACACTCAACCATACGCTTTGCCTTCTCCAAGACCATCTCGGCAACCTTGACGTGGCGCGAGGCCTGCTCATCGAAGGTCGAGGATACAACCTCTGCCTTGACGTGGCGAGCCATCTCGGTAACCTCCTCGGGGCGCTCGTCGATGAGCAACACGATGAGATATACTTCGGGATGATTGTCGGCAATGGCATTGGCTATCTCTTGGAGAATCATAGTCTTACCCGTCTTGGGCTGTGCTACAATCATACCCCTCTGGCCTTTACCAATGGGGGCAAAGAGGTCGATGATGCGTGTTGTGAGGTTGTTGTGACCATTACCCGTAAGGCAGAATTTCTCCTGTGGGAACAAGGGAGTCATATACTCAAACTGCATCCTATCCCTCAAATTCTCGGGCGCAAGACCATTGACCTCCAAAACTTTAACCAGGGGGAAATATTTCTCACCCTCCTTTGGGGGGCGGATAATACCCCTAACGGTGTCACCCAACTTCAAGCCCCAATTTTTAATCTGCGAGGGAGCAACGTAAATGTCATCTGGTGAGTTGAGATAGTTGTAGTCGGCCGAGCGTAGGAAACCATAGCCGTCGGGCATAACTTCCAATACACCCTCACCCTCAACTATCACATTCTCAATCTCTTTATGTATATCTCGTGCCTCCTGTTCCTCGGCCGAAACAGCCTCTTCGATGGGCTCCTCCGTGGGCTCCTCCGTGGGCTCTACTTCGGGAGTGGGTTCCTCGGGTGTGGCAACAACTTTGGGCCTACGACCACGACGCTTGGGGGCCTCCTCGGGCGCTGGCTCGGTGGGCACACTCTCGGTGGTTGTGTTCTCCTCAATGGGGAGTGTAGGGGCAACCTCCTCGGGCAGAGGATTCTTGCGGGGACGACCACGACGCTTGGGTGCGGGCTCTGCTACGGGCTCTACTACGGGCTCGTCGGTGGTTGCAGGCTCCTCGGAGGGGGCAGCAACTTCCTCTTCGAGATTCTCACCTGTACGGGTGGTGAAGGCCACTTGTGGGGTGGCTATTCTTTTGCGTGTCCTGCGTTGTGGCATCTGCGCCTCCTCGTTGAGTGGTTCCTCGGTGCGTGTGGCGTCGAGGATTTTGGCCACAAGTTTTTCGCGGCCCGAACGGATGTCCAGACCGAGTGCGCGAGCAATCTCTCGGAGCTCCGAGAGGCTTTTGCTCATAAGTGTATCCATATCTTGCATAGTAAGACTTGGTATATAGTGTTTTGTATTAAATAACGAACTTTTTGTGAATTTATGGCATCCGACCCGATGCCATACGTCGGCTTTGTTGAGCACAAAGATAGTGCTTTTTTCGTGGAAAACAATACTCTGATGCCCATTTTGCACCTAATTAGCAACAATAATACCGCAATGATTTGTCGACCGTCGACTGTCGCGGGCTCGCTGAACTGCAAGCCCGAAAACATTAAGCCCTATAAGACATATACGTCCTAATACAAAACACCTCACGGGTATCTTTTTTAATACCCATGAACGAGGTGTGTAGTGTGTTGTGGTTTGGGTATGATTTTTAATACCTGTGAATGAGAATGGGAGTTGTGATGGGGTTTTGGATATTGAGAAACAATTGTTATCTTTGCGTATGGATTGCGGAATACGCAGTTCGTTTTTGATGGCATTTAGGCTATTGCTACATTGATAAAACGACCAAATTTATTCAAGTACATTGGCAATAGGCACATTAAATGCTCACGCCTTGTGGCGTGGGTTGTGCTTATATGTACAGGTGCTTGGTCGTACCTTTCAATGATAAGCGAACACCCACGCTTTCTTTTTTTGAGTTAAGCGGTTGCCACCTAATGGCACGAGTGCAAACGGCACAATTATATGTTTAACTTAATGTAATAATTATGGGATTTATTTTTTCTGTTATGGTAATAATCGCACTCTTGGCAGAGTGTGGCGATTTCCTTTTTGGTAAAGGTGGGCGTTAAAAACAATTAAACTTAATATTTAACCTTAATTTTAGAATGACTATGAAAAAGATTTTCAAAATGCTGTTTTATTCATTATGCTTGTGCATAATGATTGTTGGATGTGAAAGCCCGATTAGCGAAGAACCTAAACCACAGCCAGAACCAGAACCGACACAATATGAAGTTCGTGTAGATATGGGTCTTGATGAATATGCTGCACTTGGCTTTAATACAGACCTCCAAGTGGCTTTTTTTGAGTATAATGACCAAAATGAGATGGTTTATACCCACACTTGGTATAATGTATTTGATGGGCAGAGTAAAACATTTACAGCAAATAAGCGCTCCACAAAGATTGTAGTGAAAATTGAACTTACCGCGTCTTATGGGGGAGTGACCAAAGAATTAAACTTATTTTTAGCGCAGGTATTCTATCTCGAACCTGAAAATATAATTTTAATTGATGTGGATGGCTATGCGCGCACTTCCGAATGGAGTCCAATTTAGGAATAAATTATTGAACAAAAAGGCTGGAATGTCTAGCCTTTTTTTCGTATATTTGCGAGTAGAAATTTTAGTGTAAAATAGTATATAATTACCCTTTTTTAATACCCAAGAGGTTGGGATTGTTCCCACAGATTACCACTCGTGAGCTGCCAATCTTATTAACGGGTATCTTTTTTAATACCCGCGCCCGCCAGGGCGCACCTTGAACCCGCACTTTACATCGTCGGCGGAGAAGCGACCTCCTTGTGAGGTCGTGGCGAGGGCGGAGCGCAAAGGCGTTAAGAAACAAAGACGGCAAATGCTTTGCCCGCGACAGCGTTTGTTTTAGGCTTTGCGCTCCGCCCTCCCGCCAGAGATGTCGTGCGTGGCTTTTGCGCCACTTTTGCCACCAAAAGTGGCAAAGAAAAGCGGGCAACCACGTTGCCCGCAATAAAGCGTGGTAGATGCCAACCGACTCATCTGCAATGAGT
>JAZORC010000013.1:0-58318 GCA_045656405.1 Tidjanibacter sp.
CTTCAAGAATGCTTGTGGCTACCTCAAACTAAAACTCTACAACGAGGGCGGCGCAAGGCTCAAAAGTGTAGAGGTTAGGGGTAACAATAGTGAGAAGATTGCCGGCTCGGCCACTGCTACCATTGAGTTTGGCGGTGTGCCTATCATAACTATGACACAAATATCAAGTCCTGACGGTGTGGTAGTGGCTACCCCTACCCCAACCCAAACCGTAACACTCGATTGTGGCGATGGTGTAGAACTTGGCACAACGGCCGAAACTGCAACCGAGTTTTGGATTGTTCTGCCCGAGGTGACATTTGCTGATGGTATAACAATTAGGGTTATAGACTCGGAAGGTGGCGTATTCAATAAATCAACCAATAAAGAGGTTGTTATCACCCGCAACGACATTCAGCCAATGGCGGCGGTTGAAGTGGAATTTATTAAATCTACATTTACACTCACCTCTCCCGAAGTTGTAGAGATTGATGCAGAGGGTGGCAAGGTCATTGTTACATACGAAGCCACAGGGGATTATGGCGTTATAGTAACCAGTTTTGAGGGTAATGAAGGAAACTGGCTCTCCTTTGACATAACCCACGAGGGTCCTGGTAAATGTTTCACTATTGCGCCCAACGATGGTCCTGAACGTAGCGGTAAGATTATAATGAAATTTGGTCCATTGAGCATTAGTGTTACGATTAATCAAAAGGCACGAGAAGAGATATCTATCCCAAACAATGAGATTTGGTATACTGCACTCGAAAAGATTGAACCAAGTAGCTATGCTGATTTCGGCGCAAATTATCTATCCTCCACCTGGGATAGTACAACCGGAGAGGGCGTTATCTTCTTTGATGGAGATGTCACATCTATTGGAGATGGTGCTTTTAACTGCAATGAAATGCTAACAAGTATTATTATTCCAGAGAGTGTGACTACCATTGCAGGCAATGCATTTCAGGGCAATAGATACCTTGAAAAATTTGAGGGTAAATTTGCATCTTCTGATGGCCACTGCCTCATTATTGATGGTGTTCTCAAAGCTATTGCATGTGCAGGATTGTCTGAATATAGGATTCCCGATGGTGTTCACACTATTGATGATTATGGTTGTGGCTGCACTTGGTTTAATGATTTTGAACGCATTATTGTACCTGGCAGTGTTAAAACAATTGGAAGGAGTGCTTTTGCTGAAAGTTGGAGAGTTGATGAGATTATTTTAGAGGAAGGTGTAGAGGTTATTGGAGACTACGCATTCTTCGGCTGTTGGGAACTCTCTACAATTTCTTTCCCAAGCACTATTACGAAGATTGGAAGTTATGTATATGATTACTGTAATGATGATCGTGTGACAGTAAATCTTTATTTTTATTCATTAATGCCACCAACTATCGAATCTAACTCATTTACAGGGATTGATTATCTTAATATTTTCATTACCGCAAAAGCCCTTCCTAATTACATAAGTTATTATGGAGATAACTACGACAATTGGTTTAATTGGTTTAACTTGTTGCCAATTATTAAGGGCAGTACCGAAACTCCAATGTTTAATAACACAATAGATATTCCAAATAATGAAATCCGTTATCAAACATTTGATGGATACATTTGTCCCCCATTTTTCAGTGACGAGTCTGATTGGGGTGCAAATATTATAGCACACAGATATAATGAGACATTGGGATGTTGGGTCATTTTGTTCGATGATGAGGTTGAGCAGGTTTGTGACAATGCTTATTATAGCAACAACGCCATCCAATCACGCTTATGTAACATAACTCTTCCAAATAGTATTACGAGAATTGGAAAATATGCATTTATTCTTAATAATGATTTAGAATCTGTCACCATTCCTGAAAATGTCACCGTAATAGACGATGGTGCATTCAACGAAATGGGAGCGAGTGTCTTTTATTGCAAAGCCATAGTACCTCCAACTATTGGTGATAATGCATTCTTCAAATTTGATGGATGTGACTTATGTATATACGTTCCGGCAAGCAGCGAAGTTGCCTACAAGAGACAGTGGTTGGATCTTGCACCATACATCTATCCATATGAGTTTTAAGACTTTAATATAATCTAATAGAAATTGCGGGTATCTTTTTCGATACCCGCAATTTTTTATAATCTTGGGAGAGAATGGAGTGCACAACAAAAAAACAAGCGAGACTACCTTCGGTGGCAGTCCCGCTCTATTTTCTCGCAAAATAGCGTGGCTCGATTACTCAAACTTGCAGATCTCGCTCAATTTGCCCCAGATCTCCTCGGTGCGCTCAACGAGCTGTGCGCGGATGTAGGCATAGTGTTTGCGAACCAACGAGGGGTTGTGCTTCTCTGCGGGGTTGTTCACCAGCTCCATCAGGTTGTTGCGCATATCAACAGCTCCCTGCATAAGGGCGATAATCTCCTCGTGTTTGTCGCTGTGGAAACCGAGCGAGAGGTAGCAATCATAAACCACCTCATTTACGGTGTAGTCAATCTCTTTTTTGATGTCTCTTAAACTTGCCATAGTAGAAAAAATATGTTTTGGTGTTTGTTTCAACATAGCAAAGTTAGCAATAATTTTGACACTCCGAACATTTTGTGGTGGAATATATCAAGAAAATTCGTATATTTGTCATACAACCGACTTATTATTGAACTTTATTACTATGAGCGAAAACAAATTTATGCGTATGGCGATTGAACTCTCCAAGGAGAGCGTCGCCAAAGGTGGTGGCCCCTTCGGTGCGGTGATTGTCCGCAACGGCGAGGTGGTGGCCACAGGTTCCAATAGTGTCACTATTCTCAACGACCCCACAGCACACGCCGAGGTGAGCGCCATTCGTGCAGCTTGTCAGGCAGTGGGCGACTTCAACCTGAAAGGTTGCGAGATTTACTCCTCGTGTGAGCCCTGCCCTATGTGTTTAAGTGCCATCTATTGGGCGGGCATCGAGCGTATCTACTACGCTAACACGCGCTCCGATGCGGCAGATATCGGATTTGATGATGCCTTCATCTACGACCAGATACCTCTCGCACCTACTGCGCGCACCATCCCTTCCCTACCCCTGATGCGAGCCGAGGGCCTCGAAGCCTTCCGCCTCTGGGAAGCCAAAGAGGATAAAGTGGAGTACTAAAATAAAAGCGGTTGCCGAAACACATCGGCAACCGCTTTTGTTTAATTAGAAATAGTACTTAAATGCGACAGTGGGTGATACGCCAACAACCACACCCAATGATGCAACACCTAATTCAAAATCATATCCATGATACTCTCTATAACCTCCCAATGCAGAAAAATTTACATATCCAAAATTTACCGATGTTGAAAAATGTTTGGTCGGCTTAAATTCAAGTTGAAGAAGGTTTAATTGTGTTCTAAAACCACCTGTTGGAAAATCCATACCATCCACCATCATATTTCCTCTTGTGCTGGCACCCAATATAAGTTCGGGAACAAAATATAATCCCTCTACAATCTCACCATAGTAGCTCAATGAACCTCCTATAAAGTTCAACGCAGTTACAGTTGTGGTGCTACCATTACTTTCTGCATTAGATGTATTTTCATATCTCACACCTATTTTTATTTTATCCGTAACAAACAAGCCAAAACTTATACCGTATCCCAATCCAACGGTTGCATTAGAGGCATCATTCATAGAGGTTCCATACGACATAGACACTCCGACACTTGTTAGTGAACCACCCACAAATCCTCCAACATAGGCATCTCCTCTCTGCTGGGCATTAGTATATTGTACTAATAGAGTGAGCATTGTGCATAGTAAAATCAATCGTTTCATAGTAGTTCATATTTTAATTAAACAAGAAATAGCGTGGACAAAACCTGTCGGTTGAAAGGTATCGCCAAACACCCACGCCCCAAACAGATAATGCCCACGCATAGCGCAGGCATTTCACTAATTGTGCCGTGGGGCGTGATTAAATTTGGCGATTTTATCAACCCACTACAAAAAGCAAAATGCAATTCGTTAGTATGTCTTTGGGAGTAGCTCTCACCTACTCCACCACAAATATACGCAAATTATTCCGATGTGAGCAATCTATCAGTTGGAACAATGATAAAAAGTGTAGATAATCGAGCGAATTTTAGGCGCACAAGAAAACCACCTCCGCAGTTTACAAGTCGTAAATGAGGAGGTGGTTTGTCGTAGTGCAACGCCAAAGGCGCCGATTAGATGCGCTTTTTAGCTACCGAAGTTGTCATACATAATGTTCTCGGGAGGTACGCCCAAGTTGTCGAGCATATTCACCACAGCCGAAATCATCATAGGAGGACCGCACAAGTAGTACTCGATATCCTCGGGAGCGGGGTGATCCTTCAAGTAGTTGTTGTAGATAACGTTGTGGATGAAGCCAATATACTTGGGATCCCAGTTATCATCGGGGCGAGGATCACTCAAACCGATAGCAAACTTGAAGTTGGGGAACTCTTTTGCGAACTCCTCGAACTGCTCCTGATAGAAAATCTCCTGCTTCGAGCGAGCACCATACCAGAACGAGATGGGCAGGTCGCTCTTCACGGTCTTGAAGAGGTGGAAGATGTGCGAACGCATAGGCGCCATACCTGCACCACCACCGATAAACATCTTCTCATTGGGGGTATCCTTGATGAAGAACTCACCGTAGGGGCCCGAAATGGTCACCTTATCGCCAGGTTTGCGCGAGAAGATATACGACGAGCAGATACCGGTAGGTACGTTCATAAAGCCACCAGTTGCCCTATCGAAGGGAGGAGTAGCAATACGCACGTTGAGCATAATGATATCGTCCTCGGCGGGCTGGTTGGCCATAGAGTATGCACGGAAGGTAGGCTCGGGGTTGTTTGCCACCAAATCCCACATCTTGAACTTGGTCCAGTCGGCGTGGAACTTGGGATCGATATCCATATCGGAGTACTTGATGCCCTCATATTTGGGGATGTCAATCTGGATATAACCACCACTCTTGAAGTTGAGCCTCTCGCCCTCGGGGAGTTTCACAACAAACTCCTTCATAAAGGTCGATACGCTACGGCACGATACAACCTCGCACTCCATCTTCTTAACGCCCAAAACGCTCTCGGGGATGCGGATATCCATATCGTTCTTAACCTTCACCTGGCAACCAAGACGCCAGTGCTCTTTCTGCTGTTTGCGAGTGAAGAAACCAACCTCGGTGGGAAGAATCTCGCCACCGCCGTCCAACACCTGCACTTTACACATACCGCAACTGCCCTGACCACCACAAGCCGAAGGAAGGAAAATCTTCTCCTGTGCGAGGGTGTTCAGCAACGAGTTGCCACTTGCAACTTTGAGGCTCTTCTGCCCCTCGTTGATGTTAATCGTAACTTCACCCGACGAGGTCAATTTTGCCTTTGCCACGAGCAACAGTGCCACGAGCAAGAGCAACGCCACGAGGAAGACTACGACTGCAACTATAATTGTTGTATTCATTTCTTTATCTGTTTTGCTAAAAGTTCTACATCTGGAAGCCCGAGAAGATCATAAACGCCATACCCAGCAAACCGGTAATAATGAATGCCAAGCCAGGGCCACGAAGACCTTTGGGAACATTGGAGTACGAGAGCCTCTCGCGGATGGCGGCCATCACGAGGATTGCAATCCACCAACCGAAGCCCGAGCCAAAGCCGAACACTGCGGCCTCACCAACGGTAGCAAATGCCCTCTGCTGCATAAACAGAGCGCCACCCATAATCGCACAGTTTACAGCGATAAGGGGCAAGAAGATACCGAGCGAGTTATAGAGCGAGGGCGAGAATTTCTCAATCACCATCTCCAACAACTGAACAAATGCTGCAATCACAGCAATAAAGAGAATGAAACTCAAAAAGCTCAAATCAACCGATGCCAACTCGGGGGAAATCCAAGCCAAGGCACCCTCTTTGAGCAAGTAGTTTTCGAGCAGATAGTTCAGGGGCACAGTAACAAGCATTACGAAGGTAACTGCCAAGCCCAAACCATTCGCGGTCTTCACGCTCTTCGATACGGCAATGTAGGAACACATACCGAAGAAGAACGAGAACACCATGTTGTCAATAAAGACAGACTTAATAAATAGTTCTAACAAATTCATATGCTATGCTCCTTCCTTTTATTTTTCCTGTAAATCTTTGTTTGCGGTGCGGTGTACCCAGATGATGATACCTACAATAATAAGTGCAGCAGGGGGGAACAACATCAAACCGTTATTAACATAGCCAGCCTCGTAGAAGCACTCGGGGATAATCTGGCATCCAAACAAGGTGCCATTACCCAGCAACTCCCTAACAAAGCCGATAATTACCAGCACAGCACCGTAGCCGATACCGTTACCGATACCATCGAGGAGCGAAGGCAGAGGTTTGTTCGACAAAGCGAAAGCCTCCACACGGCCCATAATGATACAGTTGGTAATAATCAGACCAACATAGACCGAGAGTTGTTTGCTCACGTCATAGACGTAGGCTTTCAGGACATCATTTACAATGGTTACCATTGCTGCAATCACCACGAGCTGCACGATAATACGGATGCGGTCGGGAATGGTGTTGCGCAAGAGCGACAATACAAGGTTCGAGAAGGCGCACACAGCCGTTACCGACAAGCCCATAACGAGCGCGGGTTTGAGCTGCGTTGTAACTGCAAGTGCCGAGCAGATACCCAGAATCTGAACCAGAACGGGGTTGTTTTTTGCCAACGGATTAGTCAGCGACTGAAATACTTTCTTGTTTGCCATAGCCTTACTCTGCATTTTCGGTTGATACTAATTCGAAAGCCACAGCAGTGCGAGCCATAATGAAGGCGTCGTAGCAGCCAAGGCAATCTTTAATCATATTCTCCAAACCCTCGGAGGTCTTGGTACCACCAGTTACAGCGTCTACCGAGTGAGCATCGCCCTCGGGTGCTCCGCCTTTCACAATCTCGATACCAACGAACTTGCTACCCTCATAGATGGTTTTACCAGGGAATTGTGCCTGATACTTGGGAGTTGCAATCTCGGCACCCAAACCAGGAGTCTCACCTGCGTGGTCGAAGATTACACCTTTAATAGTATTGAGGTCAGCCTCCAATGCTACATAGCCCCAGATATCATCCCACAAACCCTTACCGGTAACGGGGAATACAAGTTCACCGGTTGCTTTATTCTCAAAGACAGGGTACTCACCTGCCGCATAGCTTGCTTCAAGCGAGAAGAGTTTATCGAGAGGGGTCTCGGTGGTATTGATAACCTCACCCTCTTTATTTACAACATAAGCCTCGATTACGCTATCATACGAGCCTTTTTCCAAGCCAAGCGAAGCAACGATAGCGTCTTTCTTCTCGTTGAGGACATTGGCATTCTGTTTCTCCTTCAACGAAAGCGAAGTGAAGGCCAACATAACAGCCACGATGACAACCATAACGGTCGAATAGAATACGATGTAGGCGTTAGAGTTCTTACCGCCAAGGAATCCTTTTTTACTCATAATCTTTTCCTCCATCCATTAAGCGTTAATACTCTTTTTAGCCCTGCGGTTGCGACGTGCCACGTTTGCCTGAACAACGTAGTGGTCAACAACGGGTGCAAGTGCGTTCATAAATACGATGGCGAGCATCATACCCTCGGGATAACCGGTATTGAACACGCGCACCAAAATTGCAAGAGCACCAATCATAAAGCCTACAATCACTTTACCGCAGTTGGTCTGTGCCGAGGTAACAGGGTCGGTAGCCATAAATACAGCACCGAAAGCGAAACCACCAAGCAACAAGTGCTGCCAAGCGGGCAAGGTCATATACATCTCGGTAGCGGTCTGGGGCTCTGCGGGAGCGATGAGGTTGAAGATACCACCCATCACCAAGCCACCAACAAATACGCTCACCATAGTCCTCCAACTTGCAGTGCCGGTTGCAAGCAACACAATAGCACCCAGCAAGATGCACAAAGTCGAAGTCTCACCAACCGAACCAGGGATGTTACCAATGAAGGCGTCGAGCATCGAAACACTTGTGGTACCGGTATTTGCCAACTCGCCAAGGGCGGTAGCACCGGTGCGTGCGTCGCTGAACCATACAGCCTCACCCGAGATACTCGAAGTGTAGGAGAAGAAGATGAACAGACGAGCAATAAGTGCGGGGTTGAAGATGTTCATACCTGTTCCACCGAAAATCTCCTTACCAATAACCACAGCAAAAGCAGTAGCCAAAGCGGTCATCCACAGAGGAGTACCAATAGGAATAATCAGGGGAATGAGCATACCCGACACGAAGAAGCCCTCATTGACCTCCTCTTTGCGAATCTGTGCAAAAGCACACTCAATGGAAAGACCTACAACGTAGGTTACCAAAATCGAGGGAAGCATCTGCCAGAAACCATACCAGAAGTTCTGCCAAATGGTAAAGTCTGCACCATCAATCCTCTGGAAACCAATGTTCCACATACCAAACAAAATGGTAGGTATGAGAGCGATGATTACCATAAACATAGTGCGTTTCATATCGTTACAGTCGCGGACGTGCGAACCTTTCTTGGTCACATCCGTAGGCACATAGAAGAATGTCTCCATTGCCTCGTAGAACGAGTGCAACCACGAGAATTTGCCACCCTCCGAGAATGTGGGGGCAAACTTGTCGAGCAATCGTTTGGGAAGGGGTTTATTGTAATTCTGTTTCATACGCTTACATCTCCTTAATCATAAGGTTAATACCATCGCGGACAAGAGCCTGCAACTCCAACTTGGAGGGGTCTACAAACTCACACAAAGCAACATCCTCCTCCACAATCTCGTAGATACCAAGGTTCTCCATCTTCTCAATATCACCAGCCATAATAGCCTTGAAGAGATACATAGGATAGATATCCATAGGAAGATATTTCTCATACAGACCGGTAACTACAAAGGGACGCACGCCACCATTCAAACCCGTACGGAGGTCATACTTCTTATTGGGCATCAGCCACGAGAAGTAGGTGCGCGATACGGAGAACTTATGGAAGCGAGGTGCGAGCCAACCGATGAGCTCCAACTCACCACCCTCGGGAATAACAGTCACCTGCGAAGAGTAGATACCAACATAGTCATTGGCAGTAGCCTTCACACCCGAAAGAACGTTACCCTCAATCAGGCGGAACGACGAGCCACCACCCTGGGGTTTGATGCGTGCGGGCATCAGAACGTCGCACAACGACGAGCCTACCAAGCACCTAACATACTGGGGATGTGCCACCTGCGAACCAACCACAGCGTAGGTCTTAACAGCATTGAGCCTACCCTCCAAGAAGAGGCGACCAATGATAGCCACGTTCTGAATAGCAACGGTCCACACCTTCTCACCCTTGTTGATGGGGTCGATGTGGTGAATCTGTACGCCTACATTGCCTGCGGGGTGAGCGCCAGCAAAGTAGTGTTTCTCAACACCCTCCACGGCCTCCAAAACACTCTTCTGGCCAGCTTTGAGCGAGAGGTGTACTTTGGGGCAGAGTTTTTTGAGTGCCTCGAAACCAGCCTTCACAGCCTCTACATCGTCTTTCAAAGCGATGTTCATATCGGGGGCCAAAGGCGCCGAATCAAAGCCCGACACAAAGATAGCCTTGGGGGTATCCTTCGAATCGGCGATGATTCCGTAGGGACGCTGCATAATGGTCGCCCACAGACCGCTTTCGAGCAACGCTGCAACTACCTCCTCGCGGGAAGCCTTTGCAAGGTTGAGGTTGAAGGGTTTGTAGTTTTGTTCGGCATCGGCCAAGACATCAATGGCGAGAAGTTTGCGCTTCGCACCACGACGGACAGCCGAAACGGTACCGCTGACAGGTGATGTGAACATCACTTCGGGGTGTGCCTTGTCGTAGAACAATGCATCACCAGCCTTCACCTTGTCGCCTTCGGTCACCAACAGTTTGGGTACAACACCCTCAAATGTGAGAGGAGAAACCGAGTAGCGCTCCCCGATGGGAAGTTCCACAACGCTCTTCTCTGCCTCACCTACGAGTTTGATGTCGAGACCCTTTTTGAGTTTAATAACTTTCGACATATCTGTTAAGATAGGTAAATAAGTGAATAAATTATTGGTTTGTTGTTATATTGTTTTGTGTATTTGGTCCACCATCCTAATAATACGCGCAAATATACGTCTTATTTTTATAAATAGGTAATCTTGGTGTTATTATTTTCACACATTTTTTTCACAAAGGAATTTTGTATCTTTGCCGAGAAGATGAACCAATATATAAACATACACACCCACAAGGAGCACGATGGGGAGGTTGCGATTGTCAGTTGGCGCATTGGCACAGAGCCAAAACCTGCGACAAAATTCCTCTCGGCGGGCATACACCCCTGGGATGCAGAGGTGCTCTACCCCACCCTTGAAGCCCTCGCAGCAGAGTTGGAAGTTGTTGATTGCGTGGCTATTGGCGAGATTGGTTTAGACAAGGCGTGCAACATTTCCTACGAGATTCAGCGCAAGGTGTTCGCTCGTCAGGTGGAGATTGCCTCCCGCAGAGGAGTGCCCATCATCATCCATTGCGTTAGGGCGCAGACCGAAGTGGTGGCAGAATTGCAAAAACACCCAACCCGAGGTGTCATATTCCACGGCTTTATAGGCTCCAAGGAGCAAGCCAAGGAGTTGTTGCAAAGGGGATACTATCTTTCGTTTGGTTTTGGGGTTCTGCGTTCGCCCAAAACTATGGAGGCTCTGCGCGAGGTGCCGCTCGACAGCCTCTTTTTGGAGAGTGACACCGCAGATAGCCCAATCGAGGAGCTATACCACAAGGTAGCAAAGGTGAAAAATATTGACATAGAGATACTTAAAAAGACAATTTGGGATAATTATACTAAACTATTTCGATGAGTTGGCAAGAGAGAACACGCCTTCTATTGGGCGAAGAGAAATTGAGTAGGATTCAAGGGGCTCACATTCTTGTTGTGGGACTTGGTGGCGTGGGCGCCTACGCTGCCGAGATGCTCGCAAGGTCGGGTGTAGGCGAGATGACCATTGCCGATGCCGACACAGTTGGCGAGAGTAATATCAATCGCCAGCTAATTGCACTCCATTCAACCATTGGTAGAGATAAGACCGATGTACTCGCTGAAAGACTGCGAGATATAAATCCTGAAATTACACTGCATATCCACACTGAATACATCCGTGATGAGAAGACCTACGAGTTATTGGATGCCGCAAAATACGACTACGTTGTAGATTGCATCGACACCCTTTCACCAAAGGTGAATCTCATTGCGGGGGCACTCGAAAGAGGTATTCCGCTGGTGAGTTCGATGGGTGCGGGAGCCAAAACCGACCCCACAAAAATCGAAGTGAAGGATATCGGCAAGAGCCACCACTGCCCTCTGGCACATATGTTGCGCAAGAGGTTGCACAAATTGGGCATCAGGAGTGGTTTTTGGGCAGTTTTTTCGCCCGAACCCGTGCGTGAGGGGGCAATGATTATTGCCGAGGAGACCAACAAAAAATCCAACGTGGGCTCCATCTCCTACATCCCCGCCTCGTTTGGCTGTGTGTGTGCAAGTGTAGTTGTGCGCGACCTTCTTGGTGAACTCGAAATTTAATCTAAACTATTGATACTATGAAAATTGTATTTCTTGATGAATACACTCTCGGAGGTGCCGATTTGAGTGCAATCAGCCGACTTGGCGACTATGTGGGCTACAAATCCACCTGCCCCGAGGAGGTTGTGGAGAGGGCAAAAGATGCCGAGGTAGTGATTGTCAACAAGGTCATAATTGGCGAACGCGAAATGGCCTCGCTTCCCCACTTGCGCCTTATTTGTGTGGCAGCTACGGGTGTTAATAATATTGATTTGGTGGCCGCAAAAGAGCGCGGAATCTCGGTGCGCAATGCCGTTGGCTACTCCACCCACACCGTTGCAGAGGCCACTCTGGGCAGTGTTTTGGCACTTTTAAGGCAGACAAACTACTACGACCGCTACGTCAAGAGTGGTGCTTACAGTGCCTCGGGCGAGTGGGTGAATTTTGACCGCCCAACCCACCGACTTTGGGGTAAAAATTGGGGTGTTATCGGTATGGGAAATATCGGTCGCAAAGTGGCTCAACTTGCCGAGGTATTCGGCTGTAAAGTGGCTTATGCATCCACCTCGGGAGCCTCTCGCGAGGAGCAGTATGAGCGCAAAGATTTGAACGAACTTTTGGCTTGGGCCGATGTCATTTCCGTACATTGCCCACTCAACGATTCTACTCGTGGATTGATTGATACAGAGCAGATTGACCTAATGAAACCTACGGCACTCATCGTCAATGTAGCGCGTGGTGGTATTGTTGTAGAGGAGGCGGTCGCCAAGGCTCTTGATGAGGGCCGATTGGCGGGTGCTGCCTTTGATGTCTACCCCTCGGAGCCTATGCCCGAGAGCTCTCCCCTGCTCCATATTCAGGACCCTGACAAACTACTCCTCTCGCCCCACAATGCGTGGTCGGCGGTTGAGTCCATAGAGAACCTGGTGGAGTGCATCGCCAATAATATAAAGGATTATCTCGTAAGCAAGTAGAGATACTTTTTATTCGCCTACACCTACCCCCCCCTTCTGCGTCATTGCGGAAGGGGTTTTTGTATTTTACTCAAACAATGTCCCGAAGTGTTGTTCGTTTTGCGAAAAAAATTTCTATATTTGTAATGTCGAAAGGTTTAGCGCCCGTAGGCAAACATATTACGAAAGTGTTTTTCGCTTTTGTCCTTGCTTGAAAATGTGGAAGTTTTCTGAATGAAAGGATAGACGAACAGCACTCATCTCTTGTATAGTCGTGTGGCTATGCACGTTTCTTGCGTGTAGATACCCCATACTATTCAAGTGTGGGGCATTGTAGCGTTTATTTTCATTCGGGTCATTCCACAACCTTCAAGCTGATAAACGAAATCCAACTCCACACTTTCTTTTTATACTAACTCGGAGCGATGGGGTTACTCCACAAACAAAATTTAACGGTATGCTATTTTTTACAAGAGAAGAAAAGGCCGCTATTATGCGTCTTGCTATGGAAATGGTCGGTATTGACAATGATGTGGATAAAAGAGAGACAGCCTTGTGTCTTCTAATTTCCGCTAATCTTTGTATGGATGAATATGAATTAGACCTGGCGGAGACACTTGATTTTGCGCCATCTACTCACATTGTCTCCAACATGACAAAAGAAGAAAAAACTTTTGTTTGTTCTTTTATTGCAAAAATTGTCGCCGCAGATGGAAATAGGCACCCTGCTGAATTAAAATTATGGAATTTAATATCTTCTATGTGTGGATTCCATTTATCACTTGATGATGCTTTATGTAAATTCGCCGATTATGTTTAGTTATTTATTTGGTCGAAAAACAGTTTTAATACCTCTACGTGAGAGGTATGAAACTATTATTCAATCTCTCTCAAATGATGGCAAAGCCATTATTTTCAAAGAGAGTAAGACCTCTGTGTCTTGGGGTATGGCGAATGCTTTTGCAAAAACAATCTACACATTAAAAGATAAAGGTGAAGACTACATAACCATCACATACTCTTCCGAATCAGCCTTATTTGGTTCTTTTTTCAAAGAATGGAAATTTTCCAAGCAATTAAGTTCGGAAGATATACTCTACAAAATAGGTATAGACACGATAAAACTATTTCAGCGATGAATACAAGAAGACACAACAGGATTGTACATTACTGCAGTTTGCTCAAACTGAAAAGTTGGGATAATAAAGATATTATAAACTACCTTGATGCCTATTTCGAAAATCCCAAATCCACAAATTGTATGGCGTTTAGGAAAAAGATTCTTCAATTAGAGTTGGACAATATAACGGATAGCATTATCAATTATATCAGAGGAGAGGAGAATGATTTTGAGGAGTACAAAACACGCTATCCTGATACTCCTGATGAGTTAATATGGGCAAAGATATACGATGATTATGACAAACTAATTAATCAGCACATAACACAAGCAAAAGATAATGCCCGAACAGACACTACTGCCAAAGGATGTTTTTATTTTTCATATTTAATTCCTATCATTATCCTTATAATGATATTATGCAATAATTGTTAATGTAACATTATAGAATAAGGAATGAGCCATTTGGTACATTCCTTATTCTATAATATTTCAATTATTTAGTAGAAGCGGTAGTCGGTGGGGTTGCGGAAGCCGCGGAGCAGTTCTTCGGCGGTCATTCGTTTTTTCCCCGAGAGTTGCAGTTCCTTAACATCTATCCAGCCGTCGGCACACGCCACACGGATATATTTTTTACCATCAGAAGCCACTGTACCGCACTCGGCATCAACGCTTTGGGGCTCAAACGCAACCTCGAAAATCTTGGCAGAAAGCGACTCCGAGAGGTTGGCCCAAGCTGCCGGATAGGGCGACAGACCACGCACGAGATTCACAATCTGCTCACCCGAGCGCGAGAAATCAACGTGGCAGTCCTCCTTAAAAATCTTGGGTGCTGGTTTCAACTCGCCCTCCTCCATTGCGCTCTGTTCGATGGGGGTAACCTCGCCCGCAGCGATTTTCTCGACCGTATCGAGCACCAAATCCACGCCCACTGTCATAAGCTTATCGTGCAGAGTGCCAACATTATCCGTAGGCTCAATCGCAACCTCTACTTGCCCCAGAACTGCTCCCTCGTCAATCTGTGGATTCAAAAGGAAAGTGGTCACGCCCGTAACCTTCTCGCCATTCATAATCGCCCTATTAATGGGAGCTGCGCCCCTATATTGTGGCAGAAGCGAGGCGTGAAGGTTGAAGGTGCCCAAGCGTGGCGCGGCCCAAATAATCTCGGGTAACATCCTGAAAGCGATAACGATACCCAGGTCGGCATCCAGCGCCTTAAACGCATTCACAAACTCTTCATCGCGCAGTTTGACGGGTTGCAGAATGGGCAATCCCTGCTCCACAGCGTACCTCTTGACGGCACTCTCATTGACCTTCAATCCCCTACCCGAAGGTTTGTCGGGAGTGGTCACAACGGCAACAATGTTATATCCGCCCTCCACAAGGGCACGCAAAGGAGCCACCGCAAAATCGGGTGTTCCCATATAGACAATTCGCAACTCTTTGGCGCTTTTATTTTCCATTTTTCACCTCTTTTGCAGGCAGAAGAGCCTGAATTTTCGCCTTGATTTTATTGTATTGAATAACATACCAATCAACATTGAATAGATTGGAATCATTGGTGGCTATTCGCGTGAGATACAATGCAATAGGTAGCAGAATCATTGCCGAAAACCACATACCAAAAGCAGCATTCCAAGTACCCTCCTTGGCCATCTTCTCACCCGCAATACTAATGACATAATAGACCACAAAGAAGAGCACCGATACCACTACGGGCATAGCCAAACCGCCCTTGCGGATAATCGCCCCCAGAGGCGCACCAATCAGGAAGAAGATAATTACCGAAATGGGCAGCGACACCTTCCTATGCCACTCCACCTGCGAGCGATAGAGTTTATTGAGGGTATCCTTGGCAGCACTCTCATTGTGAGAGAGGGAGTTACGCGACATTCGCGCATTGGTTTTAGCGGTGCTGATGATATTGGTTTTACGCTCAATACTCATCGTGTCGAGCGACCTCATAAGGTCGGCGTGGCGTTTATAGGAGTAGTCCATTGCCACCGTATCGAACAGACCGAGAGCACTTTGGTCCTTGACCATCAGGTAGTTTTTCAGCAGTGGCTCATAAGAACGTGCCGAACTGCGGTCGGCCTCCACGTGCAGGGAGTCGATATCCACCTGCAACTCCGTAACATTCTTGGTTTGGTGGTTGCTAAAAAGGTTCATATCCGTTCGCGCGAAGTCGAAGCCCTCAATAGCAAGAGCACCATTTTGCACCGCAAAGGTCTGGTGGCGAATGGCATTCTCGGTACTCCACTTATAGTTGCGCGTTGTTTCGTAAGTTTCACCATTGTATAGCTTTACCATCAGGAATTTCTTATCCTCCGACATATAGATGTAGCCCGAATCGGCAACCGTTGTGGTCATATTGCCGTTTCTTTCGCGGGTATCGTAGATGAGCACATCGGTGAGAAGTCGCGTCTCGGGGTCTTGGTGTCCCACGCGGATGTTCATATTATCGATACCATTGAAGAAAATACCGTCCTTGAACTCCATACTCTCCTTTTGTTGGCGGATGTCGTAGATAATCGCCATCATCTTCTTGTTAGAGTACGGCACCAAGTTATTGACAACAAAGAAGCTACCAACAGCCACAACCAACACAACACCCATCAGGGGCGAGAGAATCTTGGGAAGCGACATACCCGCCGACTTCATAGCCAGTAACTCGTTGTGCTCTCCGAGGTTACCCATCGTCATAATACCCGCGAAGAGGGTTGCCAAGGGAATACCAAGGGGCATCATATTTGCGGTGGCATAGAAGAGTAGCTCGATGATGATACCGAAGCTCAAACCCTTGCCCACCAACTCATCAATATAGCGCCACACGAAGTTCATCATCAGGATAAACATCACGATGAAGAACGAGAGAATCATTGGTCCCAAAAAGGAGCGCAGTGTAAAACGGTGTATGGTTTTCATCTTCTTTTTCTACTTGGTTTGCGCCTTGCGCCATCTAATAGATGGCAAAGTTAGCAGTTTTACGATAAAAAGCGCAATGGCGAGCAAAATTATTGTGGTTGCGCCCACAGGAAAATCCATTTTCCACGCCACATAGATACCAAAAACATTGCCCAGCGCCGCAAAAATAGAGGCCAATAGGGCGATTCGGGTGTAGGACTTTGTAAAACAACCCGCAATTACGGGAGGAATCGTCACAAGAGAGAGGAGCAACACTATGCCTACAATGCGAATCGAAAGCACAATAGCAACAGATGTAAGGATGGTCATCAGGGTGAGAATCAAATCGGCCCTCACGCCCTGACTACGAGCAAACTCGCGGTCAAAGGAGGAGTAAATAATGGGGCGAGAGAAGAGGAGCATAACCAAAAGTAATACTCCAACCAACACTGCCAAAGCCACTATATTTGAGCTACTTACGGTCAGAATATCGCCAAAGAGAAAACTCATCAAGTTGGGCGCATAACCAGGCGTAGCGAAGATAAACAGCAGGCCGAGGGCCATACCCACACTCCACACGATGCCAATGGCCGAATCCTCCCTTATGCGCCCTTTGGCACTCGCCCACTCTATACCCAGAGCCGACAAAACAGCAAAAACAAGTGCTCCACCAATGGGATTGAGTCCGAAGTGATATGCTATGCCGATGCCGCCAAAAGATGCGTGGGTGATACCTCCGCAGAGGAAAACCATTCGACGCGAGATGATGTAGGTGCCAACAATACCACACGCAATGCCCGAGAGCAGCGCTGCCACAAGGGAGTCAAAAAGAAAATCGTATGTAGCTACTGCCGAGAAAAAATCCATCTAAACCTACCTTTGTTCAATAATTGCGCACAAAGTTACTCAAAAGTCGCAAAAAAATTCATACTTTCGCACCAAAATAGACGCCAAAGAAGAGAAAAATGAAAGTTTGTTTCTACACATTGGGATGTAAGCTCAACTTCTCGGAGTCCTCCACCCTCGCCCGCGAATTCATTGCTGGCGGATGGGAGCGCACAGAGGATTTCAAGCAGGCCGATGTTTGCATCATCAACAGTTGCTCCGTAACCGAACACGCCGACAAAAAATGTCGCAACATAATACGCCGTATCCACAAACTCAATCCCGAGGCAATAATTGCCGTAACAGGGTGCTATGCACAGCTCAAACCCCACGAGATTGCCGCCATTGAGGGTGTCGATATTGTTCTCTCGAATAACGACAAGGGCGATATGTATCGCAAAGTGGTAGAATTGGGCAAAAAAGGTGATAGACAAGAGGTTACAAGTTGTACAACCGAGCAACTGACTCGCTTTTTTGCCGCTTTTTCATCGGGCGACCGCACCCGTGCCTTCCTCAAAGTGCAGGATGGGTGTGACTACTGTTGCAGTTATTGTACCATCCACAATGCGCGAGGAGCAAGTCGCAATATGCCCATTGCCGACCTCGTGGTGGAGGCCGAGAGGATCGCCAAAGAGGGACACAAAGAGATTGTGATTACGGGTGTAAATACGGGTGATTTTGGACGCACAACGGGCGAGAGTTTTGCCGACCTACTGCGTGCTTTGGATAAGGTGGAGGGAATTGAGCGCTACCGCATTTCATCCATCGAGCCCAACCTCCTAACCGACGAAATCATAGCCATTTGCGCCTCCTCGCCAAAGTTCCAACCCCACTTCCACATCCCCATCCAAAGTGGCTGTGACAGGGTGCTCCGCGATATGCGTAGGCGCTACAACACCGCAATGTTTGAGGCCCGAATTGAGGCTGTGCGCAAGGCAATGCCCGAGGCTTTCATTGGCATTGATGTGATTGTGGGATTCCCTGGTGAAACGGAGGAGGAATTTCAGACCACCTACGACTTTTTGGAGCGCCTATCGCCCGCATTCCTCCACATCTTCCCCTTCTCGGCACGCGCCAACACCCCCGCAGCGGAGATGAAAAACAAGGTGCAGGATTCGGTCAAAACTGCCCGAGCCGCAAGACTCGAAGAGCTCTGCCAAAAGTTGCACAAGTCATTCTATGACAAATATGTAGGTAGCGAGGCAAATGTACTCTGGGAGAGTTCTCCCAAGGCGGGATGGATGTTTGGCTACACCGAAAACTACATCAAGGTGAAAGCCCCATTCGACCGTTCCAAAATCAATCTCACCGAGCGCGTCAGATTGACCGAGGTCAATAATGAGTGCGAAATGTTGTGTGATTATATAAAATAAGTAGTATCTTTGCTTGATTATTCACTTTTAGAACCCTATGAACACTATTAGGAAGAAGATTTCGCTGGGCTTCATTGCTCTCACATTTGTGCTTTTCTGCGCGGTAATTATCAATGTCTATGAGATTTCGCGACTGGAAAGTAATACCGAGGATGTGATTGCCGAGGGCGCAGCAGCAACCAACTATGCCACACGAATGCTCAATGCCCTGCAAAAGCAAAATCGCGCAGTGCTCAATATGGTGATTTTTGGGCAAATGGGCTCCTCGGCCGAGTACCACGAAGGTGTCTATGAGCTCAATTCGGCAATCGTGGAAGCGATGGAGAAAAACCCTTCAAGCACCAATCTTTCAACTATTTACGAAGCAAATAAAAACTACCACAACATCGTAGAATTACACCTCTTGGAGGGTGTGGAGAGTGATGACAAGGTGTGGTTTATGGACTCCTACATTGAGGGTTACTACGCACTCGATAGCGCCATCAAGAGTTATATGACCTCGCCTCGAAGTTCGGTTGCTGTGAGGATGTCGAGCTTGGAGAGCAGCATCTATAAAACAATGACGCCCAGTGTCTTGACACTTTTGGTTGCTGTTTTGATTCTCTTTTTGTTCTACTTCTTCATCGACACCTACTACACCAAGCCCGTGAGCCAAATCTCGCGTTCGCTGGATGGATACCTCAAAAATAAGGTTCCCTATCAGGTTAAAATCGATGAGAAGAGCGAACTTTCGTCGCTCAATGAAAATGTGTCGGAGTTGATTAATTACATCAAAAAACAGCAATAGAGAGTATGCGTTTGCAGGTGGTTTTCAGATATATAGGTATGGTGCTACTCTTTGAGTCGGCATTCCTGCTCCTATCTGCCATAATCTCCTATGTCAATGGTGTTGATGGCGGATTTGCCCCACTACTACTCTCATTCCTACTCACGGCCCTACTTGGCTGTTTCCCGCTTATATTTGTGGGCAAAAGTAGCCGTTTGAGCTCCAAAGAGAGCTATGCCATTGTGATTGGAGCTTGGCTACTATCCTGTGTTATAGGCACTTTCCCCTACTTGCTTTGGGGCGGAGAATTCAGCGTTATCAATGCGTGGTTCGAGAGTGTTTCGGGCTTCACCGCTACGGGTGCATCCATTCTCAACAACATTGAGGCCCTGCCCAAAGGACTTCTCTTCTGGCGCTCGGTGACGCAATGGATTGGTGGTGTGGGCATTGTCCTCTTTGCGCTGGTGATTATGCCTATGGTGGGACGTAGCCGTATGACGGTGTCCAACCTCGAAATCTCCTCAATGGCACGCGACAACTACCGCTACACCTCCTCGACCATCATCAAAATTCTGATGGGTGTCTATATTGGTATGACGGTGCTCAATATTGCACTGCTAAAAATTGCGGGTATGGGGTGGTTCGATGCTGTCAATCACGGACTTACAACATCGGCTACGGGAGGTTTCAGCACTCGCAACGCCAGCATTGGCTACTACGACAACGTGTGGATTGAGCTCATTACCGTCTTTTTTATGTTTTTGAGCAGTATCCACCTCGGCATCACCTACGCCACCATCGCAGGACATCGCAACAACATCTTCCGCAATGAGGGTTGCCGTTTCTACATCCTTGGCACCATCTTCTTCTGCCTTGTTTTGAGTCTTAACCTCTGGGGTAGTGATACTTACACCACTATTGACGAGGCGCTACGCAAGGGCATTTTCCAAGGAGTCTCGATTGTGACGAGTACGGGTTTTGCCACTGCTGACACAAATCTTTGGACCCCCCTCTGCATCTGTATACTGATTTACCTCTCTGTTCAGGGCGGTATGGCGGGCTCTACGGCGGGTGGTTTGAAGAGCGACCGAATATTGATGGCGGGCAAGGTCTTGAAGGCGCAACTCAAACAGCAACAGCACCCTGGGGCAATCATCCGCATCAAGAACAACGGTGTGGTACAGGGAGCAAATGTGGTCAATTTTGCAATCATCTATATTGTTATCTATGTGCTCTTTATCCTCGGTGGCACACTCATAAACACCGCCTGCGGATTGGACACAATGACAAGTTTCACCGCCTCTGTATCGTCGATGGGTAACATCGGCCCAGGTTTCGGCGAGGTTGGCTCACTCAACAATTTCTCGGCAATGCCCATTGTTGTGAAGATTGTCAGCACGTTGCAGATGTTGCTTGGACGTTTGGAAATCTTTGGTTTATTACACTTCTTCTCAATGCGATGGTGGGTTTAAGAAAACTATATATCAGCCTTATTGTCAGCCTATTGGCTCTTCCTCTTGTGGCACAAAACACCCTTGGCGGATTTGCCGAAAGGCAGATGCGACAACTCTCCCTGCGCGCCGAGAGTACCCTCTCAATGTTGGAGAGAGTGCGCACGGAATATGCCACCGCCCCCAACGACTCACTCGCAAGGGTTATCCACGAATTGGAGAAGCAGAGCCAAGCGATACAAAACGCACTCGCAAGGCTTGCCGAAACACAGGTCGCAGAGGAGGAGAAAAAAGTAGAGGATGATGCACCAGAGAGTGTAGAAGAGGTTGCAAAGGAGGTTTCGGAGCCTATTCAAGAACCTATTTCCACCCCCGAAATAGCACAAGAGAGTGCGCCTGAAATTCCACCCACAGAGGAGGTGGCGGAGGTTGAAGAGGAACCTACACCCACCCCATCATCAGAGGAGGTGGTAACCAATGAGGCAATAGAGCAGGAAGCAACCAACATCGTCGAAGAGGAGAATACAACTATTACAGAAGAGCCTGTTTCTGAATTGATTGTGAGTGAAGAGTTAAAGTCTTTATTTAACACCTCGCGTCGTCGCTATGCACTCACACAGCACGAATTGGATACTCTTGTAGTAAACTACGAGGCGACCTACAAAACCATAGCTGTGGCGCTGAATGGCTACGACCAAGCCACCTCGCTCAAAACCCTCGAAGGACACTATGCCGACTACCTGAATGCGGTGGAGAAGTTGGGAAAAATTGCCAACGAGATTGCCAATCGTAGCGACCAGATGCTCACAAGCAAGATGGAGGCCTACTTCGGTTTTGCCGACTCGCTTGGCATCGACACCCTTCGCGCGCACCACACGCGCAAAATGGAGGGTATGGAGAGCACTATGAGCGAGAAACTCGCGGGCAAATGTACCGATTTGGACCTTGCTATGTACCCCCACCGTCTGCGTGCAACAATGTTCTTGGAGGCCGATTTGGCTCGCCATATAGAGCCAGAGATTGCTGATTCTCTGCTCCTTATGGCCAAAAATCACGACTGTACACACACCCTATTTGCACCCTATGGTGCCCCCAAGCGTGCCGATGCTAAATTTAGCGCCATAACCATCAAGAAAAAGACAAAGGAGAGGCCCGTATCATCACTCCCCGTACTAAAAATCCCTGCCGAGGGAGAGCTCTACTCCATCACTGTGGCCAACTATGCGAGCCTACCTCCCTCGACCAAGGTCTTCCGAGGTGCCACCCCACTCTATCGTGAGCAGAGAGAGGATGGGCGCACCTACATATACTTGGGTATGTACCCCACAGCCCGTAGCGCGAAAGAGGATATCGCCCTTCTGCGCAAGGCGGGATTCAAACAGCCCACGCTTGTAATGTGGAGGGATGGCATTCGACGCGACGACTGGGTGGAGCGCAACACCTCCACAGCCCCCAAAACTGCAATGTACCGCATTGAGATAGCAGGCGTTGAAGGCTCTATACCCGAGAGTGTTATCTCCATAATCAAAGAGAAGGCACCCCGCAAGGAGATTTCCAAATATACATCCTCCGAGGGCGCAGTAATCTACACTCTCGGCATCTTCACCAAGCAGAGCGAGGCCCAAGCAATCGCCACAGCCATCGCCAAAGCCGTTCCTTCGCTCACCACAACCCTCACCCAAGTGGGCAAGAGATAGATAATCACATAAATAAAGGATATAAAATGGGCGCGTAGGTTTCGACCTACGCGCCCAAGTTTTACACATATATGGGGACTACAAAATATCCTCCGTAGCCTCCAATAAGCCCTCGTACATTGTGGGGTGAGAGTGCACGGTAGAGGCTATCTGACGAGCAGTAATACCCAACTGTTTGGCCATTGTTGGCTCACCAAGCATCTCCGTAACACTTGCACCAATAATGTGAGCGCCAAGCAGTTTCTCCGTTTGTGCATCGTAAATAAGTTTCACAAAGCCATCCCTATCGCCACCAGCCGTAGCCTTACCCGAGGCCATAAACTGATACTTACCGACCTTTATTTCGTATCCCTGCTCCAAGGCCTGCTTCTCGGTGAGGCCCACCATAGCCACCTCGGGGGTGGTATAGACGCACGAAGGAATTGTAGTATAGTCGATAGCGTGGGGCTCCTCACCACAAATTGCCTCCACACACACCGTAGCCTCGGCCGAAGCAACGTGGGCAAGTGCTGGTGTGGCAACAATATCGCCAATGGCATAGATACCCTCCACCGAGGTGCGGAACTTCTCATCCACAACCACCTTATCGCGCTCAACCTTCACGCCGAGCTCCTCCAATCCAAGGTTTTCGATGTTGGACTTCACGCCCACAGCCGAGAGCACCACGTCGGCACGGAGAGTCTCCGCACCCTTCTTGCCCTCCACATCGACCTCGCAGCCATCCTCCAACACGCGCACAGCCTTCACAGCCGTACCCGTAAGAACGGTTGCCTTCATCTTGCGGAACGAGCGTTCCAAAGTGCGGCTCACCTCCTCATCGGCAAGTGGCAACATCTGTGGCAAGTACTCCACAACGGTAACCTTCACACCCAGAGCAGCATAAACCCACGCAAACTCACAGCCAATTGCTCCCGAGCCCACAATAATCATACTCTCGGGCAGTTCCGAAAGAGTCAAAGCCTCACGCGAGGAGAGAATCCTTCGGCCATCCACGGGCATAATAGGAATTTCGCGTGGGCGCGAGCCCGTCGCGAGGATAATGTGGTCGGCCTCGTGGGTTTCGGAGGTACCGTCATCCTTAACCACCTCCACAACGCCCCTCTGGGCAATCTTGCCGTGTCCCACAAGCACATCAATGCCCAACTTCTTGAACATAAAGGCAATACCTTTATTCATCTGCTCGGCAACACCACGACTGCGGGCCACAATCTTATCGAGCGAGGGTTTCACCGTGCCCTCAAAATCAATGCCATAGGAGGCTGCCGATTCGAGATAGTGATAGACCTGCGCGCTTTTGAGCATTGCCTTGGTGGGGATACAGCCCCAATTGAGGCACACACCACCCAACTCGGCACGCTCCACAACGGCAACCTTCTTACCCCTCTTTGCGGCCTTGAACGCGGCAACGTGTCCACCAGGACCGCTACCTATGATAATAATGTCGTATTTCATTCGTATAGGTTGTTTTTAGGTTATTCCTCGGCTATTTACTCTACCACCTCCAAGACTGGGTTATCCTCGGCAATAGCACGCAAGAATTTCTCGCTATAACCGGGCTGATCGGGGAAGGCGGGCTGTGCAGGGCTGTGACCATTGGTGAGGAAGTTACCCTCGGCATCCTGCTTCTTGATGTTACCATCGATGTACTTAACCATCAGATAATCATCCAGATTGCTCCATTTCTCCCACAAGGTCTGTGCGGTAGCCACCGAGTAGGCGGTCACAGCCTCCTTCATTACGCTCTCCTTACCCAAGGCGCTAAATTCGGCATCCTTCTGTGCCACTTCGGCAAGTTTGGCCTCTTCCCACTCGTCAATTACTTTCCTAACCTCGCCACCGATGTAGTCGTAGCGCAGGTAGGCGAACTGTGCGATGCGGTTGGTCATCCAGAACATCGACCTATCGGAGTAGGTAAGAATATTGGCGGTCTTTTCGCTCAAACACTCGGGCACCTCGGTGGAGCCACAATAGATGGGCGTCAAGGGCGAAGTTGCAGCATCGTCGGTACCAAACCAGATAACACCACCCACGGGGTCGGGAAGCTGGGGACGAGCCTGTGCCACAAACCAGAAGCCTGTCTGCTGGGTAGCAATAGCACGCTCCTGAACATACTCCTTACCATCAACCTTGAAGCCCATAGGCCTCCAACGGTAGGGCACCTTGCTACCACCAGCACCAATATCGGTGGTCATATCCATCTTGGTACCCTCGTAGTGGTCCCTCATCATATCGAAGACATCCTTGGGCGAGAGTTTCCTATTGGGCTTCACCCAGAGGGGCATACGGTTTGCGGGATTGTGTCCCAGTGCATAATCCTCATAGGCCTCCATACCATCGGCAAAGTGGCGGAAGAAACTCCACACCCTTGCCTCGCAACCCCTCATTGCACTGAAATCCAGTGGCGCATAGGTATCGCTGAAACTAAACTCCTCGTCGGAACCCTCATAGAATCCCATCTCGCGAGCAAACGAGATTACATCGGGTGCATAGAGGCAGTTCTCGGGGTCATCTTTGGGGAATGTAGTGATTCGCGCGTGGTTGGCGTGGGCCGAGATGTATCCATCGGGAATGCGGCGTGCAACCCACACGATACCCTTGTTATTGGGGCCCTTACCAATGAGTTCCATAATCCAAACCTCCTCTTTGTCGGCAATCGAGAAGCTCTCGCCACTCGATGCATAGCCGTGAGTATTAGCGAGTTCCACAATGCACTCAATAGCCTCACGAGCGGTCTTTGCCCTTTGGAGGGTGATGTAGATGAGCGAGCCGTAGTCGATACCGCCTGCGGGGTCCTCCAACTCTGGGCGGCCACCGTATGTGGTTTCACCAATGATGAGTTGGTGCTCATTCATATTACCAATTGTGGAGTAGGTCTTGCGCACCTGTGGAATCTCACCGAGGTAACGACTTGTGTCCCACTCATAGACTTTCAGCATCTCTCCCCTGCCCCATTTTGCTGCGGGAGAGTGGTAGAGTGCGCCATAGAGTTGGTGTGAGTCGGCTGCATAGGAGACCATATTTGAGCCATCTGTGGAGGCTCCACGAGTTACGATAAGGTTGGTGCAGGCGAGTGCGCTACCCCAAGCCAATAACGACAGAATTGCGGTTAGTAAAGCTTTTTTGTTCATTGTTGTATGGTTTAATTAAAATAGTTTTTCTCTCGAAGAAACAAATATAGAAAATAATCCCTAAATTTGCCAAACAAACCAAACATAAAATGTCAATAAAGAGCCAAATAACCGAATTACAAACCACCCTACCCTCGGGAGTAACCCTCGTTGCGGTGTCGAAATTCCACCCCATTGAGGCGCTCCGAGAGGCCTACGATGCGGGCCAACGCATCTTTGGCGAGAGTCGTCCACAGGAGATGTGTGCCAAACAGCCACAAATGCCTGCCGACGTAGAGTGGCATATGATTGGCCACCTCCAAACCAACAAGGTGAAATACATTGTCCCCTTCGTATCGCTCATCCATTCGGTTGATTCCGAAAGACTTGTGGCGGAGATTGACCGCCAAGCTGCAAAGTGTGGGCGTGTTATTGACATATTGTTTGAAGTGCACCTTGCCGAGGATGAGAGTAAGAGCGGCTGGGATAGTAGGGAGCTCTTGGAGTTTATTCACTCGGGGGTGCTTGCCGAATTTCGCAACATCAGAGTGAGGGGCCTTATGACCATTGGCACTCTGACGGATGATATCGAACTCAACAAAGAGGAGTTTCGTACCCTTCGAGCCCTCTTCGAGAGCCTCCGCCCCCACTTCGGCGAAGCATTCGACACTGTTTCAATGGGTATGACCTCGGACTACCACGAGGCTATCGAGTGTGGCAGCACAATGGTGCGCATCGGCTCCAAAATCTTTGGTGAAAGAAGCTACTAAATTTCCACATACCCTATAATATTTCGGGCTCGGCAAACACGTTAGCCGAGCCCGAAACATTAGACGTTGGACCACGAATCTATTTCACCCTCAATCGTTGGCCGATGCGAATAGGAGTGCTACTTTTGATACCGTTTAGGCGGCATATTGCACCCACGGTAGTGCCATATTTGGCAGCAATTTTCGATAGATTGTCGCCACTCTTAACCTTATAATAAACCGCGTCATTCACAGTGGGTTTAGGCTTGGCAGCGGCCTTTTCGAGGCTCTGTACAATCTCCTCCGAGGAGAGGGGGTCGCCATTTTTATCTACAAACATATCGCCCATATCCTCACCCTCCTCTTCGAGTGCCTCGGTGAGCTTCGACGACACATTGAAATACCCCCTTTCGAGGACAAAGTTCTGCCATTTGAGGTCGCCCGTAGAGAAGTCGATAATCCTCTCGGGGTCAAACGTAAGGTCGGCATATCGCACCTCATAATGGAGGTGTGCTCCCCTACTACGTCCCGTATTACCGCCATAGCCAATCACCTGACCTGCAACCACATAATCATTCACATCCACATTAAGTTTACAGAGGTGTCCGTAGTAGGTTTCGAGCCCGTTGGGGTGTCGCAGGATGACCAGATAGCCGTAGCCACCAGAGTTGTAGCGTGCATATCGCACCTTACCCTCAAAGGTAGCATAGATGGGCTCACCCGTATGTAGGCTGATGTCGATACCTTTGTGCATACCCCTACCACGCGGGCCGTAGCGCGAGGATATCCTCCCCAATACAGGTGGGTGATAGTCCGCGAGCGACTCCACAAGCGTAATTTCCTGACTCTCGGGCACATCGCCAATATTCACATCGCGGTAGGCAAAGACCTGGTTGGTAACCCAATGATTCAGAAACACTTCCTTATTTACAAGTTCATCATAATCGGGAAACCAATAGCGCCAAGTATTGTTGGTATAGGTGATAATTTTAGCCTTGGGGTTGGGCGTATCGAGAGTATCAAGCGCCCTTTCTGGCAACTCTTCGAGGGTGTATTTACGCTGTGCGCGGGCGGGCATCGACACCGCCAACGCCACACACATCATCGCCAACCACACACTCGCTCTTCTCATATATCTTATAATAATATCCCCCCGATTCTACTATTTTTCGTTCTCAATCATCTCCGCCGCCTCACACAATTGTACATAGAACTCCTCGCCAAAGCACCTCACAAGAGGTTCTTCGAGGGCGCGATAGACCTTCACGCCATTGCGCTTACCACACGCAAAGGCACAGCGACAAATATCCCAACGGTGAAGATTGAGTCCATAAAATCCGTGCGAGAACTTCTTAACGCGGATGGGATAGAGGTGACACGAGATGGGCTTTTTGAAGGTAGTTTTACCCGCGCGGTATGCCTTTTCGATTGCACAGAGCGTCACACCATTCTCCACCACCGAGTAGGCACATTCGGCATCATTCACCAGCGGTGTGCAGTAGTCGCCATCGCTATCGACATACATAAACCCTTGACGCTCAATCTCTGCCAAGCCTTCGGGTGTGAGGTATGGTTTATAGTTCTCAAACTCCTCCTCCAAAATATCCACCTCCTCAATTTCGAGTGGTGCGCCCGCATTGCCATCCACACAGCACTCTCCCTTGCACTCATCCAAAGGGCAACAAAACTCCTCGGTGAGAATCTCGGTAGAGATAATCTTGTCGTCTATTTCAATCATTGATTGCATAGCGCATCTTCGATTACGAGTGTTAAAACTTCCGTCATAGTCATCCCCGCCTCGCGGATTTGCTTGGGCACAATACTGCCACCACTCATACCGGGGATGGTGTTTATCTCAATGAGGTAGGGCTCTCCCTCGGGGGTTACAATGAAGTCCACCCTTGCGAGTCCCTTGCAACGACACGCCTTGTAGGCCGCGAGTGTCATCTCGTGGAGCTTCTCGGCCACTTCGGGAGCGATGTCGGCAGGTGTAATCTCGTCGCTCATACCCGCGGTATATTTGGCCTCATAGTCGAAAAACTCATTCTTGGCCACTATCTCGGTGATGGGGAAAAGATACTCCCTCTCGGCAGTCACGAGCACACCACAAGCCATTTCTCGGCCCACAATACACTCCTCAATGAGCACCTCGGGGCTCTCGTCGAAGGCCTTAAAGACAGCCTCGGGCAACTCATCGGCACTCTTCACCTTCGTTACACCACAACTGCTACCACTCGCATTGGGTTTCACAAAAAGGGGCAAGCCAAGCTCCGCAACAATCGCGTCGGGAGCAACCCAATCGCTCTCACGCAGAAGGATGCCCTTTGCGAGCCTCACGCCCGTATCGGCTACCGCCCTCTTGGTGGTCATCTTGTCGAAGGTAACAACCGACGAAACCATATCGCACGAAGAGAAGGGTACGCCCATCATTTCGAGGTAGCCCTGAATATGTCCATCCTCACCTGGGGTGCCGTGAATCATAATGTAGGCGAAGTCAAACTCTACCCTTTTGTCACCGATGGTGAGCGAAAAGTCGTTCAAGTCCATATCATACTCCACTCCACCCTCTCGGTAGGTGAATCGACGGCCGTAAACATCAATAAGCCACACATTGTAGCGCTCCCTATCGAAAGCATCGGCCACCTGTGCAGCACTTTGGAGTGCAATCTCCCTCTCGGAGGAGTTACCTCCTGCCAATAATGCTATATTCTTCATATTCAAATCTCTCTATGGATTGTAATAATCTTTGTGGCGGAAGGCCAAAATTTCCTCAATCATATCGAGCCACTGCTCCGCCTCACAGTTCTCCTTATCCATACGCAAAACGGCTCCGAAGTGGTTTTTTGCCGCACCAAAGTCGCTACGCGCAAAGGCCTCTTTACCGAGAGCCAACTCTTGTTCAACTGTCGTTTCCATATATAATTTGTGTTCTTTTATGTACTCTGCGACCACCTCGGGCACAAGTCCAACCCACTCATTATCAACACCCACCATCCTGCGAATCATCGTGGAGGATACATCCATTTTGGGCGCACCAGAGAGCATCACAAAGGGCTCTCCAAATGCCTCATTTTGTTCGCGTGGATAGATTAGGATTGGGTTCTCTGCGAGGAGTCTTCCGCCCTCTCTCCAAGTGTGGATTGTTGCCGCCACATCGCCACCCCCGAGCAGTGCAAACTCCCTCTCGGGATAGAGTGCCTTCAAGTGGTCTATTGTTTTGATTGTATAGGAGGGGCGCTCCATACCAAACTCCACATCACACACCTCCACCCCTGCAATATCCTCCACAGCTCTGCGGGCCATCTCCAAGCGTTCCTCTTCGGGCGCCAAGTCGGAGGCTTTTTTGTGGGGATTCTGGGGCGAAACCACAAGCCACACCTCCTCGGCAAACCCCTCTTGCACAACATATTGAGCCACTGCAAGGTGTCCATTATGCAGAGGATTGAAAGAACCGAAGTAGAGTGCCGTCAGTGCCATTGTTTGCTACTCTGCAATAAACTTCTCAACAACCCTTCTCACCTGTTCAACAGCCGCTTCGAGGTCGTCGTTGATGATGGTCAAATCGAAGCGCTCGGCATAGCCAATCTCCTCGGCTGCCTTACCGATGCGCTGTTCTATCTTCTCTGGGGTATCGGTTGCCCTACCCTCCAACCTGCGCCTTAACTCCTCAATCGAAGGGGGCATCACAAAAATGGAGAGCGCTTGCTCACCGAAGATATCTTTGAGCCTTACACCACCCTTCACATCCACATCGAATAGAATTGTGTGGCCCTTGCTCCAAATGCGCTCCAACTCACTGCGCAGGGTGCCATACTTGGTGCCCGCATAGACCTCTTCCCACTCCACAAAGGCATCTTCGGCAATCCTCTTGTCGAACTCCTCTCCCGAGAGGAAGTAGTAGTCCTGCCCATCTTGTTCCACACCACGAGGTGCGCGCGAAGTTGCCGAAACAGAGAATTCCAACCCTTCAACAATCTCCATCAGACGACGGACAATGGTGGTTTTACCCGAGCCCGAAGGCGCGGAAAATATAATCAGCTTTCCCATTTACAAAATATTGAGTACCTGCTCTTTAATCTTTTCGAGCTCATCCTTCATTTTAACTACCAAAATCTGGATTTCGGAGTCATTAGCCTTGGAGCCCATAGTGTTGATTTCACGCCCCATCTCCTGTGCCACAAAACCGAGCTTACGGCCCACATTATCCTCACCCGCAGCCACCTCGCGGAAGTAGTCGCAATGCTTGTCGAGCCTTACCTTCTCCTCGGTAATATCGAGCTTTTCGAGGTAGAAAATCATCTCCTGTTCGAGGCGATTGGCATCGTATCCCACCGAGAGAGTAGCCAATTGGTCGAGGATTCGCTGGCGGATAACCTCCGTGCGACGCTTCTCGAAGGGAATAACACTCTGCTTATAGCCCTGAATCAAATCCACACGGTGCAATAGGTCGGCAATGAGCACCGCACCCTCCTGCTCACGGAACTTATCGTGGGCAGCCAGAGCCTCATCCACAGCCCTCAAAAGCGCTGCACTCTCCTCCTCACCAACCGATTCCACCTCGCTCGACACAACCTCGGGCATACGCATAACCGACGAGAGAATCGCTGCATCCATCTCGCCACACGAGCGCATCCCATTTTTCTGTGCCAACTCCTGCATCTCCTTCACATACAGACCAAAGAGTTCGGAGTTTATATTTGCCGAAGTAGCCTTTGCAGAGGTATTTTCGAGAGTGATGAAGATGTCTGTCTTACCACGTTGGAGCACCTTTGCTGCGCGGTTGCGAATCTCATACTCAAACTGACGATAGCGAGCAGGCAGTTTCACCGAAAGGTCCAACTGCTTGCCGTTGAGAGAGCGCGTTTCCACTGTGATTTTGCGCTCGGAAGTGGTAATTTCGGACTTACCGAAACCTGTCATTGATTTAATCATCCTTCTTTGGGTTTTAATCAAAGGGCAAAGATATGCTATTTTTTCTTTCCGTGGGACAAAAATAAAGAGAGTTTATGTTGTTTTACTATAAAAAAATGCATATATTTGCAGATGCAATATGATTCTTTGAATCAAGAGAAATTTTTTAGACAAACACACAATACTAACTTTTTAACCTATTAATCAACACAATGGTAAAACACAATTTCAACGCAGGTCCTTCGATTCTGCCCGACGTAGTAATCAAAAAAGCAGCAGAGGCTGTTTTGGATTTCAATGGTAGCGGTCTTTCGATTCTCTCGATTTCGCACCGTACAAAAGATTTTGACGCAGTTATGGACGAGGCAAAGGCCCTCTTCCGCGAGCTTTTGGAGATTCCCGACAACTATCAGATTTTCTTCGTAGGCGGTGGTGCAAGCACCCAGTTCTTCCAGATTCCCTACAACTTCCTCGGCACCAAAGCCGCTTATGTAAACACTGGCGTTTGGACCAAGAAAGCTATCAAAGAGGCTAAACTCTTTGGCGAGGTAGAGGTTATCGCTTCGGGCGAGGAGAGCAACTTCTCGGCTATTCCCAAAGGTTACACCATTCCTACCGACTGTGACTATCTCTACACCTGTATGAACAACACCATCTACGGTACCGAGAACCACATCGACATCGACTCTCCCATTCCTCACATCTGCGATATGAGTTCGGATATTTTGAGCCACCCCGTTGATGTTTCGAAGTATGCTATCATCTATGGTGGTGCACAAAAGAACTTGGCACCTGCTGGTGTTACCTTCGTAATCATCCGTGACGATATGTTGGAGAAAGTTGTTCGCAACGTGCCCAGTATGGTTCACCCCAAAACTCACACCGACAACAACTCGATGTACAACACTCCTCCCGTATTCCCCATCTACGTTCTCTTGGAGACCTTGCGCTGGATGAAGAGCATCGGTGGTATGAAGGAGATGTACCGCATCAACTGCGAGAAGGCAGAGCTTCTCTACAACGAGATCGACCGCAACAAACTCTTCCGTGGTACCGCTGCAAAAGAGGACCGTTCGAGGATGAATATCTGCTTCGTTATGGAGCCCGAGTACGAAGAGTTGGCAGGTGAGTTTATGGAGTTTGCAAAGGCTCGCGGTATGGTGGGCATCAAGGGTCACCGTTTGGTTGGTGGTTTCCGTGCAAGCTGCTACAACGCCCTCCCCATCGAGAGTGTTAAAGCCCTCGTAGAGTGCATGCAGGAGTTCGAGAAACTTCACGTTAAATAAGAGAATTAGAACCTAAAATAAACCTTTATAAAAGTCCACCGTATGCCTACGATTGTGCCATACACCTATGAGCATAAAAGAGAGCGTGCTGTGGACTTTTATGGATTAGTAGAACCTATGAAAATTTTAGTTGCAACCGAGAAACCCTTTGCAAAGGCAGCAGTGGAGGCTATTGCAAATGTGGTTAAAGAGGCAGGTATGGAACTCGCCCTGCTGGAAAAATACACCGAGAAAGCACAGCTTTTGGAGGCTGTTGCCGATGCCGATGCGCTGATTGTCCGCAGTGACAAAGTTACCGCCGAGGTTATCGCAGCTGCTCCCCAGTTGAAGATTGTTGTTCGCGCAGGTGCAGGCTACGACAATGTAGATTGCGCTGCCGCTTCGGAGCGTGGCATCGTAGTGATGAACACCCCTGGTCAGAACGCAAACGCTGTTGCAGAGTTGGCATTGGGCCTTATGATTTATATGTCGCGTAACACCTTCAAACCCGGTACTGGTAAGGAGGTTAGCGGCAAGAAGCTTGGTATCCACGGCTACGGCAACATCGGTCAGATTGTAGGTCGCTATGGTAAGGCTTTGGGTATGGAGGTCTATGCACTTTCGCCCTCGATTACCGATATGAGCATCTTCGAGAACAATGGCGTAACCCGCGTTGAGACTGCCGAGGAGCTTTATAGCAAATGTGACTACATCTCGCTCCACATCCCCGCAACTGCAAAATACCTCAAATCGGTAGACCGTCACCTCTTGGAGAGTATGCCCAAAGGTGCAATTTTGGTAAACACCGCTCGTAAGGAGGTTATCAACGAGGAGGATTTGATGGCTGTTTTGGGCGAGAGGGAGGACCTCAAATATGCAAGCGATATTGCTGCTGCTTGCCAGGCCGAGTTGGTTGAGAAGTATGGCAACAGGGTATTTGCTACACCCAAAAAACAGGGTGCCGAGACCGCCGAGGCTAACTATAACGCTGCGAAGGCTGCTGCAATGCAGATTGTAGATTTCTTCGTAAATGGCAACCGTAAGTTCCAAGTAAATAAATAGTATTGGGCTATGGTAAAGATTAAAGCATTTGCTGGTGTACGTCCACCACAGGCTTTGGCTCACGAGGTTGCTTCGCGTCCCTACGACGTGCTCAACTCTGTGGAGGCAAAGGCAGAGGCTGGCGAAAAGAGCCTCTTGCACATCATTAAACCCGAGATTGACTTCAACCCTATTATCGACGAGCACGATGAGGCTGTCTATTCGAAAGCCGTAGATAACTACAAGGCTTGGAAAGAGAAAGGCTGGCTCGTGAAGGAGGAGAAGGAGTGCTACTACATCTACGCACAGACTATGAATGGCAAACGCCAGTATGGTTTGGTTGCTTGCTGCCACTTCGAGGACTACTTGGAGGGCCGTATCAAGAAGCACGAGCTCACCCGCGCCGACAAGGAGGAGGATAGGATGAAACACGTTAGGGCCCAGAGCGCAAACTTGGAGCCCGTATTCTTCGCCTACCCCGAGAGGGAGGATATGAACGCTATCGTAAGTCGCATCATTGCCGAGGCTCCCAAGTATGACTTTGTGAGCGAGGATGGCGTTGGTCACACCTTGTGGCTGGTGGATGGCGACGAGGATATCAAGAATATCACCGCTATTTTCGAGCAGATTCCCGCATTGTATGTGGCTGATGGTCACCACCGTACCGCAGCTGCTGCAAGGGTTGGCGAGGAGCGTATGAAGGCTAACCCCAACCACAACGGCACCGAGGAGTACTGCTACTTCTTGGCTGTAATCTTCCCCGATGCACAGCTCAACATCATCGACTATAACCGCGTGGTTAAAGACCTGAACGGCTTGTCGAAAGAGGAGTTCCTCGCAGCTGTGGAGAAAGATTTTGTTGTAGAGAAGAAGGGTGCAGACATCTATAAACCCAACGCACTCCACAACTTTGGCCTCTATTTGGATGGCGAGTGGTACTCGATGACCGCCAAAGAGGGTACCTACGACGACAACGACCCCATCGGCGTTCTGGATGTAACCGTTTTGTCGAACCTCGTGTTGGACAAGGTATTGGGCATCAAGGACCTCCGCAGGGATAAACGTATCGACTTCGTAGGTGGCATCCGCGGTTTGGGCGAGTTGCAGAAGAGGGTTGATAGTGGCGAGATGAAGGTAGCGTTTGCACTCTACCCCGTTTCGATGCAGCAACTCATCGACATCGCCGACAGTGGCAACATTATGCCTCCCAAGACAACTTGGTTTGAGCCCAAGTTGCGTAGCGGTGTTGTAATCCACGAGTTTTAGAAATAACTAAATTATACCTATTATTTATAACTACTAAACAGTATGGCAAAAATCAAGGGAACAATCGTTGTAGATACCGAGCGCTGCAAAGGCTGCGAGGTATGTGTTGCCTCTTGCCCCTGTGACGTTCTGGCACTCTCGCCCAACGTAAACGGCAAAGGCTATAACTACGCCCATATGGCAAACCCCGACAACTGCACCGGATGTGCAAGTTGTGCAATTATTTGCCCGGACACTTGTATCACAGTTTACAGACAGAAATTTGAGTAGGCTATGGGAGAAGTTAAATTGATGAAAGGCAACGAAGTTATCGCAGAAGCTGCGATTCGTTGGGGTGCCGATGGCTATTTCGGCTATCCTATTACCCCCCAGAGTGAGGTAATGGAGACACTTATGGAGCGCAAACCCTGGGAGACTACCGGTATGGTGGTTGTACAGGCGGAGAGTGAGGTGTCGTCAATCAATATGGTTTATGGCGGTGCTGCTTGCGGTAAGAAGGTTATGACTTCGTCGTCGAGCCCTGGTATCAGCCTTATGTGCGAGGGTATGACCTACTTGGCAGGTGCCGAGCTTCCCTGCGTTGTTGTAAACGTAACTCGTGGTGGCCCAGGTTTGGGTACCATCCAGCCCGCACAGAGCGACTACTACCAGGCAGTTAAAGGTGGCGGTCACGGTGACTACAAGACCATCGTACTCGCACCCGCTTCGGTTCAGGAGATGCACGACTTCGTATTTGACGCATTCGACTTGGCGTTCAAATATCGCAACCCCGTAATGATTCTTTCGGATGGCGTTATTGGCCAGATGATGGAGAAGGTGGAACTTGCCGAGCAGCGTCCCCGCTGGACCGACGAGGAGATTCGCCAGATGCACAGCAGCTGGGCTACCACCGGTAAGACCGCAGACCGCGACTACAACATCATCACTTCGCTCGAATTGGACCCCTATTCGCAGGAGAAATTCAACTATAAGATTTTCGAGAAGTACGCACGTTGCGAGGCCGAGGAGGTTCGCTTCGAGGAGTACAAGTGTGAGGATGCCGACTACCTCATCGTAGCATTCGGCTCGTCGGCTCGTATCTGCAAGGAGACTATCGAGATTGCTCGCGCCAATGGTCACAAGGTGGGCCTCATCCGTCCCATCACCCTCTGGCCCTTCCCCAGCAAGAAGATTGCCGAGGTTGCCAAGAGGACCAAAGGTGTGCTCGTTGCCGAGTTGAATATGGGTCAGATGGTAGATGACGTAAGACTCGCTGTTAATGGTGCTGTACCCGTTGAGCACTACGGACGTACCGGTGGTGCGGTTTATACCCCCGACCAGGTATATGAGGCACTGAAAACCAAAATCATTAAATAGTTAAATCGTTATGGCAGAATATATTGTTGAGAAGACCAAAGAGAATTTGGTATATTCAAAGACCCCCGTTCTTACGGACAAGGTTATGCACTACTGCCCCGGTTGTAGCCACGGTACTATCCACAAACTCATCGCAGAGGTTATCGACGAGATGGGTGTTCAGGAGAAGACTATCGGTGTTTCGCCCGTAGGTTGCTCGGTATTTGCATACAACTACCTCAATATCGACTGGATTCAGGCAGCACACGGCCGTGCAGCAGCAGTTGCTACCGCTGCACACAGGCTCTACCCCGACAAACTCGTCTTCACCTACCAGGGTGATGGTGACTTGGCCGCTATCGGTACCGCCGAGAGCATCCACGTTTGCAACCGCGGTGAGAGCATTGCTGTGTTCTATGTAAACAACGCTATTTATGGTATGACCGGTGGTCAGATGTCGCCCAATACCCTGATTGGTATGAAGACTGCAACTTGCCCCTACGGTCGTGATCCCCAGTTGCACGGTTATCCCTATAAGGTTGCCAACTTTGTATGCCAGCTTCCTGGTGTTTGCTACGTTACTCGCCAGAGTGTTCACACTCCCGCGGCTGTTCGCAAGGCAAAGAAGGCTATCCGCAAGGCTTTGGAGAACTCGTTGGCAGGCAAAGGTTTGTCGTTCGTTGAGTTCGTGGCAACTTGCAATAGCGGTTGGAAGATGAGCCCCGTTCAGGCTAACAAGTGGATGGAGGAGAACTTGGTTCCCGAGTATCCTCTTGGTGACATCAAAGACGAATAACCCCTTAAACAGCAAAGAGATATGAAACAGGAATTGATTATTGCAGGTTTTGGTGGACAGGGTGTCCTCTCGACCGGTAAAATTTTGGCATACTCGGGTATGTTGCAGGGTTATGAGGTATCGTGGTTGCCCAGCTATGGTCCCGAGATGCGTGGTGGTACTGCAAACGTAACCGTTGTTGTTAGCGACCAGCCCGTTAGCTCGCCCATCGTACAGATGTGCGACACCGTCATCGTTCTCAACCAGCAGAGCTTGGATAAGTTCGAGGCGAGCGTGCGCCCCGGTGGCAACCTCATCTACGATACCAACGGTATCACCTCCCACCCCACTCGTAAAGACATCAACATCTACACCATCAACGCTACCGAGGAGTGCGCAAAGATGGGTAACGCCCGCTTGTTCAACACAATGATTTTGGGTGGTTATCTGAAAGTGTGCCCCATCGTAGATATGGAGTATGTGAAGGTAGGCTTGAAGAAGTCGTTGCCCGAGCGTGCGTGGAAGACCCTTCCCGCCAATGAGGAGGCGATTATCCACGGTGGTGAGATTATCACCTTGGTACACAAAGCCGAGTAGGAAAGATTGTTAGAGGGTGGAGTGGGCACACTCCCACTCCACCCCAACAAAATTATTCTCCACAGGTCAAATAGGAGAGATTTACGGAAAAATCTATTTGACCACTTAAAACTTCAAAGGAGAGGGGCGATGCCGTTTGGCATCGCCCCTTGATTTATACCTTATATTATAATGACTCCTACTTGGCGGGCTGGTCGTTCTGCCACTCACCAGCGTAGAATACCGAGCCATCGGCATTGTAGAGTGTGCCTTTGCCGTGGCTCTTACCATTGAGGAACTCTCCAACATATTTGCGACCATCCTCCCAATAATAGGTACCCGTGCCGTTAGGTTGACCATCCTTCCAATAACCGCCATAGATTACCCTATTATCGGCACCATAAAGGATACCACTACCCGACTCTACTCCATTTTCCCACTCGCCAACATATCGACGGCCGTTAGAAAAATAGAGCGTACCCACACCGTGGGGCTGATTATTCTTAAATTCACCCTCGAAGAACTTGGTTCCGTCTGCCTTGTAGAGTGTGCCAAAACCACAAAGGTCGCTCTTACTAAATTCTCCCTCATAGCGCGAGCCATCGGCCCAATAATAGACACCCTGTCCGTGATTCATATCGCCTTTTTTGTAGCCCACATACCTATCGCCACTGGGGTATGTTTCATCCACCAGCACCGATTTAGGCTCACGCCTCTCGCGAGGGCCTCCAAACCCCTCCTCGCGGAATCCGTTCAGGACCGCATCTCTACCCGATTCTTGGGGGTTCAACTCATCGAAGTTCTGCGCCAAAGCCACCAACGAGAGGCTCACTGCACACAAAAGAGCAAATATCCTTTTCATAGCCATAGATGTTTATGTGCAAATATAACAAAAAGAGAGTAAAAAAACAAGGTAGGGCTGCAAATCGCAACCCTACCTCTACATTTTTCCCTCGGAGGCCCACTATTTGAACTCCACGAGTGCTTTGCCGTTCATCTCGGCGGGTTGTGCTACACCCATAAGTTTCAGCACAGTGGGGGCAACGTCTGCCAAAACACCACTCTCCACACTCTTCACCCTTTCGGATACCACAATAATAGGTACGGGGTTCAAAGAGTGGGCTGTATTGGGCGAACCATCCTCATTCATTGCATTATCGGCATTACCGTGGTCGGCAATAATCACCACCTCGTAGCCATTCTCCACAGCGGTGGTAACAACATCCTTCACGCAAGCATCCACGGTCTTAACTGCCTTATAGATAGCATCCCACACACCGGTGTGGCCAACCATATCGCCATTTGCAAAGTTCAGAGCAATGAAGTCGAACTCCTGCTTTTTGAGCTCTGCAACGAGTGCCTTTGCCACCTCGGGAGCGCTCATCTCGGGTTGAAGGTCATAGGTTGCAACCTTGGGCGAAGGAATCAGGATGCGGCTCTCACCTGCAAACTCTGCCTCCCTGCCACCATTGAGGAAGAAGGTAACGTGTGCATACTTCTCGGTCTCGGCAATACGCAACTGCTTCATACCCAACGATGAAACATACTCACCAATGGTATTCTCCACATTCTCCTTGTCGAAGAGGATGTGCAGGCCCTCAAACTTGGCATCGTAGGGAGTCATACAGCAGTAGTAGAGAGGAAGGATGGTCATACCCTCCTCGGGCATATCCTGCTGTGTGAGCACAATGGTGAGCTCCTTGGCCCTATCGTTGCGGAAGTTGAAGAAGATAACCATATCGTTGGCATCAATCAAGCCAATGGGTTTATCGTTCTCATCCACAGCCACAATAGGTTTGATAAACTCATCGGTCACACCCTCTGCATAGCTCTCGGCAACGGCTGCCACCATATCGGTAGCGTGGCGACCTTCGCCCCTGACAATCTGGTCGTAGGCAATCTTCACCCTCTCCCAGCGTTTATCCCTATCCATTGCGTAGTAGCGACCAATGATGGAGGCGATTCTACCACCACTTACTTTGAGGTGGTTCTCCAAAGCCTCAATATAACCCTTACCACTCTGGGGGTCGGTGTCACGACCATCCATAAAGCAGTGCACAAAGGTCCTCTCCGAGAGGCCGTAAGCCTGTGCAATGTCGAAGAGTTTGTGGAGGTGCGACTGCTGGCTATGTACGCCACCATCGCTCACCAAGCCCATAAAATGGACCTTCACACCCCTCTCCTTTGCATACTCAAAGGCGGCCTTCACCTCCTTATTCTCCATAATGGAGTTATCCCTACACGCGCGGTTAATCTTCACCAAATCCTGATAGACAACCCTACCTGCGCCAATATTGAGGTGTCCTACCTCGGAGTTACCCATCTGACCATCGGGCAAACCTACATTCTCACCATCGGTGCGGAGTTCTGCATTGGGATACTTTGCCTCCAAGGAGTTCATAAACTCGGGCTGTGCCGAATAGATGACATCTGCTTTGTTGTGGCCACCTTTACCCCAACCATCCAGAATCATCAGTAATACTTTCTGTGCCATTTTTTCTTTCTATTTTTCTAAACCTAACATCTTCTTTCTCCGCTTTTTGTAAAAAGCGGAACCAAAAACTTTTAGTGCAGAATTTGCTCTACCCTATTATTTTACAAGGTCGAGAATCATCCCCTCTGCCACAGCGATAGCCTTCTCCAAACCCTCGGGGTTCTTACCACCTGCGGTTGCATAGAAAGGCTGACCGCCACCGCCACCCTGCATCTCTTTTGCAGCGTTGCGCACAACATCTCCTGCCTTAACACCAGCCTTCACAAGGTTGTCACCCACAGCCACTGCCAACATAGGCTTGCCACCCTCGCGGCTACCGAGCACGATTGCCACATCGGGATTCGAGGTGCGAAGAGCATAGATTGCATCCTTAACCATATCTACGGGCATATCAATAACCTTCGACACAACCTTATTCTCACCAAGGAGCGCACCTATCTCGGCGGCCACCGATTTTGCTTTCTCGGCACGGAAGCCCTCAATCTCCTTGCGCAACTCTGCGTTGTCATCAATCATCTTCCTGATAGCCTGCAACAATACGGGCGAGCCTACGGTCTTCTGAATCTCCTTCAAGGTCTCCTCGGTCTTGTAGCCAGCCTCCTCTGCAACGCCACCTGCGATAGCCTCAATACGGCGTACACCTGCCGAAATAGCACTCTCGGCAACAATCTTGAACTGGCCAATCACACCCGTAGCGCTAACGTGGGTACCACCACAAAGCTCCACACTCTCACCAAAGCGAATCATACGCACCTTGTCGCCATACTTCTCGCCAAAGAGCATCATAGCACCCGCCTTCTGTGCCTCCTCAATGGAGCACTCGCGGTTCTCATCGAGGGCATAGTTTGCACGAATCATACGATTTACGGCCCTTTCAACTGCACGCAACTCCTCGTCGGTCACCTTCTGGAAGTGCGAGAAGTCGAAGCGCAAATACTCGGGGCACACGAGCGAACCTTTCTGCTCAACGTGCGAGCCAAGGATGTCGCGAAGTGCTTTATGCATCAAGTGAGTCACGGAGTGGTGACGAGCCGAAGCAAGGCGGCTCTCCTCATCAACAACAGCCACAAAGGTAGCCTCCACACTCTCGGGCAACTCGTTCACAATGTGGATAGGAAGACCATTCTCCTTGATGGTATCAACCACTGCAAGGCTCTTGCCGTTGGCCGAGATGGTACCCTTGTCACCCACCTGACCACCACTATTGGCGTAGAAAGGTGTGCGGTCAAACACGAGCTGATAGAGAGTTTTACCTTTGGTTGTAACTTTGCGGTAACGTACAATCTTCACCTCGGCAGTGAGGTTGTCGTAGCCTACAAACTCGGTCGATGCGCCCTGTACAAGCTCCACCCAGTCGTCGTTCTCAACAACTGCTGCGTTGCGCGAGCGAGCCTTCTGTGCCTGCAACTCCACATCGAATGCCTCCAAATCAACACTCATACCATTCTCCCTTGCGATGAGCTCGGTGAGGTCGATGGGGAATCCGTAGGTATCGTAGAGTGTGAATGCCGATTTACCATCAATGGCCGACTGACCAGCCGCACGACTCTTCTTCATAACGCCCTCCAAGAGGTTGATACCCGTTGCAAGGGTTTTGAGGAATGCGCTCTCCTCCTCGCAGATAACGCTCACGATGAGCGACTGCTGTGCTTTGAGCTCGGGGAACTGCTCGCCCATCTGCTCCACCAAACCGGGAACGAGTTTGCAAATGAATGGCTCATTGAAACCGAGGTAGGTGTAGCCATAGCGTACTGCACGGCGCAAGATGCGACGGATAACGTAGCCAGCTTTCACATTGCTGGGCAACTGACCATCGGCAATCGAGAACGAAATGGTACGCAAGTGGTCGGCAATAACCCTCATTGCAACATCGGCCTTCTCATCCTCGCCATAGCGTTTGCCCGAGAGGGCTGCAATCTCGCTAATGCGGGTGGAGAATACATCGGTATCGTAGTTGCTCTGTTTGTTCTGCAAAACCATACAGAGCCTCTCAAAACCCATACCGGTGTCGATATGTTTGTGAGGCAGGGGCTCCAACGAGCCGTTTGCCTTACGGTTGAACTGCATAAACACAAGGTTCCAAATCTCAATCACCAAGTGGTGGCCCATATTGACCATCTCCCTACCAGGTTTCTGGGCAATCTCCTCCTCACTACGGAGGTCGAAGTGAATCTCGCTACAAGGACCGCAGGGGCCTGTCTCGCCCATCTCCCAGAAGTTGTCGTGCTTATTGCCGAGGATGATGTGGTCCTCGGGAAGATACTGTTTCCACATATCGAAAGCCTCCTGGTCCATAGGCACACCCTCCTCGGGAGCACCCTCAAATACGGTGGCATAGAGCCTATCCTTGGGCATCTTATAGACCTCTGTGAGAAGCTCCCAAGCCCAATCAATAGCCTCCTTCTTGAAGTAGTCACCAAACGACCAGTTGCCGAGCATCTCGAACATAGTGTGGTGGTAGGTGTCGTGTCCTACCTCTTCGAGGTCGTTGTGCTTACCCGAAACGCGAAGGCATTTCTGGGTGTCGGCTGCACGGTTATACTTTTTCTCGGCATTACCGAGGAAGATATCCTTAAACTGGTTCATACCAGCATTGGTAAACATAAGCGTGGGGTCGTTCTTCACAACCATAGGAGCCGAGGGCACAATTGTGTGCTGCTTGCTCTCGAAAAAGTCAAGAAATTTCTTTCTGATTTCGTTTGATGTCATCATAGTCTGTATATAGTTAAATTATTACTCTACTTTTCAAGGTTGCAAAATTACATATTTTACTCTAAATTTGTCACCCAAAGAGAGCATTTTTTGCCAAATGAGGAAAAAAGAGTACAAATTCAACCCCCAAACGCTCACCTATGAGCCCGTGGAGTGCCCCTCGCGACTGAAAAGGTACCTTGTTGTGAGGCGCACGCTACTCTTTTTGCTCGCCTCGTTGGTTGTGAATTTGGTCTATTCGCTCGCCTTCTATACCCCCAAATTGCACAATTTGGAGGAGCAGGGCGAGGAGATTGTAGGCGAGCTAAACATCCTCTCTGGCAGAATCTCCTCCACAAATCAAAAGGTGCTCGCCATCAAGCAACGCGACAACAATGTCTATCGCTCCCTCTTCGGTGCCGACACCATCACCATTGCGGGCATTTACACCCCCTACCCCGAACAGACCTATGCCAATCTCAATGGCGACTACGGTGGTATTGTACCCAACTCGTGGCGCTCGCTCGACGCTCTCACCCGTGAGGTCTATCGCCAGAGCCTCTCGCTCGACGAGTTGCAGGTGCTCTCGAAAGATAAGGAGAAGATGGCAGCATCCATTCCCGCCATTTGGCCCATCAATAAGAAGGATTTGCGTGGCCCTATTGGTGCCTATGGTCGTAGGCTTCACCCCATCTACAAGCGCTACATTCAGCACAAAGGTATAGATTTTGGCGGCAGACGTGGCGACCCCATCTATGCAACCGGCAACGGCAAAGTTGTCCACTCCGAAAAGGGCCTACGTCGCAAGGGCTATGGTCAGCAACTTGTCATCGACCACGGATTTGGTTACAAGACGCGCTACGCCCACCTGAACGAGCGTTTGGTGACAGTTGGTCAGGAGGTAAAGCGTGGCGAACTTATTGGCTATATGGGCTCTACGGGTGGTTCCACAGGCCCACACCTCCACTATGAGGTAATCTATATGGGCAACAATGTAGATCCCATCAACTACTTCCGCCGCGATATGAGCGAGGCCGAGTTTGACCGCATCATTGAGCAGGCCAAGACAACAACATTCGAAACCCTCGAAGGCACAAACAATGAGTAGGCGCTACAACATATACCCCCCGAGTGAGAGCCGTGCGAGTCGCGTGGGCTCGGTTGTGTGGCGCATCCTCTCCGATGTGCTCATCTTTGCGGGCACACTCGTGGGCGTCTATCTGCTCTTCACCCTCTTCGACACCCCAACACAAAGGGCACAACGAGTTCGCAATGAGCAACTCGTAGCAGACCTACACGCCTTGGAGAGCCGTTACGACACGGTACGTTTGGTGCTCGACAATGTGATTGAGAGGGACAAAAACGTCTTCCGAATTCTCTTCGAATCGGAGCCGTACAATTTCGAAGACAACTCTGCCGACCACCGTTGGAACTCTCGCGAGCGTTTGGAGCAGATGAGCGAAACGGAGCTCTACCGCGAGATGAACGAGCGAATGGGCAGCTTTGAGCAGAAAGAAAAGTATCTCACCTCTCTCTTCGAAAGGATGAACAGCGCGGTGGATAGTATGGGAACAAAAGCGAACAACATCCCTGCTATTCAGCCGATTATCAACACCGAATTGACACTCCTCACCGCCCCCTACGGTATGCTCATCCACCCCTTCTACAAGAGCCTCGTATCGCATCAGGGAGTCGATTACACCGTACCCGTAGGCTCACGAGTATTCGCCACGGCCGATGGCAAGGTCAAGGAGGTCAAGACGCGCAAGACAACCGCAGGTCGCTACATAGTTATCGACCACGGCGGTGGCTACGAAACCCAATACAGCCACCTCTCGCGCATTGACGTAAAGAAGGGACAAAAGGTGCGCAGGGGCGATATTATTGGTCTGACGGGCAATAGCGGCCTATCGCTCTCACCCCACCTCCACTACGAGGTGAAATTCAATGGAATGAGGGTTGATCCCATCCACTACTTCTTTATGGAGCTCACCCCCCACGAGTATAAACGTATGATTGAGATTGCGCAGAGTGGTATGCAATCATTTGATTAATAGCCCATTATATGAACACCGAACTATTTACAACACTTGTGATAGCAGCCGTAATTGTTGCGATGGCCATTTTGATTCTTATCGGCCACGGCGACTGGCTCATTTCGGGCTACAACACCGCGAGTCCCGAGGAGAGGGCACAGTATAATGTTCGCCGTTTGAGGTTGATAATGGGTGTCGGTAGTCTTGTAATTGCAGCACTTATGGCAGTTGATGCCATCCTTCACCTCCGTTGGCTCATCTTTGCAGGCGTTCTCCCCATCTGCATCCTAATCCTCATTCTCGGCAACACTTGGGCGAAGAATTGATTTTTTGTCTAACGTCTAACGTCGAAAGTCTAACGTCGCGTGGCGCACCCAAATAGTGCGCCACGAAAACAGATATTTTCCTCCCCAAAGTTAGGGGAGATGCCCGAAGGGCGTAGGGGTCTGTTGTTCTCGGTCGCGGGTATTAAAAAAGACACCCGCGAAGTGTTTTGGATAGATCTTATAGGTCTTAATATATATTCGGGCTCGGCAAGTGATTGCCGAGCCCGCAACTTTTAGACGTTAGACGTTAGACGTTAGACGTTAGACGTTAGACATTACATAAACAACCCCACAAACATATAGAGCCAATGGGCTGCAATGGCTGCCACAATACCGCCAATGGTGTGAGCTCCAATAGCCTTCGAGGTGAGCGAGCGGTAGCCGAGGGTATCGAGCATTGCAGTGTGGGTACTCAAATAGCCACTCCAACACATACCGATTGCCGTAAATACCGCAATGGCATTGCCATCAACCCAACCCGCCTGAATAAAGTTGGGCACCAAGCCCAAAGCGGCACCCACAGCACCCAAAGCGGTGATGGGGAAAGCCACCAAGTGGGGGTCATTGAAGCCGAAGAGCCACTCAAAGAGGAAATTAATCTTTCCGGCCAACCAAGGTAATAGTTCCGTACCCTCATAAGCGGCACCCGTATATTCTCCCGAGGCAGAGGGGCCAAAGGTGAGAATCATCACCAGCGTGGAGATAATAAGCACACCAGGGATAATCGCCAAGCCCACATCTACACCTGTGCGACCGCCATCCAGAAGCGAGTCGAGGATGCGCTGAAACATCGGTTTTTTGTATTCCAACTCTTCCTCCTTTTTCTCCTCCTGCAAAACCACGGCGGGTTCATACTTATAGTGTGGATATGCCTTAATAACAGAGCGTTGCATCAATCGTGTAGACACCAAACATCCAATCATCGCACCCACAAAACCCACCAATGGCTCCACAAAGAAGCCCTGACCAATCATAAAGACAATCACCAGCAGGCCCATACCGAAAGCAGTACCGAAATTGGTGAGGGAGATATATTGGTACTTCTTGAAATAGGATGCAAAACGCCTATCCTGCGCCAGCGATATAATCGCGGGGTTGTCCGACAGGAAGGTTACAACTGCACCCAACGATGCCACACCTGGCAGATTGAAGAGTGGTTTCATAAGTGGGCGTAGGAGCTTTTCGAAGAGTCTTACAACGCCAAACTCCACAAAAACACGGCCCAATGCACCCGTAATCACACAGATGGCCATAAGGTAGAATACCGTATTGAGAAGCAAATCGTGCGCGGTGTTCATTACGGTATTGAGCATATTTGCCGTTCCCATCTGACTTCCGAGATAGCCAAAGAGGAGGAAAATCACAATCAGACAGACAATGCCACTTGGCATCCTAAATCCGAGTTTTGGTCGAGGTGTAGCCATATTGTATTTGCAGTAATTAGTTTCTACTCAAAAGATTAACCTTCCAAGTCAGACCCGCTTGGAACATCAAGTGTCCATCCTGTAATGCGGCCGTTGGAAGAGCCTTACCAAAGGTGTAGGCCGTAGCTGCGTGGATGCGTACATTTTTCTTTCCGGTGGGGAAATACTCCACGCCGCCACCAATGCGCCAAATCTCCGTACCGGGAAGAACGGTGGGTTCGAACATTGTCACACTTCCATCGTTGGAATCCAAAGATGCGTGGGTGAAGATGTTAAGTTTCTCATTCATAGCCCAATTAACATCCACCATCAACGACAAACTTGCATTATTTTTCAAGTTTTCCAAATCGTTGCGATACATAACATCCCACTCTACTGCCACGTCGCCAAATACCTCCCTATCACCAATGGCGATGTAGCCCGCAAACTTTCCGGGTGCATACTCCAAAAGGTTTATCGAAGAGAGGGTGTGGCTATTCATAACCATCAGGTTGTAGGCATACAAATTTTGATTGGCAAAATCATAAGGGCTTCGGCATATCTGACCAAGCAATTTGGTGTTGCCATACTTATAGGCGGCACTCACACCAAACTGATAGCAAGCAATCTGGTGCCAATACTCCGAGGCGAAATAGATGTCGATAGGTGCGCGGTCATACTCATAACCACCAATCGCCACCACCTGTTTACCTGCCGAAAATTCCCACTCATCGGTGGTATAATTGAGTGTTGCCCAATCTGTTGCCGCGAAGGGATTACTCTGTACTTTATGTGCTCGATAGCGAATCGAATAGGATAGATTTTGGGCGAGCGAACCATCCATACGGAAATTGAGGAATTTGCCATCGAAACCCGAATTACCAGCCAAATTTGCGCCAGCAAGATTCTCATACTGCCAATCGCCACGCACCTCCACATCGAGGCGTGTGATTTGAGCCGAGAGAGAGGTTGCAAAGAGTGCAAAGGTGCACAAAAGTAGTAACCTTCTGAACATAGTGGTTAATGAAGTTTAATTAGTAGTTTATAGTTTCCAATATACAAAAATAGTGAAATAATTAATATTTCACTACCTTTCACAATCTTTTTACTCCACACGGAGCAGAGTTATGTCGAAAATGAGTGTCGAAAAGGGTTTTATTGCACCCGCGCCTCTTGCGCCATAGCCAAGATTGAAAGGAATTACCACCTCCCAACGCGCCCCTTCGGGCATCTCGCGCAGTGCCGTGCGCCACCCCTCAATCAATCCACGCAGAGGGAATGTTGCCGGCCTACCCTTTTCGGTCGCATCGAAGGTCTTGCCATTGATGAGCATACCCTTGTAATGAACCGTAATAACACTCTTGGGGGTTGGTTTCACACCCTTACCCTTTGTAATTTCGCGGTAGAGCACACCGTTGAAAAGGCGCTTAACACCCGCCCTCTGGGAGTACTCCTCCAAGAACTCCAAATTGCGCTCCTTATAGGCGCTATTATTATTCACAAGAGCCATCTTTATTCCACTTTTTTGAGCCCCATTTGTGTGGCAATTTCCTCCATCAGACCATAGGCGGCATCATATTCGTTTGGTATCTTACCATCGAGTATTGCGTCCTTTATAATAGCCTTTATTTCACCAACTTGCGAGCAAGGACTTAAACCATAGGTTTGCATAATAATTTCACCCGTAATAGGGGGCTGAAAATTGCGCACTCTATCTTTCTCCTCTATCTCCCTCATCTTCACCCTCACAAGGGCAAAATTGCGCAGATAGCGTTGCACTTTGGAGTCGATTCCAGAGGTAATATCGGCCTCGCAGAGTGTCATCAAATCCTCCACATCGTCACCCGCCTCGAAGAGCAATCGACGCACTGCCGAATCGGTCACCTCATCCTCCGAGAGAATAATTGGACGGAGGTGGAGAAAGACAAGTTTGCGCACATACTTCATCTTCTCATTCAGCGGTAGGCGCAACTTACGGAAAATGTCGGGCACCATCTTACTGCCAACCACCTCGTGTCCGTGGAACGACCACCCCACTCTCGCATCAAAGGCCTTGGTGCGGGGTTTGGCAATATCGTGCAGAAGAGCCGCCCAACGAAGCCACAGATTGTCGCTCTTTTTCGCCACATTATCAAGCACTTTGAGAGTATGCACAAAGTTATCTTTATGTGCCTTTCCATACTTCACCTCCACACCTTTGAGTGCTTCGAGTTCGGGGAAAATATAGGGAAGAAGCCCCGTTTTGGAGAGCAAATCGAATCCAATAGAGGGAACAGGCGAAGCGACAATTTTGTGTAGCTCGGTGGCAATGCGCTCCTTCGACACAATCTTTATTCGTTCGGCATTGCGCACAATGGCATCGAAGGTCTCGGGTGCAAGGTCAAAGCCGAGTTGGCTTGCAAACCTCACACCTCGAATCATCCTCAATGGGTCATCCGAGAAGGTCACATCGGGGTCGGTCGGAGTGCGGATAATCTGACTTTCGAGGTCGGCCATACCGCCAAAACTATCGAGCAACTCTCCGTAACTATCACTATTGAGTGACCACGCAAGTGCATTTATCGTAAAATCCCTGCGCAGTTGGTCATCCTCAATCGTACCCTCCTCCACCGCAGGCTTACGCGAATCGGGCGAGTAGGACTCCTTGCGGGCACCCACAAACTCTATCTCTCGTCCCTCCCTATCGTGCAACATTGCCGTTCCAAAGGTCTTAAAGACAGACACTTTCGTTTTCAGGCGCCTACCGAGGGCCTTCGCAACCTCAATACCACTACCAACCACAACCACATCAATATCGGTGGAGGGACGAGAGAGGTAGTAGTCGCGCACATAGCCACCAACAACATAGGCGCGCAGTGAGAGCGAATCGACAATTTCGGTAATTTCGCGAAATATTGGGAGCGACAGAGGGGACTTTTCGGACATTATTTCGATGGATTATTTAAGTTGTGCCAAATAGCGATGCACGGTCTCCTCCAAACCGAGGTAGAGGGCATCAGATATGAGGGCGTGACCAATGGATACCTCGTCGGTCCAAGGTATACGCTCGGCAAAATAGGCAAGATTATCGAGATTCAAATCGTGCCCCGCATTAAGGCCCAAACCACACTCACGAGCCACCTCGGCAGCAGCAACATAGGGTGCAATAGCCGTTTCTCTATCTTTGTGGTAATCACGCGCATAGGCCTCGGTATAGAGCTCCACCCTATCGGCACCGCACTCCTTGGCACCACGCACCATCTCGGGCACAGGATCCACAAATACCGACACACGAATACCCTTGGCCTTGAATTCGGCAATCTTTCGGGTCAAAAACTCACTATTGGCGATGGTATCCCAACCAGCATTGGAAGTAATTGCATTGGCAGCATCGGGCACAAGTGTCACCTGTGCGGGCACAACCTCCAACACCAAGTCGGTGAAGGAGTCAATAGGGTTGCCCTCAATATTAAGTTCGGTAGTAACAAGCCCTTTCAAGGCGCGAACATCATCATAACGGATGTGGCGACCATCGGGACGGGGATGCACGGTGATTCCCTCGGCTCCAAAACCCTCTATGCGGCGAGCAGCAAGTAGCACATCGGGCATATTTCCACCGCGCGAATTGCGTATTACCGCAATTTTGTTTATATTTACACTCAATTTCGTCATACAAATAGTGCTATTAAGTTAGTTTGTAAGGAAGTTTTAGGTATTTTTGCGAATGTAAAGTTATCACAAAATTTTGTGAAATGAAAATAATTTTGTTTTTGCGTCCATCTTCGGGCGCTTCGATAGAGTGCTTTGATGCACTATTAGAGGGAATTAGGGTCCGCGGAGTAGAATTTTGCGTAAATGATGCAGCTGCCGAATGGTACGCCTCAAAGAGCCAAAAACACCTCCCCAAAGCCCACATCTACACCTCCATACAGGAGGTGCTCTCCGACGACTCGATTGTCATCTCCTATGGTGGCGACGGCACACTGTTGAGTGCTGTGCGCTCACTGGGAGGTAGACCGATTCCCGCTTTGGGTATCAATTCGGGCAGACTCGGATTTCTCGCCATCGTCAGCCAACAGGAGGCATTGGAGGCTCTTGATGCGCTCATCGGTGGCAACTACACCATCGAAAAACGCACCCTTTTGCGAGTTGAAGGAGATATTGAAGAGGGGGTTACTTCTCGCTTGGCTTTCAATGAGTTCTCCGTTCAGCGTAACCATATGGGAATGATTGGAACAAAAGTGGAAATCGACGGCCGAGTTGTGGCCAACTATTGGAGCGATGGAATGCTCGTTGCCACCCCCACAGGCTCCACCGCCTACTCATTGAGCGCAGGAGGTCCTATCCTCGCCCCCGAGTGCAACTGTATGGTGCTAACGCCCATCGCACCCCACAACCTCACAATGCGCCCCGTGGTAGTGCCCGATAGTAGTCGCATCCGCATCACGATTGATGCCCGCGACCCCCACGCCGTTGCCGCTATCGACAACGAGAGTTTCACAATTCCCAACGGCTCCTCATTTACAATTACTCGCGCCGAGGAGCAAGTTTTTTTGGTGAAATTGCAAAATATATCTTTCTACGATACGTTAAAGAAAAAAATGATGTGGGGTCTTGATGGCAGAGAGTCAAAAAATTAGCACTCCATCGAACAATAACACCTCCTATACCTATTGTAAAAAAGAGAACTTTGTCGTACATTTGCGCGTTTAATTTAGGAGCAAAATGGCAAACAACGATACCAACAACAAGATTCCTACCCACGTTGCTATCATTATGGATGGTAACGGCAGGTGGGCACAACAGCGTGGCAAAGAGCGCCCCGAAGGACATATTGCAGGTGTGGATGCAGTGCGTCGCACCCTGAAAGCAGCCGCAGATGAGGGCGTTAAGTACCTGACACTCTACACCTTCTCCACCGAGAATTGGGGACGCCCAAAGGAGGAGGTTGATGCCATTATGGAACTCTTCTGCAAGAGCGTGATTGCCGAGACTCCCAACCTCAAAGCCGAGGGTGTGAGGACAAAGATTATGGGCGATAGGAGCGCTCTCTCCGAGAAGGTTAATCACTACATCGAGCGCATTGAGAACGAAACAGCCGAGGGTGAGCGTATCACTCTCATCTTTGCAATGAATTACAGCTCGCGCCACGAACTCACCGAGTCGTTCAAGGTGATGGCCCAGAGGGTTGCCGATGGCACTCTTCGCCCCGAGGAGATTACCACCGACTACATCTCTCGCAATATCTACACCGCAGAGTACCCCGATCCCGATTTGGTTATCCGCACAGGTGGTGAGTATCGTTTGAGCAACTTTTTGATGTGGCAGTCGGCATACAGCGAACTCTACTTCACCCCCACTCTCTGGCCCGATTTCGACAAGGACTCCTTGCACGAGGCTATTGAGGCATACAGCACACGCAACCGCCGTTTCGGACTTGTTGAATCCAAATAGATTACCCCACGAAAGACGAATAATTATTCCAACCGATGTATAGAAAATTCATCATACTCACGACACTTCTACTACTGACAGCCACTGCGCTAATGGCGCAAACGGAGCCTGCAATCGTTGCCGTTGATGGAGCCGAGGAGCCTACTGCGGACTCTCTCTCGGTGGATCTCAATGCACCCATTGCAGACTACACAGCACCCAAACGCTACACCATACGCCACATCAATGCCGAGGGTATCAAATTCCTCGACCCCAAGATGCAAATCAACTCTTCGGGATTGGCCGTTGGTGACCAAATCACCATTCCTGGCACGGAGATTTCCGACGCAATTACAAAATTGTGGTCGAAACAGTACTTCTCGGATGTACAGATTTTCGCAACCCCTGTGGGCGATAGTGTCGATTTGAACATCGTGCTCTCCGAGCGTCCCCGTATCTTCCGTTGGCTGTTTGAGGGTATTAGCAAGAGCGCAACCAACACCCTGACCGAGGACTTGAAACTCAAACGTGGCTCCGAGACTTTGAGCGACTACAACATTGAGAGAAGGATAAACCAAATCAAAGACCACTACATCCACAAAGGTTGGAGGAATGTGGAGGTCACACCCCGCATTGAAAACGATAGCGTTATTAAAAATGCCGTGAATGTCACTTTCGTTGTGGACAAGAGGGAAAAGGTGAGGATTGGTGAGATTAACTTCGAGGGCAACGAGGTCTTCACAGACAAGCAGTTGCGCAAGGTGATGAAGAAGATTCACCAGAAGAGTATCAACATCTTCCACAACACCAAGATGAGAGAGGATGAGTTGGAGGAGGACTTCGACAACATCATCGACTTCTACCACTCGAAGGGCTACCGCAACGCAACTATTGTTGGCGACTCCATCTATGTTATTTCGCCCGAGCGTATCGGTCTGACAATCAAGGTGGATGAGGGTAACAAATTCTTCTACCGCGACATCAAGTGGGTGGGCAATAGCAAGTACTCCACCGAGCAACTCAACAATATTTTGGGATTGAAGAGTGGCGACACCTACGACAAAAAGACACTCAACGAAAGGCTTGGCGTGGGCAAGGAGGATGACCCCGAGGATGTTTCGACTGTGAATGCTCTCTACCAGAATGAGGGCTACCTCGCATCGCAAATCGCCCCCACCGAAATCATCATTGGCTCGGATAGTATCGACTTGGAAATCAAGATTTTCGAGGGACAGCAATACCGCTTCAACAACATCGGCATTACGGGTAACAATAAGGTCAATGACGAGGTTATCCGTAGGGAGATTTACACCCGCCCTGGTGAGCTCTACAACCGCGCACTGCTGATGCAGACTATGCGCCAGCTCGCAGCAATGGGCCACTTCGATGAGACTGCCATCCGCCCCGACATCCGCCCCGTAATGGGCTCCAACGACGCTGTGGATGTGACTTGGAACCTGACGGAGAAGGCTTCGGATAAGTTTGAGATTAGCGGTGGTTGGGGTGCCGGTATGTTTGTGGGCTCGCTCGGTGTGGTATTCACCAATATGAGTATGCGCAACTTCTTCAACAAGGATGCGTGGAGGCCCTACCCACAGGGTGACAACCAACAGCTCTCCATCCGAGGACAGACCAACGGTACCTATTATAGCTCCATCTCGGCAAGTTTCACAGAGCCTTGGCTTGGTGGCAAGAAACCCAACTCTCTGACGATGAGTGCCTACTGGTCGGAACAGACCACCAACTACTACACCGCCTATACAGGTTTGGTGGATAATGGTCAGTATTTCCGCGCAATGGGTGCAAGCGTTGGCTTGGGTAGGAGGCTTTCGTGGCCCGACCAATACTTCACACTCTACAACGAATTGGGCTATCAGGCATACGATATGAAGGATTGGAACTACTTCCTCATCAGCAATGGTAGGGCCAACATCTTCACATTCCGCACGCTGCTGTCGCGTAACTCCACCGACTCCCCCATCTACCCCCGTAGAGGTTCGGAGTTCACCTTCTCGCTGACACTGACACCTCCCTACTCGCTCTTCTCGCCCGATAAGGACTATGCATCGATGACCGATGAGCAGAAGTATAAGTGGATTGAGTATCACAAATGGCTGTTGAGCTATAAGTGGTACTATCCCTTGACCAACGATGGCAAACTTGTTGTAATGACAAGGGCAGAGATGGGTTATCTGGGCAACTACAACCCCGACAAGCAGTCGCCCTTTGAGGGATTCGATGTCGGTGGTGATGGTATGTCGGGTTATAATGTCTATGGTGTGGATATCGTGTCGTTGCGTGGTTACGATGAGGGTGCCCTCACCCCAAGTAGCAACAACTACACCTATGCCAACGTGTATAGCAAATACACCGCCGAGTTGCGCTACCCCATCATTATGGAGCAACAGTCGCAAATCTATGCTCTGCTGTTTGCGGAGGCTGGTAACGGCTGGCTCGGATGGAGGGATTTCAACCCCTTTGAGTTGAAGCGCTCGATGGGTGTTGGTCTGCGCATCTTCCTGCCAATGTTTGGTCTGCTTGGTATCGACTGGGGCTACGGCTTCGATAGTGCCTACGGTAAATCGACACCCAGCGGCAGCCAATTCCACTTCGTAATCGGACAACAATTTTAACTAACTTAATACACATCTACGACTATGAAAAAGAGTATCATTCTCGCCATTGTGGCAACCATTGTGACACTTGGCGCCTCGGCACAGAACTATGCTGTTGTAAATTCGCAGAAGATATACCAATCCATTGAGGCCTACGCTGCCGCTGTGGAGGAGATTGACGCGCTGGCGACCTCCTATCAGGAGAACATCGACGAGGCCTACAAAAAGGTCGAGGAGATGTACCAGAACTATATGATTGCCAAGTCGGCGCTCACATACGAGGAGCAGCAGGCAGAGGAGCAGAATATCATTGCCAATGAGCAGAAAATCACCACCTATCAGCAAAATGTCTTTGGCACCGACGGTGTTTTGACCAAGAAGCAGGAGGAGTTGCTCAAACCATTCCACGAGAAGGTTGCGAAGAGCATTGCCGACTATGCCGCTGCAAACGGCTACGCGCTGGTGATTGATATTGCCACCACCGCCCTGCCCTACTACTCGCCCGCGATTGATATTACAGAGGAAATTATCAAATTAGTCAAATAACAATCAAACAACATTTTATGAAATTTATGATGAAACTTTCGCTCGCATTGGTAGCACTCTTTGCCGCTACTTCGGTGAGCAACGCGCAGCCCAAATTTGGTTATGTAAATTCGCAGGAGATTATCTTCTCGATGCCCGAGATTGCCGATGTTCAGGCAAGCCTCGAAAAATTGCAGAAAGACCTCGAAGAGCAGTTGGAGATTATCCAGGTGGAGTACAACAACCTTTTGGTTGAGTACCAGAAGAATGCAAGCACCTACTCCGACGCCATTCGCCAGAGCAAAGAGCAGGCACTTATGAGCCTCCAACAGCGCTATGAGGAGCTTGGCAAGGCAGGTTCGCAGGATATGCAGAACCAGCAGGCAAAACTTATGCAGCCTGTAATTGAGAAGGCTCGCGCTGCCATCGATAAGGTTTCGGCCGAGGGTGGCTTTGTAGCTGTTTTCGATATGGCTGCTGGCTCTCTCGCCTACTACGACAAGGCACAGATGACCGACATTGCTCCCATCGTGAGGAAGGAGCTCGGCATTCCCGAGAACGCTACTCCCGCTGCTGCACAATAGTCGGCTCCCCGAGGAGTATAAGTCCAAAGACCGCTGTGGTTTCGTGCCACGGCGGTCTTTTTTTTCCAGAAAAGATTTCCGCAACTTTATTTTTCACATAATCACCACATTCTCTTGCCATTTGCAAAAAAAAATCCTAATTTTGTGATGCCGTGGGCATTACCTTTTTTCCCAAGACTATTATGAGAAGCAGACTATACACCTTTTTCCTTTGTCTAATCACCCTTTTTGCGGGCTGCACACGCGGTCTGTGGCTCGATGAGATTGTTGCCCAGCGCGATGAACAAGAGGAGGTTGTGCCCATCTTGGAGGCTGCCCAAGAGAAAGGCTTGACCGTAGATTCAGTCGAGGAGATTGAGCGCACCAATAAGTACTATACCGTCGACACTGCCAACGGCTACTACAACGAGTTTAAGCGTTATCGGCTTGTTTTCTCCGACCAAACCACCGTTGAGTTCGATGTATTGGGTACACTCAATGGGGTGCAGAGTGATTATTACGCGGAGAGGGGTTTATCCTATATTAGTGAGGTTCAGTTGTCCGGTAGTTATGTATCCGTTATGCTTGTCGATCCCACCAATGGCGTGGTAGATGGCTTTGTTTTTCTGAATACCAGTCCGAATGCCCCCCAAAAAGGGAAGATTTACTACACTTCGACCGATGGGGGTGTCGTTACGCCCTATGATACAAATGCTTTTGGCGCAAACATTGTGTCCAATACCTACGAAAACGGGCAGGGCGTGATTACTTTTGATAGCAGTGTTACTTCGATTGGATGGGGTGCATTCAGAGATCGTTCGAGCCTTGCGAGCATAACCATTCCCGATAGTGTTACCGAGATTGGAAATTATGCATTTGAATATTGTTCGAGCCTTGCGAGCATCACTATTCCCAATAATGTTACTTCGATTGGGGAATGGGCATTCTCTGGTTGTTCGAGCCTTACGAGTATCACCATTCCCGATGGGGTTACTTCGATTGGATATTATGCATTCAGACGTTGTTCGAGCCTTGCAGAGGTCTATTGCAAAGCCATAACACCGCCCACTGCAATACCCAACTCTTCATCCAGATGGGATGCCTTTGACGACAACGCTTCGGACCGCAAGATTTATGTGCCTGCGGAGAGCGTGGAGGCCTACAAGACAGCCGAGTGGTGGAGCGAGTATGCCGATGCGTTTGTCCCCTACGACTTCGAAAAGGGCGAAGATGTGAATATGGAGAACCGAATAATCTATTACACCTCGACTGATGGTAATGTCGTTACGCCATCCTACTCTGCTTTCGGTGCAAACATTGTGTCCAATACCTACGAAAATGGTCAGGGCGTCATCACCTTCGATGGAGAGGTTACCTCGATTGGAGTGGATGCATTCTGGGGTTGTTCGACCCTTGCGAGTGTGACCATTCCCGAGGGTGTGACTTCGATTGGATATTGGGCATTCGCTTATTGTTCGAGCCTTGCGAGTGTAACCATTCCCGATGGTGTTACTTCGATTGAAGGTTGTGCATTCTATAAATGCACCTCGCTAACAAGCATCACCATTCCCGAGGGTGTTACTTCGATTGGAGAAAGTGCATTCAGAGATTGTTCGGGCCTTGCGAACATTACCATTCCCGAGGGCGTTACTTCGATTGGGAATTATGCATTCTCTGGTTGTTCGAGCCTTGCGAGTGTGACCATTCCTGACAGTATTACTTCGATTGGAAATGAGGCATTCTTTGGTTGTTCGAGCCTTGCGAGCATAACCATTCCCGAGGGTGTTACTTCGATTGGAAGAGATGCATTCAATGGTTGTTCGAGCCTTACAAGCATCACCATTCCCGACAGTGTTACTTCGATTGGACAAGGTGCATTCTATAATTGTTCGAGCCTTGCGAGTGTAACCATTCCCGACAGCGTCACTTCGATTGGAACTTCTGCATTCTATAATTGTTCGAGCCTTGCGAGTGTAACCATTCCCGACAGTGTTACTTCGATTGGAGGGGGTGCATTCTGGGGTTGTTCGAGCCTTGCGAGTGTAACCATTCCTGACAGTGTTACTTCGATTGGAGTGGGTGCATTCTCTGGTTGTACGAGCCTTGCGAGCATCACCATTCCCGACAGTGTTACTTCGATTGGAGGGAGTGCATTCATGGATTGTTCGAGCCTTGCCAGCATCACCATTCCCGATGGTGTTACTTCGATTGGAGATTATGCATTCTATAATTGTACGAGCCTTGCGAGTGTATATTGCAAGCCCACTACTCCGCCAAGTGGAGACTCGGCTATGTTCAATTCCAATGGCTGGGGTCGCAAGATTTATGTGCCCGAGGAGAGCGTCGAGGCCTACAAGACAGCCGAGTGGTGGAGCGAGTATGCCGATGATATTGTGGGGTACAGTTTTTAGTTTAATATAGGGCTTATAGGACTTATTAGACTCATAGGTCCCAAGTGATTCGCGGGTATCAAAAAAGATACCCGCGAGTTTTTCGTCGACCGTTTTACAGACCCCTCCGTCGCTCCGCGACACCTCCCCTAACTTCGGGGAGGATTACCAAAGTCTCCCCCT
>JAZORC010000014.1:0-5769 GCA_045656405.1 Tidjanibacter sp.
CGATATGACGCAGGCGGTGGCCGATGGTGCTACACGCCCTGTGTTCTACGAGAGCCGAGTGATAAATCTGCACCTCGACGAGGCGACACTCCGCCGCATAGATGATGAGTACGAGGCGATGGCCGACGAGGCGGAGGAGTACGCAATCGAGAAGAGCAAGCGAGAGTTAGGACGACTCGATTCGATTCTCGGAGCCGACGAAACGATAGATTCGCTCGTGGGCGATATTCTCGACCACTACGAAAACTTCCGCCAATATGAGCAGACGGGAAAGGCGATGATTGTTGCCTACTCGCGCCCGATAGCAATGAAAATTTACCACCGCATCTTGGAGTTGCGCCCTGCGTGGACGGAGAAGTTGGCGGTAGTGATGACTTCGGGCAACAAAGACCCCGAGGAGTGGCGCGAGATAATCGGCAACGATGCCCACAAAAAGGAGCTCGAAAAACGATTTAAGGATAACGACAGCCCGCTGAAAGTGGTGATTGTGGTGGATATGTGGCTCACGGGATTTGATGTGCCGTCGCTCTCGACGATGTATGTCTACAAGCCAATGGCGGGACATAACCTGATGCAGGCCATTGCGCGTGTAAACCGTGTATTTGGCGATAAGCAGGGCGGTTTGGTAGTCGATTATGTGGGCATTGCTTCCGCTTTGAAGCAGGCGATGAACGACTACACCATTCGTGACCGCAAAAACTACGGCGACACCGATATTTCAAAGACTGCATACCCCGAATTTCAGAAGAAATTGGAGGTGTGCCGCGACCTGCTGCACGGCTTCGACTACTCGGCATTCTACGGCGAGTCGGATATGGCACGAGCTGCGGCGATTGCAGGCGGTGTTGATTTCCTGCAAGCCCCTGAACGAGAGGAAACAAAGAAATTATATATCAAAGAATCGTTGTTGCTTCGTCAGTCGTTATCGCTCTGCCAGAGTCTTTTGCAGCGAGAGGAGCGATTGGAGGCTGCATACTTCGAGGCGGTGCGCACACTGCTAACTCGTGTTGAGGGGAAGGGTAAGATTTCGTTCCGCGAGATTAACGAGCGCATAAACGAACTGCTCAAACAGAGCATCAAGAGCGAGGGTGTGATAAACCTCTTCTCGGACATCAAGGAGGAGTTTTCAATTTTCGACCCGAAGTTCTTGGAGGAGATAGCGCAGATGAAGCAGAAGAACTTCGCTGTGGAGTTGCTACGCAAGTTAATAGCCGAGCAGATAAGGGTTTATCAGCGTACCAACACCGTACGAGCTGAAAAATTCTCCGAGATTTTGGCAAATGCGATGAGTAACTACCTCAAAGGTCTACTCACTAACGAGGAGGTTATCGAGGAGTTGTTGAAGACTGCCCGCGCTATCGTCAATGGCGAGGAGGAGAGCAAGAAACTCAACCTCTCGACCGAGGAGTTGGCCTTCTACGATGCTATAACCAAGCCCGAGGCGGTGCAGGATTTCTATACAAACGAGCAACTTATCGCTATCACACGCGAACTCACAGACGCGCTCCGAACAAATAAGACCATTGATTGGACGATGAAGGAGAGTGCCCGTGCCGGTATGCGCCGCATAGTGAAGCGCTTGCTCAAAAAGTACAAATATCCGCCCGAGGGTCAGGAGGCTGCCCTCGAAACCATTATGACGCAGTGCGAAATGTGGAGTGAGAACGAGTTTAAGTAACAGCGGAACTTGTAATGTACTGATATAAGATATTAAATGACAAGGTGCCCGGCAAATGTCGAGCACCTTGTTTGTGTTAGTTTGCAATCTCTTTTGTTCAAGTTTCTCCATTGTTGAGGCTAAAACTCGTACCACTTAATGCAGCCGACAGCTTATCCATCTCTCGGCTCACCGTTTGGTCGACGATGCGGGCGTAGATTTGGGTGGTGGCGAGTTTGGTGTGGCCCAGCATCTTGCTAATCGACTCGATGGACACGCCGTTGGCGTAGGTTACCGTCGTTGCAAATGTATGGCGAGCGAGGTGCGAGGTTACGCGTTTTTGGATGCCGAGGATGGCTGCAATCTCCTTCAGATAGTAGTTATACTTCGCATTGCTGATAATAGGCAGCAGGTGACCAGCGGTGCGTTCCGATTTTAGAAAATGGCAAATATGTGAGCATGTATGCGATTATGTGTTATTTATGAATGAATTGTGTATTATTTTTTTATTTTTGTAAGAGCTAAAAGAAATAGAGGGCTGGTAATAATATAAACCAAATTAATATGAGGAATATAGTAGGTGCGATTTTGGCTTTTTTGGCCGTATGTATGACCTCGTGCTCGGAGGGGCAGATGGCAATGACTTTTGAGGGGTTCACCAATGACACTGTGGTTGTATTTAGCCTTCCAATAGAGGAGGCTGCAATTGTAATGGACGACTCGTTGCTACGCATAGATACGCTCCTTATCAAAGATAATAGACTGCTACTACCTGTTGAGAATAAGGCGATGTCTTACATATTTACATTCAAAGAAACTGCCGATAGTTCGCCTAACTTCTCGCGTCGCGACATAAATGTCACAACCCAACCTGGTGACCGTCTTTCATTTAAGGTGTGGCGTTCGGGGGAACAATTTGAGTACATGGCAAAGGGTAGTGACTTTGTCGAAGGTATGGCTGATTTCGATAGGTTTGTGTTGCCCGTATCTCTCGAAATAGACCGCATAGATAGGGGCGTGGCTGAAAATTGGGATATATTGCGCAAGTTGTACGACAATCGTAGAGCTATGGCTGCCGAGTGGCTGAAAGCCAATATGAATACCCCTGCAGCGGTATATGTCTTGGCTTATGATGTGGCTAGCAATGTTATACTGGAGTATTACGACACGATGTTGCCGGTGATTGAAAAATCGGTGTGGAAACCAGTTGTAGAGCAGCGAAAGCAGAGCGCTCAACTTTTGACAATGACTATGAATGCCAAGGAGAACATTCGTGATGGTGTTGAAGCGCCAGAGTTTAAACTCAATGACAACAATGGTACAGCTGTTGCACTATCATCCTTTCGTGGTAAATGGGTGGTGCTTGACTTCTGGGGGACATGGTGTGGCTACTGCTTGCAAGGTATTCCAGATATGAAAAGTGCCTATGAGAAACATAGGGCTAAATGTGAGTTCATAAGCATTGATTGTAATGACGACCACGACAAGTGGGTTGCAGCATTAGATAAGTACCAAATGCCATGGGTTCATCTCTATAATTCGGAGAATAGTGCGCCCGAGGAGAATGTAAGCGTACGCTATGCCATCGAGGGGTATCCCACAAAAATAATCATAACCCCAGAGGGTGTGATTCACAAGATATTTGTTGGCGAGTCTTCTGACTTCTACGATGAGTTAAACCGAGTAGTCAAGTAGTCAATAGTCAAGTAGGATTTCTCTATACGAACGACAACAAAGGATGGCTTGAAGAGAATGTAAGTACTATCGCGGGCATTTCTCGCGAACTTTTGTTTACACCCCCTAACCCCCTAATAGGGGGCACTTTGGGGTCGCTCGTGCGGGCCGATTTGTGCAAAATAAGAAAGGTTGGCATTACTGCCAACCTTCTCATTTTGAGCGGAAAACGAGACTCGAACTCGCGACCCCAACCTTGGCAAGGTTGTGCTCTACCAACTGAGCTATTTCCGCATTATTTCAAACGTGCGCCACAGCGCTATGGCTGTTTTGCGGGTGCAAATATAGGCACTTTTTTGGTTTTGCCAAAATTTTGGCGGATTTTTTTGAAAAAACTTAACGTCCACTCCCTTATTTCGGCAATAACAAGCAATTTTTCCACCTAATTGCAGTTGCTAATAACAATGATACACCCCACCCTATTCGAGTGCGTGCTCCACAAATTCCACTGCTCGGGGGAGCTCATCGGGCGCAAGCCAGCGGGTTGTTGTATCCCGACGGAACCAAGTCATTTGGCGTTTGGCGTAGCGTCGCGTGTTGCGTTTTATGAGTTCCACGGCCTCCTCACGGGTAATCTTACCATCGAAAAAGTCGAAAAATTCTCGGTACCCAACGGTCTGCAACGACGAGAGGTGACGCAGGTGGAAGACCGAGCGGGCCTCCTCTTCCAGCCCCTCTGCGACCATCATATCCACCCTACGATTTATTCGGTCATAGAGCTCCTCGCGATCCCAGAGCACACCTATCTTCAACACATCAAAGGGGCGTTTCTTGCGCACAGCGGTGCGTTGCTCGGAGTAGGGCCTGCCACTCGCGATGCATACCTCCAAGGCCCTCACCACTCGCGCAGGATTCTTCCTGTCGACCACCTGCCAATAGGCCTCATCCCTCTCGCGCAGCTCCTCCACAAGGCTCTCCAACCCCTCTTCGGCGAGGCGCTCCATAAGTCCTGCTCGTATCTCGGCCGTATCGCTCGGCAGGTCATCGAAACCCTCACAGAGGGCATCAATGTAGAGTCCCGAGCCACCAACTGCCACCACAACCTCGTGACGCTCAAAGAGCCCCTCCAAGCGCTCCAAAGCCTCCCGCTCGTAGCCACCTGCCGAGAGTTCCTCCTCGGGCTGTCGGTCGGCAATGAAGTGGTGTGGAACGGTGGCGAGTTGTTCGGCCGAGGGTTGGGCCGTACCGATGGGCATACCGCGGTAGAATTGGCGCGAATCGGTGGAGATTATCTCGGTGTGGAAATGGCGTGCGAGTTCCACTGCGAGGTCGGTTTTACCCGACCCCGTAGGCCCCAGCACCACCACAAGGAGTGGTCGTTTAGTATTCGTCATCGTAGGAGTCATCTCCGCCTCCGAAGTCGCCAAAGTCATCCATCATCTCCTCGAAGATGCTCTTCTCTCCCACCCCACCGGCTTCGGGGTCATATTGGTCGGAGGGCTCACCGTGCGCAAAAAGTGTGCGTGGATAGTTCACACCCTCCTCGGCAAACTTTGCCTCGATGAGTTCGAGGTAGTACGCGCGGTCGGCAAACATATCGAAGAGCCAGATAAGTCGGTCGTGGTTGTTGTGGATGAGCTGTCCGAGCACCACCTCTTCCATAGGCATTGGGGGCTCATTTTCGTCATCATAGCCACCCATACCATTGCCCATATCCATCAGGGTAAATTCTCTCAACTTGCGCCACTGCCCATCGGAGAGGAAGAAGGAGGTCATACCGGAGTTGTCGTAGTTCAAATCCTTGCAAATGAAGTCATTGAGCTCCAAGAGGTTCATATCGTACTTCACCTCATAGTCCCTCACAAAGACATCGCTCTCATCGGAGAGCATACGAAATTTGAAAATCATTGACATAGTTTCTCTCTATTTTTTCGGTTTGGTAACACAAATATACAACCGAAAATGGAAAATTGAAAATGGAGAATTGAAAATTGAAAATTAAGGTGCGCCTATGGCGCGGGTGAGGTCTGTTAATTCAAAATTCAAAATTCAAAATTATTCCCTCTCATAAGTTAGGAGAGGGTCCGCGTAGCGGGGGTGAGGTCTGTACTCCTCCCCTACGACAGGGGAGGTCGGGAGGGGTGGTCGTAATTATGCTCGGTGTCCTCGCCGAGCAGGGTCCGCGTAGCGGGGGTGAGGTCTGTAAAATCCGTCTTGCCACGACTCATTGCAGATGAGGCGGTTGGCATCTACCACGCTTTATTGCGGGCAACGTGGTTGCCCGCTTTTCTTTGCCACTTTTGGTGGCAAAAGTGGCGCAAAAGCCACGCACGACATCTCTGGCGGGAGGGCGGAGCGCAAAGCCTAAAACAAACGCTACGCGGGCAAAGCATTTGCCGTCTTTGTTTCTTAACGCCTTTGCCCTCCGCCCTCGCCAC
>JAZORC010000015.1:0-6635 GCA_045656405.1 Tidjanibacter sp.
CCGTGTCGGAACGATACCGACCTACAACAAATGAAAAACCCTCTGAAACGATGTTTCAAAGGGTTTTGCTTGATTTTGTCCTCAAAACTTTTGGACTTGGAGCGGAAAACGAGACTCGAACTCGCGACCCCAACCTTGGCAAGGTTGTGCTCTACCAACTGAGCTATTTCCGCATTATTTCAAATGTGCGCCACAGCGCTATGGCTGTTTTGCGGGTGCAAATATAGGCACTTTTTTGGTTTTGCCAAAATTTTTCGAAAAAAAACGTATTAAAATTGTTTTGTGGTTGTATCAACAACTCTATTTTCGTGACAAATCTCTGCGAATTTGGGGTTGGCGAGTGGCCGAGGGGCGGTAGGACCAGAGCACAATACCGATGCCGACAAAGACCAGCAGGGCGAAGAGTAGGGTGGGGAGGGTGATGGTGTCGAGGTGCATTGCAGCCGAAAGGGCAATGGCCGCAATGGGTTGCAGGTAGCTAAAAATGCTCGTGCGGAAGGGTTCGATATGGCGTAAAGCGTAGTTGTAGAGTGCGTTGGGTAGGTAGGTTAGAAAGCATAAAATGATTGCCAATGAGATAGTTGCGCGGTGGTCCCACGCGCTGAAATCTATGGTTGTGGCGCGGGCAATACCAAAGGGGAGAACTACGATGGTGGCAATGGCATAGGCCCACAGCAGTACTGTGGCCACATTGTATTTTGTGAGCATACGTTTGAGGAATACCGTATAGACCGCCGTGGCCAGCACTGCACACACCACCAGAAGGTCGCCCTCGATGGTTGAGGTGGCACGCGAGGAGTGGTTGCCCATCAGTATTATAGCCACTGCGCCCGAGAGTCCCACAAGGAGGCCAATGATGCGGGTGGGGGTGAGGCGGTCCACCCCTTTGACTACCGAGAGTGCCAGCACTACGAGTGGGCCAACGGCATTGATGATGGAGCCATCAACGGGCGATGTGCGCGAGAGTCCCATCATCAGTGCGCCTTTGTGGATTACCCCCAAAAGCAAGCCCGCAACTATGAGTGTGGGAATATCCTTGCCCTCAACTCTCCCAACGTGTCCTCCAAAGGCGGGAATGAGGGCAAAGAGTGTTGTTGCCGAGAGTGCTGCTGCAAGGAGCACAACGGGTGGTAGGTAGTGGGGTAGGAGGATGTGGTAGAGGGGGTAGTCTGTCGCCCAGAGAAGGTTACACACCACGAGAGCCACATAGGGTAGCAATGTGCCTTTGTGGGGGTGTAGGGGGTGGATGTTGCGAGTGTTGTGTGTCATAGGTATGTGGTCATAAAGAGGGGGACAACCAATTGAGCAATCAACAGTCGTAGGGTGCAAACTCTGTGCCCAAGCAAAAAAGAGAGCCATACATTAGCTCTCTTTTCCGTGTCGGTATGTTGGGGTGTTTAGAACAGCACCGAATAGGTTGCACCTATGGTGTTGGTGCTGTGGGTGGTGTTGGAGAGTGTGGGGCCACTCACGAGAATCTCCTGTGCGCTGTCGGCATAGTAGTAGTCATACATCACGCTATTGGTGAAGTGTGCCCTCGAAAGAGTCCACGCCAAATCGAGCGACGAGCCAGAGGCGAACCTCCAACCCACGCCGAGCGAGAAGTTGTCGCTATGGGTCTTATAGGTTCCAAAGAAGGCTCCACCTTCGTCGTTATACTTCTCCGCGTCCGAGTTGAGTGGCGAGCCATAGTAGGCATAGCCACCGCGCAGATAGAGGTTCTGGATGGGTACCACCTCCACGCCCACGCGGAAGTTATTGGCAACACCGAGGTCGGCCTTTACATCCTTCGCAAAAGCCTGCTCCAAGCCATTGGTGTCCATACTCATATCGTCGTACCAAACCCTGTCCCAATCCACCGAGATAATGGCTCTATTGGCGAGTGTTACCGATGCGCCCACAAGCAATTTCGAGGGAGAGTTGTAGTCGTAATCGTAGGTATTCACATAGGAGCTATCCTCAAATCCATCGCCATCCATAAAGTTGGTCTCCATAGTGGTTCTGTAATCTCTTGTGAGACTCACAGCTGTTGGGGTGTGGTAGGCAATGCCGATGCGTACTGCGCTGATGGGGCGCAAGATGGCGCCAATCTTGAAATTCACACCCGAGCCGTAGTTGGCAACCATTGGGCGGAATGTCATATGTTGCAACTCGTTGCCTTGTGCGCCACGATACTGCTCAATATAGTCGTAGTAGACAACCTGCTCAATGGATTGAATACCGAGGGTGGTGCCGAGGTAGAGGATGTTTCCGAAGTTGAATCCCATTGAGAAGTCATATTCGCCAACGCTACCCTCGCTCTCCATATAGAGGTTTGCATCAACCCTATTTTCCAGGGGTACGCCGCTCACTTCGTAGTTGCCTGTAAAGCGCTCATCTTTGTCCATTACGGGGTCGATGAACCAAGTGCGATAGGCGAGCACACCTCCCCACTGGTCGGGGTAGATGTTGGGGTTGGAGAAGGGGGCCTTTGAGGAGCCCAACTCCGAGGGGTCTATGCCATACATCTGCTCGGCGAAGAACTCACCGATGGTCACCTCGCTATTGTTCCAGTTGGCATCATTACGATAGTTCAGGTTGGCGAGTTTGTTGTAGCCAAAGCCGATGGTGAAGCTCACGAGCGCACCCGTACCTTGATAGAGGTTGAGCGCTGTGCCTATCTGGTTGAAGGAGACACTACCCTTGTGTTGGTCGTAGCCAACAACTCCATTTGTGGAGCGGGTGTTGTTGTAGAGCATCGACATTGAGAGTTGAGAGGTGCGATACATACCCATACCTGCTGGGTTGATGCTCATACTCGACAGGTCGGCACCGAGGGAGGTGAAGGCACCACCCATAGCCGCAACCCTTGCCGTCATAAATGAGTGCTCGGTTTGTGCAAATTTTGCAGCCTCCAAGTGGCTCATATTGGCGGGGCTGATGACCTCGCCACCCATAGTGAGGGTTTGTGCTCTTGCCACCAAGGCGGAGAGCGCCACCATTATTGCTATGCTAAAAATCCTTTTCATCTCAATCCAAAATAACCTAACAGTTTCTATCTCTGTACTCTAAATTCTATCTGCCACTGCGCGAGGAGGATGAGCGACTACTCGAAGAGCCACCTCCGCTAAAACTACTGCTACCACTGCGGCTCGACGAGAAGCTACTTCTCGAAGTGGAGCTTGAACTCGAACTCGATGAACGGCTGCTCGAAGAGCTGCTGCGACTCACACTCGAAGAGCTACGGTTGCTCGACGAGGAACGGTTGCCACTGCTCACACTCGAACTTTTCTTGGGAGAGGAGGTGTTGCTACCACCCCTAACGGTGGCCGATGTGCCACGCGAAGAGCGCGACGAGGAGTTGCTCACACCGCTTGTGGTGTTACCCCTCATACCATTGGGCCTATTTGCGATTGTTGAGCCACTCAAAGTGCCCGAGAGTTCATTCTTCGAGATAGGTTTGCTCACCTTGCCACCCTCTGCGCGGGTGGTAGTTGAGTTGCTTATGCCATTGCGGAGCTCTGCCACGGTACCTCTTACGGGGCGTACCGAGGAACCATTCACACTTGCCGAGCCACGATTGGTGGTGCCGCTTGTACCTGTTGCAATCTGTGTGCCACCTCTCGACTCGTCACGTCCACCGAGGCGGTCATTGTAGGAGAGTACACCTCCACCTGGACGCATCGACGAGCCACCACCTGCTCCGCCACCTGTGCCATAACTTGGGCGATGGGTTACGTTTGGTTTCTTGTGACCGCCATCACCGTGAGGGCCACCTGGGCCACCGGGTTTGTGGTGGGGGTAGTGTGGATAGCCGTAGTGTGGGTATCCATAGTAGGGGTCATACCAGCCGTGATAGTGGTAGTGGTAGAATGGGTCGCAAGCCCAATAGGGCGAGTTCCATCCCCAATAGTCCCAGTAGGCATAGCTGTATCCATAGTAATAGGGGTTGTAGCCGTAGCGATAGCCATAGTAGTATGGATTGTTCCAGCTACCAAACATATTGGTGATATAGCGGGGCTCTACCCACACCTGGTCACCCATAACCATCACAGTGTAGAATGCGGGGTCGTAGGCGAGGGTGAGGAAGTAGGCGTCACCATAACGGAAGTCCCAATAGGAGGATGGGAGTCGGTAGGTGAGCGAGGAGAAGCCCTGCAAGCGACGCGCATAGGCGCTCGCGTAGTCATCCACATAGATGTTGTTGTAGGTGATATTGACATCTCCTCCTTCGGAGGGCATAACGATGCCCGCAGCGGCACTTTCGACACCCAAGCCACCCAAAATCTCGTCAATATCTGCCTCGGCATTGTCGGCGGCAATCATTGCGGCAATGCGTTTCTCTCTTTCGGCCCTTGCGGCAGCCTCTTTTTCGGCGGCGATGCGCTCTGCTTCGCGCAGTGCAGCAACATCGTGCACACCATAGAGGTCATCAACATAGGCGGCAGCTCCCGAATTTCCACCCAACGCGAGGGTGAGGGATGCGCCACAGCTACTCATCGTAAGAGCTATCGCTATCAGTGCGGTGCTCATTACCAAAATGTTTCTTGTTCTCATCATAGTCCTAATATACTTTTGTTGGTGAGATTTCTCTATTCTCTCTACTATTATAGACGCAAAAAAGGGGCAAATCGTTGCACGCAGGGCGAAAAAAAATTCTATTTCCCGTCACATTGCTGGTGAATAGGGGTTTTTTTGCCAAAAAAGTGTACCTTTGCGGATGGATTTTTGCATCACACACAAAAGTACAAATTTGGTGCGAAAGAATTGCAAACATCCACAATATTTTTACCACCCAAGAAACAAAAAGTAAGAAATAGAGATAGAAAGCAATGGCAAAAGAACTCAAACAACTCACACCTCGCGAGGAGAACTACTCGCAGTGGTACAACGACCTGGTGGTGAAAGCAGGTCTGGCAGAGAACTCCGCAGTAAGGGGTTCGATGGTAATCAAACCCTACGGCTATGCAATTTGGGAGAAGATGCAGCGTGCCCTTGATGATATGTTCAAGGCTACGGGCCACGTCAATGCCTACTTCCCACTGTTCATTCCCAAGTCGTTTTTCAGCCGCGAGGCCGACCACGTTGAGGGCTTCGCAAAGGAGTGTGCAGTGGTTACCCACTACCGCTTGATGAACGCTCCCGATGGCAATGGTGTGGTTGTAGACCCCGAGGCAAGGCTCGAAGAGGAGCTCATTGTACGCCCCACCTCCGAGACCATCATCTGGAACACCTATAAGAACTGGATTCAGTCCTACCGCGACCTTCCCATCCTCTGTAACCAGTGGGCAAACGTTGTTCGTTGGGAGATGCGTACCCGCCTCTTCCTCCGCACCGCCGAGTTCCTCTGGCAGGAGGGCCACACCGCACACGAGACTCGCGAGGAGGCTATTGAGGAGGCACAGAAGATGATTCGTGTCTATGCCGACTTTGCCGAGAATTGGATGGGTGTGCCTGTGATTATGGGTACCAAGAGTGCCAATGAGCGCTTTGCAGGTGCCGTTGATACCTTCACCATTGAGGCACTGATGCAGGACGGTAAGGCATTGCAGAGTGGTACTTCCCACTTCTTGGGCCAGAACTTCGGTAAGGCTTTCGACGTTCAGTTTGCAACCCGCGAGGGTGGTATGGACTATGCTTGGGCTACCTCGTGGGGTGTTTCCACCCGCTTGATGGGTGCGCTCATTATGTCCCACTCCGACAATAATGGTCTTGTGTTGCCTCCCAAGTTGGCCCCCATTCAGGTGGTTATGATTCCCATCTATAAGGGCGACGAGGAGCTCAAAAAGATGACCGAGGAGTTGGAGAAAATCGCAGCTCCCTTGCGTGCAAAAGGCATCAGCGTGAAGATTGACAACCGCGACAATGTTCGCTCGGGCTTCAAGTTTGCCGAGTATGAGCTCAAAGGTGTGCCCGTAAGGCTTGTTGTGGGCCCCCGCGACTTGGCAAATGGCACCGTAGAGATGATGCGCCGCGATACTCTCGTGAAGGAGAGCGTTGCTTTGGAGGGCATCGCCGACCTCGTGGAGAAGACTTTGGAGGATATGCAGAAGAGCATCTTCCAGAAGGCTCTCTCGTTCCGCAACTCGATGATTACCAAGGTGGATACTTGGGAAGAGTTCCAAGATGTTTTGGAGAACAAGGGCGGCTTCATCCTTGCACATTGGGATGGCACCACCGAGACCGAGGTTGCTATCAAGGAGGCTACCAAGGCGACCATTCGCTGTATTCCCTTCGACACCGTCGATGAGGAGGGCACCTGTGTATTCAGTGGCAGGCCTTCGAAGCGACGTGTGTTGTTTGCTCGCTCCTATTAAAAAACGCATATAACGAGCGACTGCTGCGTTATACATCGATAAGCGGAGTTCCTCATTTACCTCGTGTAAACTGCGGACTCCGCTTTCTCGTATGCCTTGCATTCATCTCGTTCTATGCATTTTTTTGTCTAACGTCCAACGTCGCAAATGCGAGTAAGCGAGGGCAGAGGCTGCTTGCAGACTATGCCGAGCGTGAGCATTTTAGAGCAGACGCAGTCTGGTCAAACGTCGCGGGCTCGCATTTTGGCGAGCCCGAAAAAATATAACCCTCCCCTAGGTTAGGGGAGGGTGAGCAAAGCTCGGGAGAGGTCCGTCATAATCACGTCTTGCCACGACTCA
>JAZORC010000016.1:0-6291 GCA_045656405.1 Tidjanibacter sp.
TGGTGTGGAGCGCAACAAGATTCTCGGCATGGGTGTCTGCATTGCGGGTCGTGTAAATCCCGCCACGGGTCACAGCTACATGTTCTTCACGGGCAGCCGCAAGTCGCACAAGGAGAACATCGAGGAGGCCACAGGCATCAATGTGCTTGTGGAGAACGACACGAGGGCAAGGTGCTTCGCCGAGTACTACTCGGGCGACAGCGTGAAGGAGAAGAACATGCTCTACCTCCACTTGGGCAAGGGTGTAGCCATTGGCATCATTGCTGAGGGTAAGTTATATTATGGTAAGAGCGGTTTTGCGGGCGAGTTTGGCCACACACCTTTCTTTAATAATGAGATTATCTGCTCGTGTGGCAAGAAGGGTTGTTTGGAGACGGAGGTTAGTGGCATTGCCATTGAGAATAAAATGGCGGCCCAGATTGCCTCGGGTGTGAATACCATTTTGCGCGAGAAGTGGGCTTCGGGCGAGAGTATCCACATTGACGACATCATCTCGGCTGCAAAGAACGACGACAACCTCTCCATTGAACTCATTGAGGAGGCGGGCGAGAAGATTGGCAAGAGTATTGCCTTCTTGATAAACATTTTCAACCCCGAATTGGTAATCATTGGTGGTAATATGGCACAGGCTGGCGACTACCTGATGTTGCCTCTCAAATCGGCGACCAATAAGTACTCAATGAATTTGGTCTACAAGGACACCCTATTCCGCCTTTCGCAGATGGGTGCCGATGCGGGTGCTTTGGGTGCAGCAATGCTCATTAGGAACAAGGTAATTGGATTGTAGTATGAACGCACTGGAAACAGACATCATAAAACTGCGAGCTCTCGAACCCGAGGATGTTGAGATTCTCTACCGTTGGGAGAACGACCCCAAGGTGTGGAGGGTTAGTGGGACTGTTGCCCCCTTCTCGAAGTACATCTTGCGTCGCTTCATTGAGAGCCAGAAGTACGACATCTACGAGACACGCCAGATGAGGCTCGTCATAGAATCGAAGAGCAACGGCAAGCCTGTGGGTGTGATTGACCTCTTCGACATCGACCCCTACAACCACCGTGCTGGTGTGGGTGTGCTCATCTACGACAAGGAGGATGAAGGTCAGGGCTACGCATCGAGCGCTCTGCAAGCCCTCATCCGCTACTCGTTCCAGATTTTGGGGCTCAACCAACTCTGGTGTAACGTACTTTCGAACAACACCCGCTCTTTGAACCTCTTCCGTAGTAAGGATTTCAGCGTTGTAGGCTTGAAGAAGGAGTGGGTACGCACCACCACCGATTGGCTCGATGAGTATATGCTCCAACTGATAAACCCGTTGAAGTAAATTCAAAATTCAAAATTCAAAATTCAAAATTATTTATAGTACAGTATGAAAATTGGAAATGAAATGGCCGTAGCAATCAGCTACACTCTGACTGTTGACGGTGAGGTTGCAGATCAGGCAACCAAAGAGGCTCCCCTCAAATTTGTCTATGGTATCGGTATGTTGTTGCCCAAATTCGAGGAGTACCTTCTCGGTTTGAAGGCTGGCGACAAATATGCCTTCACACTCTCGCCCGAGGAGGGCTATGGCGTGCAGAATCCCCAGATGGTTATCGACGTGCCCAAAGCGGCATTCGAGATTAACGGCACCATCGAGGAGGGCCTGCTCACCATTGGCAACCGTATCCCTATGATGACCCAGATGGGCCAGCCCGTAATTGGTGTTGTTGTGGAGGTTTCGGACGAGGCTGTGAAGATGGACTTCAACCACCCTATGGCGGGCAAAACTCTCAACTTCGAGGGTGAGGTTGTGGATGTTCACGAGGCTACCGATGACGACTATCCCCACTCGTGCGGCTGTGGCTGTGGCGAGGAGGGCTGTGGCTGCGATGGCAACTGCGACGACGGTTGCGAGGGCGGACACTGCCACTAAAAACAACGAGCCCCTCCGAAACGAGGGGCTCGATTGTTTTTAATGCAAAATTCAAAATTAAGAATTACGCGCCGATGAGATTTTGAACGCAAATGAGGATTTTGAGCGCGAGCGTAACGAAGAAATCACCCATTGAGCGCAGCCGAAAGAGAAAAAAATGCAATTCACACTGATACACTACACCGACGGTTGGCGCATAGGTGCCACCGTAACCCTCTCGGGAGTGCCCGTAGCGGGTACGCTCGTGAAGGCCTCGCTGGACTCACCCGAGGACTACACCGACATCTACTACATCGACAACATCCTCTGGGGCGATGGGGGCGAAAACTACCTCTTTGTGCGCCCATTTGAGGGGTATGGCGAGGTGGCTCCACTAACAGAGTCCGACCGCCTGAAAGCGACAATGAGCGATGTGGTGGAGGCCGTGGATAACCTCACCGACAATGTGATGGAAAAACTCTCGGAGATTGTCTAAACGGGGAATTCACACTCGGCATAGGTCCCCTTCTCGGTGCGGACATAGGCCCTCACTACCCTACCATTGGTGACTACCACCTGGTGAGCACCGAGCACGCTATTGTAGCGCACCACTTGGTCGATAACACTCTGTGTGATTGCCACATCTGGTGCCTTACACTCAACCACAAGCCACGGTTTAAGGGCCACATCAAAGACCACAACATCGGCCCTTTGGGGCTGGCCATTGAGCCTTACGGGGTACTCTTCGGCAATGTGAGTAGGGGGCACAGAGAGCCTCTCGGTAAGGTGGCGCACAACCCTACGGCGCACCTCCTCTTCGGGGGTGAGCACAAGCCAACTTGCGCGGGTGGGAACCCACACCTCAACCTCGCCCGAAGCACCTCGACGGGTGCGTAAAGCGTGGGGTTGAAAGATAAAATCGGTGTATTTTTCGTTTTCTTCCAAAAAAAGCGTACTTTTATAGGGTCAAATATAGCAATTTTTCTTCGTATGAAACGCATATCAACACTTCTTTGGGCACTTTTGGTGCTCACAACGACCAACATATCGGCACAGAGCGACTATGTGATACCTTCACGTCAGGCACTCCTCTCGCCCGAGAATACCGCCCACGCGAGGATTACTCCTCGTAGCGCATCCATCTGCTACCCCTCGCGCGAACAGATGGAGGAGGGCAAAGGTAGCGACCTTGTGTTGCCACTCACCTCGTGGCAGGTTGATTCGCTCCCCGAGGGGGTGCGTTACACCACAAAATTCAAACGCAACTACCGCTACGACGACAAGGAGATTGTACTCCGCGTGGAGGGTGCCGGTGGTGCGGTGAGCATCGATGTCAATGGCGAGGAGATGGGTTACAGCGCCTCGGGCATCGGAAGGCTCGAATTTGACCTCACCAAACGACTCAAAGAGAACAACAATACCATAAGCATCACTGTGCACCGCGACTATGCAGCGCGAGCCATTGAGCCAGCGGACGATTCACCCCTGACCTTCACCCGAGCAATGCTCCTCACCCCTCCGAGGGTAGCCGTGGCCGATTATATCGCCAAGACCACCTTCAACAAGCAGGGTGATGGTCTGCTCAACTTGGGTGTAGTGATGCAGTCGTTCCTGCTCAACAGCAAGGACTACACCATCTACTACGAACTCTACTCGCCCGAGGGCGAAATGCTGTCGAGTGCCAACAAAACCCTCACCACCCGTATGCTCTCACGCGATACGGTCAATTTCTTTGCCCGCATCCCCAATGTGAAGCGTTGGCACCCCGAGGAGCCCAACCTCTACCGCTTGGTGGTCTATACCCGCCACGAAAACCGCATCAAAGAGTTCGGCACCACCAATGTGGGATTCCGCACCGTGGAGGTGAAGGATGGAGAGTTGTTGCTCAATGGCGAGAGTGTGGATATCAAGTCGGCACCCCTTGCCTACACCACCGAGGAGCAGACCTCGGCCGAAATCCAAAGGCTCAAAAAGGAGGGTTACAACCTTGTCTATGCCCCTCGCCCACAACTCGACGAGTACTACACCCTGTGTGACCGCTTGGGTATGATGGTGTGTGCGTCGGCCGACATCACCTGCCCCGATAGGGATATGGCCACCACTCCGAGCAACAATCCTGCGTGGAAGGATGCCTACGAGTGGCGCGCCAAGGCCATCTACCACGCCACAAAGATTCACCCCGCGGTTGTGATGTTCTCCATTGCCCACGGGGCCCAAAACGGCATCTGTCTCTATGAGAGTTACCTCGCGATGAAGGCCCTCTCGGACGAGAGTCGCCCATTCATCTACCCCGATGCAGACGGCGAGTGGAACACCGACCTATAAAAAAATAAGTGCCTCGAAAAAGGCACTTATTTTTTTATCTACCGCCAAGCGTCAACCGACTATAAAATCATTAGTTACTCGTTGCTAACTACTCTCTCATAAAGCTCCCTACAACCCTCTTCGAGCATATCGAGCACCAACTCAAAGCCCTCGGCACCCTCATAATAGGGGTCAGGAACGTAGTCGTAGCCAAAATGTGCAGGAATATAGTCCGCCATACGCTCCAACTTTTGGAGCCCCTCAACGCTCGGAGATAGACGACTCAAACTCTCATATACCGAATCGTCCATCGCCAGCAGCAAATCGAAGCGCTCGAAATCCTCGGCCCTCACCTTGCGCGAACGGTGGGTGAAGTTGTAGCCCCTACGACTACCCGCAGCCCTCATTCGTGGGTCGGGCAGGTCGCCCGCGTGGCCACCATAGGTGCCCGCCGAGTCGATCTCCCACTCTTTCGCCACACCTCTCTCCTCGACCAAGCGGTGCATAATACCATCCGCCGCCGAGGAGCGACATATGTTACCCAAGCAAACAAATAATACCTTCTTCATTCGAATTGAAAATTGAAAATGGAGAATGGAAAATTATGGTGCGCCATAGGCGCAAAATTTTGAATTTTGAATTTTGAATTTTGAATTCTACTCAATTCTTCCAGGATAGACCTTCAAGGCCTCGCGGAGAATCTCACACGCAGCCAACAAATCCTCCTTGCAGAGAACATAGGCGATTCGTGCCTCCTGCCTACCCTTACCCTTGGTGGCATAGAAACCTGCCGCGGGGGCAAGTTGCACCGTTGCACCCTTATAGGAGAAGTCCGTCAGGAGCCACTCGGCAAACTTGTGACAGTCATCAACGGGGAAACGAGCCATAGTATAGAACGCCCCCTGTGGCTTGGGCGAATATACCCCAGGGATTTTATTCAACTCCTCCACCAGACAGTTGCGCCTTGCGGTGTACTCTGCCACCACATCGTCGTAGTACTTCTGGGGGGCTTCCATCGCTGCCGAGGCGGCAATCTGTGCAAGGTAGGGGGGCGAAAGTCGTGCTTGTGCCAATTTCAGCGCGGCGGCCATCACCTCCTTATTGCGCGAAACGATGTTTCCGAGCCTCACGCCACACATACTATAACGCTTCGATACGGAGTCGATAACCACCACATTGTCATCAATGCCTTTGAGCGAGAGGGCCGAGGTCTGCTTGGTGCCATCGTAGCAGAACTCACGATAGACCTCATCGCTGATAAGGTAGAGGTTGTAGTGGGATGCCATATCGGCCAGCATCTCCATCTCCTCGCGTGTGTAGAGGTGACCTGTGGGGTTGTTGGGGTTACATATTAATATAGCGCGCGTGCGCGGGGTGATGCGTTTGAGGAACTCCTCGCGTGGGGGGAGTGCAAAATCATCCTCTATGGTGCTGGGCACGGGCACAAGGATTGTGTCGTAGCACGCAGCGAAGGTGTTGTAGTTGGCATAGAAGGGCTCGGGCACAAGAATCTCCTCCCCGGGGTTGGCGCAAATGAGCATAGCCATCTGTGCGGCCTCGGTACCTCCGAGGGTTACGATGATGTCATCCACCGAGAGTTTTATGCCATTTTTGGCATAGTAGTCCACAAGTTTCTCACGATAGGGCAAGAGGCCCGCCGAGTGGGAATAGGGGAAGATTTGGTCCTTCACCCCCTGCACTGCCACCACTGCCTCCTCGGGGGTGTGGATGTCGGGCTGTCCGATGTTGAGTTTGTAGATGTGTGTACCCCTTGCGGCTGCGGCCTCTGCGAGTGGCACAAGCCTGCGGATGGGGGAGATTGGGAGCGTGTGGCTCTTTGCCGAAATCTTCAACATAATTGTCTTGTTTTAGGTTATTTAGGCACGCAATGAGCGCTCTTGCCCTTTGCGCATCGTAAAGTTATGAATTTTATTGACATTTTGCAAAAAATATCTTATATTTGTGGCAGAGCAAATACCACCGCAATGGACACCGACCGACTCTTCGGCAGGTGGTAGCGAACTGATAACACCTGTCGCGTAGCCCTCGCCCCCGCTATGTCACTCATCGGGGCACAATAAGTTTGACCGCAAAA
>JAZORC010000017.1:0-146798 GCA_045656405.1 Tidjanibacter sp.
TTATATTTGTGGCAGAGCAAATACCACCGCAATGGACACCGACCGACTCTTCGGCAGGTGGTAGCGAACTGATAACACCTGTCGCGTAGCCCTCGCCCCCGCTATGTCACTCATCGGGGCACAATAAGTTTGACCGCAAAAACCATTCATTATGAAAAAGTTACGCCTACTCATTTCGTTATGCGTGGCTCTATTCTCGGTTGCTTGTTCCTATGAAGAGAATTTGCACATGTTATACGGTTTCACAATTCAATAAAACAAGATTATGAAAAGATTTCCAATTATCACAATATGGGTTCTCCTGATGTTCGGTTGTGGCACGAATGGTGAAGAACCACAAACACCAGAGAAACCAGAACCATCGGTGCCCAACAGTCCAGTGCCTTCTTCTGTTTCTGTTTTTGACGAAATTGCAGGAGTCTATTTCGCCGCAGTTGGTAGCACCTATGAATATTTTCGTCTAGATGTGGGTGTGAATCAAGCTTGTGCCACATCTAACTATATGCAAGAACTCTCAATGGAGCTCGAAAACACACTCTGCAAAGAGTACCCAACAGGAAAATCAATCCATTGCATTGCTCAAAGTACGGAGGAATTCCACATCTACGCCGATCAAGTCTTGTGGGGAGTAATGGCAGGCAAGCCCTTGGAAGACTATTTTGTAATTGACACCAATGGCTATGACTTCCCCATCACATATCCCGATGGAGAGATTGATTTCTCAAAAGATTTTAGAAAACTAAACATTGCTATGGATGAGATTCTCCGCAAGGAGTACATGTTTCCAAGCAGTATGGCTATCAAATTCAAAGATATACCCGAAGAGGTCTACAATAAAATCACATTCTCATTCTACATTCGCACAAGTAATGGTAAAGAACACCTTTTCTCCGCCACGTGGGACAACTCTTCAAAAGTATTGTAGTAATTACATATGATGAAAATATTGAAATAATGTATGGTTTTATTCCTAACTAACAATACGAAAATTTATGAAAAAAAATCTCTTTACAATACTATTATTATTGTTCGTTGGTTGTGAGGAAAGAAATCACACAAATGGGGGTATGATCCCTAACGAAGTGTATGTTTGGGATGATTACGATGGAATAGAACTCACCACTTCATCAAGTTCCTACAAAGGTGTGACTACTCAATACTTGGTTTTAACTCTTTCCACAAGTAATCTAAATCAAACTTTGAGCGAGAAAGCTTACGGTCAGCTTGCCGAAATAAAACCAATGTGGTCTCAATATATTGCTTGCATAAATCAATCAACCGAGGAACTCCACATCTATGCCGACAAGGTCCTGTGGGGCATACTGGCAGGAGAACCTTTGGAAGCCTATTTTTTATTCGTAAACGATGGTAGATACGACCTCCCCTTGACATATCCTAATGGCGATGTGGATTTCTCATATAGTGACCTAAATGAAATAGGTGATAACAACGATTTTCTCACAGAGAGTGATGTTCACGACATTCTATGTGTGAGATATATGACACCTAAACATCCGATATTCAAGTTCAAGGAACTACCTCCCGAACAATACGAGGAGGTGACCTTCACAATCCAATTACGTTTGGGTAATGGCAAAGAGCTCTCCGCCTCCGCAACGATGAGTACCATCACACAGACAAAATAGCAAGACCTTTTAAAATGAACAAAATATCGCAAGCGCCCTCCAAGTTTGCGATATTTTTTATATCTTTACATCCAGAAAGAAAACAAACAATCTTATACTAACTCTTAAACACACAAAACTATGTCATTTTTGTCCGAATTTAAGAAATTTGCGCTCAAAGGTAATGTTGTAGATATGGCTGTCGGTGTTATCATCGGTGGCGCCTTTGGCAAAATCGTAACCTCGCTTGTTAATGACGTGATTATGCCCCCTCTGGGTATGCTCATCGGTAAGGTTAATTTCACCGACCTCGCACTCAACCTCGGCTCCGAGGCTGAACCCGTAATGTGGAAATATGGCGCATTCTTGCAGCAGGTATTCGACTTCCTCATTGTTGCTCTCTCCATCTTCTTCCTCATCAAAGGCATCAACCGCCTCTCGGAGATCACCAAGAAGAAAGAGGCAGAGGAGGCAGCTGCTGCTCCTGCTCCCGCTCCCGCACCCGAGCCAGAGCCCACCAAAGAGGAGATTCTCCTCACCGAGATTCGCGACCTTTTGAAAAACAAATAGTTCGCCGAGTGAGCATACAGACCAAGAAGGCTGCCTAACCGCGTGGTTAGGCAGCCTTTCATTTTGGGCACAAGAGTTGCAGTTTTCACTCCAAAAAAAAGTTTGTGCCTTATGGAAAAACAACCTCTCTTCCCTTCCATCGGAGCCGCCGATAAAGCCACCCTCTTTCTGCGACTATTTATCGGGGCCCTGCTCTTCACACAGGCGATAACCAAGTCGCAACAATACCCCTGGCTCGAAAGCGAGTACCCCACAATCCTCGGTATCGACGGGGCAAGCGTGGTTACCATCGTCGGACTATTGGAACTCATCGCGGGGGTTATGCTCACTGTGGGCCTGCTCACCCGCCTTGTAGCAATCGTTATGGCCATAGCAATGCTCGCCGCTGCCTTTGTATTCTTCCCTGGGCAGAGCTTCGACCAGAGCGAACTTAAAGTGGTCTATGCGGGTATCTACGTCGCCCTCGCCATCAGTGGCGGTGGTCGCTACGCCTTCGATACGATAATTTTTGTCAAGAGGGCTTGACGTACAACGTCGACCGTTGACCGTCGCGGGCAACAAGTTGCCCGAGGAATTATAGGAGTTCTGGGAATACTAGGATTTCCTAGTCCTCCTAGCTCTCCTAGTCTCCCCCAAAAACTCTCGGGTATCTTTTTTAATACCCGCAAAAAAACGGACCTCACCCGCCCTTTGGGCACCCTCTCCTAACCTAGGAGAGGGAATAAAAATACCTCCCCGAAGTTAGGGGAGGTGGTCGAAGACTGGAGGGGTCTGTGGTGCGCCTTCGGCGCAGTCGACGGTCGACAACTAATAAGCCCATATCGTAGTGGGATTTTTGTGCCAAAAAAAGGAGCGACACCGCAGTTTGCTTATCGCAAATGAGGATGTCGCTCTCTGAATTTTGGTGCAAAAAGCACCTACGAAATGGGATTATTTTGCTGCTTCAACAGATGCTTTACGGAACTCCTTCATAAGTTTCGAAATCTCCAAAGCGGCCTTGCGTGCGCGAGTACCAGCGGCTTTGTTACCTTTCTCTGCTTGGAGTTTTGCATTCACCTGGAACAACTCAATCTCTGCGTTGATTTTCTCTACTAATTCTTGCATAGTTGTAAGTTTTATTTAGTTTGTATTTATGGTTTAGTTTTTCCCTTTATTGCAAAGATATAAAACTTTTTAGTAAATCCGCAACAATCAGTAACTTTTTCTATTTTTTACCCTTTTTGAGATAGGTAATTGCACGCTTGAAGGCCGACTCTTTTTTGTTGTTGGAGCCGTAGCCGTAGCCATAGCCGTAGCCGTAGCCATAGTTGGTGCTCTTCTTCTCGCCACCATAGTAGAGTTTGCCCACGCCAACCTGCGAAATCAAGATACCGAGGTTGTTGAGCGACTTACGGTTGGAGATAGCCTTAACGGTATCGAGGCTCACCTTCTCGGTGTGGCCCATACGCATACAGTAGAGGGTGATATCTGCCAAGCGGTTGATAATCTGGGTATCGGTAACGAGGGCGATAGGAGCAGTATCTATGATGATGTAGTCATACATAGTCTTCAACTGGTCGAGCATCACATCAACCTCGGGACGCATCAACAACTCCGCAGGGTTGGGAGGAATAGTACCCACAAAGAGGGCATCTACACCGTGTACGCAATCCTTCACAATGAGATTCTCAACATTGGTCTCGTGGCCCATAAGGTAGGTAACAATACCCTTGCTCTGGTGCTTAACACCAACACGTTTCTCCATTGAGCCCTTACGCATATCCATATCGACAATGATAACCTTCTTGCCGGTAATCACAAACGAGAGGGCAATGTTGAGTGCCATCGTCGTCTTACCCTCCGAGGGAACGGTCGAGGTGGTCATAATAACCTTACCGCCCTTGGGCATCATAAAGTCGATATTGGTACGCACCATACGGAACGCCTCGGCAATGGAGTCACGACTATTGGGGGTAACCATCACATCGCTGGTGTGGCGAGCATCCTTGGTGGGGATAGCACCCACAATGGGCACATCGGTACCAATGGCACTCTCAACCTCCTCCACAGAGTAGATCTTTGTACGCAAAGCCTCGGCAATGAAGATGACAACCACAGGAATCACAAAGCCCATAATCAACGCCAAGAGCATAATCATAGCCACACGGGGCGAGATAGGCTGGGTTGCGGGAAGTGCAGGGTCAATAACGCGCGAAATGGAGGCAGTAGTGGCCAATTTCAGGCTGGTCTCCTCGCGTTTATTGAGCAGGTATTCGTAAATCTTAACCTTAATCTGCTGGTTACGCAAAATCGACTGCGCACCCTTCTCTACGGTAGGAAGTGCGCTAACCTTTGCCTCATTCTCGGCAATCTGACGATTTACGGAGCGGAGTTTTACCTCCAACGAGGTCTGCAAGTTCTTAATCGAAGCGGGCAACAACTCCTGCATCGAAAGTACCCTATCCCTCATACTCCTCACCGAAGGGTTGCTCAACTTCTCGTCGCCACCCATCGTCTTGTACTGCAAAACAGAGTTGTTGTAGTCCGAGATGAGATAATTGAGCGAGGAGTCCGAAATACCAAGATTGGGAATCAGCTCAACGGTACCGCTAACTGCCTTCACAGAAGCAAGCACATCTTTGAGGATGCTAATCTGGGTTTCAACCTCCACAGCCTCATTTTCGAGCCTCGAGGCGGCCTGAACATAGAGGTTAGCCTCCGACTCGGGATTCACACTCCTTGCACTACGGCGGTAGTTTGCAACATCGCTATCAACACTCTCCAAGTCGCCACCAACAATCGCCAACCTCTCATCCACAAACTGCATAGTGGCGCGAGCAACTGCACGCTCACCCTCCTTGGCATCCTCATTGTAGACGTAGATGAGTTCGTTGACAATATCGGCAGACTTCTGTGCCACAGCACTCTTCATACCCACCGAAATAAGACTTGTGGTCTTGCTCGAAGGAGCCACCGAGAGTACCGAAACCAAACCGCGAGCCGCACCACGAACAGTCGTTACGCCAACCTCGAATTTGTTGTTCTTCTCGATTGCCTTTGCATAATCATCGGCATAGAGGTCGTTCTTCACTACACGAACAATACCAACCTCACCAAAGATGGGTGCGTCGTACTCCGAAGAGAACTTCATCTCCTTCTTCTCACCACCAGGGAGAACGTATTTGATAACACCGCTAACCTTATCGGTTGCGAGGTCCAAATCCATCACAAAGCCCCTCATAAGGGTATCCACAACAACGTGGGCAGGCATCGTGGGACCATAGACCTCCACTTTGCGCAACTTGGCAGGTTTCTTGTAGATTACATTCAAGTCGAGGTTCTCAACAACCTTCTCCATCAAGGTAAGCGAGCGGAGAATTGCCGCCTCATTATCAACCACCGAGGTCTGGCGCATCATCCTAAAATTGGTCATCGAGGTCACGTCCGACTTCACACTTCGCGAAGCGTTCTCATCCACATAGATGAGTGCCGAAGAGGAGTAAATCTTGGGCGAAATCTTGGCATAGAGCATACCCAAACCAAGGCAGATAACCACCGAGATAAGGAACCAGAACCAGTTGCCCGTGAAGAATTTCCAAATACTACGGAGAGAGATATCGGTTCCCTCCAAATCGTTGTTGTTTTGCTGAACAATGTTGTTCTGCTGTTGCATATTGTTGTAATCCATAACTTTCAACTCTTATTTAGCGAAGACGCGAAGCGTATGTTACATAGTAAATCATCATTGCAATCGAGGTACCGAGCGATGCCAACGATGTGATGACGGGGAAATAGGTTGTGAAGGTCGAAACCGATTTAGCCTTCGCACCCACAGCCTCAACATAGACAACGTCGTTCTGTTTGAGGTAGAAGTAGGGCGACGAGAAGATGTTTTTCGATTTGAGATTGAGAATCTCAACGTGCCTTCCACCATTCTCCTCACGGATAACCATCACCCTCTCACGATTACCATAGACGTTCAAATCACCTGCGAAACCGAGAGCCTCCAAGAGGGTAAGCCTATCACCAGGGAAGTTGTAGGTACCGGGGCGTGCCACCTCACCAATAACGGTAACGTAGAAATTGACCAGATTTACAGTCACCACGGGGTCGGGCATAACCTCCTCCAACTTTGCCTTCAAGTTGGCTGCAATCTCCGCACGGGTAAGCCCAGCAACGTGAATCTCGCCCAAAACAGGGAACTGAATATTGCCATTAGCATCAACAGTGTAGCCTTCGGCTGTCACATTGGATGTAATCTTGCTCGACGAGTTGCTTGACGCCACCTGCGCGCGTGCAGCGAAGAGGTTGTAGGGCACAGCCAACTCGGGTGTCGAAGAGGAGACCAGGATGGTCAGCACGTCACCAGACTGGATAGTGTTGATTTTTCCAGAGGCACTATCGAGCGCACCGCTCTCCATAACCTCCTGAAAATAAGCAAGGTCCTTGTGGCTACCACACGAAGCAAGTGTGAAAGCAACCAAGGCGCACAGAAGTAGTTTTTTGAACATATCTATACTGTTTTTAAGTTAAATTGCGCATCAATCGGACAAAGATACCAATAATAATTGAGAATTGACAAAAAAAAAGACTTTTTTATCTAAAATGCTCACGCTCGGCAAGTTTGGTTTGCCGAACCCGCGACGGTTGACGGTCGACCACAAGAGGGAAATGAGGAACTTGCGAGCCGAAGGTTGGTGCAAAAATCGCCCGTAAGGCACACTCGCAGCGAGTGGGTTTTGCGAGGCGAGTTCAAGGCTTGCGTAGTGCGAGAAACCGCAGTTTGCTAACCGCAAATGAGGATTTCGAGCACAAGCATAACGAAGAAATCGCCCGCAAGGCACACTCGCCCGCAAGGCACACTCGCCTCAACGCAATGCCCCCTCTAACGCCCTTGCGAGCTGGTCGGGACAAGATGTCCCCTTACCCCTGCAATCTATACCTCGCAGGATGGCCGCAACCTCCTTTGCCGGGCGACCTTTTACGAGGGCCGAAACGGCTTGTGTATTGCCGTGACAACCCCCAAAAATCTGCACACTTTCGACCACTCCGTCATCGCTCAAAACAATCTCGAATTGACGCGAGCACACGCCCTGCGGAAAATATGTAAAACTCTTACTCATAATATTTTAGAAATTATAATAAACACCCACATTTACAAAGCCTTTGGCACCCCATCCGGCCTCCAAAAAACCACCCAAATCGCCACCATACGAAAGGCTCAAAGGATAGAGATTGACCATAGGTATAACGCTCGCTTGGATGTCGTTTTCCCCAGGTGTTTTTTGGTTGCTGATGAGCGCCATCACACCCGCTCCCCACGAGCCATACATCTCAAAATCACCCGAGGAAAAATAGCGCGTTTGAGCGGCAATGCAGAGAGTCTGATAGAGGGCTTCGGCACTTCTACTTATGGCTCCCGTCCCCACAAATTTAGACCCAAAGTTCGCATATCCCAACGCAAATGAGCCACCCAGCGCAAACCAATCGTTTATGCCGCGGTACACCTCCACATTAGGATTGAGCATTGGTGCAAATTCATTATATTCAACACCTTCCGTGGTATCAATCGAGCCGAGGCCTGCGACCAAATTTCCAAATATGTCGGGTAGCGAGAACCAACCCACTCCACCTTTCACCTGCCACTGACCACGCTCCTGTGCCTCAATAGGTTGCGAAAGAGAGAGCATCAAGCCCACCATCGCCAAAAAAGTAACAACTCGTTTCATATCTCTTAAATTTAATTTGGGTTAGAAACTATGTACCTATTACAAATATACAAAAAAAGTTTATCTTTGCAATGTAGACAGACTTTTTCGAGAGAAAATACGTTAGAACAATAGATAAATATTAGTATGAAACGAACAATGATTACCCTTCTGACTGCTATGGCGCTTGTTGGCTGCTGTGGCGAAAAGAAAACCCCCGCACTCAACCCCGCGAACTTCGATGAGAGTTATGCTCTGAATGACGATTTCTATGAGCACTTCACCGCAGGCTGGCAGCGCAACAACCCCCTAACGCCCGAGTATTCGCGCTTTGGTGCCTTCGATATGCTCCGCCAGAGCAACGAGTTGCGCGTGAAGGAACTCTTCGATGAGCTCGAAAAGAGCACCGCCGAGAGTGGCACCATCGAGCAGAAACTCTCCGACCTCTACCGCCTCGGCTTGGATAGCGTAAGGCTCAACAACGAGGGTGCGGAGCCATTGCGTGAGGCGCTGGCCAAGATTGAGGCCGTGGAGGAGCGTGGCGAGTTGAGCGCACTCCTCGGCTCCATCCACCGCGAGAGCGCCAACCCATTCTTCGCTTCGGGCGTGGGCCCCGACGAGAAGAACACCTCGGTCAATGTTCTCTATGTTGGTCAATCGGGCCTTGGTATGGGTAACCGCGACTACTACTTCGATGAGAACAGTGCCCACATCCGCGAGGCCTACAAGAAATATATCAAGGCCATTGTTGCCCTTGCTGGTTATAGTTCCGAGGAGTGTGAGCGCATCGCAGCGTCGGTGTGGAAAATTGAGAACTCGCTTGCCGAGGCTCACTTTACAAACGTGGAGCGTCGCAACCCCCAGAAGAACTACAATAAACTCACAGCCAAGAACTTGCGCAGGACTTTCCGCAACATCAATTGGGACTCCTATGCCGAGGCTATGGGCTTTGAGATGCCCGAAGAGTTGGTTGTAAGTCAGCTTCCCGCCCTCAAAAAGGCGAACCAACTCATCGGCAAAGAGTCGCTCCGCACCATCAAAGACTACCTCCTCTTCCACGAGATTCGCAGTGCGGCAAGTTACCTTTCGGATGAGTTCACCGCCACCAACTTCGAGTTCTATGGTCGCACCCTTTCGGGTAGTGAGCAGCAGCGTCCACGCTGGAAACGCGCACTCTCAACTGCCGACGGCAACCTCTCGGAGGCTGTGGGCAAGAAATATGTCGAAAAGTTCTTCCCCGCAGAGTATAAGGATAAGATGTTGGAGATTGTAGCCAACCTCCAAACCGCCCTCGGTGAGCACATCGACGCTCTGGATTGGATGAGCGACGTAACCAAAGCAAAGGCCCACGAGAAACTCGCCTCCTTCACCGTGAAGATTGGCTACCCCGATAGTTGGGAGGAGTACTCCTCGCTGACGATTGACCCTGCGAAGAGCTACCTTACGAACCTTCGCGCGGTGAGCGCTTGGCACACTGCCGACAACCTCGCAGACCTGGGCAAACCCGTAGATAAGGCACAGTGGCTTATGAGCCCCCAGACTGTGAATGCATACTACAACCCCACCACCAACGAGATTTGCTTCCCCGCAGCGATTCTCCAACCTCCCTTCTTCAATCCCGAGGCTGACGACGCTGTAAATTATGGCGCCATTGGTGTGGTTATCGGCCACGAGATGACTCACGGCTTCGATGACCAGGGCCGCCAATACGACAAAGACGGCAACCTGAACGATTGGTGGACCAAGGAGGATGCCGAAGCATTCGACAAGAGGGCACAGGTACTCGTAGCTCAATTCGATGCCATTGAGGTAAATAAGGAGGGCTTGCACGCCAACGGAGAGTTCACCCTCGGTGAGAACATCGCCGACCAGGGAGGTTTGAGGGTAGCGATGACCGCACTGCGCAACTCGTGGGGCGAGAATCACCCCGAGCCCATTGATGGTTTCACTGCCGAGCAGAGGTTCTACATCGCCTATGCAACCCTCTGGGCACAGAATATCCGCGAGCAGGAGATTGTTCGCCTAACCAAAGTAGACCCCCACTCGCTGGGCAAATGGAGGGTAAATGGCACCCTGCCCAACATTGCCGATTGGTATGAGGCCTTCGGCATCACCGACGGTGCAATGTACCGCGCACCCGAAGAACGAGTGATTATTTGGTAATTCAGAATTCAAAATTCAAAATTCAAAATTGACAGACCCATCCGGTCTTCGACCACCTCCCCTAATTAGGGGAGAATAACAAAACTTTCAACTTATTTGAAGGATGCAAGGTATCTCGAAATACTCCGACTTTCTGGCAACGTGCTCTTCGATGTTCAGTGCCCACAGCACCGAACTCATTGAGCGTGCGTTGGGGATGGCCGTGGAGGCACTCGACGGCTTGGAGCGTTACGACGGAAGGCCCCTTGTGGAGCACTCCATAGCCACCGCAAAGATTGTGGCGTGTGAGATTGGTCTGGGGCGCAACTCTGTTGTGGCGGCTCTGCTCCACGATGCTGCTCGAATGGAGAGAGTGGCACTGTCGGACATCAACACCCTCTTTGGCGAGGCCCCCGTTGGTATCATTCTCGGGATGAACGACATATCGAGCATCCGTACCAAGACCGACAAGAGTCAGATTGACGACTTCCGCGACCTTATAATCTCCTACTCGGCCGACCCGAGGGTGATACTCCTCAAATTGGCCGACCGCTTGGAGGTGATGCGCAACATCGACATCTTCCCCGCCGAAAAGCAGATGCGCAAGTGCTGGGAGAGTATGAACCTCTATGCCCAGATTGCTCACAAACTCGGCCTCTACAACATCAAGAGCGAGTTGGAGGAGATATCCTTTGCCCACATTGAGCCAAAGGCCCACACCGCGATTAAACAAAAACTCGATGAGAGTGCCCAACGCAGAGAGGCTCTGATTGCCGACACCCTCGCCCCCATCGAAAAACGTATGAGGGAGAGTGGCATCCGCTACCACCTGAAAAGTCGCACCAAGAGCATCTACTCCATCTGGCGCAAGATGCAGAAACAGAAGGTGAGCTTCGAGGAGGTCTTCGACATCTTTGCCATCCGCATCATCATTGAGTGCGAAAAGGAGCAGGAGAAGATGCTCTGTTGGAACGTCTTTTCGATAGTCACCGACTTCTACACCCCCAATCCCGAGCGTATGAGGGATTGGATTTCGATACCCAAGAGCAACGGCTACGAGTCGTTGCACACCACCGTTTCGGCCTTTGGCGAGTGGGTGGAGATACAGATTCGCACCGAACGTATGGACGAGGTGGCCGAGAGGGGCATTGCTGCCCATTGGCGCTACAAGGGTGTGGGTGGTGGCTCCATAAGTCACGAGGAGTGGCTTGCTCGCCTACGCGAGATAATCGAGGAGAGCGACAGCAAATCGGGACTATGCAACAAACTCGACGCCTACGCCACCAACCGCGAAGTCTTTGTATTCACCCCCAAAGGCGACATCCGCAAGCTCCCCGAGGGGGCTACGGTCTTGGATTTCGCCTTCGACATCCACACCTCGGTGGGTAGTTCGTGTGTGGGCGCAAAGATTGGACAACGCAACGTGCCCATCAAGGAGCCCCTACACAATGGCGACATCGTAACCATCCTCACCTCCAAAAACCAAAAGCCCAAGACCGATTGGCTGAATGTTGTGGTGACAAGCAAGGCCCGCAGTCGCATCAAGGCCTTTCTGCGTGAGGAGGAGAGCAAACTCGCCAAGTTGGGCCGCGAAGAGTTGGAGCGCAAGTTGAAAAATTGGAAACTCGCCATCGCCATAGATGATGCCGTAACCCTGCTGTGTAAGCACTACAAGCTCCGCACAGGTATGGAACTCTATGGACGCATCGTGGATGAGAAGGTCGACATGGGCGACATAAAGGAGATTGTGAGCCGCCACTTGGAGGGTGGAGATGCCCCCTTTATACCCCCTGCTCCTGCTAAAATCACCCCCAAACGCGAAGAAAAAGCCTCCGAGGAGGAGCTCGTTTTGGGCGAGGAGGTGCACGGTTTGGAGTGGCATACGGCCCGCTGTTGCAACCCTATTTTTGGTGATGAGGTCTTTGGTTTTACGACCATCAACAAGGGTGTGACCATCCACCGCACCGACTGCCCCAATGCTCCGAGGCTCAAAGAGTTGTACCCCTACCGCATCATCGCCGCACGCTGGAAAGGCGAGCAAAGCAAGGGCCGATTCATAGCCTCGGTGAGAGTTGTAGCCGAGGATAGAGGTGGTATCCTCAACCAGATAACCGAGAGCATCGGTTCGCTCGGTATCTCCATCCGCTCACTATCGCTCACCCCAATGAGGGACAACCTACTGGGAGGTGTTGTGAATGTGGAGGTACCCTCGTCGAGCGTGGCCGATATGGTTACCTATGCAATCCAGCGCATCGATGGCGTCAGGAGAGCATATAGAGCGAACAAGTAAATTCAAAATGCAAAATTATGGGAAGTGAAGCAAGAACTTGGATATGGATTGTGGTGCTCATTCTACTACTAACGGGCACCATATCGTTGGGCGATATTTTTAGCCTTATTTTTGGAGTTATCGGATTTCTGATTCTGGTGGCCCTCATCGGCTCACTCATCTTCCGCCATAGGGTGCGCAGGGCACAGCAAGAGGCGAGCCAAAGAGGTGAGGAGTTCAGGGGCTACACTTGGAACTTCGGTGGCTACCAAAATACCTCCCGCCCCCGCAACCCCGAGGAGGGCAAGGTAAGAGTCCAATCGGCACCCCAGACCAAAAAGCGCGTGAGCGAGGATGTGGGTGAATATGTTGACTTCAAAGAGTAGTAGAGGAGGCTTTCGAGCCTCCTCTACTACTCTTTGATGGTCGAACGTCTAACGTCTAACGTCAAGAGTCGCGGGGCGCACCACGTTTGGTGCGCCCCGAGTCATTATTAGGGAGGTTAGGGAATTTTGGGAGGTTAAGGAGAGTTCCCTACACTCCCTACACTCCCTACACTCCCTACACTCCCTACACTCCCATTAAGTTTTCGGGCTCGGCAGTTTTGCCGAGCCCGCGACGTTTGACCAGACTGCGTCTGCTCTAAAATGCTCACGCTCGGCATAGTCTGCAAGCAGCCTCTGCCCTCGCTTACTCGCATTTGCGACGTTTGACGTTAGACATTAGACCTTCAACGTTAGACAAACAAAAAGTCCGCAATGTGAGTGCATTGCGGACTTTTTTACCCCTTTGGGGTACAATCTCAAAAAATTTTTGTATATTTATCCCAGATTTGGGTATTGTACCCTCTCTAAACACGAAAAAAATTAGTTACAAACATAAAAAATTTGCGTTATGAAACATCTCTTTCGCACCCTAATTTCGCTGGTGTTACCTCTGGCCATAGTGGCTTGTAACACCGATTACAACTTCGACAACATCTCGCTCGAAGTCACTGTTGGTGACACCGATGGTATCGCAATTCCCATCGGCTCAACAGGTCAGATTACCCTCGGTGATCTCTTGGAAGAGGCCGGATTGGAGACCAACGAGAATGGTTTCTACGGCTTCAACTATGAGGATGCCTTGGAGCACACTATTGAGGTGGGCAACCTCGACCCCATCACAGGTCTGATTCCCACAATCGCCCCCATCAGTAGCGAGCTCTATGGAGCTCTCTCGGTGGACAAGATGCCCACCCTCGGTGGCGAGGCTTACACCAAAAACCTCGAATTCCCCGAAGGTCTTTCGGCAAACTTTACTCTCACCGAACAGATGCTCAACCTCCTCCCCCAAAAGGAGTTCCAGATGCACTACGACCCACACACTTTCGAGGCCGAGATTGACATCACACTTCCCGAGCAGGTGGCAGGCATCAATACCATCACCTTTGGTGCCAATGGCGAGGGTTCGGTTCTCGATATGCAGTTCGACCTCGGTGGTCTGTATGGCGTGTGCGAGGAGTGTGAGATTAACAACTTCAACATCACCCTTCCCGCAGGTTTCACCCTCGCAAAGAGGGAGAACGACCCCATCGGTGACTACATCACCATCTCGAATGGCACAGGCTCCAACACCCCCAACCACTTCCAGATTTCGAACTACACAATGACAAGTTCGCACCTTACGGTGGATATTGTTGTGAAGAGTGTCGATTTGAGCCACCTGACCATCGGTAGCGACCAGAAGCTCGTCATCTCGGAGGATGTAACCTTCGACTTGGATTTCTCGGGTACTTTGAAGGCTGGTACCGTTAGCGCCACCTCGCCCTACGTTACCGTTGCCGCCGAGAATATGACCATCCACAGCGCAACAATCACCACCAACGAAATCTCCCACGAGATATCGTTCAGCGAGAGCATCAATGAGGCCATTGAGGTTCCCGAGGTGATTGCCGCCATCGACTACTTGGCAATCTCGAAGGTGGGCGCACCCGAGGAGGCCCCCAGATTCAACATTGCTGTGGAACTCGCAGGCGCACCTATTGATGAATTACAGTTGAAGGATGTGGTACTTGACCTTCCCCCCTTCCTCGATATTGAGGCACCCGAGGGTTGGAACTATGCCGATGGTAAGCTCACCGCTTCAACCCTTACCGTACATAACAACCAGAACAACAACCTTCTTGACCTCACAATCAAAGGTATCAAGTCGTTACCCATTGCGAATGGTTGGCTCACACTCGACAGCACCATTGGTTTGAGTGCCAAGGCAGCTATTGCCGATGGCACCGAGATTAACATCAACACCTCGGTGCAAAACCTCTCACTCACCCCCGTTATTACCCTCGACGACATCGCCATCAAGAGCGTAACGGGTCGCGTAGAGCCCGACTTGGGTGACATTTTGGAACCCCAGGAGATTAGCTTGGGCGATGTAACCTCCGCATTGGAGGATGCCGAGTTGGACCTCAACATCGAGTCGCCCCTTCTGTGTGTAAGCGTCGAGAACCCCATTGGTGTGGGCATTGATGCAACTATCACCCTGACCGCCTACAAGGGCGAGGAGGTTTCGATGAGCATCACCACCCCCACCCTCTCGATTCTCCCCGCGGGTGAGGAGGCTGTGACCACAACCCTCTACATTGCAGGCGATAGCGCTCGTATCCCAGAGGGGGTAGAGGGCTCCACAGTGGTTGTTCCCGACCTTATGGATCTTATTGCCTCGTTGCCCGACAAGATTCTCGTGGCACTCGATGCCACAACCAGCGCCGGCAGCCACACCATCGTTTTGAAAGATAGCTACACCTTCAAGGTGAACTACTCGGTGGATGCCGCCTTCAAATTCGACGCTACCAACGATGGCCACATCGGCTACACAGCACTGATTGACGATATTGACCTCTCATCGTTGGCAGATATTGATGTGGTTGTCGAGAGCCTTATGCTGAACGTATTTACAGAGAGCACCCTCCCCATCGACCTCCAATTGGCCGTTGAGTTCCTCGACGAGAACGACGCCCCCATCGAGTGCATCACCTCCTCGACACTTGGTATGATTGAGGGTTCGACCACCTCGGAGCCCAACAATTCGAAGTGCGCGATTACGCTCGAAATTGCCACCAAAGATGGCGCTTCTCCCTTTGCGGAGATTGCCAAAACCAAGAAGGTGCGTTGCAAGTTGGATGGCACAACCCTCGCTGGTGGCGGTCTGAAACCCGAACAATACATTGTTGCCAAACTCTCATTGTTGCTCGATAAGGGTATAACTATCGACCTCGGAACACTACTTCCCGACGAGGAGCCCACACCCGAGGGCGAACCTACTCCCGAGGAGTAGAACCCACCCACACAGAAAGAGCAGATAAATGGTAAAAAAATGTAGAACAAGGAAGAAAATTGACTACGACTATGAAAAAGATAATTTGTGTATTGGCAACATTGGCAGTTACCCTTATGGCTTTGGAGCCTGCTGTGGCACAACTGCGCGCATCATACTTTATGAGGGGCTCTACCCAGCGCTACGATATGAACCCCGCACTCTCACCCAACAGGGGCTATATTGCCGTTCCCGTTGTGGGCTCACTGAACACCACATTGGAAAGCAACTTCCTCTCGGTTGATAACTTCTTCTATCCCAATGGAGAGAACAATGGCGTTGTAACCTATATGCATAAGAGTGTTTCGGCCGAGGATTTTTTGAACAAACTACCCGACGTAAATAACTTGGCATTGGGTCTCAACACCCAAATTATTGGTATTGGTAACTATTTCAGCGGAGGTTTCTGGTCGGTGGGCGTCCGCCTGCGCTCGGAGACCAATGTGGATATTCCCAAGGATTTCTTTGCCCTCACCAAAACCCTCTCGCAGGGCACCTACGACATTGCTGGCTTGGGAGTGGAGAGCAACAACTTCATTGAGGCGTCGCTCGGCTACACCTTCCCCGTACAGGATGTATTCACCCTCGGTTTCAGAGCAAAGATGTTGCTCGGCCTTGCAAGGGTAAGTGCCAAGATTGACAAGATGAGTGTTGAGATTGGAGATGAGGCCTACCGTGCCGATATGGCTGGCACCTTTGAGGGCACCATTGCGGGTTACAACTTCGAGGATATGCAAGGCGAGGTGACAATGGAATCCTTTGCCAACCACATCACCAATTTCGACAACTTCGACCCCGCGAATATCAATAGCATCGGCTTTGCAGTGGATGCAGGTATCGAATGGACCTTCCGCGATGAGGAGATTCGCCTCTCGGCTGCGGTGAACGACTTGGGTTTCAATGCTTGGAATGCCAACACCTCCTTCTGCGCAGCCATCGACAATGTAGCATTCTCGTTTGAGGGCTACGACTTGGAGAACAACGAGGTGAAGTTCGAGAGCCCCGACAATATCGTTCTTCGCACCACCTCCGAGCAGATTGAGGGTAAACACAAACTCCACACCTCTATCGTTGTGGGCTTGGAGTATAACGTGCTCAACGACCTCATTGGTTTGGGTGCTCTGTGGAATAAGAAGATTTACGCCAACCGCCAGTGGAACTCCATTGGTGCAGCTCTTACCCTGCGTCCCACCACTTGGCTCACCGCTTCGGCAAGCTACTCGTGGATTAACAAGTTGGGTGTTATGGGCGTTGCTTTGAATGTTCACACCTCCTATGCCAACATCTTCTTTGGTGCCGACTACATCGCTACGAAGTATGGTACGGCCAATGGTGGTGCCATTCCAATTCCTCTGAACCAGAACTCGGTGAATCTCGCCTTCGGCGTATCGATTCCTTTGAGCCCAAGAATGTTCTAATTTGAAAGCTGAAAAGGAGGGTTTCCATCGATGAAACTCTCCTTTTTTTCGAAAAAAACGCCCACCCCGTGCAACGTTTTGGGGGGCTTATGCATCTATACAGATAAAGACCCCTTAAAAATCAAAACAAACTATGAAAAGAACTTTGACACTTATCGCTTTGGGTACCGCATTTGTGGCGGTATCGCTCTGGGTGTGGCTCACACGAGGGAAAAGCGCAAAGGCCGTGAAGGCTAAATTCCGCCTTGGCGGAGCAATCATTGCACTCACCTCACTTATGAATCTCACAAGTTGTGGCCCCGACGGCCCCTTTGGAGTGGAGTGCTACGACCCCGCCCCTGCGAATGAGATATATTTGGAGAATTACACACACAATAGTAATAATGAGTTTCGAAATGGTGACGCTGTGGAGATTAGTTGCTATGCAATGACAGCCCCCAAGATTGTCGTAACCATCGAAGATAGGAATAGAGAGCAAGAGTTGCAACGCGCTACATATGACATAAATCAAGAGTCCATCTCCACCACCGTTACCCACACCATCAACGTGGGCGATTTTAGGGGTGAGGCTATGTTGGTTATTTGGTTGGCAGACGAGAGTGCAGAGCCCTATGAGTACCGCCATTACGACATTACTATCGCGGAATAAGGCCTCGGTAGGCACTGTTGTCTATGAGCTTACGGATGCCTGCAATCAGGCCTGCAAGTTCTGCTACAACTATTGGAAGGGCGGAGAGTGCCCATCCAAGGTCGCCGCACCCGACTATCGTCTGGCGCGTCGCACCCTTCGCAGACTTCTCCGTCAGGCCTCCATTGGGCGCATCTCCTTCTCGGGTGGTGAGCCTATGCTGATGCCCCACATCCACGACTTGGCAATGATGGTGCGCTTTGCGGGCGCAAAGTTCAACCTGCTCACCAATGGCACACTCCTCTCCGATGACGATATTGAAATCTTCAACCAACTCGGTGTGGGAGCCATACAAATTCCCATTCTCGCCACCACCCCAGAGCTCCACGACGAGATAACCTCCCTCAAAGGGTCGTGGCAGAGGGCCGTGGCTGCCGCCCGCAAGGTTGTAGCAAAACGCGAGGGTGTGCTCGTACCGGTACTGATTGTAAGCCGGATGAATCTCCACTGCGTGGAGGAGGTCTTGGAGTTCTTCCACAACGAGCTGGGGGCCAAGTATGCACTCATCAACCGCTTCAACATCGGTGGCCTGGGGCTCAAAAATGCCGCAGCCCTCAACCTTACGAATGCCGAAATTGCGGAGATGTTCAAGAGGGCCGACCTCACTGCCGCACGATTGGGTATGACTCTCCAAAGTGGAGTCTGCACCCCCTTGTGTGTTGTGGAGCCACAGAACTTTCCACACATCCTCTTTACGAACTGCTCCACAGACTTTTCTCATCGCCCCCTGACGGTGAACTATCGTGGCGATGTGCGCTTCTGCAACCACTCACCCCGAGTGCTGGGTAACATCCACAAGACACCCTTGAAGGAGATTATTGAGATGGCCAACGAGGACTCCTATTTCTCCGCCATTCCCTCCAAATGTAACGGATGCAAACTCTGGGAGCGATGCAGGGGAGGTTGCCGTGCCGCCTCCGAGCAACTCTATGGCACATTTGGCGAAGCAGACCCCATTGTGGAGTAGAGGGAAATCGAGGGATAAGGAGAGCTGTTCTAAAAGTTTTTGGTGCAGCTTTTTTAGAAAGCCACGAATAATTTTGAATTTTGCATTTTGAATTTTGCATTTTATATGTATCTTTGCACGCTCATACGACCGAAAGGTTGGCGCGGCAGCCCAGGTGGCGGAATAGGTAGACGCGCACGTTTCAGGTGCGTGTGCCGCAAGGCGTGCAGGTTCGATTCCTGTCCTGGGCACCAAAGCAGTTCCTTCAAGGGACTGCTTTTTTTTATACGTTTTTTGGGAATTTAGACAATCAACCATATCTTTGCACCGTTGAATCAATTATTAATAATTGAAATACGGAGAGGAGCGCGCCTTGGCGCACAGCAATTCTCCATTTTCATTTTATCAATCAGCAGAATTATGAGCGAGATTCAGACCGCAACTCCACAAGAGGAGAAAAAACCAGGCATAGTACGCCGACTCTACAACTGGATGCTCTCGTGGGCAGATAGCCGTTGGGCAGGATTGGCAATGTTCCTCTTTGCAATGGCAGAGAGTATCTTCTTCCCCATTCCCCCCGATGTACTCCTTTTGGCACTCTGCGTGGGTATGCCCAAAAAGTCGTTCAAATATGCCCTCATTTGTACCGCAGGTTCGGTCTTTGGTGCAATGATTGGCTTTGGTCTGGGAGCCTTTGCGTGGGAGGTTGTGGATGGTTGGTTTATCCCCACTATCTTCTCACAGGAGGCCTTCAACAATGTTGCCGACCTGTATGCCAAGTGGAACTTCTGGCTCGTATTCACCGCAGGCTTCACACCCCTGCCCTACAAGCTCATCACCATCTCGGCAGGCGTATGCTTGGGCATTGCCGAGTTTGGCATCTTTGTGCTGGCAAGCCTCATTTCGCGTGGTCTTCGTTTCTTCCTTGTGGCGGGACTCATCTGGAAGTTTGGCGCACCCATCAAGACCTTCATCGACAAGTACTTCAACCTTTGTGCAATAGCATTCACAGTGCTACTCATCGGTGGATTCCTACTCATCGGCAACGCACTCTAACCCCCTCTGCGCCCCCACAATGGAACTCTATGGCATCATAGGCAAGCCTCTGACACACTCTATGTCGGCAGATTACTTCACACACAAATTTGCCAACAATGGGGAGTTGGATATGCGCGAATACCGTAAGATGGAGTTGGAGAGCATTGAGGAGTTACCGGCAATGGTCGCAGCCAACCCCAACCTGCGAGGCCTGAATGTAACACACCCCTATAAAGAGCAAATCATACCTTTTCTCGACTCACTCTCGGATGTGGCAAGACGCATCGGAGCGGTGAATTGCGTGAGGGTGGAGAGCGATGGCCGATTGGTGGGCTACAATACCGACTACGAGGGTTTTTCGATGGCTCTCGGAGAAGTGTTGCTCTCGGAACGCCCCAAAGCGTTGGTACTCGGCACGGGTGGTGCTTCAAAAGCTGTGCAGACGGTATTGGCAGATAGGGGTATCGACTTTCTCACGGTGTCCCATAGTGGCAAGGGCGACCTTGCATATGAGGATGTAACGGCCGAGATTTTGGCCGAGCGCACGCTCATAATCAACGCCACACCTCTGGGTATGCACCCCAATGTGGAGTCGTGCCCACCCATAGAATACAACCTACTCACCCCCGAACATATACTCTTCGACCTCATCTACAACCCCGCGACTACGGAGTTCCTACGCCAAGGCCAGCGCCAATGTACCCGCATCAGTAATGGCCAGAAGATGTTTGTCTATCAGGCGGAGGCCTCGTGGAGAGTATTCAACCGCTTGACAGCGATTTAAGATTTTTGTATAACGTCGCGGGCTCGCAAAATGCGAGCCCGAAAACTTTAATGCCCTTAAAGTCTTTAACGCCACTACAAGAAGGTTAGCGGGTATCTTTTTTTTAATACCCGCGCCCATTGAGGCTCACCGTAATTGACCTTGAAAAGAGTTGCAACTTTCAACTCTTTTCATTACTTTTGTAGTAATGAAGAGATTTTGGGTTATATTGGCATTTTTGGTGCTTTTGTGCCTACCCTCAAAAGGTTGGGCACAGAGGCCAGAGGTTGGTATGCGCGCGCCCTACATCCACGGTGTGGAGTGGATTAGCGACAGCCCCGAGAGAAGTGGCAAGGCACGAATGGTGGAGTTCTTCCACTCCTCCAACGATGAGTGTCGAGAGCACATCGAACACCTCAACGCCCTGGCGTGCTACTACCGCAACGATATGGAGGTAGTGATGCTCACACGCGAGCCCTCGGAACAGGTGGCGGGTATGCTTCTTCACGAGTACCAATACTTCTACGTTGCCACCGACGAGAGTGGCGATATGTTCCGCGCCTATGGCGTGAGCCACGTTCCCTACGCCGTCATTATCAATCGTAAAGGTGTGATTGTGTGGTGTGGCAACCCAATGATTCTCAACGATTCGGAAATCAAGAAATTACTACAACAATGAGTTCCAACAATATCGACCACTACGAATACCACCACCGTGAGGAGATGGGCACCAGCGCCCTGAATGTCACCGACGGTGTGGAGAGCCAACCTATTGTCAATCCCTATTTCAAGAGGGTGAAGCGTCGTATGCTCACTACGGATGAGTATGTGAAGGGTATTTTGGAGGGCAACATCTCCATCCTCTCGCAAGCCATCACCCTCATTGAGAGCAACAACCGCGACCACTACGCACAAGCACAGGAGATTATTGAGCGTTGCCTTCCCTACTCCGGCAAGTCGATGCGTATTGGCATTACGGGCGTGCCAGGTGCGGGTAAATCGACCTTCATTGAGGCCGTGGGCGGTATGGTTACGGAGCTTGGCCACAAACTCGCAGTTCTCGCCATTGACCCCTCCTCGGAGCGTAGTGGTGGCTCCATTTTGGGCGACAAAACCCGTATGGAGACCATCTGCAACAACCCCAAAGTATTCATCCGCCCCTCTCCGAGTGCGGGTTCGCTTGGTGGTGTTGCCCGCAAGACGAGGGAGTCTATTGTGTTGTGTGAGGCCGCTGGATTCGATGTAGTCTTCATTGAGACCGTGGGTGTAGGTCAGAGCGAAACGGCCGTTCATTCGATGGTGGATATCTTTATGCTGCTCCAAATCTCGGGCGCGGGCGACGAGTTGCAGGGAATCAAGAGGGGCATTATGGAGATGGCCGATGTTGTGGCTATCACCAAGGCCGATGGCGACAACCGCCACCGTGCCGAGTTGGCAAGAGCCCAAATCTTCAACGCCCTGAAACTATTCCCTCCCACCGAGAGCGAATGGGCACCCCAGGTGCTCACCTGTTCGAGTCTATCGGGTAAGGGCATTGGTGATGTGTGGAACACGGTGGAGGACTTCATCCGCCACACCAAGGCAAATGGCTTCTTCCAGGCCAATCGCAACCGCCAAGGCAAATATTGGATGTATGAGAGCATCAATGAGAGCCTCAAATCGGGCTTCTATGGCAACCCCGCCATTGCCGAGAAGTTGGCCACCTATGAGGAGGCAATCCTCGGCGATAAGATAAGCTCATTCATCGCCGCCAAAGAGCTGCTCGATTTATACAACAAAAAAGAGGGTTGATTTCACAGCCCTCTTTTTTGTTGTATAAGTTCAATGCCGAAAGTCTAACGTCAACTGTCACGGGGCGCACTATTTTGGTGCGCCCCGAAAACTTATTAGAGAGTTTAGGGAAATTAGGGAAGTTAGGGAAATTAAGGGACTCCCCAAACTCCCTAAAAATTTTCTAGCTCGTAGATGCTAGCCCGCGACAGACCCCTCCGTCGCTTTGCGACACCTCCCCTAACTTCGGGGAGGATATTATTTTTTCGGGCTCGGCAGTATTGCCGAGCCCGCGACGTTTGACCAGACTACGTCTGTTCTAAAATGCTCTCGCTCGGCATAGCCTGCAAGCAGTCTCTGCTCTCGCTTACTCGCATTTGCGACGTTAGACAAAAAAATGCATATCGTGGAGGGATTTTTGTGCAAAAAAGGAGTGGCTCCGCAGTTTGCTTGTTGCAAACGAGCAGGCCACTCTCTGAATTTTGGTGCAAAAAGCACCCGCGAGATGCGTTTTTTAGAATTCGGAAGTGAACTTGAAACGTATATCGGGGAACTTCTCGATGGCAAGTTGCAGGGCGTAGGATGTGTCGGCAAGGAATACATCGCGGCCGTGCTTATCCACCGCCATATTGGTAAACTTACGTTTCTTGAAGTCGGCAAGTTGTGCGGCATTGTCGCTCTCAATCCAGCAAGCCTTGTGGATGGCGATAGGCTCCCAGCGACACTTGGCCGAATACTCGTGCTCCAAGCGATACTGGATAACCTCAAACTGCAAGGCACCCACAGTACCGATAATCTTACGACCATTGAGCGAAGAGGTGAAGAGCTGTGCCACACCCTCATCCATCAGCTGGTCGACACCCTTGGCGAGCTGTTTGAACTTCAATGGGTCGGCATTCTCAATATATCGGAACATCTCGGGTGCGAAGGAGGGAATACCCGTAAATTTGAGTTTTTCGCCCTCGGTGAACGTATCGCCAATCTTGAAGTTACCCGTATCGTGGAGTCCCACAATATCACCTGGGTAGGCGGTATCCACCACCGACTTTTTCTCGGCCAGAAAGACGCTGGGCGAGGAGAACTTCATCTGCTTGCCACTGCGAACGTGAAGGTAGTTCTTGCCACGCTCAAACGTGCCACTACATATCTTTAAGAATGCCAACCTATCGCGGTGGTTGGGGTCCATATTTGCGTGAATCTTGAACACAAAACCCGTCATCTTCTCCTCGGCAGCCTCCACAATGCGCGTTTCGGTGGGTGCAGCGTGTGGCGAGGGTGCAATGCGGATGAAGGTTTCGAGAAGCTCCCTCACACCGAAGTTATTGACAGCCGAGCCGAAGAATACGGGGGCCAGCAGGCCCTGCAAGTACAAGTCCCTATCGAAAGGCTCGAAAATCTCCGACACCATTTCGAGGTTCTCCTCCAACTCCGCAGCATTGCCCGCACCAATATACTCTCCCAGCTGGGGGTCATCGAGCGTCAGGTGGATACTCTCGGCAATATACTGCCTATCGACCTCCTTGAAGAGCGCGAGGCTCTCATCGTAGATGTTGTAGACACCCTGAAATGAGTTGCCACTGCCGATGGGGAACGAGAGGGGGCGCACGGCAATCTGCAACTCCTTCTCAATCTCCTCCAAGAGCTCAAAAGGCTCCTTGCAGGGGCGGTCGAGCTTATTCACAAAGACCATAACGGGGGTTGAACGCATACGGCACACATTCATCAGTTTGCGCGTTTGGCTCTCCACACCCTTTGCACCGTCAATCACAATGATTACTGCATCCACAGCGGTGAGGGTGCGGTAGGTATCCTCCGCGAAGTCCTCGTGACCGGGGGTGTCGAGGATGTTAATCTTGGTGCCCTGGTACTCGAACTCCATTACCGAAGTAGCGACCGAGATACCCCTCTGTCGCTCAATCTCCATAAAGTCGGAGGTGGCTGTTTTCTTGATTTTGTTGCTCTTAACTGCGCCCGCAACGTGAATGGCACCACCAAAAAGCAGTAGCTTCTCGGTGAGTGTTGTCTTACCCGCATCGGGGTGTGCAATAACGGCGAATGTACGCCTACGTTTTATCTCTTCTTTTAGTGTCATATTCTTCTTTGTCTAACGTCTAACGTCTAATGTCCAACGTCGCGGGCACTTCGTGCCCGAAAAATTATGGTTAAAGTCCTTAAAGACCTTAAAGTCCTTAAAGTTTTTTAATTCTGTGGAGGATAGTCCAATGTGTAGTGCAAACCTACGCTCTCCCTCATTGCCGCCGCCTGTTTAATGATGAGGTAGCCCACCTCTATGAGGTTGCGAAGTTCGCAAAGATCCACATTCAACCTACTCTTCTGATACAACTCCTCCGTCTCGCGGTAGATAATCTCCATACGGCGCAGAGCCCTTTCGAGTCGTAGGTTGGAGCGCACGATGCCAACATAGTAGCTCATAATCTGTTGCATCTCCTTGTAGTTCTGCGTGATGAGAATCATCTCCTCTGTTGCCACCATTCCGTCGTCGTTCCAATCGGGGATGCATTCCTCGATGGCGACCTCATTGAGCCTTGCGGTGGCGTGATCGGCGGCCGCCTTGGCATAGACCACAGCCTCAATCAAGGAGTTGGAAGCCAAGCGGTTGGCTCCGTGCAGTCCCGTACAGGAACTCTCGCCCAGAGCGTAGAGTCGGTGGATGGTACTCTCACCATTCAAATCGACCTTCACACCACCACAGCAGTAGTGCGCGCCTGGGGTAACGGGAATCATATCCTTCGTGATGTCAATGCCGAGCGTTAGGCACTTTTGGTAGATATTGGGGAACTCGCGGATGGTCTGCTCGGCGGGCTTGTGGCGCACATCGAGGTAGAGGTACTCCGCACCCGTAATCTTCATCTCGTGGTCCATACTACGCGCCACAACATCGCGTGGTGCAAGAGAGCCCATCGGGTGGTATTTGTGCATAAACTCCTTGCCATTCTGCAATTTGAGAATCGCACCATAACCCCTCATAGCCTCCGTAATGAGGAAAGCAGGGCGCTCGGTGGGGTTGTAGAGCGTGGTGGGGTGGAATTGGATATACTGCATATTCTCAATAATACCCTTTGCCCTATGCACCATAGCGATGCCATCGCCCGTAGCCACCGAAGGGTTGGTGGTGGTGTGATAGAGGTTGCCCACGCCACCCGTACAGATGACGGTAAATTTGGCCAGGATGGTCATAATCTTCTCCCTCTTCACATCCATAACATAGGCACCATAGCACTCAATGTTATCCATATGGCGATTGACCTCCTCACCAAGATGGTGCTGGGTGAGAACATCCACCGCGAAGTGGTGTTCGAGGATGTCGATATTGCGGTGACGCTTCACGGCCGAGATGAGGGCTCGCTCGATTTCGGCACCCGTCAGGTCGCGGTGGTGGAGGATGCGGTGTTCGGTGTGGCCACCCTCGCGGTGGAGCGAGTAGCGTCCCTCGGGGGTTTTGTCGAAGTGGGTACCCCACTCTATCAAATCCCTGATACCATCGGGAGCCCCCTCTACAACCTTGCGCACAGCCTCCTCGTCGCACTTGCCCGCACCACAAACAAGCGTATCCTGAATATGCTTTTCGAATGTGTCGGGCGGATAGGTCACACAGCAGATTCCACCCTGGGCGTAGTTGGTGTTACACTCCCTAATTTCGCCCTTGGTCACAATGGTTACACGCCCCTTTTCGGCTGCTTTGAGCGCAAAGGAGAGTCCGGCAACGCCGCTACCTATCACCAAAAAATCGGTCACTCGTTTCATCCTTTCGTGCAAATTTTACACACACAGCGCAAAAGTACAAAAGAAATTGCTAATTTTAGCCCTCCAAAGGTGTTTTTATATGACAAAAGCGTGGGAAAAAGAGATTGAACTATGGGGGCAACAGATGCGTTTGGAACGAGGACTATCGCCTCGTACCGTGGAGGCATACACCCACAACCTATGTGACTTTGCCCAATGGCTCGACCAAAATCACCGCCCCACACTCCCGTCGGAGGTTACAAAGGTAGAGATTGAAGACTTTATGGTCACCCTCTATGAGCGCAGCACCACCCCCACAACCCAAGCCCGCGCACTCTCCGCCCTACGCGCATTTTTCGGCTATCTGACAGGTAAGGGCAGCATCAACGCCACTCCCACCAATGGAGTACTATCACCCAAGTGCGGTCGCCCACTACCCGATGTACTCACCATCGAGGAGATAGATGCAATGCTCGCCACCATAGACCACTCCACCCCCTCTGGTCACCGCGACCACGCAGCCTTGGAGATGCTCTATTCGTGCGGATTGAGGGTGTCGGAACTCACCACCCTACGCTTGGGCGACATCTTCTGGGAGGAAGGCTATGTGAGAGTTATGGGCAAGAGAAGCAAACAGCGACTCGTTCCCATCAGCGGTGAGGCCATACACTGCCTGCGCCTCTGGCTCCAATGGAGGCCCCTTTTGGCCACCACACTCTCCGAAGACCACATCTTCATCAATCAACGCGGAGGAAAGGCGTTGAGCCGTATGGCCGTTTTCTCCATCGTTGAGCGCACCGCACGCAATGCGGGTATCCACAAAAACATCTCGCCCCACACCCTGCGCCATAGTTTTGCCACCCACCTATTGGAGGGAGGCGCCGACATCCGACAAGTGCAGGAACTCCTCGGACACGAGAGCATAACCACCACCGAAATCTACACCCACCTCAACGCTCAACACCTCTCGGAGGTCATCAGCGCCCTGCCAACCACAAAAGATTAGTGGCTCAAAGAGAGTGGGGTACGTTAAAATAATGTTACTTTTTGTGGCGTTACTAAAAATATTTAATAATTCTTTTGGTAAATGGCCGAAAGTTTGTAATTTTGTCGTGTGAAAAGATTAACAACAATATATCAACACTTTAATTAAAAGAGAATTATGGCACAGATTAAGATTGGTATCAACGGCTTCGGTCGTATCGGTCGTTTGGTATTCCGCGCTGCTTGCAACCAGGCAGACAAATTTCAGGTAGTTGGTATCAACGACCTTATCGACGTTGAGTATATGGCTTATATGCTCAAATACGATAGCGTACACGGTAAATTCAATGGCACTGTTGAGATCGTAGATGGCAAACTCGTAGTTAATGGCAACGCTATCCGCGTAACCGCAGAGCGCAACCCCGCAGACCTCAAATGGAACGAGGTAGAGGCAGAGTACGTTGTTGAGTCGACCGGTCTTTTCCTCACCAAAGAGAAAGCACAGGCTCACATCGACGCTGGTGCTAAATATGTAGTTATGTCGGCTCCTTCGAAAGACGACACCCCTATGTTCGTTTGCGGTGTTAACACCAACACCTACGCTGGTCAGACCATCGTTTCGAACGCTTCCTGCACCACCAACTGCTTGGCTCCTATCGCCAAAGTTATCAACGACAAGTTCGGTATGGTAGAGGGTCTTATGACTACCGTTCACGCTACCACCGCAACCCAGAAGACCGTAGATGGTCCCTCGGTTAAAGACTGGCGTGGTGGCCGCGCTGCTGCTGGCAACATCATCCCCAGCTCGACCGGCGCTGCAAAAGCAGTAGGTAAAGTTATTCCCGAGCTCAATGGCAAACTCACCGGTATGTCGTTCCGCGTTCCTACCCTCGACGTTTCGGTTGTTGACCTCACCTGTACCCTCGCAAAAGAGGCTACCTACGCAGAGATTTGCGCTGCTATGAAAGAGGCTTCGGAGGGCGAGCTCAAAGGTATTCTCGGCTACACCGAGGACGCAGTTGTTTCGAGCGACTTCATCGACGACGCACGCACCTCGATCTTCGATGCAGAGGCTGGTATCCAGCTCACTCCCAAGTTCGTGAAACTCGTATCGTGGTATGACAACGAGTGGGGTTACTCGAACAAAGTGCTTATGCTCATCGAGAATATGAAGCGCTACAACGGCTAAAAAACGCATATAACGAGCGTCTGCTGCGTTATACTTCGATAAACGGCTTCCTCATTTACGTTTAGTAAACTGCGGAAGCCGTTTTCTCGTATGCCTTGCATCCATCTCGTTATATGCGTTTTTAATTTCTTTTGAAAGTTTCGAGAAAATTCCCAGCACAAAAGAGGCGTTACGCCTCTGCCTTGCATCCATCTCGTTATCTGCGTTTTTAATTTCTCCCGAAACTTTTGGGAGCACCACCAGCATAAAAGTGCCGTTACGGCACCGCCTAAAATCCGCTCGCTTATCTGCGTTTTTTTTACAGCTACCGCACCAGCAAATGAGGAATTTGTAACTCACAAATTGATGCAATGACATCCACGAGGCTACAAAGAGGATTTTGCGGTGATTTGTGAGGGGATTTTTGTGCCAAGCAAGTGAGCAAATCCGCAGTTTGCTTAACGCAAATGAGGAATTTGCGATACGCAGATTGGTGCAAAAAGCCCCCACAAGGCACCGCAAAAGTTTTTTTGAGTAGAGTGGGATGAATGCTAGGCGCACAAGAAAATCTACTCCGCAGTTTGCTTGACGCAAATGAGGAGTAGATTTATCGAAGTGCAACACAGCAGTCGCCCACTATACACAAAAAAAGGGGGGAAGACTCACGTCTACCCCCCTCCATCAGGTTAGGTTAGTTAGGTTAATGAGGTACGGGAATAATCTCCCGTAAAACATCGATGCAAAAGTACGGTTTATTTTTGGGAATGCAAAATTTTTATCAAAAATTCTCCGTATTTTTTAATAATTAGGCATAATTCACCCCCAATTGCTTAAAAATTATTAAATATTCTCCAAAATTAGGGTGGGTTTATTAAATTATTTTAATATCGCAACTATCATATTTTGAATTACACTCGATGCAAAACCCCGCCAAATTGGGCACGATAGTGTGCAGGTGTTACACCGAAGTGCTTGTGGAAAAGGCGGATAAATTGCGAAGGCGAGGAGAACCCACACTCGTAGGCAATGGCTTTTATTTGAGCGGTGGTGGTTAGCAGGAGTTTGCGAGCGATATGTAGCCTTTGGAGCACAAACCAACGATGTGGCGAGGTGCCAAATAGCCTGCCGAAGTGAGCCTTGAAGGTCGAAATAGTCATATTGCACTCCGATGCGAGGGTGTGAAGTGGTACATTGCGGAGGATATTTTGGTGGATATAGTACTCAAATTTGGTGTTGCTCGCGTGGTTTGTGTGGACAACCACGACTGTTGGAGGCGGATAGGCTGGGTTGTCGGCATATAGGGGTATTATCTTTTTCATAGCGACACAAAGGTAGCCCACCCCTTGGAGTATATGAACCAAGTAGGCAACCTCTTGCCACAAGGTTACCAACACCCCACAATTGGAGCATTAGCAATGAAAGAAAATGCTTGAAATTGATTAAATGCCGAGCGAAAGCAGAACGGATGTCGCAAGGGTGAGGAGTACTATTACAACATAGACTACGACACCTACCGCCCCCTTGCGCCTTACGAGGAAGGTGTGGATAAGGGGCACGGAAGCAAAACCCATCACTGGCAATGCAACCACCACGGGGATGCCCAGAAGGAGCATAGCCACACCCACAAGATAGAGGAGCGAGAAGTAGATATGTCCCTTGCGTGCGCGAAGACGCATAGAGGTGAAGCCTCCGAAGAATACGACAATGCTGGCGAGTGTCAGTAGCAGGAGCACCCCAAAGAGTACCGTTGGAGCCACGCCACCCACACTATCGTATAGCGCCCCGAAGTCGGCAATATGGAGTGGTGAGAGGGCTCTACTCCACTCTCCAATGAGCCATAGCGGACTCTCTCCCCCAGCCCAATAGCAAAACGAGGCAGGGAGTAGAGGTAGGAGCAACATAATCACACCCGCAGTCATCTCGCGGGGAGAGCGTTGCCAAATGAGCCACTGAACGGGCAGGAGTGCCAACACATAGACCATATCGGGCACAAGAAGCGCCGCCATACCCGTCCAAAATGCCGCCCTCATAACCTCACTGAAACGCTCGGTGCGTTTGAAACTCATAATCATCAGCTCTGTTGCGTGGATGACCATCAGCAATGCAGCAAGCAATGCGGGGCTACCGATGGGTAGCAGTACGCCATAGGAGCAGATGGCAAAGAGCACCATCGGCACCAACGAGCGGATGACCGAGAGTGAGTAGCGCCCAATTATGCGAGTGAGTGTGAGCGAGCCGACAAGGAGCATCAGCACACCAATAATCGTCGCCATCACCTCTCCACACATACTATCCATCCACACCCCTACGGGCGAGAGCACACCCTCCACACCCTCCGCCACAAAAGGTGCCACAAGAGCACGCATCACCTCTCCTGCCACCACAAGTAGGAAGGTGAGGAGGATAACGGGGATTGGTTGCGAGAGTATGTCGGTTTGTTGATTACGCATTGCGCCACAAATATAACGATTTATAGTGGGAAAAATCGCGCAGATTGACTATTTTTGCACCACTATGCTCGAAATATCCTACAAGAAAGAGTGCCTCGAAGCGGGATGCGATGAGGCGGGCAGGGGCTGTTTGGCAGGGCCTGTCTTTGCGGCGGCAGTTATCCTCCCGCCCGACTACTTCCACCCCCTACTGAACGACTCAAAGCAGATGACCGCCCGCGAAAGGCTCGAAGTGCGCGACCACATCATCGCCAACGCCACAGCGTGGGCAGTCGCAGAGGTGAGTGCCGAGGAGATTGACCGCATAAACATCCTCAAAGCCTCCTTTGAGGCGATGCAGAGAGCAGTCGAAAAACTCCCCGTCAGGCCCGACCATCTACTCATTGATGGCAACCGCTTCTACCCAAGGCTCAACATACCCTATCGTTGCGAGGTGAAGGGTGACGCGAGATTTGCCAACATTGCGGCCGCCTCGGTGTTGGCCAAGACCTTCCGCGACGAGTATATGGCACACATTGGCGAGGATTTCCCGATGTATGGTTGGGCAAAGAATGCGGGCTATCCCACCAAGGCCCACCGTCTTGCCATCGCCCAATATGGCCTCTCACCCCACCACCGTCTATCATTCATCCACGACAAAGACCAACTAACACTATTTTAATTTTATAGAAAAATCAGAGAGCGAGTCAAGCAATTTGCGGACTCGCTCTCTGATTTTTGGTGCCAACAAACACCCCTTATCTCTATTTTTTCAGTTTGGCGATAAACTTCCTAATCGGAGCCGTGCCAATGGCGGGAGCGTGACCATCCTCGGGATAGAAGATGGTGAGTTCACCCGCTTTGAGCCTCACGAAGTGATCACACCTCTCATCCGAGAAGCGCACATCCTTCTCCGCATTGTACTCACCGCGCCACTCACGAATCTCCTCCAAGGGTTTCCAACCCATAATCTCCTCACCCTCCAAGAGCACCTGCACATCAATATAGTCGCGGTGCACCTCAATGGGAGCATTCTCGGGGGTAAAGAGGTCGGGAGCCTGATTATTAATAAAGAGCTCCTTGCCCACAATCTCGTGGATGCCGAGAGGCATATTGAGGATGTCGTGCTGCTCAATAAACTCAAAGAGGCGGGGCATCAATGGGTGGAGTTTTTCGAGCTCCACCCTATTTTTCAGATTCGAAAGTATCATCTCCGTACCTATTTATTAATAAGGTATTCGTGGATAGCCTTTGCAGCCTTACGGCCAGCACCCATTGCAAGGATTACGGTAGCAGCACCGGTCACTGCATCACCACCTGCAAACACGCCCTCACGAGTAGTTGCACCCTCCTCGGTAGCCACCAAGCAACCCCTACGGTTACGCTCCAAGCCTTCGGTGGTCGAAGCAATCAGGGGGTTGGGCGAGGTACCAAGTGCCATAATTACAGTGTCGCACTCAATCTCAAACTCCGAGCCAGCAACCTCAACGGGCGAGCGACGACCACTCTCATCGGGCTCACCGAGCTCCATCTTGATGCATTTCAAAGCCCTTACCCAGCCCTTCTCATCGGCCTCAATCGAAACGGGGTTGGTGAGCATTGCAAACTGGATACCCTCCTCTTTGGCGTGGTGAACCTCCTCCACACGCGCAGGGAGTTCGGCCTCCGAGCGACGATATACGATATAGGCATCGGCACCGAGTCGTTTTGCCGACCTCACAGCGTCCATTGCCACATTACCGCCACCTACGACTGCAACCCTCTTGCCCCTACGCACAGGGGTATCGTTCTCCTCGGGAGCAAATGCACCCATAAGGTTGATACGAGTCAGGAACTCATTGGCCGAGAATACGCCATTGAGGTTCTCGCCAGGGATACCCATAAACTTGGGAAGACCTGCACCCGAACCTACAAACACAGCCGAGAAACCCTCTTCGGTGAGGCTGTCGATAGTTACGGTGCGGCCCACAATGATGTTCTTCTCGAACTTCACGCCCAAACGCGACACCTTCTCAATCTCCCTTGCTACGATGCGCTCCTTGGGCAGACGGAACTCGGGAATACCGTAGCTCAACACACCACCCAAGCGGTGGAGAGCCTCAAATACGGTAACCTCGTAACCCAACTTTGCCAAGTCGGCAGCACAAGCCAAGCCTGCGGGGCCACTACCCACAACAGCCACCTTCTTACCATTGGGTTCAATCTTTGCAGCCTCTTTCGAGCCATTCTCCAACTGCCAATCGCCCACAAAGCGCTCCAACTTACCGATAGCCACAGCCTCGTGTTTAACACCCAAGATGCAGGAGCCCTCACATTGGCTCTCCTGGGGGCACACACGGCCACAAATCGAGGGCAACAACGAGTCCTCCGAGATGATGTCGGCAGCCTGCTGGTAGTCACCCGCAGCAACAGCAGCGATGAAGTTGGGAATCTGGATATTTACAGGGCACGCCTGAACACAGCGAGGATTGCGGCAGTGCAAGCACCTCGATGCCTCCCTCTGTGCCTCCTCAACATTGAAACCATAGCACACCTCCTCGAAGTTGGCGGCACGCTGGATGGGGTCCTGCTCCCTGACGGGAGTACGCGAAATTATATTTGCCATAATCTTATTCTTCTCTTGTTGAAAGGTTCTACTTATTTATCCAGACCGATGCGGCATTTGTGGTCTTTGTACTTTTCGAGCCTGCGCTGCTCCTCATCTCGGTACTGACCGCTACGGCGCATCGCCTCGTCGAAGTCCACCTCGTGAGCGTCGAACTCGGGGCCATCCACACAGGTAAATTTGGTCTTGCCACCAACGCTCACCCTGCACGCACCACACATACCCGTACCATCAACCATCAACGAGTTCAAAGATGCGATGGTGGGAATACCGAGCTCCTTGGTTGTGAGCGACACAAACTTCATCATAATCATAGGACCAATGGTAATGACAGTATCATACTTCTTACCATCCTCCTCCACGAGTTTTTTCAAGCAACCCGTAACCATACCGTGGAAGCCCTCCGAGCCATCATCGGTAGCGATGTAGAGGTTACCAGCCACAGCCTTCATCTCTTCGGTGAGAATCAAGAGGCTCTTGGTCTTGGCACCAATAATCACATCGGCATCCACGCCGTGCTCTTTGAGCCACTTCACCTGGGGATAGACGGGAGCTGTACCCACACCACCCGCAATGAAGAGGAGCTTTTTGCCTTTGAGTTCATCGAGGTTCTCATAGATGAAGTCCGAGGGGCGACCAAGGGGACCTGCGAAGTCCTCAACACACTGTCCCTCCTCCAACTCGGCCAATTTGAGAGTCGAAACACCCAATGTCTGCACCACAATCTGCACCGAACCACGCTCAATGTCGTAGTCGGAGATGGTCAGGGGGATACGCTCACCCTCGGGGGTAGCGCGAAGAATAATAAACTGTCCGGGGTGAGCCGAAGCAGCCACCCTGGGTGCGTGAATATCCATCAGGTAGATATTCTCCGCCAACTTTACCTTTTTAAGAATTTCGTACATAACTCTTCTGTTTGTTGAGTAGTTTTTATGTTAGTTTGTTCTGAACGTTCAACTTCTATCTATTGTCACAATTTTGGATTCTCACTTTTGCACCACTGCCGATGTGCGGAACAACTCCTTGGAGGGCTCCCCATCTATCAACAATCTAAACTCATCTGTGACCAGACCTGCACACCCCTCGGCTATGGCCGCAGGGCGGTATGTCAAGGTTATCAAGACACTCTCTCTGGGGGCAAGTTCCGTTGGCAACTCAATCTCCAACCCTCCACTCTGGCGTTGCCACTCCACACCGAGCTCCACACTCTCGCGAGAGGTGTTTACAAGGGCGAGCGTCATACTCTTGGTGCTACCCTGCGCCACGCGGCCAAAGGGCTTGAAACTCGAATCGCTCCTCACACCTCCGCCCAACTCGTATGGATGGGTCTCCTCCACCGAGCGCTGGCGGGCCTTCACACGCCCCTTTATGCGCAACTCGGTGCGCCCCGCACCCTTGTCGTAGGTCAGCGTTATCGTCTTATCTACCTTGCCACCTCGGTCTGTCGGGTCGAAAGTAACCACAAACTCACCCTCACCACCCGCTTTTAGGGGGCGACGCGAGTAATCACCCGTTGTGCAGCCACACGAGGAGTAGACCCTCTCTATCATAATCGAGTGGTCCGAAACATTACGGTAGCGGAAAGTGTGGCTCACTCGGCCCGCCTCCTCCTCGATGGTGCCAAAGTCCCACACAAGCTCCTCGAAGCAGAGCGCATTTGGCTCTTCGGAACCCTGTGCCCACACCATAAGGTGTGACACCAACACTACCAACAATATAGATACTCTACGCATAACATACAAAGATACTCTTTTACTTTGAGATATCAACACCCCCAAACAAGAAATATTCACCTAAAAGAAAATTTTTCTAAAAAATATTGCATTTTTATTTGGAGGTATCAATTTTTGCCGTATATTTGCACTCGCAAAACGGGAATAACTCGTGGAGCAAGAAAAATTCCTCAGTAGCTCAGTTGGTTAGAGCACCTGACTGTTAATCAGGGGGTCCTAGGTTCAAGTCCTAGCTGAGGAGCAAGGTCGCAGAGATGCGACCTTTTTTTGTTGGTGCATATAGGGCGAATAGGGCTTATAGGACTTATAAATCTTATAGGTAATATAGGACTTATAGGATTTTTAGTTTTCGGGCTCGGCAAAATGAATTTGACGAGCCCGCGACGGTCGACGGTCGACGGTTGACGGTTGACATTAGACTGCGCCGAAGGCGCACCACAGACCCGCACTTCACATCGGCGGCGGGGAAGCGACCGACTTGTGCGGTCGTGGCTGGCGAGAGCTACAAAGGCGTGAAAAAACAAAGACGGTAAATGCTTTACCCGCGTAGCGTTTGTTTTAGGCTTTGTGGCTCTCGACACCGCCAGAGATGTGGTGCGTGGCTTTTGCGCCACTTTTGCCACCAAAAGTGGCAAAGAAAAGCGGGCAACCACGTTGCCCACAATAAAGAACGGTAGATGTCAACCGCCTCATCTGCGATGAGTCGTGGCAAGATGTGTTTTACAGACCCCTCCGTCGCTACGCGACACCTCCCCTAACTTCGGGGAGGATTTTTTATTCCCTCTCCTAGGTTAGGAGAGGATAATAGGAAAAACCTCGCGACGGTCGACGGTCGACAAAAAAAATACATCGAAGCACTATTTGGCTTCGATGTATTTATAGAGCCTATCTCCGCGATGCACAGGTTGCGGGAGTTTGATGGAGCACTTCTTGCCTTGCAAAGCAACCTCTGCGGGGCGTTCATCCACCCAAATCTGGTCGGGCTTAAACTCCACAGCACCCGTAGTCTCACCCGAGATGAGCACCTTTGTGCCGAGTTCCAGAGGCGAGGCCTCAATCAGCACCTCGGCAACCTTAATCTTCTTGAATACATTGGTCACCTTGCCCACATAGACCTTCTTGACGGTGGATGAGGAGCCGTAGTTCTGACTCAACTCCACAATGGGTTGGTTGAGATAGTAGCCACCCCAGAAGCCACGATTGAATACAGTCGCGAGCTCATCTTTCCACTTGGCAACCCTCTCGGGGGTATAGGAGCCGTGCTCAATGGCGCGCAGTGCCCTATCGTAGCACTCCACCACCCTCTTGACATACTCTGCGGGGCGAGCCCTACCCTCAATTTTCAGCACCCTCACACCCGCATCCACAAACCTATCCAAAAAGTCGATGGTGCAGAGGTCTTTGGGGGAGAGGAGGTAGGTACCCTCTGCGTGGAGCTCTTCACCCGTATCCCTATCCACAAGTTTGTAGGCGTGGCGGCAAATCTGGCGACAAGCCCCCCTATTGGCAGAGCAACCCGTAGCGTGGAGCGAGAGGTAACACTTGCCACTAACACTCATACACAAAGCGCCGTGTGCAAACATCTCAATCTTGACCTTCTCACCACCTGGGCCACAGATATTCTCCTTTTCAATCTTATCATAGACACCCCTCACCTGCTCCAACGACAACTCGCGCGCGAGAACCACGGTGTCGGCCCATTGGGAGTAGAACCTCACCGTTTCGCTATTGGAGATGGAGAGCTGGGTGGAGATGTGCACCTCCAAACCCTTCGAGCGGGCATAGAGAATAGCCGCCTGGTCGCTCACAATCACCGCATCGACCTTCTCCTCGGCAGCCCTATCCAAAAGCGCGTGCAGTGCCTCAATCTCACCCTCATAGACTACCGTATTGACCGTCAGATAGGCTTTTTTGCCGTTCTGGTGTGCAATATCCACAATTTTTGCCAAGTCGTCGAGTGTGAAGTTGGCCGCCGATGCCGAACGCATATTGAGCTGTCCAACACCAAAATATACCGAGTCGGCACCCGCAGCAATCGCTGCGTGGAGCGCCTCGTAGCACCCACAAGGTGCCATAATCTCTATATCACTACGTTTCATCTCTTACTCTCTAATTCTTACGTCCCAGAAGGCTCTGCGCCAACTCCCTCATAGGTGCAATACGCTCCTCGGGAGCTTCGAGGCTATTGAGCGCCTCCATAGCCTTCGAGAAGTGGATGCCAATCTCCTTCTCGGCAATCTCCCTCACGCCCAGAGCGTTGTAGATATTGAGAACTTGGGCAATCTTCTCCTCGGGAGCCATCGCGTCATCTTTCAGCAATGCGTGGAGTTTTTTGGTTGTAGCACCATCGGCCTTGGCAAAGGCCGTGAGCATCAGATAGCTCTTCTTGCCCTCCAAGATGTCGCCACCAATTGGTTTGCCGAGTTGCGCCTCGGTGCCGTAGGCATCCAACAAGTCGTCCTGCAACTGGAACGCCAAGCCGAGCTCGGTGGCAAACAAGAAGAGGTGCTGACGACTACGGGTGTCGGCACCACCCTGAATGGCGCCAATCATCGTCGCACCTGCCAACAAGGCAGCAGTCTTCTTATCAATCATACCCATATACTCCTCCATTGTCACATCGGTGCGGCTCTCGAACTCCATATCTACCTGCTGTCCCTCGCATACGGTCATTGCCGTATAGTTGAAACAACCCAGAACAGCGGGCAGGTACTCCACAGGGGTCTGTTGTAGCAATTTGTAGGAGTAAATCATCATTGCGTCACCCGAAAGGAGCGCTGCATTGGTACCCCATTTGCCATAGACCGAGGGTTTGCCACGCCTTACCGTAGCATTATCCATCACATCATCGTGGAGGAGGGTGAAGGTGTGGAACACCTCCAAAGCCGCCGCTGCGGGGAGTGCCGAGAGGGCATTGTCGGAGAAGATGTTACACGAAAGCACCGTCAGCATTGGGCGCAAACGCTTACCGCCAGCCGAGAGCGAGTAGGCAATAGGCTCGTAGAGGGTGTGGGGATTGCCATCCACATCGAGGCTCTCCATATATTGAGCCACACACTTTTGAAGTTCCGTCAGTGAGTACATATTATTTATCCAATTGGTATCCTATATCTCTATATTCGGTATCAAATTTGTGCAAATATAGGGATTTTCCTTTGTGTTTTGAAGAAAAAAAGGTATTTTTGGAATCGGAAAAAATGAAAACAACAATTTATATACATAAAAAACCTTCTAAAACTATGAAAAAGCAACTGACAATAGGTATTGACGTGGGCGGAACCAACACCGTTCTTGGCCTGATTGACCGTGACGGCAACTGCATCGCCCGCACCGATTTCCACACCCAACGTTCCACCAATGAGGACGGCCCCGTATTCTTCGATGAGTATATGGAGCTGCTCTACGGAGCTATCGAGCAACTTCTCGCACAGGTGCCCGATGATGGAAAGGTTGAAGGTATCGGTATTGGTGCTCCCAACGCCAACTATTATAAAGGTGCAATCCTCAACGCTGCGAACCTCACTTGGAAAGACCGCAATAAACCCTCGAAAGAGGTTATGGGCGAGTTCGAGAAGCAGAATCGTTGCGAGGTTGTAAAACTCCTCAAAAAACGCTTCCCCGCAATCAAGGCTATCGCTATGACCAACGACGCCAACGCTGCTGCTCTGGGTGAGTTGTACTACGGTGGTGGTAAGAGCCTCAAACGCAAAGACCTCGTAGAGATCACCCTCGGTACCGGTTTGGGTAGTGGTTTTGTGAGCAATGGTGACATCATCTATGGTCACAACTCCTTCGCAGGCGAGCTCGGCCACATCATCGTAGAGCCCGGTGGTCGCAACTGTGGTTGTGGCAACAATGGTTGCTTGGAGACCTACGCTTCGGCTACCGGTATCCGTCGTACCGCCCTCAACCTGATTGACAACACCGGCACTCCCAGCGTTTTGCGTAAGATTGACCGCGATAAACTCACCGCCAAAGACGTGAGCATCGCTGCTGCCAATGGCGACCGCCTCGCTTTGGAGGTTTGGGACATCACGGGCCACTACTTGGCACTCGGTATCTCCACCGCTGTGGTTGTCACCTGTCCCGAGGCAGTGTTCCTCTTTGGTGGCCCCACCAAGGCTGGTGATTTGCTGATGAATCCTTTGAAAAAATATCTGGACAAGTATATGTTGGCTGCAATGAAAGATACCAAGGTTATGTTCTCGCGCTTGGGTGAGGATGCTGCAATCTTGGGTGCTTCGGCTTTGGCTCTGAATGCCATTGCTGCTATCAATCGCAAATAGGCATAAGAATATATTTTCGACAAATTTGTGCGGGTGCGGAAGGTTAGTCCTCTGCACCCGCACAAATTTTCTCTCTTTCAACTTTCAACTTTCAACTTTATTACATATCTTTGTCTTTGATAAGACCTAAACAACTCTACTATGGCTCAATTCGTTCATCTTCACGTACATACGCAATACTCCATCCTCGATGGTGCCGCATCCATCCCTTCCATCATTGCGCGCGCCAAGGAGTATGGTATGGAGGCTGTTGCTATGACCGACCACGGCAATATGTACGGAGCCAAGGAGTTCTACGATGCCACCACCAAGGCTGGTATCAAACCCATCATCGGCTGTGAGGCCTACATCGTGGCCGACAGAAACCAGAAAAATAAGGACACCGAGCGAAGGTTCCACCTCATACTTTTGGCCAAAAATGCCACAGGCTACCACAATCTCATAAAACTCATCTCCATTGGATTTACCGAGGGTTCCTACTACGGCAAACCCCGTATAGACCACAAGATTCTCGAAGAGTTGAGCGAGGGTATCATCTGCTGTTCGGCTTGTATCGCGGGCGAGGTGCCCAAGGCTCTCCTTGCGGGTAATACCGCCGAGGCAGAGAGGATGATTGAGTGGTACAAGGGGGTATTTGGCGAGGACTACTACATAGAGTTGCAACGCCACAAACCCAAGGACCCCACCCGCCCTCACGATGTTATTGAGGCGCAAGATAGGGTGAATCCTCTGCTTGTGGAGTTGGCCAAAAAGCACGGCGTGAAGTACATCTGCTCCAACGATGTGCACTTCACCGATGCCGATGATGCGATGGCTCACGACCACCTCATCTGCCTCAATACGGGTAAGGATATCGACGACCCCACGAGAATGCGCTATACGGGTGAGGAGTATTTCAAGAGCCCCGAGGAGATGGCCGAGCTCTTTGCCGACTATCCCGAAGCGTTGGAGGCTACGGTGGAGATTGCCGAAAAGGTTGAGAAGTACAACCTCAACCACGACCCCCTAATGCCAAACTTTGAGGTGCCCGCCACTCTCACCATCGACGAGGCAAAACTCAAAGAGAGCATCCTCAAAAAGACCAAAGAGGAGGCAGAGAAGAAGGCCATTGCCGCTGCCGAGAGTATCTATAAATATGCCGAGGAGCACCCCGAGGTTCAGGAGAGGCTCACCGTGGCACAGCAATTCCAATACCTCACACACCTTGTCTATGAGGGTGCCCACGCGAGGTATGGCAAGACTCTGGGCGAGGAGTTGGAGAAACGTATCTCCTATGAGCTCTCGGTAATTGAGAATATGGGTTTCCCAGGCTACTTCCTCATCGTGTGGGACTACATTCGTGCCGCCCGTGAGTTGGGAGTGTCGGTAGGCCCTGGTCGTGGCTCGGCTGCGGGCTCGGTGGTTGCATACTGCTTGAAGATTACCAACATCGACCCCATAAAGTACGACCTGCTCTTTGAGCGATTCCTCAATCCCGACCGTATCTCACTCCCTGATGTGGATGTCGATTTCGATGAGGACGGTAGGGCCGATGTACTCAATTATGTAATTGAGAAATATGGCCGTAAGAGGGTGGCGCAGATTGTCACCTTCGGAACTATGGCCCCCAAGATGGCGATTAAGGATGTGGCCAGGGTGCAGAAGTTACCCCTGCCCGAGAGCGATAGGCTCACCAAACTCATCCCCGACAAGATTGAAAACAGCAAGAAGCAGACTCCCTTTGAGTGGCTCTACGAAACACAGAGTGAGTTTGCAGCCGAGCGCAATAGCGAGAATCCTCTGATTCAGAACACCCTGCGCTATGCGGAGAAGTTGGAGGGCTCGGTGCGCCAGACGGGTGTCCACGCCTGTGGTGTGATTATTGGTAAGGATGATTTGGAGAAGTACGCACCCATTGCTACCGCCAAAGATGCCGATTTGAATGTCGTGCAATTTGAGGGTAAGTTTGTGGAGAGCGTGGGCCTTATCAAGATGGACTTTTTGGGCCTCAAAACCCTCTCTATAATTAAGGATGCGCTCGAAAATATCAAGCGCACAACAGGCAGGGTGATAGATATCGACTCCATCCCCCTGGATGACAAGAAGACCTACGCACTCTTCTCGCACGGCGACACTACGGGTGTATTCCAATTTGAGTCGCCAGGTATGAAGAAGCACCTGCGCGCCCTCAAACCCACACGTTTTGAGGATATGATTGCGATGAACGCCCTCTACCGCCCCGGCCCAATGGAGAAGATTCCCAACTTCATTGCGCGTAAGCAGGGTAAGGAGGCTATCACCTACGACTTCCCCGAGATGGAGAAGTACCTCTACGACACCTATGGCATTACCGTCTATCAGGAACAGGTGATGTTGCTCTCGCAGCTGATGGCCGACTTCACGGGGGGTGAGGCCGACACCCTGCGTAAGGCGATGGGTAAGAAGCAGAGAGAGGTGCTGGATAAGATGAAGCCCAAGTTCATCGATGGTGCCGCAGCCAAGGGACACGATGTGCCAACTTTGGAGAAGATTTGGAGCGAGTGGGAGGCATTTGCGTCCTACGCTTTCAACAAGTCGCACGCCACCTGCTATGCCTATGTGGCCTACCAGACAGCATACCTGAAAGCCCACTATCCTGCGGAGTTTATGGCGGCACTACTCAGCCGTAACCTCACCAATATGGATAAGCTCACCAACTTTATGGACGAGGCCCGTAAGATGAAAATCCGCGTACTCGGCCCCGATGTAAACAAGAGCGTTCATACCTTCTCGGCCGACAAGGATGGTAACATCCGCTTCGGTCTGGCAGGTATCAAGGGTGTGGGTGAGGCTGCCGTAAAGGAGCTCGTGTCGGAGCGCGAAAGGGGTGGTGACTTCAAGGACTTCTACGACTTTGTGGAGAGGATTGACCTCACGACCGTAAATAAGAAATCTATTGAGAATATGGCGCTTGCGGGTGCCTTCGACTCCATCCTCGGCTTCCATCGCAGCAAATTGTTTGTTGTGCAGAAGGAGTCCGACGTGACCTTCCTCGAACAGATGGTGCGCTATGGCTCGAAGTTCCAACAAGACCAAAATAATGCACAGCAGAGCCTCTTTGGCGGAATGGTTGATGTGGCACTCCAAAGGCCCCTGTTGCCCCCTCTGCCCGAGTGGGGAAGGCTCGAAACACTCAACCGCGAGAAGGATGTAACGGGTATGTACCTCTCGTCGCACCCTCTGGATGAGTACTCGGTAATCATCCGACACGTCTGCAACACACCCCTCACACAGTTCTCCAACCTTGCAGATGTGGGAATGAGGGACTTTGTGGCAGGCGGCATGGTCACCGATGTGCAGAACCTCACAACCTCAACGGGTCGCCCCTTCGGCAAGTTTAAGCTCGAAGACTACTCGGGTGAGTACGAATTTGCCCTCTTCGGCAAGGACTATGAGCAGTTCCGCCCCTACCTCTTCAAGGGGTACTACTTGATGCTCAAAGGCTCCGTTAGGCCCAAGTCCTACAAGCCCGATGAGTTGGAGGCGAAGATAAACCAGATGATACAACTCCAAGATGTCCACGAGGATATAATCAAGGAGCTGACCATCAACATCTTCCTCGACGACCTAACATCGGATTTTAGGGAGGAGCTCACCTCTCGCTTCAAGAAGTCGAAGGGTAAGACCAAGCTCACCCTCCGCGTGTGTGACGCCAAGAGTGGTGTGGCGGTGTCGTTCTACCCCAAGAAACTCAAAGTGAAGGTCACACAAGAGATGCTCGACTTCCTTGCGGATAACTCTCTGGCATTCAAATTGACAAGTTAAGACAACAACAATATTAACCTATTAAACACACAAAATTATGGCACTTGTAATTAATGACGCCAACTATGCAGAGTTGGCAGCCGATGGCAAACTTTTGGTAATTGATTTTTGGGCAGAGTGGTGCGGTCCTTGCCGTATGATTGGTCCTATCGTTGAGAAACTCGCCGAGGAGTTCGAGGGCAAAGCCAACATTGGCAAATGCAACGTAGATGAGTCCAACGACGTACCCGTGAAATTCTCGGTACGCAACATCCCCACCATCGTATTTGTTAAGAATGGTGAGTTGGTAGACAAGCAGGTAGGTGCTTGCTCGGAGGGTGACTTGCGCGCAAAAATCGAGAAGAACCTCTAAAAACGCACATAAGCAGCGTCTTTGGCGTTACACTGCGATAAATCTCCCCCTCATTTACGTTTAGTAAACTGCGGGGGAGATTTTCTTGTGTGCCTAAAATCCGCTCACTTATCTGCGTTTTTACTTTCAAAAGAACCACCCTACACAATTCTGCGAGCCCGTGACATTTGAGAATCTCCCACCCCACTATAATGACTCGGGGGCTCCAAACTTGGAGCCCCAGCGACTATTGACGTTAGACGTTGGACGTTAGACTAAATAAAAGGCAGTTTCACCACCTCCGCCTTCAAAGCCCTATCACGAACAATGATAGTGAGGATGTTACCCACAACAGCATACTCCTTGGGAACATAGCCGGTACCGATACCCACCTTCAAGCAAGGCGACATAGTACCCGACACCATCTCACCAATGGGGTTACCATTCTCGTCGCCAATCTGATAGCCAGCACGAGGCACACCACGGTCGATGAGTTTGAGGCCCACGAGTTTGCGTTTCAGACCACCAGCCTTCAACGACTCCATATATTCGCGGTCAATAAAGTCCTTACCATCAACAAACTTGGTAATCCAACCCAAGCCTGCCTCAATGGGGGAAATCTCGTCGTTAATCTCGTGGCCATAGAGGCAGAATCCCTTCTCCAAGCGGAGGGTATCACGAGCACCAAGACCGATATTTTTCAGACCAAACTCCTCACCAGCTTTCCACAACTCTGCCCAGAGCTGGTCGGCATCCTCTGCCTTAATATAGACCTCACAACCACCCGAACCGGTGTAGCCTGTGGTCGAGAGAATAGCCTCGCAACCGCCCACTTTGAGGGTCTTGAAGGTGTAATATACCATATCCTCAACGGGCTCGTCGCACATCTTCTGCACGAGTTTCATAGCCAAGGGGCCCTGAATTGCGAGCTGTGCGGTCTCATCCGAGGCGTTGAAGAGCTCCTTGCCAGCCTCCATACCGAAAGCCTTGCCCTGCTCACACACAAAAGCCCAATCTTTGTCGATATTGGCCGCATTGATGGCAAGCAAGTAGCACTCCTCGTTGAAGCGGTAGAGAAGGAAGTCATCCACAATACCACCCTTACCGTTGGGGAAGCAGGTGTACTGCACCTTACCATCGGTGAGGGCTGCTACGTTGTTGGTAGTGATGCGTTGGAGGAGCGCGGTGGCCTTGGGGCCCTTAACCCACAACTCACCCATATGGCTCACGTCGAAGACGCCCACAGCCTCCCTCACCCAGAGGTGCTCGGCATTGATACCCGTAAACTCGATGGGCATATTGAAGCCAGCAAAGGGAGCCATCTTGGCACCTGCGGCAATGTGATACTTCGTAAAGGGTGTAACTTTGAGGTTTTCCATAGTGTTTTTGAAAGGTTTTTAGGTTGTTTATCTCTATTGGTTATTGCCTAACTGGGGTTAATTCCACTCCAAAGATAATGATTTGTAAAAAAATAACGACTATTTTTCTCCGAAAGATTACATTTTACAATAAAAATAACTATTTTTGGGGGTGCAAACTGCGCACACTAATAAGCAACAAGTTTTCAAAACCTAATAACACAATTACAAACTTAAAACCTATTATCAATTATGAACGTACAGAATTTGATGGCAGAGTTGGAGCGTAAGCACCCCGGCGAAAGCGAGTATTTGCAGGCAGTGAAAGAGGTTCTCGAATCTATCGAGGAGGTTTACAACCAGCACCCCGAGTTTGAGAAGGCAAAAATCGTTGAGCGTATGGTTGAGCCCGACCGTATCTTCACTTTCCGCGTAACTTGGATTGACGATAAGGGTGAGGTGCAGACCAACCTCGGCTATCGCGTTCAGTTCAACGCAGCTATCGGTCCCTACAAGGGCGGTCTTCGTTACCACAAAGCTGTTAACCCCTCGATGTTGAAGTTCCTCGGTTTCGAGCAGACCTTCAAGAACGCCCTCACAACCCTTCCTATGGGTGGTGGTAAAGGTGGTTCGGACTTCGATCCCGTTGGTAAATCGGAGGCTGAAATTATGCGCTTCTGCCAGGCATTTATGTTGGAGCTCTGGCACAACATCGGTGGCGATACCGACGTTCCCGCAGGTGACGTAGGTGTTGGTGGCCGTGAGATTGGTTACCTCTTCGGTATGTACACCAAACTCGCTCGCGAGTACAACGTAGGCGTTCTCACCGGTAAAGGTCAGAACTGGGGTGGCTCGATTCTCCGTCCCGAGGCTACCGGTTTCGGCGCTCTCTACTTCACCGAGCACGTTTTGGCAAAAGCTGGCAAAGATATCAAAGGCAAAACTATCGCTCTCTCGGGCTTCGGTAACGTAGCTTGGGGTGCTGCTACCAAAGCAACCGAGCTCGGTGGTAAGGTAGTTGCTATCTCGGGTCCCGATGGCGTTTGCGAGATTCCCGCAGGTATCACCAAAGAGATGATTGACTATATGCTCGTTATGCGCGCTTCCAACCGCAACAAAGTTGAGGATATGGCAACCAAATTCCCCGAGGCTACCAAATTCACCGCTGGCAAGAAGGCTTGGAGCGTGAAGTGCGACATCGCTCTTCCTTGCGCATTCCAGAACGAGCTCAACGGTGACGACGCAAAAGAGCTCTTGGCAAACGGTACTTGGTGCTGCTGCGAGGTTTCGAATATGGGTTGCACCCCCGAGGCTATCGCTACTTTCCAGAACGCAGGTATCCTCTTCGCTCCCGGTAAGGCTGTGAACGCAGGTGGTGTTGCTACCTCGGGCTTGGAGATGACCCAGAACGCTGCGCATTTGAGCTGGTCGGCACAGGAGGTTGACGACAAACTCCACTTCATTATGCAGAGCATCCACGAGCAGTGCGTACGCTTCGGTGAGAAGGCTGACGGCTCGGTAGACTACGTTAAGGGCGCTAACATCGCTGGCTTTATGAAGGTGGCACAGGCTATGTTGGAGCAGGGCGTAATCTAAAAAACTGAAAATAGCGAGCGTCTGCTTCGTTATACTTCGATAAATCTCCCCCTCATTTGCACAAGCAAACTGCGGGGGAGATTTTCTTGTGCGCCTAAAATCTGCTCGCTTATCTGCGTTTTTTTAATTTCTTCCGAAAGTTTCGGGAACACCACCAGCACAAAAGAGGCGTTACGCCTCTGCCTTGCATCCATCTCGTTATTTTCACTTTTTACATTGGGGAGCACCACCAACACAAAAGTGCCGTTACGGCACCGCCTAAAATCTGCTCGCTTATCTGCGTTTTTTTTAATTTCTTCCGAAAGTCGCGACAGAAATCCACCCCAAAAAAACGCATAGAATGGAGGGATTTTTGTGCCAAAAGAAGGAGCGAGTCCGCAGCCTACTTATCGTAGGTGAGGAACTCGCTCTCTGAATTTTGGTGCAAAAAGCACCCGTTATATGCGTTTTTTATTTGTTTTTGATGTAGGTATAGTGCGCACCATAACGCTCATAAGCTGCACGCTCCAACTCCTCGCGGTGGTCGGGGTGAGCAACGTTGATGATAGCTTTTGCACGCTCCTGCAACGATTTACCATAGAGGTATGCTGCACCATACTCGGTTACGAACCAGTGGATGTGGTTACGGGTGGTTACAACACCTGCACCAGGGGTGAGGATGTTGGAGATTTTGCTCACACCCTTGTTGGTAACCGAAGGCATAGCGATAATAGCCTTACCACCCTCCGAGAGCGACGAACCATAGATGAAGTCAACCTGACCACCTACGCCCGAGTAGAACTTGGTACCGAGCGAGTCGGCGCAAACCTGACCGGTGAGGTCAACCTGCAATGCCGAGTTGATGGCACAGAATTTGGGGTTCTTGGCAATGATGAAGGGGTCGTTGGTGTAGGCTACATCTTTCATCAACACACCGGGGTTGTTGTCGATGAAGTCATAAACCTGCTGCGAACCCATCAGGAAGGTCGAAACGATTTTACCCTTATCGGTAACCTTATTGCGACCATTCACAACGCCTTTCTCAACGAGGGGCAATACGCCGTCGGCAAACATCTCGGTGTGGATACCGAGGTCTTTGTGGCCACCGAGCTGCGAAAGAACTGCGTTGGGAATTGCACCGATACCCATCTGCAAGCAGGCGCCATCCTCAATCAGGGCTGCACAGTGGCGACCAATAGCTGCATCGGTCTCGGTAATCTCGGCGATGTGGCCCTCCATAAGAGGCTGATCGTCCTCCACGAAGTAGTCAATCTGCGAGATGTGGATGAAGGCGTCACCGAAAGCGCGGGGAACATACTTGTTCACTACTGCCAAAACGTAGTCTGCACACTCAATTGCTGCCAAGGTAGCATCTACCGAGGTACCGAGCGAAACATAGCCGTGAGCATCTACGGGCGAAACCTGAATCATTGCCACGTTACAGGGAAGAACACCTGCGCGGTAGAGTTTCTGAGTCTCGGAGAGGAAGATTGGAATATAGTCTGCGTAGCCACTCTGGGTAACCTTGCGCACGTTGCCACCAACGAAGAACGAATCGAGTTGGAAGATGCCCTCAAATTTGGGATCGGCATAGGGTGCGGGACCCTCGGTGTGGAGGTGGTGGATGTGTACATCTTTGAGCTCACCGGCCTCACCCCTACGGCACATAGCCTGAATAAGACACTGGGGGGCACTTGCCACCGACGAAAGGTGAACGTGGTCACCCGACTTGATAACCTTTACTGCCTCATCGGGAGTAGTAAACTTGATTGTATTGTTCATAAAAGTATTGAGTTAAAGTATAACGTTGTCGAAAAATACTGACGCAAAGGTAATTATTTTTCTTGATAAAAGGTTGATATCCCATTATAATTTATTACCTTTGTGGTGCATCGTATGCGCGCATCGCGCGCGAGAGGTGTGTTTTTTGACAAAATGGACAGATAACTTAACCTAAACAATAACAAAACTCACTAAATCATTATGAATGTAAAAGAGTTGAAAGACGTTGTGATTCGTTTCTCGGGAGATTCGGGCGACGGTATGCAGCTCACCGGCACACTGTTTTCGGACACTGCCGCTCTTTTCGGTAACGGCATCTCGACCTTCCCCGATTACCCCGCCGAGATTCGCGCACCACAAGGTACCGTTTCGGGCGTTTCGGGCTTCCAGGTTCACTTCGGAAGCAGCCGTATGCTCACCCCTGGTGACTATTGCGACGTTCTGATTGCAATGAACCCCGCAGCACTGAAAGCCAATGTCGTATGGCTTAAAAAAGACGCAACCATCATCCTCGATGGCGACACCCTCGATGAGAAGAGCATTGCTCGCGCAGGTTACAAGACCTCCAACCCCATCGAGGAGCTTGGCATTCAGGACTACAATATCCTCACCCCCGATATCACCTCGATGACCAAAGAGGCTTTGAAAGATTCGGGCTTGGATAATAAGGCTATCGTTAAGTGCAAGAATATGTTTGCACTTGGCATCTGCCTCTACCTCTACGACAAACCTCTCGACCACGCCATCAGCTACATCCGTGGCAAGTTTGGCAAGAAGAACCCTGCGGTTGCAGAGGCCAACGTGACTGTGCTCAATGCTGGTTACAACTACGGCGCCAACACCCACTCGTTTGCCAACACCTACTCGGTGCAGCCCGCGAAGTTGGAGAAGGGCAAGTATCGTAGTATCAATGGTAACGTAGCTACCGCTTGGGGCTTTATGGCTGCCAGCGAGAAGAGTGGTCGCCCCTTGTTCTGTGGCTCCTACCCCATCACTCCCGCAACTGTAATTCTCGAAGAGTTGGCAAAGCACAAAGAGTTGGGCGTTAAGACCGTTCAGGCCGAGGATGAGATTGCAGGTATCTGCACCTCGATTGGTGCTGCCTTTGGTGGTGCTTTTGCAGTAACCACCACTTCGGGTCCTGGTCTATCGTTGAAGAGCGAGGCTATGGGTTTGGCTGTAATTGCCGAACTTCCCTTGGTTGTTGTAGATGTTCAGAGGGGTGGTCCCTCGACAGGTCTGCCCACCAAGACCGAGCAGAGCGATTTGATGCAGGCCTTGTGGGGACGCAATGGTGAGTGCCCTATGGTGGTAATTGCCGCTTCGTCGCCCAGCGATTGCTTCAACTACGCATTCCAGGCAGGTAAGATTGCTATGGAGCATATGACTCCCGTAATCCTCCTCACCGATGGTTTCATCGCCAACGGCTCGCAGCCTTGGAAGATTCCATCAATGAAAGATTACCCTGAAATTCACCCACCCATTATCACAGAACTCCCCGAGGGCGAAGAGGTATTCCTCCCCTACAAGCGTGACGAGAAACTCGCACGCCGTTGGGCTATCCCTGGAACGATTGGTTTGGAGCACCGCATTGGCGGTTTGGAGAAAGACGCTCTGAAAGGTAGCGTTTCGCACGACCCCAAGAACCACCAGGTAATGGTTCACACCCGTGCAGCAAAGGTTGCGAAGGTTGCCGACTACATCCCCGAGCAGAGGGTTATCGGTGCCGAGGAGGGCGAGTTGTTGGTTGTAGGCTGGGGCGGTACTCGTGGCCACTTGCAGGCAACCGTTGAGAAGATGCAGGAGGAGGGCAAGAGCATCTCGCTGTGCCACTTCAACTACATCAACCCCCTGCCCAAAGGCGTGGAGGAGATCTTCTCGAAGTTCAAGAAAATTGTTGTATGCGAGCTCAACGAGGGACAGTTTGCGAACTACCTCCGTATGAACTTCCAGCAGTTCGAGTATGAGCAGTATAACAAATGTCAGGGTCTGCCCTTCACTACCGTAGAGTTGGAGGCGAAGTTTAACGAATTATTGGAGAAATAGGCTATGAAATACACACAGGCAGATTTTAAGAGCGACCAGGAAGTAAAATGGTGCCCCGGTTGTGGCGACCACTTCATCCTCAACGCAGTGCAGAAAGCGATGCCCGATGTGGCAGAGATAGCAGGTCGTAACCGCTCGCAGTTTGTGGTGGTTTCGGGTATTGGCTGCTCGTCGCGCTTCCCCTACTATATGAAGACCTACGGTTTCCACTCCATCCACGGTAGAGCAAATGCTATTGCTACTGGTTTGAAGGTAGCCAACCCCAATGTGAGTGTCTTTGTTGCAACGGGTGATGGCGACTCACTCGCCATTGGTGGCAACCACTTCATCCACGCCATCCGTAGGAACATCGACCTGAATGTCGTGCTCTTCAACAATGAGATTTATGGCTTGACCAAAGGTCAGTACTCCCCCACCTCGAAGTTGGGTAAGATTACCAAGACCTCGCCCTATGGCACTATCGAGAAACCCTTCAACCCTGGTGAGCTTATCATCGGTGCCAAAGGTACCTTCTTCGCTCGCTCGATTGATGTGGAGGTAGATCTCACTCGTCAGTGCCTCGTGAGGGCCGCACAGCACGACGGCTTCTCGATTACCGAGGTGTTGCAGAACTGCGTAATCTTCAACGACGGCGCACACGCTGCTTTTGCCAAAGATAAGGCTACCCGTGCAGAGAATACCATCATCTTGCGCGATGGTGAGAAGATGCTCTTCGGTGCCAATAAGGAGAAAGGTATTGTGCTCGACGGCTTCAAGTTGAAAGTTGTGACCGTTGGTGAGGATGGCTACACCCTCGACGATGTGCTCACCCACGACTCCAAAGAGCCCACCACCTACATCCACAACGCACTCGCAGCTATGAAGTATCCCGACTTCCCCGTAGCTCTGGGTGTCATTCGCGATGTTGATGAGCCCACCTATAACAGAGAGGTGGCACGTCAGGTGAAAGAGGTTCAGGAGAAGAGTAAAATCAAATGTATGGATGACTTGCTGAATAGTGGCGAGACCTGGACAATCTAACAACTACAAAAAGTAGCGAACATCGGCTTCGCTACGCCTTAATAGGCGGAGTCCTCATTTACCTTGTGTAAAGTGCGGGCTCCGCTTTTTTGTGCAACCCTCCGACCTACACCTTGGCTGGTTTTATACCTATTATATATTATAGAGAGGTGAGATTCAAAAAAAAGTTGTATATTTGCGTTGCCACAACCCAAACCAAAGGTCATAGATGACCACCTCTGCCCCCTGCAAGTGATTATCTATTGACCAAGAAACTAACACCTTATGTTGGGTAAAATTACTCTTATTCTATTCTACCTCCTTTCGCCTGCGGCCGTATTGTGGGCCTGCCGAAAGATTAAGGTATTGAACAAAGTCGGTCCCGTTTTGACGCTCTACATCTTGGGCGTCGTAATTGCCAACCTACACATCATCCCTGCCGATATGCACGGAATCCAAAAACTTATGCAGGATGTGATGATACCTCTTGCAATACCTATGATGTTGTTTGGTTGTAACTTCAAGAATTTCAAAGCTGGTGTCACCGTGAGGGCCTTCATTATCGGGACTCTCTCTGTGGCCCTCATTGTGGTCTTGGGATTTCTCCTTCTCAAAGAGCAACTCGGCACAAATGGCGCAACCATTGGTGCAACCCTCTCGGGTCAGTACTCGGGTGGTGCAGGCAACTTTGCGGCTGTAAATATGATGCTCGGTGAGAGGGGACTCTCGGAGGAGATGTTTGCATTGGTGGCCACCTGCAACCTTATTGTGTCTTTCTTCTATCTGATGTTCCTGATGGGTGGTGGTGTAACTCTCGCGCGTCGCGTCGTACACGGCAAGGAGTACAAGGCCCACAACGACGTTATCAACGCCGAGGAGTTTGTGAATGATAACCCATATAAGGATTTCGGCACCAAAAGGAGCATTGGGCAGCTCTTGAAAGTCTTTGTCACCGCAGCAGCCGTAGCCGGAGTGTCGCTTGTGGTGAGCAACTTCTTCAAGGAGGGAACTCGTATGTTCGACCTTCTGGGTGGAGATTTTTCGATGGTTGCACTCATCCTCACCCTTACTACCATCAGCCTTCTTCTGACAAGCTTCAAGGGCGTGCGCTCGTGGGATAAGAGCTTCGATGCGGGTATGTACCTCATCTACATCTTCTGCCTTGCTATGGCGATGTTGGCCGACCTCTCGCAGCTCGATTGGAAGCTTGGCTTGTGGGTGCTGGTCTACCAAGCCATCATTGTATTTGGCTCACTTGCACTCGGAGTGTTGCTGGCTCGCCCCTTCAAGGTGGATGCCGACAGCACAGTCATCACCTCCGACACACTCATCAACTCCCCCATCTGTGTGCCAATGATTGCAGCCACAATGAAAAACAAAGGGGCAATTATGGTGGGTATCACCAATGGCCTTGCAGGATACGCCATTGGCAACTATCTCGGCTACCTCATCTTTACCCTATTGAACACTCTCTAACCCCCAAATAAACAACCCCACTATGCAGATAGACATCGAACAGGTATTGGCGAGTAAAGCACCTGGGTTGGCCAAAAGTTTGCCACGCTTTATTATTCGTTACCTCAAAAAAATCATCCATCAGGACGAAATGAACTATGCCCTGGCGGAGTTTGGCCACCTGCCAACAATGGAGTTTGTGCGCGCAACACTCGCATATATGGGTGTAACTTGGAGCATCGAGGGGATGGAACGAATCCCGCGTGAGGGACGCTATATTTTTGCATCCAACCACCCCTTTGGTGGAATGGATGGTCTTATTCTGGCACAAGAGGTTGATAGGTACTTTGGAAAGAGCGTTAGGAGCATCAGCAACGACTTGTTGCTCTTCGTGGAGCCTCTGCGCCCAATGTTCTTGCCTGTGAACAAACACGGCAAGCAGTCGAGAGAGGCAGCCCGCATCTTTGAGGAGACCTTCGCAAGCAACATCCCCATCCAAACCTTCCCTGCGGGGCTCTGTTCAAGACGCATAAAGGGGGTGATTACCGATTTGGAGTGGCGCCCAAGTTTTACAAAGAAGGCCATACAACACCAACGCGACATTGTACCGGTCTATGTCGAGGGACAACTCTCCAATAGATTCTACAACATCGCCAACATCCGTAAATTCTTTGGCATCAAGGCCAACATAGAGATGCTCTTCCTTGTGGATGAGATGTTTAGGCAAAAGGGCAAACACATTGTGCTTCATATAGGTGAGCCTGTAAAGTGGCAGAGACTCTCGGAGATGGCCTCACCCAAGCAGATGACCGAATACATCAGGAGCCTCTCATATAGTATGGCTCCCAAGAGATAGATGTCTAATGTCTAACGTCTAACGTCTAACGTCCAACGTCGCGGGCTCGGCAAAATTGTTTGCCGAGCCCGAAAACTTATTAGGGAGTGTAGGAAGAACTATGAGCCCTCCCGACACTTCGCAGATGCCGTAACGGCACTTTTGTACTGGGATTTCTCCCGACAAAAAAACGCATAGAATCAAAATAGTGCATATTGCAGAGGGATTTTTGTGCCAAAAAAAGGAGCGAGTCCGCAGCCTACTTAACGTAGGTGAGGAACTCGCTCTCTGAATTTTGGTGCAAAAAGCACCTGCAAGATGCACTATTTCTGGGCAGCTTCGAGTTTAGCCTTCAACTCTGCCAAGTCAGTCAAATCACCAAGGGTGGTCTTCTCAACCTGTGCGTTGATCTTCTTAACGGTCGACTTGGTAGCCTCGGCAGCAGCGCGACGCTCTGCTTTTGCGGCATTCTCCTCGGCACGTTTAGCCTCCTCGAATACGCGAGTGTGCGAAAGGCTGATGTGCTTGGTCACTTTCGAGAACTCGGTAACCTTGAAGGGAAGAACATCACCTACTTTGGCGGTGGTGCCATCCTCTTTCACGATCTGTTTTGCAGGAGCAAAGCCCTCTACGTTCTCACCAAGAGCAACAACTGCACCCTTGTCGTTCACCTCGGTAACTTTACCCTCGTGTACCGAATCAACTGCGAACTGTGCCTCAAACTCGTTCCAGGGGTTCTCCTCCAACTGTTTGTGGCCAAGGCTCAAACGACGGTTCTCTTTGTCGATACCGAGAACGATAACGTCGATGTCTGCGCCAAGCTGGGTGAGCTCTGCGGGGTGTTTGATCTTCTTGGTCCAGCTCAAATCGCTGATGTGTACAAGACCGTCGATACCCTCCGAAATCTCAACAAAGATACCGAAGTTGGTGAAGTTGCGAACCTTTGCAGTGTGGCGCGAACCGATGGGGTAACGCTCCTCGATAGCCTCCCAAGGATCAGCAGTGAGCTGCTTGATACCGAGCGACATCTTCCTCTCCTCGCGGTCGAGGGTGAGGATAACTGCCTCAATCTGGTCGCCAACTTTCATAAACTCCTGTGCGGAGCGGAGGTGCTGGTTCCACGACATCTCCGAAACGTGGATAAGACCCTCAACACCGGGAGCTACCTCCACGAATGCACCGTAGTCGTACATCATAACAACCTTACCGCTGATCTTGTCACCAACTTTGAGGTCTGCATCGAGAGCCTCCCAGGGGTGAGCGGTGAGCTGTTTAAGACCGAGAGCGATGCGCTTCTTCTGGTCGTCGAAGTCGAGGATAACAACGTTGATCTTCTGATCGAGAGCAACGATCTCCTCGGGACGGTTTACGCGGCCCCACGAGAGGTCGGTGATGTGGATGAGACCGTCTACGCCACCAAGGTCAACGAATACACCGTAGGAAGTGATGTTCTTAACGGTACCTTCGAGAATCTGACCTTTCTCCAAGCGCGACATAATCTCCTGTTTCTGCTGTTCGAGCTCTGCCTCGATGAGAGCTTTGTGCGAAACAACAACATTGCGGAACTCCTGGTTGATTTTAACAACCTTGAACTCCATAGTTTTCTCAACGTAAATATCGTAGTCGCGGATGGGCTTAACGTCAATCTGGCTACCGGGCAAGAATGCCTCGATACCGAATACGTCTACGATCATACCGCCCTTGGTGCGGCATTTGATAAAGCCCTTGATAATCTCATCGTTCTCCAAAGCCTGGTTAACGCGGTCCCAGCTTTTGAGCTGACGAGCTTTCTTGTGCGAAAGAACGAGCTGACCTTTTTTGTCCTCGGTGCTATCCACATAAACCTCTACTTTCTCACCGATAGCGAGCTCGGGGTTGTAACGGAACTCGGTTACGGGGATGATAGCGTCCGATTTGTAGCCAATGTTAACTACTACCTCACGTTTGTTAATCGAGGTAACTACGCCCTCAACGACCTCACCTGCGTGAACTTTCTGTACGGTCTCATCGTACTGTGCAGCTACCTGCTCTTTGGTAAGGTTACCGTAGAGTTCAGCATCGGTCTCATAAGCGGTCCAATCGAAGTTCTCGTTGGCTACTTTTTTGTTGTTTTCCATTGTGTTAAGTTTTTAATAATTAAAAAGTTAGACTTTATTTATAGACTTTCCCTCGCACACATACGCGGGAAAGAAGCGCACAAAAGTACAAATTAAATTCAAAATTCAAAATTCAAAATTCAAAATTTTTTGATTTTCAGCAATTTTGCCCCCAAAAATGCGCCCGATGGCGTGGGTATTAAAAAAGATACCCGCGAGGTTTGTGGCGTTAAGGGCTTATAGGGCTTATTGGTCTTATTGGGCTTATAGGGCCTATATGTTTTCGGGCTCGGCAAAACACTTTGCCGAGCCCGCGACATTAGACGTTAGACGTTAGACGTTGGACAAAAAAAATCTCAATCTATTTGGCCTCAAAGACCAACTTCAACTCTCCGCTGGCGAAGAGGAAGAGTTTGCTACCCTCGATGGTGAAGGAGTCAATCTTCGCGAGGGTGGCAAAAAAAGTCATCTCCAAGCGGTCGTTGGGGCACATACGTTTGGTGGAGAATGCGTCGCCAAAGTGGATGGCACCTGCAATATCCCTCTGTGCAGGCAACTCACTGGGGGTGAGGGTATATTGTCCGCCCATAGAGTTGCAACCGCCATAGCCGCCAAACGAGCCATCATCGGCAATCACAAGGCGTGGACACTCCTCGGCACCAAACTGTTCGGTAATGTTTTTACCATCCATCTGCACAAGTGTCCACTCGGTAGTTTTCAGTGCTTTGTGGTTTTTGTTCGAAGCCTTACGGCAGGGGCAGCAGGAGGCGATAAGGGTGGTGGCTACAATGAGTGCCACAGCTATTTTCAGACTCTTCATAGTGGTAAAAAGTTTGTTTTCTACTTCTCAAAATTTGTTTCTATCGGTGCAAAGATATAAATTTGTGCCAAGAATCAGAAACACAAGTTAAAAAACAAAACTCTATTTTCTTATGAAACGTATTATTTGTTCTCCCGAGGCTCCCGCAGCCGTAGGTCCCTATTCGCAGGCTATTGAGGCAGGTGGTGCTCTCTATGCATCTGGTCAGCTTCCCCTTGTTCCCGCCACTGGCGAGATGCCCGAGGGTATTGAGGCACAGACCCGCCAGTCGCTCGACAACCTTGGTGCCATTCTCAAAGAGGCTGGTTACACCTTCAACGATGTTGTGAAGACCACCGTATTGTTGCAGCACATCTCCGACTTCGGTGCAATGAACGCTGTCTATGCCGAGTACTTCACTGGCGACAAACCCGCCCGCATCTGCTATGAGGTTGCTGCTCTTCCTAAAGGCGCACTCGTGGAGATTGACTGCGTGGCAGTAAAATAGCCGCAGAGAGAATTTACTCCCCAAAGACTACCATCCTTTGATTAACAAGGGGTGGTAGTTTTTTATTTGTGGCAACAAAAAATCGCAAAATGTTGGTATTGTAACCACATCTATTTTGTTCTACTTTTGCACCGTCAAAAAATAGATTTTAATTACAAATAGTTATACCAACAAAACGATGAAGAGATTTTTCACCCTTTGGACACTTTTATGCACCCTCTCCGTGGCACTCTTTGCCACCAATCCCCCAACCACAAGTGCCACCTCACAAACACCCACCGATTCCCACCTTTTTGGTCACGTTGTGGATGCCACCACGGGCGAACACCTCGCCTATGTAACCGTCTCTTTGGAGGGCACCCCTACGGGTACCACCACCGATGCTACGGGCCACTTCCTGCTGCGCAACCTTCGCGCGGGCACCTATGTAGTAGTGGTGGAGGCTGTGGGCTACAAGAGTGCCAGCCAAGAGGTTACCATCCGCAAAGGAGAGACCATCGAGTTGGACTTTGCGATTGAGTCGATGCCCCTGATGATGGAGCAGGTGGTGGTAACCAGCAGCCGTAGTGAGAGGCTCAAACAGGAGGCACCCTCGCTTGTGAGCGTCATTGACTCCGACCTCTTCGCCCGCGTGGCATCGCAGTCACTCAGTGGCGGTTTGGTATTTCAGCCGGGTGTGAGGGTGGAGAACACCTGCCAGAACTGCGGATTTCCACAGGTGAGAATCAATGGTCTGGATGGCAAATACTCCCAGATTTTGGTCGATTCCCATCCCCTATTCTCCTCCCTGACGGGAGTCTATGGTTTGGAGCAGATTCCCTCCAATATGATTGAGAGGGTGGAGGTGATGCGTGGTGGAGGCTCGGCCCTGTATGGTTCGAGTGCCATTGGCGGCACCATCAACGTCATCACCAAGGAGCCCAAGACAAGTATGGCCGAGATGAGCCACACAACCACCTCCATTGGTCTTACGGGTGCAACCGAGAGTTCTACAACCCTCAACGCATCGCTTGTGTCGGCAAGCCGTAGGGCTGCCATCAGCGTCTTTGCCCAGAGCCGCACGGGTGATGGCTACGACCACGATGGCGACGGATTTACGGAGATTCTCACCACCTCTTCCGAGGCTCTCGGTATGAGGAGCTACTTCCGCACCGGCCCCTATTCGCGCATCACTGCACAGTACCACCGCATCAAGGACTACCGCCGTGGTGGCGATGCACTCGACAAACCCCAGCACGAGTCTATGGTCTGCGAGCAGGCCGACCACACGATTGATGGCGGTAGTGTAACCTTCGACTGGTCCAACCCCGAATACACCGACCGCGTGAATATCTATGGTGCCTTCCAGAACACCGCGCGTAGCAGTTACTATGGTGCCTACAAGGACCCCAATGCATACGGTCGCACCCACGACCTGACCGCCTCGTCGGGTGTGCAGTATATCCACTCCTTCGAGGAACTCTTCTTCCTGCCTGCCGAACTTACCGCAGGTGTGGAGATGAGCCACAACGACCTCCACGACACCTCGGTGGGCTACGATATTGACACCAAGCAGGTAGCCAACATCTATGGTGCCTACTTCCAGAATGAGTGGAAGAACAAGAGGATGTCGATACTTATTGGTGGCCGCTTGGACAAGCACAACCTCGTTGAGAAACCCATCTTCTCGCCCCGCATCAACCTGCGCTACAACCCCACTGCTGCGTGGAGTCTGCGCCTTTCGTATGCCGAGGGCTACCGCGCACCCCAAGCCTACGACGAGGATTTGCACATTGCTATTGTGGGTGGCGAGCGCACACGAATCCAACTTGCCGAGGACCTAAAAGAGGAGCGTTCCTCGTCGGTGAGTGCCTCGGTGGAGTACTCCGAGTCATTCGACAATATGGCTGTAAATATCGTTGCCGAGGCGTTCCACACAACCCTCTCGGATGTCTTTGCACTGCGTGAGATTGGCCACGACGACAAGGGAGTGGCTGTTCAGGAGCGCTACAACGGCTCGGGAGCAACGGTTAGTGGTTTGAACTTCGAGGGTAGGGCTATGTTTGGCTACAACTGCGAGTTGCAGGCGGGCTTTACCTTCCAGCGCAGTCGCTATATGGAGGCCGAGCAATGGAGCGAAACTGCCCCTGCCGAGATGCGTATGTTCCGCACCCCCAACCAATATGGCTACCTGACACTGATGGTGCGTCCCATCAATAATTTGAGTGTGGATGTGACGGGGAACTACACAGGCCCTATGCTTGTTCAGCACTATGCAGGCTGGATTGAGGAAGATGTTGCCGAGATTACCGAGTCGTTCTTCGATATGGGTGTGCGCGTGGGCTACAACATCCGCCTCTACACCGATGCCAACCTCGAACTCTTTGGAGGCGTGAAAAACATCTTCAACTCCTACCAGCGCGACTTCGACCAGGGTGCCGACCGCGACTCGGGCTACGTTTATGGCCCCCTCCAACCTCGCAGCGCCTACCTCGGTGTGAAGATTGGGTTCTAATTATTGAGGTCTAATATCTACTCCTCGGGCTCGCAGTGACGAGCCCGCACCGTTAGACGTTAGACAAAAGTGGAATAAAGTTTGCAAGCATTGACGCGAACTTTATTCCATTTTTTATTATGAAAAGATTTCTTATTCTACTTGTGGCCATTGGGGGCGCCACACCCTACGTCAAGTCCCAAAATATTGACCACTCGATAGCCCTCACCACCGAGGGATTGTGGAATGCCACAACAGGCATTGCCAACTGGGTGACACTACTGAATGTTGATTATGAGTTTGGACTATGGCGAGAGGGTTCTCTTTGTGTAGACCTTCTGGCTGTTGCCAACCTACGACAAGAGTTGGGCAAGAGTGGCGTTGCCGACAACCTCCACCTCTTCTCCGCCATTGAAGACTCACCCTCCACTCTGGCACTTATGGCCTTCGGTCTGAATCAGAGGCTTGCCGATGGCAAAGTTACCCTCTTTGCTGGTATCCGCAATCTGGGCAAGGACTACTTCACTACCCCGTGGAACTCTGTTTTCACCTCGGCAATGAACGGATTGTTTCCCACCATCTCCACCAACTTTGTGGTGGCCGATGCTCCAAAGTCGGCAATGGCCCTCCACGCCGAGTGGTATCCCACCTCTCGTTGGAGTATGAAACTAACAATCTATGATGGTGTAGCCTCGGAGAGGTGGAGTGACCTTTTCAGGGTAAATCTCCGACGCGACGGCATTTTTATGATTGGAGTTGTGGGCTACACGGGTAGAGAGGATGACTACCTGGGCACATATAACATTGGTGCCTCATTTGGTTACGCCCCCACCCTCACGACTTTCGAAAGTGGAGCTCGCCACAAATCCTCGCGGGCATCGCTCTGGACACTCATCGAGCAGCCTCTGATTCGTTGGTCGGACCACAAAAGGCTCTATATGATTTTCCACGGTGCGTGGGCACCCAAGAGCGATTGTGACCTCTATGGTGGTGGCGCACTTGTATGTAGCAGCCTCTTCCGCAAGAATGACTACATAGGTCTGCTCCTCTCGCGCGGGCTCTACCTCTCGGGCTACGAAACCCAGATGGAGATTACCTACTCGCTGCCGATGGGTGACTTTATGCTCCAACCAGCCCTTCACCGAGTATTTGCCGACCACGGACACTACACGGTGGCGATGATGAAACTAACGCTCACTATTTAACCTCTAACGCCAACAATCACGGGCAAGCCAAGCGGCTTGCCCGTGACTATTAATGTTATACAACGTATTTAGTTAGGTGAATATCACCTCACCATACTACGTCCTGCCCACACGAGCAATACACCCAACGCAAGGCTCAAAAAGAGGTAGCCAGCAAACATCCACCACTGTCCCTTCTGCAACAGCAGAAAAATATCGTCGGCAAAGGTGGAGAAGGTGGTGAATCCGCCACAAAATCCCGTCACAAGCACAGCACTTGCTGCTGGTGAGAGCACTCCACGATTCTCGGCCAAGCCAAAGAGTATGCCGATGAGCAGACTACCCACAACATTAACTACAAACGTACCCAGAGGGAAGCCTCCGAGATGGACGTGGGCACAAAGTTTGCCCGTCAAGAAACGGAGGGCGGTACCTACAAAACCACCACATCCGGCAAGTAACATCATTTTTATCATAATCCTTTCTGTTTTTATTCGCCCTTCACAAGGAACAAAGATAGTGCCTTTTTTGTAAAATCGTGGCAAGGGATTTGTAAGTTAAGGGGTGAACATTCAACTCTCAACGTCAAACATCCAACCTCTAACCGACCTTGAAACTCTTTTTTCTCGGACACCCTGTGCCCGCGACATTGGAGATTAGACCTTGGATGGCAGACACTTAATAGTAAATTTTATGCATTTAACACCAAAAGAACAAGACAAACTCACGCTCTTGGCAATGGGTATGATTGCAGAGCGAAGAAAAACAAAAGGATTGAAACTCAACCACCCCGAGGCTGTGGCCTACATCACCTCGTGTGCCCTGGAAGGTGCGCGCGAGGGTAAAAGCGTTGAGGAGGTTATGAGTGATGCTGCAAAGGCCCTCACCCGAGATGATGTAATGGAAGGAGTGGCCGATATGATTGGACTCTTACAAGTCGAAGCGGTCTTTACAGACGGCTCTCGATTGGTCAGTATTCACAACCCCATAAAGTAGTTAGGTGATATGGAAAAGGATTGCAAAACAACAACGTGCGCCCCAGCCGTAGCGGTCGGAGGTGTAGTTTTTGCCGATGGCGACATAGAGTACAACGCCAACAAAAAAGTGCGCAAACTAACCATTCGCAACACAGGTGATAGGCCTGTGCAGGTGGGTAGCCATTTCCACCTCTTTGAGGTCAATCGTTACTTGGAATTCGACCGAGGTGAGGCTTTTGGCCACCATCTCAACATCCCCGCTACCACAGCCATACGTTTCGAGCCTGGCGAGGAGAAGAGCGTGGAGGCGGTACCCTTTGGTGGCAAGTGTCGCATCATAGGTTTCGGCGGTTTGGTGGGTGGTTTTGCGGGTGGCGAGAGCGCCCCAACCTACTACCCCACCTACACAAAAGCTCTCAAAAAAGCAAAAAGACGCGGATATAAAACAATCAAGAATGATTAACACAATATGGCAAAGATAACTCGAAAACAACACAACGACCTCTTTGGTCCTGCTGTGGGCGACAAAATCCGTTTGGCAAATTCCTCACTGATGGTGGAGATTGAACGCGATTTGCGTTGCAGCTCTGGCGATGAAGTAATCTATGGTGGTGGCAAAACCCTACGCGACGGTATGGGGCTCGACAACACTGCAACAAGCGAAAGCGGAGCACTCGACCTTGTGATTACCAACGTGACTATTATTGACGCAGTTTTGGGCGTAGTGAAGGCCGACGTGGGTATCAAGGATGGCAAAATTGCAGGCATTGGTAAGTCGGGCAACCCCAACACTATGGATGGTGTAACACGCGGAATGGTTACGGGTGCGGGCACCGATGCCATCAGTGGCGAGCACCTGATTCTCACCGCAGGTGGCATAGACGGACACGTTCACGTCATCTCGCCCCAGCAGGCCGAAGCGGCCCTTTCGGGAGGTATTACCACCCTCATTGGCGGTGGCATAGGCCCCACCGACGGCACCAACGGCACAACCATCACCTCGGGTAATTGGAACATCGACCGTATGTTGCAGAGTGTGGAGAATATCCCCATCAACTTCGGATTCCTCGGCAAAGGAAACTGCTCCACTTGGGAGCCCATTGCGGAGCAAATCGAGAGGGGTGTGATGGGACTCAAAATCCACGAGGATTGGGGCTCCACACCCAAAGCAATAGACACCGCCCTGCGCGTGGCAGACTACTACGATGTGCAGGTGGCCATCCACACCGACACCCTCAATGAGGGCGGATATGTGGAGGATACGATTGCAGCAATTAACGGCCGAACCATCCATACCTACCACACCGAGGGTGCAGGTGGTGGCCACGCCCCCGACCTGATGAGGGTTGCTGGCGAGCGAAATGTGCTCCCCTCCTCGACCAACCCCACCCTCCCCTATGGTATCAACTCCCAAGCCGAGCTGTTTGATATGATTATGGTGTGCCACAACCTCAACCCCAAGATTCCCTCGGATGTAGCCTTTGCCGAGAGTAGGGTGAGGCCCTCAACGCAGGCTGCCGAGAACTTTCTCCACGACAGGGGTGTATTCTCGATGATATCCTCCGACTCGCAGGCTATGGGGCGTGTGGGCGAAAATTATATGAGGGCCGTTCAGATGGCTTGCTATATGAAAAACCGCACCGGTAAGCTCCCCGAGGATGCCGAGGGTAACGACAACTTCCGCGTTAGGCGCTACATTGCAAAAGTGACCATCAACCCCGCCATAACCTTTGGTATCGACTCGATGTTCGGCTCGGTGGAGGTGGGCAAGGTTGCCGATTTGGTACTCTGGGAGCCCGCAATGTTCGGTGCCAAACCCAAGATGGTAATCAAGGGCGGAATGATTGCTTGGTCGCTGATGGGTGACCCCAACGCCTCGCTGCCCACCCCTCAACCCGTCATCTATCGTCCGATGTTTGGGGCCTTTGGTGGGGCACTGCCTGCCACCTGCTGGACCTTCACTTCGCGTGCGGCACTCGATGGTGACATCAAGCATCGCTTGGGGCTCCAAAGAAATGTTATGGCGGTGCGTGGCACTCGCGCACTCACAAAGGGCAATATGGTACTCAACGACCAAACGCCCCTCATTGAGGTTGCCCCCGACACTTTCAAAGTGAAGGTGGATGGCAAGGAGATAGACCTCACACCCGCCAAATCATTCGCCCTCGGACAACTCTATTGGTTTTCGTAGCAACACAATATTTAGATATGGAAATTTACAGAACAATCCTCGGCAACATCCACTCCCACGAGTGGCAAGAGCGCCTTGTGGCAACCACAATAGACTTCATCGAACTCGACCAATGGAATGCCCAGAAGAGTCGCCTTTTGGCGGTGGGACAGAGTGGCAAAGCCTATGCGATGGCCTTTGAGCGCGGTGTGAGGCTCACCGATGGCGACATCATTGCCTACGACTCGGTGGCAGATAGGGCCTCGGTTGTGCGTCTTCGTCTGGGCGATGTGATGGTCATAGACCTCTCATCTCTCACCCAGCGCTCCCACACCGAAGCCATAGCCACAGCCATAGAGCTCGGCCACGCCATCGGCAACCAACATTGGGCCGCACTCGTTAGAGGCGACAGCCTTATGGTCCCCCTGATGGTCGATAGGAAGGTGATGCTCGGTGTGATGCATACCTACAATTTTGAGGGTATTAGTTTTTCGTTCCGCCCTGGGAGCGAGATTGTCCCCTTCCTCTCCCCCTCGGAGATTCGCAGTCTGTTTGGCTCCACAGCACCACAGAGCCACCAGACACACACCCACTCCCACCCCCATACCATATCGGAATATGTGTAGCGACACCTCCACCCTCATCTCTCTTTTTCGTCTGGCGTGGCTCTCCGACAGTGGCCTACCCGTGGGTTCGTTTTCGTTCTCTATGGGGTTGGAGGGGGCTGTGGAGGGTGGTATTGTCTATGACATACCCTCTCTCGAAGAGTTCATCAAGGGAGTGCTGCACTCCGCTGCCGAGTGTGACTGCATAGCGCTCTTGGAGGCCTTTCGTGCCGCTTCTCTTGGTGACCACTCTCGTTTGGTGGATGCCGACCACCGACTCTACTCCATCAAAGCGAGCGAGGAGGCTCGCCTGATGACCACCCGTATGGGGCGAAGGCTTGCCGACCTTCTCTACTCCATAGCCCCCACCCCTCTAACAGAGAGTCTTCTGGGGTGGATAAAGGATGGGGTGACGGTGGGAACCTACCCCATTGTACAGTCGGTGGCAGGTGTGGTTTTGGGTGTGGAAGAGAGGGCCTTGTATGCCGCCCACCTCTATGGTGTGGCCAACACAACGCTCTCGGCAGCAATGCGACTTATGAGGCTGTCACACTACACCACACAGAAAATCATCTATCGCCTATCGTCGCTCTGCGAGGGACTCTACGACAACTATGGCACGCTCACATTGGAGGATATGACCTCCTTTGCCCCCACCCTCGAACTCGCAACATCGCTACACGAGAAGGGCAAGAGCCGAATGTTTATGAATTAGCACCATATATACAATATGCACACACACCACAAAAACACCTGCCGAATAGGCATTGGTGGGCCCGTAGGTTCGGGCAAAACGGCACTCATCGAAACCCTCACTCCTCGTCTTCTGGCGCAGGGGTGGAAGGTGGTAATCATCACCAACGACATCGTAACCACCGAGGATGCCGAGCACGTTCGCCGCATCCTGCGTGGCACCCTAGCCGAAGACCACATTGCTGGTGTCGAGACCGGAGCCTGCCCACACACCGCTGTGCGCGAGGACCCCTCTATGAACCTTGCAGCTGTGGAGGAGATGGAGGAGCGTTTCCCCGACACCGACATTCTCTTCATTGAGTCGGGAGGCGACAACCTCACCCTCACATTCTCTCCCGCATTGGTCGACTTCTTCATCTATGTGATTGACGTGGCAGCTGGCGACAAGATTCCTCGCAAAGATGGGCCCGGCATCTCGCACAGCGACATCTTGGTTATCAACAAAATAGACCTTGCTCCATACGTTCACGCCGATTTGAGCGTTATGCGTCACGACTCGCGTATGATGCGTGGTTCGAAGCCCTTTGTCTTCACCAACTGTTTCACGGGCGAGGGTATTGAGGAACTTTTGGAGCTCATTGGCAAGATGGTGCTCTTTGAGAGCAGCAAAGCTGTATGATACCTATGCAGGGCAAATATGGTGTGTTGGAGATGAGCTTCGAGGTGGATAGTCGAGGAAGAACCATCCTACGCCACCTCTACCGCAGGGTGCCAATGATTGTCCAACAAGCGCTCTACTTCGACGAACAACTACCCTCCCTTGCGTGCGTCTATATTCTCTCCTCGGGAGGGCCCAATCTCGATGGCGACCGCTACTTGGTGGATGTGGAGCTGGGTGCAGGGGCTATGGCACACATCTCCACAGGGGCTGCTACGGTCATATCTCCAATGGAGAGCGACTCCTCGCGGCTACATCAGCGAATCTCTCTCGAAGATGGCGCCTACCTCGAATGGCTCCCCAAACCAATCATCCCCTGTGCCCACTCGCGCTACACAGCCACCACAGAGGCTGTGGTGGCACCTTCAGCGGTGCTCTTCTTCTCGGAGGTGGTGGCGTGTGGCCGGTTACACAGTGGCGAGCGTTTCGACTACGATGAGTTGTCGCTCTCTACGGTTATCTGCCGCCCGAGTAGCGAGGTTGTGGCGAGGGAGGCTCTAACACTCATTCCGCGGCTCCATTCGCCCGAGGAGTGGGCAATTTTGGGCTGTTTTAGCCACTTTGGCTCCGTTCTTGTAGTTGCTCCCGAGGAGATCACACGCACCATCTACCAAGAGATGACTCCCATTGTAGAGAGTGACTTTCGGATGAGCATATCGCTCCTACGCGACGGGTGTGGATTGTCCATACGACTTGTAGGTCAGAACTCGGAGCGACTACTCGGAGAGATACGCACCCTCTGCTCCCTTGTGCGCAAAAGAGCCAAAGGAGTTCCTCTTCAAGAGGAGTTTCCGTGGCGATAGAGTAATGAAAAAAAAGAAAACAAAAAGTTGAAAATGGAAAATTATGGTGCGCCAAAGGCGCGTACATTCGAACTTAAACCATTGCTGCGAGGAGCCTCGCAGGTGATGTTTCAGCCCAATGCCACTACGGGCGTGCTATTTCTTATCGGCATCTTCTGGGGTGCAATAGCAAGTGGGCACGCCGAGGTGGCTGTGGGTGCCATTGTGGGATTGGTGGTCTCAACCCTTACGGGTTACATTCTCTCTCTTCCCACCGAGGATGGGCAAGTGGGACTTTGGGGCTTCAACGGCATCCTTGTGGGGTGTGCGATGATGACCTTTCTGGGAAACACTCCCCTCGCTTGGATAGCCCTTGTACTATGCTCGGCGATGACAACGTGGGTGCGTGAGGGACTCAACAAGGTGGGAGCCGCACACAAGGTCAACTCCTTTACATTCCCCTTTGTACTCTGCACCTGGCTATTTCTGGCGGCCTCGCGTGTGCTCCTCGGACTCGACGAGGTGGCACTCTCCCACCCTATGCTCCCCGCCATCCACCACTACGACCTGCCCGCCATTGCTCCCTCGAACCTCTGGGAAGGTATCGTATGGGTACTGCGTGGTGTGGGACAAGTATTCCTCATCGACTCGTGGATTACGGGACTATTCTTTGTGGTGGGACTCGCCATTTCCAATCCTTGGTCGGCCCTTTGGGCGCTGATAGGCTCGGCAGTGGGTACCTATGGGGCTCTGCTCTATGGCGCCTCCCAAGTGGCGGTGGAATCGGGCCTGTATGGCTTCTCGCCTACTCTTACCGCCATCGCCCTCGGATGCACCTTCTACCACCCCTCGTGGCGCTCGGCACTATGGGCACTCTTGGGTACCATCGCCACCCTCTTTACACAGGCAGCAATGAATGTATTTTTGGAGCCCCTCGGCCTACCTGCCCTGACAGGCCCCTTCTGTATCACCACCTGGCTCTTCCTATTGCCTCTGTTGCGACTCGATGGCAAGAAGGATGCAGACCATACCCATTGGCACAAGAAAACCACATAAAAAAAACAATATGTCAAACCTATAAATCGGAAAAACAATGCACACACCGAATCATCTTCTCTCGCCCGAAATGGCGATTATTGGCGGAGTTGTTGCAGCCACCCTCATTGGGGTTGCCATCTCCAAAGTCAAACGCGAACCTTTGCGCGAAAAACTTCCTCTTGCAGGCACCCTCGGAGCCTTTGTATTTGCTGTTCAAATGCTCAACATCGCTATCGGTAATGTTGGGTGTAGCGGCCACCTGATTGGAGGCGTACTGCTGGCTGCAATGCTTGGCAAATGGCTCGGATTTCTCACCCTTACGGGGGTTCTCGCCCTACAAGCACTCCTCTTTGCCGATGGCGGAATTATGGCCCTCGGGTGGAATGTTGTCAATATGGCAGCCATCGGATGCCTTGTGGTTTATCCCCTCATCTTTACACCCATTGCCAAACGTGGCACTTCGCTCTCGCGTCTCTTCGGGGCAGGCGTGCTCTCCTCCCTGGTGGCTGTCGAATTGGGTGCCTTGGGTGTAGTTTTGGAAAACTCGCTTTCGGGTGCAAGCGCACTCCCTGTGGGTGAATTTATGGGCTTTATGCTCCCCATTCATCTCATCATTGGTGCCGCAGAGGGTATCGTCACGGGTGGAATTCTCGCACTTATGGGCAGTCGCCAACCCGCAATGCTCAACTGCTACAAACAGCGCGGAAAGGCTCTCGCCACCAACCCCAGAGGGGTAATTGTAGGCTTTGCACTCTCGGCCCTGATTATTGGTGGAGGATTCTCGATGTTCTCATCCTCACATCCCGACGGCTTGGAGTGGTCCATTGAGCGAACCCTCAAAGGGACTCCTCTGGCAGCCACACATAAAGCCCACACCACCATCACCCAACTCCAAGAGGATATGGCCGTAGCACCCGACTACCAGGGCGACTACACAGGCCTTGTCGCCACCGCGAGTATCCTTCTGTTGGCGTGGGTTAGCAGTGGCAGAAAAAAAGAGGAGAACTAAATGTTCTCCTCTTTTTTGCGTCTAACGTCGCGGGGGCTCCATTTTTTGGAGCCCCCGAAAACGTATTAGGGAGGTTAGGGAGGTTAGGGAATTTAGGGAGAGAGCTCTACTCTCCCTACTCTCCCAGAAAACATTTCGGGCTCGGCAAATTCGTTTGCCGAGCCCGAAAACTTTTAATATTAGCCATCAACTATTTGTTGAACATAGCCTTACCAGCGTCCATCCACTCCACAAAAGCGGGTACGTCGAGGTTGTAACCACGCGCGTCACCCAACTGCTTACCCTCGGCATCGAGGATTACATAGTGAGGCTGTGCGTTGGCACCAAACGCTTCGAGGGCAAATGCAGAGTTAATCTTACCGAGGGTTTTGAGCACCTTACCATTCGAGGTAGTCACCCAATCCTCCTTTGCAACCTGCTTTTTGTCATCCACATAGAGGGCGCAAATCACAAAGTCATTCTCCAATTTGGCCTTAACGGTGGGATCGCTCCACACCCTTGCCTCCATCTCGCGGCAGTTTACACAGCCGTGGCCGGTGAAGTCCACGAAGATGGGTTTGCCAACCTTTGCAGCATAGGCCTTTGCCTCATCCAAGTCGAAGAAGCCCTCCAAGCCAAGGGGCAATTCAAGGAAGTCGCCATACTTAACAGTGGTCATATCGTTGCTGGAAGTGCTCTCGCTGGTGGTCACAGCCGAGCCGCTACCGATAACGAAGTCCTGACTCTGCATAGGGGGCATATAGCCCGAAAGACCGCGCAAAGGCGCACCCCACATACCAGGAATCATATATACCACAAAGGCAAATACGCCAATGGCAGCAAACAGACGGAAGGTCGAGATGTACTTAACCTCCGAGTCGTGTTTGAATTTGAGCTTACCGAGGAGGTAGAAGCCGAGCAAGGTGAAGCATACAATCCAGATGGCGAGATAGACCTCCCTATCCAGCAAGCCCCAGTGGTAAACCTGGTCGGCAGTGGAGAGGAATTTCAGACCGAGGGCCACCTCAACGAAACCGAGGACAACCTTCACCGAGTTGAGCCAACCACCACTCTTGGGCATCTTGTTGAGCAAGCCGGGGAAGAGGGCGCAGAGCACAAAGGGAATAGCAAATGCCATCGAGAAGGCCATCATTGCAAAGATGGGGGTCCAAATCTCACCCTGGGTAGCCTTGATGAGCACAGAACCTACAATGGGACCGGTGCAGGAGAAGGATACGAGTACGAGGGTGAGGGCGAGGAAGAATACGCCACCAAGGCCTTTTTTCTTATCGACATTCTCGTCGCTCTTATTGACAAGTTTCGAGGGCAAAACAATCTCGAAAGCACCAAAGAACGAAGCAGCGAAAATCATAAATACGATGAAGAATACGATGTTGGGGAGCCAGTGTGTAGCCAACCAGTTGAAGATGTCGGCAGTCACTGCGTCGCCACCCACGATGCGGGTGATGAGAATCAGAGCCGCAATGGGGAGTGTGTAGAGAGCCACAATGAATACACCGTACATAATGGCGCGGAATTTGGCTTTTGCCTTATTCTCCGAACCCTTCATAAAGAACGATACGGTCATAGGCACCATAGGGAACACACAGGGGGTAAGCAGTGCAGCAAAGCCCCAGAGGATTGCCTCGATAATCATTGCCCAGAAGTTACCCTGTGGAGCCTCCTCACTTGCGGGAGCAACAGTTGCCTCCTCCTTGGGAGCAGCCACTACCTCTTTGCCGAGTTTCACAGAGAGTTCCACCTCACCCATCTGGCAAGTCTCATCGGTGCACTCCTGCCACTCAACGGTGATAGCTACCTTGGCATTTTTCTTGTGAGCAGCAACCTTCTGTGTGAAGGTCACCTCTCCCGAATAGTCACCCATATCGACCATAAAGATGTCGTCGTAGTACTTGTGGGGCTCACGCGAGGGGATAACCTCACCTTCGAGGGTGATGTTCTCCGACTCTACGGTTACCACTGTGGGGTTGTAGCCACCGAGCTCGCCCATTGCATAGATATGCAAATCCTCGGGCACATTGGCCGTTACGTTGATGTTGTAGTAGCCCTCACCAAGCGACTCTACCTCGGCACTCCAAGCGGTGCGGGTTTCCTGCTGTGCGAAGAGTGCGGTCGAGAAGATCGAGAAGAGAGCGACCAACAGAATTTTTGTGAATTTCATACGTTTTTGATATTAATTTTAGGTTTGTTGATTTTTCACCAATTAACCCACAAATATATCTATTTTTTCGAGATTCCACACATTCTCTCCCTTTAAGGGAGATTTTTTGCCCATTTCGCCCCTTTTTCTGCATACTTTTCTCTCTTGGGGTACGTTTTGTGCATAGAAGAACCAAACAAACACAACAACTATGAAAATCACAAAAAGATTCACAGCCCTACTATTTGCGCTTATGATTTACACCCCCTTCATCTTTTCGCAACCCCCTCGTGGCAACGCCCGCGACGGCAGTTTCTTCACCCCCGAAGCGCTACCCAACAGCGTACTTCGTATGAGGGAGTTTATGCCCACAACCAACGTTCCTCGCGACAACGAGGAGAGAGTAACACCCTTCCGATATGCGCTCAACGAGGAGGCCATCGACCGAGTGACCTTCATCCCTTGGGGCAAAAACCTCCCAATGAGTTGGCGCCAATCGCTCGACGAAAACCACACCGACGGTATCATAATTCTCCATCGTGGGCGCATTGTGTATGAGCGCTACTTCGGACAGATGAACTCCAACTCCGTGCACGCCCTGATGAGCGTCACAAAGTCCTTCACAGGCACACTCGCCGCCACCCTCGTGGCAGAGGACAAACTCAACCCATCAATGAGAGTAGATTACTATCTGCCCGAGTTGGCAGGTAGTGGTTTTGGCGACGCAACGGTGCGTCAGGTGATGGATATGACCACCGCCCTCCACTACTCCGAGGAGTACACCGACCCCAATGCCGAGGTGTGGGGCTTTTCGGCCGCGGGCAATGCTATGATTGAGCACCCAACGGGCACTCCCCAAGGATTCCACGACTACATCCCGACCATTCGCAAGGATGGTCACCACGGTGAGAAATTCGGCTACCGAACAATCAACACCGATGTGCTCGGCTGGATTGTCGAGAGGGTTGGCGGAGCCCCCATTGCCCAGCAACTCCACGACAGAATTTGGAGCCGTATGGGTATGGAGCAAGATGCTTACTATCAGGTGGATGCCACGGGCACAGCCTTTGCGGGCGGAGGACTCAATGCAGCGCTACGCGATATGGCCCGATTTGGCGAGATGATGCGCCAAGGGGGCAAGTGGCACCGCAAGCAGATAGTACCCGCAGAGGTGGTCGAAGATATACGTTTCGGGAGCGACCCTGCGCCCTTTGCAGCCTCGGACTACGGCAAAAAACTCCCAGGATGGAGCTACCGCAATATGTGGTGGGTGAGCAACAATCCCAATGGTGCATTTATGGCGCGAGGCGTACACGGTCAGGCCATCTACATCGACCCCACTGCCGAGATGGTCATCGTGAGGGTGGCCTCCAACCCTCTGGCCTCCAACACCCTTAACGACCCCATCTCGCTACCAGCCTATCAGGCCGTGGCCGACTACCTAATGGGGTTGTGAGTTGGTTTTAGTCTAACGTCGCGGGGCGCACCATTAGTGGTGCGCCCCGAAGATTTATTAGGGAGGTTAGGGAATTTAGGGAGGTTAGGGAGAGAGCCCTACACTCCCTACACTCCCTACACTCCCTACACTCCCTACACTCCCTACACTCCCTACACTCCCTACACTCCCAGAACTCCCAGAACTCCTATAATACACCTCGGGCGCGGAAATTGTTTCCGCGCCCGCGACGTTAGACATTAGACGTTAGACATTAGACTTTCTACGTTAGACGTTCCCGCCAAGCTCTTCGGCCCTTGCGAGCGCTTTGGTAATGTGGTCGAGCACATTCTCTGTACCCACCATCGCAACGATACCCGATTGGAGCAGAGCCTTATAAACCTCCGCATTGACACCCGAGAGGATGATGGTCTGGCCCTCTTTCTGTGCCGATTCAATGAAGATTTCAAGGTTGTGGATACCCGTAGCGTCGATGAAGTTTACCCTGCGCATACGGATGATACGGATGCGTTTATTGATTCGGCTACGTTGCAACTCCTCAAAGCGGTTGGCCACGCCAAAGAAGAAGGGGCCCTCAATCTCATAGACCTCCGTATTGGCGGGGATGACAATCTTCTCATCCGACTCACCATCGCTGTGGAGTGCCATCTCCTTCTCAACAACCGAGATATTGACACTCTCCATAACACGTTTCATAAAGAGCACAACAGCAAGGATGAGGCCCACCTCGATAGCAATCGTAAGGTCGAAGATGACGGTCAATAGGAGGGTGAGGAACAATACTGCAATGTCGCCCCTCGACTGACGGCACATAGAACGAATGGTACGCCAGCCACTCATATTGTACGACACAACAATCAGCACACCCGCCAAGCAAGGCATAGGAATCATACCTACCAAGCCACCCAAGAAGAGCAACACGAGCAACAAAACGACGGTGTGCACAATACCTGCTACGGGGGTGCGGCCGCCGTTGTTGATGTTGGCCATAGTACGCGCAATAGCACCCGTTGCAGGGATACCGCCAAAGAAGGGAACAATCATATTGGCCACACCATTACCGATAAGTTCGGTGTTGGAGTTGTGTTTGTCGCCCACCACACCGTCGGCAACCATTGCCGAGAGAAGGCTCTCAATAGCACCCAACATTGCAATAGTGAAGGCTGCGGGGAGCACTGCCTGTGCGGTGGAGAAGAATGTTTCGCCCTCGGCGAGTGATGGCATACGGAATTGGGGAAGGCCTTTGGGAAGCTCATACAAGTCGCCAATGGTCTTGATGGAATCTACACCAGCGTACTCCTTCAAAAGCCAGCACACTACGGTCATAACCACAATGGCGAGGAGCGAGCCGGGGATTTTCTTGGAGAACTTGGGGGTATAGACAATGATGAGGATGCTCACGATACCGATGAGGAATGCCCACCAATTGATGCTGTCGATATTCTGGAAGTAGCAAGCCCACTTGTCAATGAAGTTGGCAGGAACATTCTCAATACCCATACCAAACAGGTCGTTCATCTGGGTGGAGAAGATTGTAATTGCAATACCGCCCGTGAAGCCTACGATGATGGGGTAAGGCATAAACTTGATGACACTACCGAGTTTGAAGACACCCATCAGAATCTGCATCAGACCTGCCACAACCGTAGCGATAGCCAAACCCGCGAGGCCATACTGCTGAATGATGCCATAGACGATGACGATGAATGCGCCCGTGGGGCCACCAATCTGCACCTTTGTACCACCAAGCGCGGAGATGATGAAGCCCGCAATAATGGCGGTCACAAGACCCTCGGTGGGACCTACGCCCGAGGCAATACCAAAAGCAATAGCCAGAGGAATTGCAACGATACCCACGATAATACCTGCCATCAGGTCTTTGGAGAAACGCTCCTTGTTGTAACCCTTCATAGAGGTGAAGAGTCGGGGCTGGAAATCAATAGAGAACTTTGAGCCTTTTGCTCGCTCTTTGTTTGCCATAATACGAAAAAGTTTGTGTTAGAAGTCCTTGCGGGTGTGTGCCCGCCAATTATTTACATTTCTGGGCGCAAAGATACAATCAAATTCAAAATTCAAAATTCAAAATTCAAAATTATTGCCTATTTGTCGTATCTTTGTGGTTGGGATGGTGGAAATGGTATTTCGCCCACCAAACAAGAACAAACAATTTTACAATAAACATACTACTATAAAATACGCAATTATCTTGACCGAAAAAGGCGACTATCAGCCGTAGGCTGACCAAGCCCCACCCCAGAGGGGAGGGGTTTGGGGTGGGGGTAAGGCGCAAAAGAAGAAAACAAAGTTTTCTTTTTCATTTCGCCCCAACAAACAAGAACAAACAATTTTACAATAAACATACTACTATGAAATACGCAATTATCTTGACTGAAAAAGGCGAAATGAAAGTGGAGCTCTATGAAAACGAGACTCCTATCGCCGTAAACAACTTTGTGAAACTTGCCACCTCGCGTTTCTACGACGGGCTCACCTTCCATCGCGTGATTCCCGACTTCGTGATTCAGGGCGGTTGTCCCATCGGCAATGGCGCAGGCGGCCCCGGCTACACCATCAAGTGCGAAACCTCCGCCCCACGTCAGTACCACGACCGAGGTGTCCTTTCGATGGCACACAGGGGTAAAGATACGGGTGGCTCGCAGTTCTTCATCTGCCACAATCGCCAGAATACCCAGCACCTCGACGGTGTGCACACCTGCTTTGGTAAAGTAGTTGAGGGTGTGGATGTTATCGACGATATTCGCCCCGGTGACTTGATTCTCTCGATTACCATTGTAGAGGAGTAGTTGAAAATTGAAGACTCACAAAAAACCTAACATCAATGAGTAGCAAGACTTCTACAACACTCAAACCTTTTGACATTTTCATCATCGTTATGACCATTGGTTCGGCACTCGCCTACTCGCTTATTCGTGGGCAGTTTGAACTTCTCGGCTCCGTTGCGCTCTTGATGGGTGTGACGGGTACCGTATTGAGTGCCAAGAGGAGCATTTGGAACTTTTTATTTGGTGCCGTAAATGTTACTCTCTATGCCATAATTGCCTACAAGACAAGCAACTATGGCCAAGCCGCCCTCAACGCACTCTACTACCTGCCAATGCAGGCCATTGGATGGTGGGCGTGGAGCCACCGCAAGGACTCCAACGACAAATCGAAGGTTAAAACGCGCTCTATGCGCCCCGTGCAGATAGTTCTTGCTGTGGTGGGCACCGCCCTTGGCACACTGCTCTTGTGGTGGATTTTGGGCACCTACACCGATGCATCGCAGCCCCTGAAAGATGGTTTTGTAACAACGGTATTCATTGTAGGTCAAATTCTTATGACTATGGCCTTCTGGGAGCAGTGGTTCTTCTGGTTGGCGGGCAACATCCTCAACGTAGTCTTGTGGTCGGTGGTTATGGCCCAAGGCGAGATGTTGGGCGGATTGATGCTCATCAAGTACTCGATGTACACCCTCAACTCCATCAATGGCATCCTCATCTGGCGTCGAGGTGCCAAAGCGGAGCAGGCGTAATCACCCCTATATGAAAATCCTTATAGCCACCGACTCGTTCAAAGGCTCGCTCACCTCACAGCAGGCGGGCGAGGCTTTGGCGCGTGGCATTCGTGGTGTCGCGCCCGAATGTGAGGTGGAGATTATCCCCATTGCCGATGGTGGCGAGGGGACAGCCGAGGTGCTCACGCGAGCGCTCGGTGGGGAGATTGTAGAGTGCGAGGTTAGCGACCCTCTTGGGCGTACAATTACCGCACAGTATGGCATAGCAGGGGATGTTGCACTCATAGATTTTGCCTCCTCGGCGGGACTAACTCTTTTGCGACCCGAGGAGCGCAACCCTCTGAAAACAACCTCACAAGGAGTGGGTAAAATGATACTTGATGCGCTTTGTCGTGGTGTTAGCCACATAGTTCTCGGATTGGGTGGCAGTGCCACCAATGAGTGCGGAGTGGGAATGTTGCAGGCTCTGGGTTGTCGCTTTCTGGATAGTGATGGCCGAGAGGTTGTGGGATGTGGTGGAAACCTCCACCGAATAGCCACCATCGACCACACCGACCTCGACAAACAGTTGGAAGGGGTTGATATAACCCTCGTGGTGGATGTCCTTTCGCCCTTGTGTGGTGAGGGTGGAGCCACTCACACCTTTGCACCTCAAAAGGGAGCAACTCCCGAGCAGGTCGCAATGCTCGAAGAGGGGGTGTGTCACTTTGCCCACCTTTTGTCGGAGATTTGGGGTGGAGATATAACCCAACTTGCTGGTGCGGGTGCTGCGGGTGGCGCAGGAGGGGGTATTATTGCCCTCGCGGGTGCGCGCCTACGCAGGGGTATAGATGTGGTGTTGGAGGCTGTGGAGTTTGCTCGAAGGGTGCAGGATGCCGACCTCGTAATTACGGGCGAGGGACGGGTTGATGCCCAGACACTGCTCGGCAAGGCCCCAAGCGGAGTGCTCGCAGTGGCAAACGATGTGGGTGTGAGGGTTGTGGCTGTGGGTGGCAGTGTGGCAATGACTACCGAACTTGCGGAGAGTGATTTTGCCGAGATTTTGGCCGCCACACCCGAGGATATGCCCTTGCAGGAGGCCCTCAAAAGGGATGTTGCACAGGGCAATCTGCAACGTGCGGGAGAGAGAATTGCCCAAAGGTGGCTTGCAAATGGCAAATAATCGCTATCTTTGCGCCACCACAAGTGTGGCATAAAAAGAGAAAACATTATGAATAAGGTATCGGAAAACCCTTTCAAAAACCGAATCAGCAAGCAATCCTTGCTGGTGGTTGTGACGGCACTCTTCGTCACCCTCTATCTTGTATCCAACGTTATGGCCGTTAAGGTGATAAGCATCTCGGGGCTACCCTGCTTCGATGCGGGCACCATAACCTTCCCGTTTGCCTATATGCTGGGCGATGTACTGACAGAGATTTGGGGCTATCGCACTACGCGCAAGGTTATCTGGGTAACCCTGCTGTGCAATGTGTTGATGGTGCTCTTCACGCAGATTGGCGTGTGGCTCCCCTCACCCGACTACCTCGCCGCCACCGAAGAGGCCTACAACGCACTCTTCAACTACGTTCCTCGCATAGTCCTCGGCTCCCTTGTGGGCTTCCTGCTGGGCGAGCTCTCCAATGCGTGGGTTATGGCAAGGTTGAAAAAGGCCACCGAGGGTCGCCACCTCTGGCTACGCACCATCGGTAGTTCAATGGTTGGCTACCTCTTCGACTCGGTACCCTTTGTGCTTATTGGCTTTGCGGGTGTGGTTTCGGGCCACGACTTGATGATGATGGTGGTGGCACAATACCTCCTAAAACTCGCCATTGAGGTCATCTTCGGCACCCCCCTCGCCTACGCCACCATCGGCCGCATCAAACGTCACATCTACACCTCGGAGGAGGCGCAATAATGGAACGCTACTCACTCATCCACACCAAGATGCCCCGCGAGTTTGTGCTCTTGCAGGGGCAAGGTTGCCGTTGGCGCAAATGCACCTTCTGCGACTACCACGCAGACACAAGCTCCTCCGCCTTTGAGATTAACAGGGAGGTTTTGGAGCGTGTTACGGGTGAGTATGGCGTGTTGGATGTCATCAATAGCGGCTCGGCTATGGAGCTCGACGAGCAGACTCTCGCACTCCTTCGCGAGGTGGTCAAGGAACGCCACATCCATACCCTCTGGTTTGAGGCCCATTGGATGTATCGCCACCATTTGGAGCGCTTTGCCGAACAGTTTGCGCCCGCAAGGGTGAGGTTTCGCTGTGGCGTGGAGAGTTTCGATGGGGCTCTGCGCGAGAGTTGGAACAAGGGCATACCGCGCGAGGTGACTGCCAGCGACGTGGCCCACTACTTCGATGGTGTATGCCTACTTGTGGGCACCGAGGGTGGCTCCCGAGAACAGATACTCTCCGATGTGGCCCTTGCACGCGAGTGGTTCGACTATTTCAGCGTCAATCTCTTCTGCCCCAACACAACTCCGATTCGGCGCGATGAAGAACTCGCAAGGTGGTTCACCGAGGAGCTCTATCCCACCCTCTTGGATATTGAGGGGTGTGAGGTCTTGGTCGCCAACACCGACCTCGGTGTGGGATAGGAACAACCTGCAACCAACACTCCACAACAAAGACTCTGTTTGTTCCCTTCTTGTTCATAGTTTTTGTAATACCCACGAACAAAATGGCTAATAATTAAACAAGGCCCCACTTCGGTAGTCGAAGTGGGGCCTTGGAGTGTTTATGCTCTACAAATTAGAAGATCTCAACTCTTCTGCTTTTGAGTTCCTCTTTGCGGAGGTCTATCTTGGTGCGGAAGCTCTCCCTACGCACCTCCATTGCAGACTCCCTATCCTCGGCACCCTTGGTCACAAGGAGATGGTCCTCATTCTTCTGGAAGTTACGGCTACCAACCTTCACTTCGCCACCAAACGAGCTCCACTCAACCAACGAGCGACTCTTGGCAGGAGCCGACGCGCTCTCCGAGAGAGGATACTCCGAAGCGGGCGAAGCACCATCCTTGGATAGAGTGAAAGTGTGACGATAGAGTCGGGTGTGGTTGCCGGTCTTATCGTAGGCCATAGCCACAATAGTCATCGGGTAGTCATACTTAACAACAAACTTGGTCTGCTCATAGGGACTACCGTCACCAATCAGGTGGTCAATGAAGATATCCTCGGGATACTCCTCCTCATCGGTCAAATCGCGACCGTAGATATCGTAGTAGAAGCGGGTGTATTCGCCATCGAGAGTGATGGTTGTGGGCATAATAGCATCGCCCTCCTTCATCAACTCCGAGAGCAACATACCACCCTCGGTGGTGATACCAGCATCAATAAGCTCCTGAATGTCGAAATACTTGTCATACTCCACCTCAATACCTATCTCGGCATAGGTCACGGGGTAGGTCTTGAAAGTCTTGCTAAACTTGGGTGTCGAAAGGAATTCACCGGTGTCGTAGTCCATAATCACCGCACCCACCTTGTAGGCACTATCGGGCGTGAGGTCCCAAACCTCCTCGCTCACATTACCCTGGGTGAGAACCCACGAGGAGAATGCTGCAACATCACCCTCATACCACTCATTGAGCACCACCTCTTTGATGTAGCCCGTGAATTGGTTGGCCGCCATTGTCGCAGGGCAAACCATCCAATAGTAGAAGTGGCCCTTATCGGAGGGGATAACCTCCACCCACGCGGTATCGGTGTAGGGGGTAACATTGAACTCAAAGGTACAATCCTTGGGGTTGCCCGAAGCAAGAGTCTTGAAGGGCACCTTGTCAATCACACCATTGGAGAGAGTGCCTGCGGTGTAGCCAAAGGCGAGGAAGGTGTAATCGGTATCGGGACGCATACGGGTATAAGTGCGAGTCTTGTCACCCACAAAGGTGTATTCGCCAAGCAACACTTCGTAGTTACCCACAACGTGTGCAAAAATCTCCTCGTCGGTAAGGCCCTCGATCTCACTACTGCTAACGGGTATGAGCACATAGGGGTCATCGGTTGTGGTGGTAACCGTAGCATCGGCTGTCGACTGGGTGATATTGTCCACGGTGAGTGTCAGCTCATTGACCGAAACCTCTGCCTCGGCGGTGAAGAACTCATAGGTGCCAATCTCGCCTATCAACTCACACTCCTCATTCCACTTGGCAGCGTAGAAGATGTAGTTTGTCGAAGCAACACATTGCAACGAGTTGTCGAGCACCCTACCCGTCTCATTGAATAGCAAGAAATAGTCATCCTTACCACTGATGAAACCATACTCCATACACACATCAATCGTGTAGTTGATATCGGCCAGCTGGATGAGGGTTTTCAGGTCGGTGGTACCATACTCCTCGGCCCACTGATTGAGCGTAGGCTCATCAATAACGCCGTAATAGTAGGGGACACCCGTGTGTGAGGGAATGATGTTGTACCACAGAACGTGGTTCTCCTCCTCCACCTCAAACTCAAAGGTGATATCGCCCTCCCAAGCCTTCTCGGTGGTAATCTCTACCGACACAATGTCGGTTGTGCGAACACCCTCGGGAGTGATGCCATAGGCATAGATAACATAGTCGTTCTCGGGCAAGAGGTTGTCGAAATAGATATCCTCAACCGTACCCGTGGCAACCGTTGACTCAATGAAGTCGCTCAAAGTCTGGTCCTGAATTTCGGCAACGTAGGCCAAATACTCCAAGTCGGCAGCAAAAATCTCATCGGCACTCTCATAGAGGTCGAAGGTCGCTTTGTAGGCCACCATAGGCAACCAAGTGAGGGTTGGGTCGGTGGCATAGACCGAGAAGAAGAGCTCGGTGGCTGTCACGTCGGCAATCTCAATTTTCAGGGGGGAGGCTTTATACTCCTGCTTTACGGTCACCTTCACATCCTCGGCACCTTTGTAGGAGATGGTAATCTCCACACTCCTCTCTGCGCCCGACTCATTCAAGGGGACTGTAAAACCAATGGAGCGCACCTTGGATGTGTTGGTGGTGAGCCAATCGGCCTCATAGGCCAGAGCAATCTTCTCGCCCTCAACGGGGTTTTCAATCAAATAACCAATGGAAGTGGAGCCTCCCTCGGCAGGAAGAACCACCTCGGTCTGTCCCACCTTGATGACGGGTTTGGCAACCTCGGGCTCGGGCTCACAAGAAGCAAGTCCCAGCAAGGCCAAAAGTCCAAATACGAACAGTTTTAGGTTTTTCATAGTCAACATTTAGGATTAGTTGTTATACTCAAATGCGTAGCTCTCACCAACGGTACATACTGCGGTATTGACAGCATCATAGCCGCCCTTGCCATCGTCGGTGGTAACAATAATCATCACCTCACAGCACGATGCCACCCACTCACTATCGAGTTCAACACCCACAAGAGTCTCGTAGGTCTTACCAGCCTCGATGGTGCCAATGTTTTTGCCATAGATGCGTTCATTCCTATTCTCGCCCACCATCTCACGCAGAGCGTTGTTGTGGGTATTCTGCCACGAAGCGTTTGCACCCGACTGCGAGGCAACAATGCCATCCTCCAACACCCACACCGACATACGGTAGTTGCCACTCTTGGCCGCCTTCACAGCAACATTTGCATAGATTTTACCATCAACATTCGATACCGAAAGAGCAATACCCACATCGGCCTTGGGCTTTTGGAGTGAGTCGATTTTAGCCTTGATTGTAGAGAGCTCATAAGCAGTCTCCTCTGTGAGGTTGAAGGTCACCCAAGGATAACTAATAACGGACAATGCGCGCGAAAGTACATCGGCAGCCGAGGAGTGTGCAGGGTCATCGCTATTATAGGAGTGCGAAGCAACGTGGTTGTAACGGGTGTTGTAGGCGTTATCCTCGGAAATCTGTTTGAGAATAGACATAACCCTGGGGCAGTTGGGACACGCAGTACCTGTGTGCTGCAAGAGCAAGATACGGTGGTGGAAGTCGGTGCTCTCGGGCTTGGGGTCGGCGGGGATGTCGGCAATACCTGCCACCGCACTAACGCCCACCTCGTTGGACACCTCCAAACCATAGAGTGCATAGAAGGTCCACGAGCCGGTGCTCTCGGTGGTAAACTTGGAGCCCTCAATGGGGGTATCATTACCAGCGATGTAGATATCCGAATCGGCCGTTACATCGTGGAACATACCACTATTGTCCTGCAAGAGAACGGTGAAAGATGCGGCCTCGGAGCCATTTGCACGAATGAACTCGTGGTCTACGATGAGTGTAATCTTACCTGCGAGCAGGTCGCCATTGTTCTCACCGCCATTGTCGGGGGTACCCTGACACGCGCCCATCATCGCCAACAGTGCGAAGAGGGGGAATAGAAATTTTGCTTTCATAGGATATTTAGTTTTGTTATAAATTTTGCATTGCGCTACACAAAGGTAGTATTTTTTTTGTAAACTTATACACTCATCACCTATTTTCAATAGAATATTAGTCGCGTATTGAGCTTGGTATTTGGGGTGCGGAATGGGTGCAAAGCGTATTTTTTTGATTTTTTTTTGATTTTTTTTGGTTTGGAAGAATAAAGTTATTACTTTTGTCCCCGCTTAACGCTTCTTTAGCTCAGTTGGTAGAGCACGACACTCTTAATGTTGGGGTCCTGGGTTCGAGCCCCAGAGGGAGCACTGACGGGGGAAAACGTAAGTTTTCCCTCGTTTTGTTTTATATCAGAAAGTTATCCCCAATTTATGCTGTAACTCGCTGAAACAGTGTGTCTTACTTTGTCTAACTTTTGTCTATTTTTTGTCCAACTTCATATCGTTTTTGTCTAGCCGTTAGACAAAAGAGATGAAGAAATAGAGAAGAAACTCGATTTTCTCTCTTTTTTCTTCACTTTTCTTCTTCGTTTGACTCTATTTCCAGACATATATTCTTCGTTTACAAATAGTTGCGAATTAACCTGATGCTTAAAAATAGCGATGTTATGTTTGCATCGCAAATGGCTTATTGAGAGAGTGTTAAGGATTTTCAAAGACTACATTTGAGTCCAAAAGTGTCAAACAATTTTCTGGGTTTGTCTAACGGATTTCAAAGTTTGTCTAAAAACTGTCCAACTTATTTTTATGCCCTTTCACCATTTTGCTCCAAAAATGCAAATAGCAGTATTTAATTATATGGAAGGTTTGGCGAGATTTGTACCGAGAAATAGCTAAAAAAGACAATAGCACGGATATTAAACGGCTCTCGTTACGAAAAAAGATATATCTTTGTAATATTATTCAATATGCATAAAATGCATTTACATGGTTTAATAAACCACAATAGCCACATAGAATGAAAAAAGTTTTATTGTATTTTGCAACCATTGCAATACTCTGTGTTACTGCTTGTAAAGAGCAGGGAGAAGACAATGTCAATCCAAATGAAAAACTCCCCGAAAACATTTTTTTCGGTCTTGACAAAGAGAGTGTATCCATCAGTCCAGATGGCGGCAGTGTTGATGTAATAGTTTATAGTAACTATAGATGGGAGGTCTCGGGTGTAAGCGACTGGTGTACTCCATCGGTAACAAGCGGTGAAGCCAACGAAGATGGTCAAAAGGTTTCTTTCTCTGCTAATGTTGCATACGATAACAGAGAGGCTATCTTTTGGTTTCGCTGTGCCGATGAAAAAATCAAATTCACCTTATCGCAGAAGTTGAAAGAGGTTATCATTCCTAATGAGAACAACACCTTCAACATTCCCGCCGAGGGTGGCATAGCAACTCTTTCTTACCAAACATCCGTTGGCTGTGAGGTGATTATTCCCGAAGAGGCAAAGGACTGGATCTCCATCGCTCCTGCAAACACCAGGGGGTTGGTCGCAGAGAATATCAATCTTGACATTGCCGAGAATACTACTTATAGCGCACGAAGTGCCGTTGTGAAAGTTGTAATGATAGGTAATGAGTATTTGGAGGCAGAATATTCCATTAATCAAGAGCAGAAAGATGTAATTATTGCCGATGAGAATAACACCTTTACCGTACCGAGCAAAGGTGGCGAAATTACCATTGGCTACCACACCAACGTAGAGTGCGAAATCATCATTCCCGAGGAAGCGCAAGATTGGTTGAGTCTTGCACCTGCGACAAGGGCATTGGAGCAGAAGTCTGCGACCATCACGGTTGCCGAAAACACCACATACTCTGCAAGGAGTGCCGTTGTTAAGGTTGTGATGGAGAACAATGAAAAACTAGTCATTGAATATACTATCAATCAGGCACAAAATGATGCGATTTTGTTCGATGGAAACACACTCCAAGTACCTGCTTCGGGTGGTAGTTTTGACATGGAATACCTTTCCAATGTGGATTGCGAGATTCTTATTCCTCAAGCATTTCAAGATTGGATTAGCGTAGCCCCGCTAACACGAGCATTGGTTGAACACAAAATCACACTAAACATTGCTAATAATGATTCTTTTGATTCACGAGAGGCTATTATAACTATTAAAAGTGACGCTATTACTCGTGATATCAAAGTAGAACAAAGTGGTATTCCCAAGAAACTTTCGTTATCTAAAGCCGAATATGAAGTGGCTTTTACTGCAACAGACATTAAGGTGGAGGTTGATAGCAATATTGACTACGAAATTATTGTTCCCCAAGACTGCAAATGGGTGTCTCTTGCAACATCAAGTGACACCTCGAATGACATGGTTACCTTTGCAATTTTGGAAAATCCCACAATATATGAGCGTAAGGTAGTAATCACATTCAAGGGGGAGGAACTTGAAGCAGAGTTGTCCATTATTCAAAAGGGGGATGAGGGTGTACTACTCCTCAATGATGAATATACAGTTGGGGGCAAGGACACTGTGCTTGCAATAGATTTTCAAAGCAACTTTGAATATAATGTATCCATCCCTTCAAACTGCGATTGGCTTTCAATACCCACCACTCGTGCAACAATTGAAAGTCACACAGTACAGTTTGTATTAACTCCTAACCCTACTTGTGATGATCGTAGTGTGGATGTGATATTCTCTGATATTATGGGTAATGTGAGCAAAAGTGTAAAGATAACACAATTGGGCTGTAACTTAAGCGATCTTTATCAATGCTCAGACAACGAGATATTATACTTAACGACAGACGGAAACAAAATAACTCCAACCAATGTAAATGTATATCTCATTAAAAACACATACGAAAACGGCATAGGAAGACTTACTTTCTCAGGCAATGTTACAAAATTTGGAGATGAAATTTTCAAAGATTGTACAACTCTCAAACAAGTTACAATACCAAATACTGTTCAACAAATTGGAAACTCTGCGTTTTCGGGTTGCAGCAACTTAACCTCAGTTAACATTCCCGATAGCGTAACTTCGATTGGTAATAGTGCATTCTATGGTTGTAAGAGCCTTACAAGCATTACCATTGGCAATGGTGTTACTTCGATTGGACCTGGTGCATTCTATTGTTGTTCAAGCCTTACGAGCATTACCATTCCCAACAGTGTTACTTCGATTAGATACGATGCATTCTCTGGTTGTTCGAACCTTGCGAGTGTAACCATTGGTAATAGTGTTACTTCGATTGAAGAGAGAGTATTCTCTAAATGTTCGAGCCTTACGAGTGTAACCATTCCCGATAGCGTTACTTCAATTGGAAATCATGCATTCAATGGTTGTTCAAGCCTTGCGAGCATCAACATTCCCGACAGTGTTACTTCGATTGGAAATCAAGCATTCTATAATTGTTCGAGCCTTACGAGCATTACCATTCCCGATAGCGTTACTTCAATTGGAAATTATGCATTCAAGAAGTGTACAAGCCTTGCGAGTGTAACCATTGGTAATGGTGTCACTTCGATTGGAGATGATGCATTCTCTGGTTGTTCGAGCCTTACGGAGGTTCATATTTCCAATATTGCAGCATGGTGCGGTATTAGTTTTGATGATTATGACGCCAATCCATTGCACAATGCTCACAACCTCTATGTTAACGGAGAGTTGATAACCGATTTGGTTATCCCAGACGGAGTTACTTCGATTAGAGATTATGCACTCTATGGCTGTTCAAGCCTTGCAAGTGTAACCATTGGCAATGGTGTTACTTCGATTAGATGTGGTGCATTCACTGATTGTACGAGCCTTGAGAGGGTAACCATTCCCGATAGCGTAACTTCGATTGGAGAGGCTGCATTCCATTATTGTTCGAGCCTTGCGAGCATTACCATTCCCGACAGTGTTACTTCGATTGGACATGATGCATTCTCGTGGTGTTCGAGCCTTGAGAGGGTAACCATTGGCAACGGAGTTACTTCGATTGGAGAATATGCATTCTTTAATTGCTTGAGCCTTACGAGCATCAACATTCCCGACAGTGTTACTTCGATTGGAAATAAAGCATTCTGGTGTTGTTCGAGCCTTGAGAGTGTAACCATTGGCAACGGAGTTACTTCGATTGGAATTCAAGCATTCTCTGATTGTTCAAGCCTTGCGAGCATCAACATTCCCGACAGTGTTACTTCGATTGGAAATCAAGCATTCTATAATTGTTCGAGCCTTACGAGCATTACCATTCCCGATAGCGTTACTTCGATTGGAGATAGTGCATTCTTTTATTGTAAAAATATGACATTTGCAGTAATTGGCTTTGGCGTGTCATCAATTGGCGCTTCCGCATTCAACAACGCATCCATAGATGTCATTTACTGCAAAGCATTAACACCTCCAACTATTGATAGCAATACATTTAGCAGTTCGACGAATATTTATGTCATAGATATATGCGTTGATGCATACAAGACCGCCTGGAGCCAATACGCATCCAACATTTCTGCTGGCATAGATGTGTCTGACACACTGCCAACTATATACTATACGACCTATAATAGTAAGGAAATCACCCCCAATATTCCTAATATCGTATCACATACCTATGATGAATACGGAGGTAAAATAACAATAAACTCTTCCGAATTTACAACCATCACACAAGAAACTTTCTTGAATTGTAAATCATTGACAAGTATCTCGCTCCCCGATGGTATTACTTCGATTGGAAGTTATGCATTCAATGGGTTTTGGGCCCTTACGAGCATCAACATTCCCGACAGTGTTACTTCGATTGGAGAGGCTGCATTCTCTGGTTGTTCGAGCCTTACGAGTACAACCATTCCTGACAGCGTCACTTCGATTGGAAATCATGCATTCGCTGATTGTACGAGCCTTGAGAGTGTAACCATTGGCAACGGTATTACTTCGATTGGAGAGAATGCATTCTATGGTTGTTCGAGCCTTGAGAGCATCACAATCCCCGACAGTGTTACTTCGATTGGAAAGAGTGCATTCTATGGGTGTTCAAGCCTTACGAGCATCAACATTCCCGACAGTGTTACTTCGATTGGAAATAAAGCATTCTGGTGTTGTTCGAGCCTTGAGAGTGTAATCATTGGCAATGGTATTACTTCGATTGGAGAGTATACATTCATGAATTGTACAAGCCTTGCGAGTGTAACCATTGGCAATGGTATTACTTCGATTGGAGAGGATGCATTCAAGAATTGTACAAGCCTTACGAGTGTAACCATTCCCGACAGTGTTACTTCGATTGGAAAAGCGGCATTCTGTGGTTGTTCGAGCCTTGAGAGTGTAACCATTGGCAATGGTATTACTTCGATTGGAGAGGATGCATTCTATGGTTGTTCGAGCCTTGAGAGCATAACCATTCCCGATAGTGTTACTTCAGTTGGAGAGGAAGCATTCTATGGTTGTTCAAACCTTGCGAGTGTAACCATTGGCAATAGTGTTACTTCGATTGGAGAGGATGCATTCTGTGGTTGCACGGGAACCCTTATTCTTAATAATAAGAAAATGGTAGAATACAATTATTATTCACATACCACGAATTTGATGGATAAATGGTTTACCAATTCTTCGTTTACAATCATTGTAATAGGTGGAAATATCACTTCGATTGGAGAGGCTGCATTCTCTAGTTGTGATAGCCTTGCGAGTGTAACCATTCCCGACAGTGTTACTTCGATTGGGAAAGCGGCATTCTGTGGTTGTGATAGCCTTGCGAGTGTAACCATTCCTGACAGCGTCACTTCGATTGGAGAGGATGCATTCTCTAGTTGTTCGAGCCTTACGAGTGTAACCATTCCCGATAGTGTTACTTCAGTTGGAGAGGATGCATTCTATGGTTGTAAGAGCCTTACGAGCATTACTATTCCCGATGGCGTAACTTCGATTGAAGAGAGAGTATTCTCTGGCTGTTCGAGCCTTACGAGTGTAACCATTCCCGATAGCGTTACTTCAATTGGAAATTATGCACTCTATGGCTGTTCGAGCCTTGTGAGCATCAACATCCCCGACAGTGTTACTTCGATTGGAGATGGCGTATTCTCTGGCTGTTCGAGCCTTGCGAGCATCAACATTCCCGACAGTGTTACTTCGATTGGAGGTAGTGCATTCGGAGGTTGTGAATCATTACCTGTTGAAAATAACATAAGATATGCTGATACCTATTTGGTGAAGGTTGTTGATAAAACATTAACTTCATATAATATTAAAGAAGGAACTAGATTTATTGGAAATTATGCATTCGAGGATTGTTCGAGCCTTGCGGGTATTACCATTCCTGATGGCGTAACTTCAATTGGAGAGAGAGTATTCAATGGTTGTTCGAGCCTAACGAGCATTACCATTCCCGACAGCGTTACTGAGATTGGAGGTTATGCATTCCAGAATTGCTCCTCACTGACAAGTGTTACCATCCCCGAAGGCGTTACTGAGATTGGATGGTATGCATTCGCTTATTGCACCTCGCTGACAAGCATTACAATTCCCGATAGCGTTACTTCGATTGGAAGTGGGGCGTTCTATGGTTGTTCGAGTCTTGCGAGTGTCTATTGCAAACCCACAACTCCGCCAAGTGTAAGTTTTAGTACGTTTGACAATAACGCCTCTGATCGCAAGATTTATGTGCCTATCGATAGTGTGAATGTATACAAATATGCATCGGATTGGAGAGACTATGAATCATCTATCGAGGGCTACGACTTCAATTAACGAAAATCACTAATTACGGAGGGGCATTTCGGTGCCCCTCCGTAGCAATATATAACTTATGGGTATTCTGGATGTTGAAGATAATTTAGAGAAAGGGGATGAAATAGCTCTTAATGCTTGCTGGAAGAGAGGTTGCTCATATCGTATGACAAGAACTTTCTTTCCTGTTGGGCACGGAGCGTTTTACACCGAGCGATTTAACGATAAAGATGGCAGATGTGTATTCACGGCAGTATATGACTGCGGAGGAAGTACAACAAAGATTGTTTCCGAGCAAATCGAGAAGGTGTTTGAGAAGAACGATGTAGTAGATTGGCTTTTCATATCTCACTTGCATCGAGATCATGTTAATGGAGTATCACAGCTATTAAATAGGTGCAATGTAAAGCGTATTGTTCTTCCTGCATTAGAGGATAATATGATTGTGGAGGCTATACTATACAACTACATCCAAGAAGGCAAATTTGATAGTGAAGCAAATATATTTATCAAACAATTGTTCAGATGCGATTGGGGTGATACTCAAGTCATTCAAGTAAAAGAGTGTGATGAGAATAATGATTTAACACCGACTATTATTGATTCGGCTAATGTTGGTACGACACTGGCAAGCGGAAATGTCATTATGATAAATAACCTCAATTGGAGATACTATCCAATAAATCTCTCATCAAATAATTCAGCACAAATCATATCCAGATTGGCGAATGAAGCGCAAATTCCTACATCTGACTTGTACTCTAACAACAAACTTGACTATGAGAAAATTAGAAATATCGTAGAAAATCTCAAAGTGCCTAACTGTAGAAAAATATATAAAGAGATTTTTGGCGGCAATCACAACAGTTATTCAATGCCTCTCATTTCCCTTAAAGAGGGTTGTTTGTGCTCAAATAGTACCAAGTTGTGTGATAAGATTAGGAAGAGGCCTATGTATTGCCAGACCAACTGCTTATATACGGGAGACTTTGAGGCTATAAATAAATTCGCCACTTTGCAAAAAGTACTTGCTAAACTTAATATTGACTATGACAAGATAGGTATTATACAAGTGCCTCATCATGGATCTATTCATAATATGGATGTAGGTATGTACAAGGGTGGGAAAATATGTATTATTTCGGCAAAAAGTAACGACAAAAGGCATCCCGATATACAAGTTATTCAAAATATACAACTCAACTATTCCATCCCAATTATTGTTTCAGAAAACACTAATACTATTCAACGATTCTTCATTCCATACACATTGTAATAATCCCTTCATTACTCCGTATTAAGATTGTTAACGTGTGGAATACTACTCATGATTTTATTGTCTATTGGGTAGACAAATCGCATAGAGCACGTATGTAGAAGAAGTCAAAAATCGCCCTTACACGCACACAGAGCCCATAAAACGATGCCCCAGAGGGAGCACAAGACGAAAAGGCTGTCCGTTTGGACAGCCTTTTTTCGTTGTATTCCCTCTGTCGTTGTGTTACCCACCCCCTCCCCCCCCTCCTGTGAGGGGGGCTTTTCGCTAACGCTCATACGTTCTGTGGCTCGAACCCAGCTTGCCCCCTTTCAAGGGGGATAGGGGGTTGTAAACAAAAACCCACAGGGCGCATAAGCGCCCGAGCCCCAGGGGGAGTGTGCAACCACTACTCAACGCTGAGCAGGCGCGGTATTCGAGCTATCAGGGTGCTGCAAAATCTCCTCAATGAAGTTTTCCAATGAGTTGTCGGCACTCAGACCTATCTTCTGGCGGAAGCGGTGGCGAAGCATCAAGACACTGCGAGGGGCAATGGCCAACAGCTCAGCAATCTCCTTGTTGTCCTGCTTCAAAACAATGAGCATAGAGAGCAACTCCTCGCGACGAGTAATCGAAGGCACCCTCTCGCGCAGGCGTGGCATAAATTGGGGATAGAGCAGCTCGAAGCGTTGGCGAAATTTCGACTCGCCACTCTTTTGAAGTACCGAGGGAGTGAGCGCCTCCAACTCTTGGCGATTCTCTTTGTCGCTCATAATGTCGTTGATCTCTTGCGACATAATATCCTTCTCGGCCTTGGTTTGGTGGAGTTGCTGCATTAGCGACGAGAGTTTGGCATCGGCTCTCTTCATTTGGGCCTTATGCACCCTCTTTTGGCGAATCAGGCGAACAACTATCACCGACAAGGCAACCACCAACAACACGGCGCAGTTGAAGAACCAAAGGCGCTGGTTGGTCTGGCGGAGTTGTAGAATGTTCAACTCTTGGCGCTGCTGTTCGGTCTGCGCCTCCACAATCGCCTCCACAAGATTAAAGTTGAGCCTCTTGACCTTTAATGCCTGCTGCTCTTGTAGCATCATCTGGGTATATTGCTCCACTTTGGGCATATTTCGGGCTTTCAGATAGTGGTCGATGATTGCCTTGTAGTCTATGTGGATGTAGAGTGGCAAATCGCTCTTGGTCAGCAGCGCGTACATATCATCGAGCATCCTTTCTGCCAAATCAAACTGCTTGTTTCTCAGGTATGTTTGCGCCAACTGATGATAGGCCTTGGCTTGGTTTACGGGGGTGCCTTGGAGGGTAACCTGTTGTAACTCTTGGATGCCCAAGTGCGACGAGTCGCCACCCTTGTTGGTCAGGTAGGTGCCGTGCAGAAGGTCTACATCCACCATGCCGCTATTGTAGGGCAGGGCTTTGCATAGCTCGCGGGCTTTGGCTATATAGATAGCCACCGAGTCGGCCTCGCCGAGTTGTTGCAACGAGCGTCCTTTGTTTATGTAGGTTTGTGCCGAGATCATTGGGTTCTTGGTGGTCATACTTTTTTCCACCTTTATTGCCTCCGAGGCGTAGATGTTGGCATATTCGGGCACATCCCAATATAAAAATAGGTCTATGAGTGCGTGCAGACTATTGAGCACACCCAGGTCGTCTTTGCGCTCTTGTGCCTCGTCTTTGCTTTGCAGCAATAGCTCCAAGGCTTTGTTGATGTTGCCGTTGCGTTTGTAGAGCGAGCCCAGCATTGCCGACACCCACTGTTTGCCGGAGGTGTTGTTGCAGAGTTGAGCTTGCAACAGAGCCTCTTCGCACCACTCGATCACCTGCTGCTGATAGTCGGGGTTGCTGTAAAAGACTGCGGCGGCATAGGCGTAGTCGCGGAAGAAACGCTCGGGGGTGGCATGGTGGAGTGGGAGGGTGAAGGTTTTCAGTGTTGCTTCTTCGGCCTCGGCCATCTTTTCGGTACGCGACAGGGCGTAGCCCAACACCGAGTAGTAATCCCTAAGACATTGGTTTTGCAAAATTGGCGAGGAGTAGAACAACTCCTGCAAGGTGGCCACACAAGCCTCGGGCTCGCCTTTGCTCTGGAAGGTGTTCATCAGTTGCACCAGAGCGTCGGTGTAGAGTGTCACCTGCTGTTGCGAAAGTTCCTCTTCGCTTGTTGGGTGCGAGAGGTAGTCTACAAAGGCCTCGACGGCTTCGGCCAATTTGCCCTCGCGCTGGAAGGCTCTTGCTTGGCGAAAGAGGTTGTCGTTGGCGTGGCCCACTTGGATGCTAAATGCCAGGGCGAGCATTAGCAGTATGGTTTTAATTGCGCAGATTTGTCGTTTCATTTTAGAGTTGTTAATATTTGGCAAAAGTAACCAAAATCGTTGCAGTGTCCTAAACATTGGTGTTTACATTTCGGTCTACATTTGGTGGTTTATATATAAAAGTGGGGGTATTATAGACCAAAATGTAGGATATGGTTTTTTGACGCTCCGACAATATCGGAATACCTTTGCACCTCTATTTATAAATAAGGTTAGGCGTATGGTTAAGATGAGCAAACTCTGGTTTTCACGTTGGGCTGTTCTGGCCCTTGTGACTTGTGGCATTGGACCTCGCCAATCATCGTAGTAGATAAGACGCAAACAACATAATTTTTAACTTAAACAAATCAAACAAATTTATGAACAACAAAATTTTTCAGACCAACCACTACGAGTCGCCTCGTATTGAGGTGGTCGTAGTAGAAGTAGAGCAAGGAATTGCTGGTAGTATTAAAACCGAAGATGTAAAATTTGGCACCGAAGAGGGCTGGGATGACTAAACTTATTATGAAGAGATTATTTTATTTTTTGTCTGTAATCGTGCTCCTTTGCGGATGCGATAGGAATCAAGATGAGATGCTGCCTGATGCCGGTCAGGAGGATAACACCGTAGTGGAAATCGGCGAACTTCCCGAAGTTATCCGAGTATCTATGGCAGCTGAGCAGGACGGTGCTGCAACCCGTACATATTTGCAAGGCAACAAAGTTCTTTGGCACAATGGCGACGCTATCTCCTACTTCTCCGGCAATATGCACAATGTGAAGTACTCCTACCAAGGCGAGGATGGCGGCGAGTCGGTTGAGTTGAACAAGAACGTCAATAAGGATGGTCAGGTTGTTGGCACTAATGGCGCTCTGATTTTTAGATCGAAGGCTGTATTCCCCTACAACGAGAATATCACTGTCGTATATGACGCCGAGAAAGGTGTGGATATGATAAATCTGAACTACCCCACCACTCAGAAGTATGGCGAAAAAACATTCGGAAGGGATGCCAACATTATGGTCGCTTCGGGCGAGACCAATATGGATGCCGACCTCTATTTCCGCAATGCTTGTGGCTATCTTGTAATCAAACTCTATGGCGAGGATACCAATGGTCAGGTGACAAGCGTTAAGAGAATCACTCTCTCGTCGGTTAGTGGCGTTGATAAGATTGCTGGTAGTGCAGTAGTTGTGGCCGATTCGGAGGCTGCCCCTGTTATCACTATGGCCGAGGATGCTTCGACCTCTGTCGTTTTGGATTGTGGCGAGGGTGTGAATCTTGGCAAGAATGCCGAGAACGCTACCGAGTTTTGGTTCTGCTTGCCTCCTGTGACATTCACCGACGGTATTAAAATCACTGTGGATGACATCTATGGCAACACCTACACCAAGCAGGCCTCCAAAGAGATTGCCATCGAGCGCAACATTGTAAAACCAATGGCAGCTCTGCAATTTGTTTGCAACGCCCCTGCTGCAAACAAACTCTGGTACACTCGCTCGGATGAGAGCGAAGAGCCATTGAGCTTCTCCAAAGGCGCATTCAATACCGATGACTACACCCAGAGCTGGGATTCTACTCTTGGTCAGTATGTAATTGAGTTTACGACCCCTCTGACCACTATTAAGAAGTTTGCGTTTGAGGATTGCAATGTTGCAACCATCACTATGCCCGAGGGTGTTATTACCATTGAGGAGAGTGCATTTGAAGGTTCCGCCCTCCGCGAGATTACCATCCCCGGTAGTATGGCCAATATCAATGTAAATGCCTTCTACGATTGCGCCGAGTTGGAGTCGGTTACCTTCTTGCCCAGTGCAACCAATACCCCTTTGAATATCTGCCATATGTCTTATGGCTATGAGTGGGGCCCCTTCTACGACACCAAACTGACCACTATCAACCTCAACCGTGAGCTTAACTACGTAGATGAAGATGGTGACCCATACAACCCCACCGAGGTAGATGAGGGTATGTTCTATCACAAAAATTTCGAGGGTGTGGGTACTGTTTCCGTAGTCATCGGTCCTCAGGTGAAGAGCCTCTCGAATAAGATGTTCAACTATCTTCCCATTCAGGAGATTGTCTTCCCCGGAACCCTAACCTCCGTTGGCAATAATGTCTTTGAGGGCTGTGATATGCTGACTACTGTAACCTTCGAGCCCAGCGCCGATGGTTCGCCTCTTGCTATGGGCTTCTATGATGCAAGCGATGACGAGGGTCCATTTTATAGCTGTCCTCTGGTAACTGTTAGCCTCAACCGTGATATTGATTACAAGTTCGGCAATCCCAATGACGACCCTGAGGGTCTGTTTGGTGGTAAGACCACACTTACTACGGTGACTCTGGGCGAGCAGGTGAAGACTCTGACCAACAATATGTTTGCCGATGCTGCTATTACCGAAATCGTTATCCCTGGCTCGGTGAACACCATTGGCAACGATGTGTTCCACCAGTGTACCAGCCTTGCCAGAGTAACCTTCGAGCCAAGTGCTACCGGCACTCCTCTGACCATGGGTTACGATACCGACGGCGAGGCAGAGAACCTCTTCCAGGACAACAACTCGCTCACCACTCTGGTGCTCGATCGTGAGATTATCCAGACTCAAACAGGTGTCGACAGCAACAGCGAGGGTCTGTTTGGTGGTATGTCTACTCTTTCAAGCATCACTCTGGGCGAGCAAGTGAAGACTCTTTCGCCCCACATGTTTGCCGGCAGCGGTATTACATCGCTCGATTTGAACAAAGTGGAGACCATCCAGAACAATGCATTGGCAGGTCTTGCGCTGACTTCGCTTACTGTTCCTGGCTCGGTGAATACTATTGGCAACGATGTGTTCTACCAGTGTACCAGCCTTGCCGAAGTAACCTTCGAGCCAAGTGCTACCGGCACTCCTCTGACCATGGGTTACGATACCGACGGCGAGGCAGAGAACCTCTTCCAGGACAACAACTCGCTCACCACTCTGGTACTCGATCGTGATATTATCCAGACTCAAACAGGTGTCGACAGCAACAGCGAGGGTCTGTTTGGTGGTATGTCTACTCTTTCAAGCATCACTCTGGGCGAGCAGGTGAAGACTCTTTCGAACTTTATGTTCGCAGGCTCTTCTATCGAAGAACTCGTTATTCCCGGAAACATGATGACCATTGGCAGTAGTGTTTTCGAGGACTGCGAGAAGTTGGCAACTATTACTTTTGAGCCAAGCAGCGACGGCAAAGAACTCACCATCGGTACAAATGGTGGTTTTAGTCCTTTCTACGACTCTCCTCTCACCACTGTTAATCTCTACCGTGAGATGAAATACCCCACCGCAGGTCAGACTGCATCGGGTCTGTTTGGTGGCAAGAAAGATCTGGTAAACCTCACCATTGGCGAGCAGGTTAAGACTCTGTCGCCCTATATGTTTGCGGGCAGTGGTCTTACCACCATCAACCTGAATAAGGTGGAGACCATCAAGGATAGGGCATTGTCTGGTCTGGCGCTGACTTCGCTGACCATCCCCGGTGGTGTAAATACCATTGGTGATAGTGTGTTTGCAGGCTGCAATAAGTTGGTAACTATTACTTTTGAGCCAAGCACCGACGGCAAAGCACTCGCTATCGATTCCAGTGGTGGTTATAGTCCTTTCTGCAACTCTCCTCTCACCACTCTCAACCTCAATCGCGAGCTGAAATACCTCATCATTCCTGATAAAGATACGTCAGGTATGTTTGCCCTTAACGAAAATCTTACCAAGGTAACCCTTGGCGATCAGGTCAAAACTCTCTCGCCCTATATGTTTACAGGTAGCGGTCTGACATCGCTCGATCTGAACAAAGTGGAGACCATCGAGAAAAGGGCATTGTCAAGGCTTGCGCTTACTTCGCTGACCATCCCCGGTAGTGTAAAGACCATTGGTAATAATGTTTTCGAGGAGTGTACTGCACTCAAAGAGCTCACCTTCAACCCCAACAACAAGGGCGAAGCACTCAAAATCGGTTTCTATGATGCTATCGACGACAAAGGTCCTTTCTACGACACTCCTCTGACCACCATTAACCTCAATCGTGAGCTCGACTACGACTTCGGTGGTGCTACCCCTGACGATGCGGCCGAGGGTGTGTTTGGTGGCAAGGCAGAGCTTGCTACCGTAACTCTGGGCTCGCAGGTTAAGGATCTGTCGCCCTTTATGTTTGCAGAGTCGGCCATCACCGCTCTGGACCTCAACCAGGTAGAGAGCATTGGCAAAAATGCTCTGGCGAAAGCCGACTTTACTGACCTGACCATCCCTGCAACCACGTCGTTCATCGACGACAATGCGTTCCTCGACTGCGACAAACTCGCCAATCTGACCTTCGCCGCAAACGAAAGCAAAGAGCTGACCATCGGCTTCCAGCCCGGCACCGATGAGCGCGGCCCATTCTACCAGTCGCCTCTGGCATTCATCAACCTCGATCGCGAGCTGGTTATGAACGAGGACTACGCTGCCAACTGCGACGAGTGGGACGAGGGTATATTCTCGAACGAATACTACGACAACGAGGCTTTGACCGCTCAGATCTACCTTGGCAACAACGTGCATACCATTCATCCCTATATGTTCTCTACCTTGCGTATGGAGCAGTTGCACTTGCCCAAGAGCATCGACAAGATTGGGGAAAAAGATAAAAATGTGGTAGAACGCTGCAACAAACTCAACGCAATCGTCTTCTACGACGACGAGGTGCGTCCCGAGGTGGCCGATAATGCATTCGGTAATAAAGAGACTCTGCAAAACTACAACTACTTCCTCTTTATGCCCAGGTACTCAGTAGATGTTCAAGATAATAGTGTATCGTTGTACTATACCGACGCGACCGACAACGGCACATATTGGCATACTCTTGGTGAAGTGATGGTTGATAGTAGTCATGAATACATACACCAACCTCACGTTCACAAGGGCAATGGCATTTATGTGCAGAGGTATTATGATACTGTAAACAAGAAAGCACAACCTGGTTATGAGTGGTACGTCGCAAGGTACTGCGGTCAATACGACGAGAACACGTATGTGGACATCACCCCTCCTGTGGCTCCTGCCGAATAACCAATCGGGATGTTCCCCGGCGTGGCCCTGATGCGCAACGAAGGGCTAATCCTCTGATAAGCAACGCGGGGCTACCCCCTCACTAAATACGAAAAAGGCAGTCGAAATTTCGACTGCCTTTTTTGTGTGTGCCCCTGCTTGCAAATGCTCGTAGTGTTATGTGAGTTGGTTGAATTCGTACCATTTTTTATTACCCGATATGCTTGTTGCCATAGTTGCGCTGGACAAGTATGCAGATTTAAGTGGAGGCACTTATCGCTAACGCTCATACATTCTGTGGCTCGAACCTACCACACTTCACAGATTACACCATATTTCATCACTCTCACCTTTGACAAATGGGTGTCAAAATGGTCTTTCATTGGTGAAATGTTGCGCTTTTTGGAGAGGTTTCGACACTTTATCTAAAAATAATTCCTAACTTTGTGAGGATAAGACACCTAAATGGCAGATAATCGGAGTTATGGACCAACCGAAAATTGAGCGAGTGCTTCGTCTGATGAAGATGATGACGGGCAACAACAACTACACCGTGGAGGATATGGCCGAGCGACTTGGCACCTCCTATCGTTCGGTGTATCGTTACATCGACACCTTCAAGGAGTCGGGATTTGTCGTGCAGCGCAAGGAGGGCGGCATCTACCGCCTTGGCAAGGAGAGCCGCTACTTCAAGGAGATTTCGCAACTCATCCACTTTACCGACGAGGAGGCACACATTGTAAATCAGCTCATTGAGGGGCTCGACAACACCAACATCATAAAGCAAAATCTGCGCAAGAAACTTACTGCTGTTTACAACTGCACCTCGCTGGCCGATTGCGTTGTGGAGGGCAAGAACGCTGTGAATGTCAATCACTTGGTAGAGGCCATCGGCGAACGCAAGCAGGTCGTTTTGAAGCGTTACGCATCATCGCATACGGGAATTGTGAGGGATAGGCTTGTGGAGCCTTTTGGCTTTACTACGAACTATGTGCAGGTGTGGTGCTACGAGCCCGAATCGGGCAAAAACAAACTCTTCAACACCGCCCGCATCGGCTCGGTGGAGGTTTTGGCAGAGGGGTGGCAGTTCGGCGAATTGCACCACGAGGGCTACATCGACATCTTCCGCATCACGGGCTTTGAGCAAAGGCGTGTGCAGTTGGAGCTCGGTATGATGGCTCATAACCTCTTGGTCGAGGAGTACCCCCTCTCAACCCGCGACCTCACCCCCATAGACGAGTCGCATTGGCTTTTGGACACAATGGTCTGCGACTATGTCGGCATTGGTCGCTTCACCCTCGGTCTTATGCACGACATCCGCATCCTCACCCCCGAATTTGGGGAGTATATCGCCTCGCTTGTGGAGAGCATTTGCAAAAATATACCACAAAATAGCAATTGACAGTAATTGTCAAAACGGCCCCATACCTTTGTCCCGACAACATTTAGAGAGTGTTGTCGGGACTTTTTTTGTACAACTAAAACTCGATGAACTATGAAAATAATTTTCGGAATTATGGTGGTGATTGCGCTACTGATGGAGTGTCTTGATATTCTCTTTGGCGGTGGCGGAAAACTTTAATGCGTGTGAATTATGTTCGGGAATAACGACAACTTTTGGTGGCGACTGTTGATGTTCCTTTGGTTTTTCAACATCCTTGACAACTAATCGTTCTTTTGACACAAATTGTCAAAACAGCCCCGTACCTTTGCACCGTGAAAGTTAATGTTAAACCTAAAAAACACTATTATGAAAAACAGAAAACCAGCCAACTTACACTACCTTAATTTCCACATTGCGGGCTTCTCGCATTGGGAGGGATGCCTCGTGATGGAGGAACTCAAAATCGGCTCGAAGCTCGACTTGGAGCGTGAGCCAAACAACCCACACGACAACAAAGCCATTGCGCTCTACTATGGCGACACCAAACTTGGCTACATCCCCGCTGCATATAATGAGGATATTGCCAAGTTTTTGGACTTGGGACACTCCGACCTCTTTGAGGCTCGCGTGCAGTCCAAAAACACCGAAACCCACCCCGAACATCAGGTGAGAGTCGTTGTCTTCATCAAGGCCAAAGGCGAGAATAAATAGGTGCACTATGGGCGTAATATATAGAGTTAAGTGCGAGAGGTGTGGCTCGGAGTTCGAGCACCAGGCGGGCGTGGGTTTTGCCTACGCCTGTGTGGGGTGTGGCGAGGTGGCCGATGAGAGTGCGCCCTTCTGGTGTCCTTGTTGCAACCAGCGATACAACCCCCAAGATGCCGACTTTGCCAACAAGCTGCAAGGGGTCGTCTTATGGGATTAGGGCGCACATACTGCGATTTTCGGGCCTTTTTACGGGCAGAGAAGTGCGAGGCCCAATTCGACCTTGCATTTCTGCTCCACAACGGCCACACGGCCCTGGATGCTGCTCTGTGGGAGGCGGGCGAGGCGGAGTATATCTTTGCCCACGCCTTCGACTGGGCCACCACCCCCGAAGGGAGGGACTATTGGCAAAAAATAGACAAAGAGTGGAATAAAAGAGGGGGATTATGATTGTCTGGACACAGCAAGATATAGATTTTTTGGAAGACTTGGAGCAGAATGGCATTGCCTACTGCACCAGGGAGAGTTGGCTGTGCAACGAGTATCGGTTTGCCTACGATTGGATGGTCGAGCAGATGCACCTGCGCCTCGGTCCGCCGCCAATGCCACAAATCAAGTACCCGCTGTGGTGCTGGGTGCAGTATGGGAGTTACAAGGCACGAAAACCCAAATTTACACCCAACAAAGTGGATGGCAAATATCTCCACGAGGTCTTCATCGAAGCCGACATTCCAGAAGAGCTACTATTGGAGAGCAACTTTCACTTGTGGGGTTGGCACTGTATGAATGGTTGGCACATTGGCGATAAAGCGTTGGAGAGAGAGGTGGATGCGTTTGCAAAGGCCAACAACATCCAGCACGGAGCATATTTCCATCAGTACACCACCGAGCTGCAAGGGAAAATCCAAAAGAGTTGGGAGTGCATCTTTGATATGAACTATCGCAACAAAAGGTATGACGATCACCCTCGACGCAACAAGGCAATTCAAGCGACATTCTGGTATCTTCGCAAGGAGTGGGTGCGCAGTGTTAGATTCTACAACCCCTTAACCCCCTTGAAAGGGGGCACTCCTGGGTTCGAGCCCAAACGGTCACAATGAGCGAAGCGAAAAGCCCTCCTTCTCAAAGGAGGGTTTGGGTGGATTGTATAGATGAATCACCGAAACGAAAAAAAGGGATGACTAATGTCATCCCTTCGTTTCGGTGATCCGCCTGGGGCTCGACTGCGCTACTTGCAGTAGGCAGTCGTGTGCTCGGTTTATTTACAACCCCCTAACCCCCTTGATAGGGGGCATTCCTGGGTTCGAGCCCCAACAATGAATACAAAAAAAAGCGGAAGACTCATCGTCTTCCGCCTCTTCGGTGATCCGCCTGGGGCTCGAACCCAGGACCCCAGCATTAAAAGTGCTGTGCTCTACCAGCTGAGCTAGCGAATCATCGCGCTTTCAGTCCAAAAGCGGTGCAAAGATAAGGCAAAAATCTTTTTCTGCAAACTCTTTGCACATTTTTTTTCGTTTGGCGCAATTTTTAGGGGTTATTTGGCCCTCTTGCCCCCTATGCCAAAGATGCAATAATTCACAACGGGTATCCTGCGGAGCACCTCCCAGAGCACCACAGCACCCACATAGGTAGCCACCAAAGCCAATACATAATCTGCCCACACTGGCAACACGCTCGACTTCAACAAAAAGCAAGAGGCCGTACAAACGGGCATATGAACCACATAGAGTCCAAAACTACTGCGCGTCATATAATCCGCAAAGGGTGAGGTCCTATCGGCCCAACGCTTGAAGGCTCCCATCATTGCCAACACCATCGACCAGCAGGAGAGGTTGCCCCAAAGGCCCTGCAATGCCTCGGGTGAGGTGTAGTCCTTGCCGTAGAACTCCGTGCAGAAACCCACAGCACCAACCACAGCCACCACAATGAGTGGCACCACGCGCTCGGCAAGGAAGGTGTGCACACGCTCCGAGGAGAAGAGGTAGTAGCCACAAAGGAATGCCACAAAGTAGTAGATGGGGCGATAGAGGTTTAGGAGCCCCTGCGCGGCTGTTGGGTTGTCTATCTGGCTCTGCGATGCCACCCATAACACCCCCAAAAAGCCTACCATCAGGAGTCCAACGCCCAAATTGGAGAGTCCCGAGAGCCACCTATCAACCCTCTCGGCATCCATCACCCTGCGCACCAAAAGCAACAAGAGCGAGAATCCAAAGAGGTCTTGGATAAACCACAACGGACCCGTACCACTCGCCACAGCGATGAGCCATTTCACCCAAAGGGGGATATTTTCGGGTATATCCGCACCCGCTATGTGCATATTGAGAGATCCGAGCACCCCACCAAAGACCAGAAGGCCGAGGGTAGAGGGTACGAGGAGTTTGCGTGTGCGCTCACGACGGAACTCACGAGGTGTGCGCCTACCGAGTGCATAACGGCTCGAAGCACCCGCTACCACAAACATCAGTGTCATAAACCACGGATTCAACAGAGCACAAAATATATCCTGCCATTGGTGGTCGGCAAAGCCCCCAATACCCCCAAAGACACCCACTGCGTTGTAGTTGTAGAAAACGTGATAGAAGAGCACCAAGCATACAATCACCCAGCGCAAATTATCCAAAAAATAGTAACGATTCTTCATAAAATTGAGCATTGAGAATTATACTTGCGACTTTTTATAAAAAGTCGCCCCATCATGTCGCTTTTTTGTAAAAAAGCGACGCAAAAAACTTTTAGTGTAGCATTTGCTCTACCCCATTTGGGAGGTTAGGGAGATTAGGGAAGTTAGGGCTCTCTTCACTAAATTCACTAATATTTCCTCGGGCGATTCATCGCCCGCGACGTTAGACGTTGGACGTTAGACGTTAGACCTCCTCTACCCTCGCGAGTGCATATCGTGAGGCGAGTTCAAGGCTTGGTTTTGATTTTGCTCCGCAGTTTACAAGGCGTAAATGAGGAAGCAAAATCAAAAGCATAACGCAGAAATCGACCACGAGATGTGCTCGCCAGCACCCACAAGGCACACTCGCCACAAGGCACGCTCGCTACTTAAAGACCTCCTCGACCGCCGAATCAAAAATCTGGGTTTTGACAAGAGCGAGTCCTTTGGTTATGTCGCCCAATACGAGCAACGAATCACCAGGCTTAATATCAAACACTTCGCGGGCCTCCTTGGGAATCACAACCTGCCCCTTGTCACCCACCTTCACAACACCAAATAGGTATTTGTCTTTCTCTGTTTGCATAGTTAGTTTTGTTTTACAAGTTGGAAAAGTTGGAATTTTCCAACAAAAGTAATGAAAAATTTGGGAGTCGCAAGCCAAATCTCAAAAAAAATTCTTACTTTTGTATGTTGGCTACCTATCAGCCAAGGGTAAAGAGACAAGAAACACAAAATATAAACCTCAAAAACGAATACTATTACTATGTGTAGAGTACTCATCATTGGTGCAGGCGGCGTAGGTACCGTTGTTGCACACAAAGTAGCTGCCAACCCCGTATTCACCGACGTGATGTTGGCAAGCCGTACAAAAAGCAAATGTGACCAGATTGCAGCAGCCATCGGTGGCGACAGAATCAAAACCGAGCAGGTGGATGCCGACAATGTTGCCGACCTCTGTCGTGTGATGCGTGCTTTTAGGCCCGACATCGTCATCAACGTAGCACTCCCCTATCAGGATCTCACCATTATGGATGCCTGCTTGGAGTGTGGTGTGAACTACCTCGACACCGCAAACTACGAGCCCCTGGATGAGGCACACTTTGAGTATTCGTGGCAGTGGGCCTACCGCGAGAGGTTCGAGAAGGCTGGCCTCACCGCTATTCTCGGTTGCGGTTTCGACCCCGGTGTGTCGGCAATCTTCACCGCTTATGCTGCAAAGCACCACTTCGACGAGATTCACTACCTCGACATCGTGGATTGCAATGCCGGTAACCACGGCAAGGCTTTCGCCACCAACTTCAACCCCGAAATCAACATCCGCGAGATTACCCAGAATGGTCGCTATTGGGAGAATGGCGAGTGGGTAACCACTGGCTCGTTGGAGATTCACAAAACTCTCAACTACCCCAACATTGGTCCTCGCGAGAGCTACCTCTTGTACCACGAGGAGTTGGAGAGCCTTGTGATCAACTACCCCACCATCAAACGCGCCCGCTTCTGGATGACCTTCGGTCAGGAGTACCTCACTCACCTTCGCGTGATTCAGGACATCGGTATGGCCCGCATCGACCCCATTATGTATAATGGTCAGGAGATTGTCCCCATCCAATTCCTCAAAGCGGTTCTTCCCGACCCCAAGACTTTGGGCGAGAACTACCACGGTGAGACCTCCATCGGTTGCCGCATCAGGGGTATCAAGGATGGTAAGGAGAAGACCTATTATATATATAACAACTGCGACCACGCGGCTGCCTACAAGGAGACCGGCACCCAGGCTGTGAGCTACACCACAGGTGTTCCTGCGGCTCTTGGTGCTGCGATGTTTGCCAAAGGTTTGTGGGTAATGCCCGGTGTTCACAACGTGGAGGAGTTCGACCCCGATCCATTCTTGGCGGAGCTCGGTCCCCAGGGTCTGCCTTGGGTTGAGTTGCACGATGTGGACTTGGAGTTGTAGTCTAACGACCAACGTCTAACGTCTAAATGTCACGGGCGAGCCCCAATCGGCTCGCCCGATGATTATATAATCAATTTGTGAAGTATATGGCGATACAACGTATCGCGTAAAAATTTTTGGGCGACTTTTTATAAAAAGTCGCAAAAAAAAGATGAATTACTACAACACTGTTCCTTCGCCCTGCTATGTTTTGGAGGAGGCGGAGTTACTGAAAAATATGGCGGTTATTGACCGCGTGAGGCGCGAGGCGGGCGTGGAGATTATCGTCGCCCTGAAAGCGAGTGCTATGTGGAGCATCTTCCCCATCTTGCGCGAGCACTCCGATGGTGCAACGGCAAGTTCATTGGCGGAGGCACGATTGGTCTTTGAGGAGTATGGCACAAAGGCCCACACCTATGCTCCCGTATATAGCGAGGGTGAGTGGGAGGAGCTTATCAAGTATAGCGACCACATAACCTTCAACTCTTTGGGGCAGTGGGAGCGCTACCGCGAAAGGGCTCTTCTGAATGGCATTTCGTGTGGTCTGCGCATCAACCACGAGTACTCGACCGTGGAGACCGACCTCTACAACCCCGCATCCCCTGCCAGCCGTTTGGGTATCCGTGCAGAGTTGCTACCCGAACTGCCAGAGGGCATTGAGGGCCTACACTTCCACTCTCTGTGTGAGTCACAAGCGGAGGACTTGGTGGCGACATTGGAGGCTGTGGAGGCGAAATTTGGCCACCTGCTGGACAAAATCAAGTGGTTCAATATGGGCGGTGGTCACCTCATGACTCGTAAAGGCTACAATGTGGAGTTGCTGATTGATACTCTGCGCTGTTTCCGCGAGCGCCACCCCAACCTGCGAGTAATTCTCGAACCTGGCAGTGCTTTCACTTGGAGAACAGGCACATTGGTCGCCACAGTGGAGGACATCGTAGAGGGCGGAGGCGAGAGCACGTTGGTTACAAATGTGTCATTTGCCTGCCATATGCCCGACTGCCTCGAAATGCCCTACAAGCCCGCCATTGTGGGTGCCCACGACCCCGAGGAGGGTGAGAAAAAGTGGCGTGTGGGTGGCAATAGCTGCCTTGCGGGCGATTGGGTGGGCCATTGGGCCTTCGATAGGGAGCCAAAGGTGGGTGATAGGATTGTCTTTGAGGATATGATACACTACACGATGGTCAAGACCACTATGTTCAACGGCGTATCGCACCCCTCTATCGCCATCTGCCACACCGACGGAGAGGTGGAGATTGTCCGCCGATTCGGCTACGAGGACTACAAAAATAGAATGGGATAGAAAATTTCGCACCAAAGGTGCACCATAATTTTCCATTTTCAATTTTCCATTTTCAATTTTATACTATGAAAATTGCAGTTCCAACAAGGGATGGGATGGTCGATGACCACTTTGGCCACTGCGACCACTACACCATCTATACCATTGAAAATAAAACCGTTACAGCCACCCAAACACTACCCTCACCACAGGGCTGTGGTTGTAAGAGTAACATCGCTTCAACACTCGCCGATATGGGCGTGGAGGTGATGTTGGCTGGCAATATGGGCCAAGGGGCACTCAACAAACTCTCCGCTGCGGGCATCCGAGTAATCAGAGGATGCAGGGGCAGTGTGGAGGTGCTCATCAAGAGCTACCTTGCCGGCTTTGTGTTCGACTCGGGCGTCACCTGCGACCACCACGAGTGCCATCACTAAAAAAAGCCCTCTCCGCGCGAGAGGGCTTTTTGTTTAGTGATACGGATTTTAATTTTCAATTTCTATATACTCGGAATAGACGAGTCGGGTGTGCGGATTGGAGGAACGAATCTCCTGGCGAATGGCTTTCGTGCCCCAAGAGAATATCCACCATCGCCACGGCACGCGGTGCACAACCTGAAAGAGGGTATCGCACGAGGTGAGGGAGATGTGTGCCTCGCGTGGGCGCATCTCCACATCGAGGCTCACCCACCCATCGCGCAGTTGCAGACGATAGAGTGAATCGGAGAGCAAGGGGCGGAGGTCGGCCACAACAATAGTGTCGAGCCTTTGGATGCTCTCGGTGAGTGTCAGTGCTCGCGCGTGGCACAACTTTATGCCCAGCTCCCGAATCCTCTCGGCATCCGCCCTGCGAAACTCCTCCAACTCACCAACCGTCATCCTCAAACGCGCAACGGATTGCTCCTGCGCCACAACTTCGGAGCGTAGGGCTTGGTTTTGGACCACCAATGACCGCTGATTGGAGGCCAATCGCCTACCCTCTCGCACACTCTCTGCGAGCGCACCGAGGGCCAGAATCAACAATAGAAGAAGAGATAGAATCGGAATGTAATGGCGTTTCATAATCGTATGATAGTGTTAATGGGGTTGGGTGCAAATATACTATCACACCTCACAAAATAGTTTCCAAATTTTATGGAAAAAACCGCAAAGGTCTAACAACCAATATAGGTAGTCACAAAAGTTGAATTTTTCAACTTTTGTGACTACCTTTGCCCTATGCAACTATTCTATTCACCCGACATAACCCCACCCCTCTACACCCTCTCCGAGGAGGAGAGCGGACACTGCGTGAGGGTACTGCGCCTCAAAGAGGGCGACTCGCTCCACATCACCGATGGCAAGGGCACACTCTATCGTGCCGAGGTGGAGGATGCACACCCCAAACGCTGCACCATCCGCATCGTAGAGGAGCACCACGAGTGGGAGAAACGCCCCTACTCGCTCACCATAGCCGTAGCCCCCACCAAGAACATCGACCGCATAGAGTGGTTTGTGGAGAAGGCAACGGAGTGTGGCATCGACCGCATCGTTCCCATCCTATGTGACCACTCGGAGCGAAAGGTCATCAAGGGCGAAAGGCTCGAAAAGATTGCCATCAGCGCAATGAAGCAGTCGCTCAAAGCCTACCTACCACAGATTGACCCCCTCACCCCCATCCGCACACTTTTGGAGGAGCCCTTCGATGGTGTAAGGCTCATTGCCCACTGCGAGGAGGATATGGAGCGTATTTTTATGGGCGAACTAATAGACAAGGGCGACAATGTGATGGTTCTCATTGGCCCCGAGGGTGACTTCTCGAAGGAGGAGATTGAGGCTGCCCGCAAGGCTGGATTCAGGGAGGTAACCCTCGGCAAAGAGCGCCTGCGTACCGAGACCGCAGCCCTCGCCGCCGCAATGTTCACCGCATTTGTCAATAATTAGCAACCAAACAAAAACTTTATACCCTCAACGTTTGACGTTAGACGTTAGACAAAGAAACAAATGAACAACTCGCTTTGGACCATATTCACTTCGTTTTTGAAGATTGGAGCCTTCACCTTCGGTGGTGGCTATGCAATGATACCCCTCATTGAGGCGGAGATGATACAAAAACGCGGATGGCTCACACGCGAGGAGTTCATCAATCAACTCACCATCGCCCAAAGCATCCCCGGCCCCATTGCCCTCAATACTGCGGTCTTTGTGGGCTACAAAACAAGGGGTGTAAAGGGAGCTTTTGCAGCACTTGTGGGTGTGGTGATTCCCTCTTTTTTCATCATTCTACTGATTGCAACCGTCTTTACGGACTTCAAGGATAACACAACCGTAGCGGCAGCCTTTAAGGGTATGCGCCCTGCGGTGGTGGCACTCATTGCCGCGCCCATCATCAATATGACCAAGGGAATGCAGTGGTGGAAGATTGCGCTGGCACTCGCCGTGTCGGTGGTCATTTGGCTCGTCGGCATCTCGCCCATTTGGTTCATCTTCATCGGTGCCCTTGTGGGCATCGGCTACTCGTTCCGCTCCGAGGGTAAAGAGTGCGGAGGAAAGGAGGGTGAGCAATGATCTACCTCCAACTCTTCCTCTCGTACCTCAAAATCGGCTTCTTCGGCTTTGGTGGTGGCTATGCGATGATTTCGCTCATCTACAACGAGATAGTGGTGCAGAACGGTTGGCTTACGGCCACCGAATTGGCCGATGTAGCAGCCATTTCGCAGATGACCCCCGGCCCTATTGCCATCAACTGCGCGACCTATGTAGGCTACACCGTGACGGGTAATGTGTGGGGCTCACTGCTGGCCACCATTGCCGTCTGCTTGCCCTCGCTCACGCTTATGATGCTGGCCACCAAGTTCTACCTTAAATTGCGCGGCAACCGCCAATTCAAGGGGGCTATGGATGGTATGCAACCAATGATGATAGGCCTCATTCTCTCCTCGGCCCTTATGCTCTTTGGCGAGGGCACCTTCATCGATTGGAAGAGCTGGGTAATCTTCGCAGGGTGTTTTGTGGCCTCGGTGAAGAGAGTCAATCCCATTCTACTCATTGTCCTCTCGGCAGTGGCAGGCATAGTGCTATATTGAGGTCCAACGTCTAACGTCTAACGTCTAACGTCGCGGGGCGCACAAAAAAATGGTGCGCCCCGAAGATTTATTAGGGAATTTAGAGAAATCCCTACACTCCCTAACCTCCCTATCTTCGGGCAACTGTTGCCCGCATCGGTCGACGGTCAACGGTCGACGGTTGACACCACTCTCCTATTTGGCACAAGTTTTGCCCCATAAGGGTTGAAACTGCGTGTCGAGGTGGGGTTCATCGGAAAAACTCGTGTTTGATTTGGAAATTAGGGGAAAATTGCCTACCTTGCACGCAGTTTCACTATTTAATTTAACTCTTAAAAGACTTTTTGCCTATCGAAAACATCTACTCTTTGACAAACCAACATTAGAAGAAAGAGTATGATACACATCTCACAGGGTAAGAGCGACCACGAGTTGCTCCGAGAGTACCTTGCAGGAGGCAAAGAGGCTATTTCCCAACTCATTGAACGTCATCGCCAGCGCGTCTATGACTATATCCGTATGATGGTCAAAGATGCCGATTTGGCCGACGATATCTATCAGGAGACAATGGTCAAGGTTGTGCGCGTGATTGACAGCGGGCGCTATCACGAGAGTGGCAAGTTCCTCTCGTGGGTGATGCGCATTGCCCACAATCAGGTCATCGACCACTTCCGTGCCGAAAAGCAGAATCACACAATTAACCAGCACCATGCAGGCTACGACATCCTCGCCACCCAGCGTATTAGCGAAGGCTCCATCGAGGACCGATTGGTGGGTGAGCAGATTGAGGCCGACCTACGACACCTTGTAACCCTTCTCCCCGAGGAGCAACAGGAGGTCGTGAGGTTGCGCTATTGGGGTGGCCTCTCCTTCAAGGAGATAGCCGAGCAGACCGAGGTGAGCATCAACACTGCCCTCGGACGTATGCGCTACGCCCTGATTAACCTGCGCAAAATGATAAAAGAAAAAAATATCGTTCTCGAATAATTTTTCCACAATAAACCCCAAAGGCACCTCGTTATTGTAGCAAAAGATTGACCACAAAAACCAAAGTGCCTATGGGAGATTTTGACTACGAAAAAAGAGAGGGCTTTGTGGGCGAAGACTATGAGCTACTGATGAACCACGTCATTTGCGAAGAGGCCGAGTTGCTATTTTTGGATGCACTCCTCGGTGAATGTTTCGCCCAAAGAGCAAATTAAAAAGCAAGAACAAAACATTGTATTCGACAATGTTTAATTAGGTGTTAGAGAAGTTTGATTGGAGAGGGGTTGCCGCGAGGGCATCCCCTCTTTTTTTTGTCGAACATCTAATGTCTAACGTCGCGGGGCGCACCAAATAGGCGCGCCCCGAGAAATCATCCTTAATACTTTAAGCACGACGAGATGTGCTTGTACTATAACGAGGAGAGGAGTTTAACCAAATGTTTCCAGAATTTCTCCACCGTTGCAATCTCCAACCTCTCGTCGGGCGAGTGAACACCGCGCAGAGTGGGACCAAAGGAAATCATCTCCAAGTGGGGATACTTTTCGAGGAAGAGGCCGCACTCCAAGCCCGCGTGAATAGCCCTCACAACTGGCTCTTTACCAAAGAGTTCACGATAGGTAGCCACCGCAACATCCAAGAGGTGACTCTTGGGATTGGGAGCCCATCCGGGGTAGCCGTCGGAGTGTACCACCTTTGCACCCGCAAGGCGGAAGGTACCCTCCACTGTGCGTGCAGCATACCTCTTGGCACTCTCCACCGAGGAGCGTTGGGAGGTCACCACCTGAATCCTATTTTTGGGCAGGAACTTCACCGATGCGAGGTTGGTGGAGGTCTCCACCAAGCCCTTCATCGCAAAGCTCATAGCCAGCACACCATTTGCCACACTCACAATGGCTGTCAGGAGGCGATATTGGGTGTCGGCATCTATCACTTTCGATGGCTTATCGCACGCCTCGGCCTTCATCCAGAAGCCACTGTCGGTGTACTGCAACTCGGCCGCAACGTCAGCTGCAAAACCCTTCACCAGACGCAAGAAAGCACCTTTACGATTGGCTGGAACACCCACCACTGCAAAGGCCTCACGAGGAATTGCATTGCGCAGATTACCACCATTGAAATCACTGATTTTCAAACCATAGCGCTCCGATGCCATCTGCAACAGACGAGCCATAATCTTATTGGAGTTGCCCAACCCATCGGGGATATTATCGCCCGAGTGTCCGCCTTTCAGACCGCCAATCTCCACACGATACCAAGCGTAATCCTTTGGTGCACGCTCACTCTTATAGTTGAAAGTTGCGAGGGTATCCACACCGCCCGCACAGCCGATGAAGAGCTCACCCTCATCCTCCGAGTCGAGGTTCAGAAGATACTTGCCCGAGAGCATATCGGGCGCAAGGTTGAAGGCTCCCGTAAGTCCCGTCTCCTCATCAACGGTGAAGAGGGCCTCAATGGCAGGATGCGCGAGCGAATCATCAACCAACACTGCAAGGGCCGCAGCCATACCGATACCACAATCGGCACCGAGGGTTGTACCCTTTGCCTTCACCCACTCGCCATCAATATAGGCCTCAATGGGGTCGGTCATAAAGTCGTGCTGGGTGTCGTTGTTCTTCTCGCAAACCATATCGCTGTGGCTCTGCAACACCACTGCTGGTGCATTCTCATAGCCGGCAGTTGCGGGCTTGTAAATCACCACATTACCTGCCGCATCAACCTTGTGTTTGAGGTTGTGTTTGGTTGCAAAATCAACCAAGTAGGCAATAATTTTTTCTTCGTGTTTCGAGGGGCGTGGTACGCGCGTAATCTCCTCAAAAATGCCCCACACCAAAGAGGGCGAAAGGGTGCTAATAGTACTCATTTTGGATATAGTTTTTGGTTTGTGTCGTTTTTACTCTCCCAAAGATAGAGCTTTTTTTGGAATTGAGAATTGATAATTGAGAGTTGAGTGGGTTGGAGGCTCTAATTTTCGAATTTTTCTTTTGCTTGTGGAGCAAAAAAATGCTACTTTTGTAGCGGTAAAAATCGAAAGAATTATGCGCATAGGATTTGGATTTGACGTACACGCTCTGGCAGAGGGACTTGATTTGGTTCTCTGCGGTGTGAAGGTGCCCTCAACCTTTGGTTGTGTTGCCCACTCGGATGGCGACGTGGCAATCCACGCGCTGTGTGACGCACTACTCGGAGCAGCCGCCCTCGGTGATATCGGCAAACACTTCCCCGACAATGACCAAGCCTACAAGGGAATCGACTCCACTATCCTTTTGGCACGCACCATCGACCTCATCCACAACGAGGGCTATGAGGTTGGTAATGTGGATATTACCATTGCGCTCGAAAGGCCCAAACTCCGCCCCTTCATCGACCAAATGAGGGCTCGCTTGGCAGAGGTTATGGGCGTAGAGGTTGGCGCTGTTTCGGTGAAGGCCACCACCACCGAGAAACTCGGCTTCACGGGCCGTGGCGAGGGTGTTTCGGCTTATGCCGTTGTGCTCGTCGTTCCAAATTAACGGACCTCACCCAGCCTTCGACCACCCTCTCCTAACCTAGGAGAGGGAAAAGAACAAAAGGACTTTGGTCGTTAGACGTTAGACGTCAGACCTCAAATCTCCCCGATTGTTAATAACTTTCCCGCTTTTTTCTTGCATAGTATGCTCTAAAAGCTGTACCTTTACAAAGTATTTGTAATACTTTGTAACAGGGAAGCTATGACCACAACTTATCACATACCCGCACTCGCCACCGAAACCATTGAGGGACTTGCAATTAACCCCGACGGAGTCTATGTAGATTTGACCTTCGGAGGTGGCGGCCACTCGCGCCTTATCCTCAAAGAGCTCTCCCCAAAGGGGACACTCTTTTCGTTTGACCAAGACGCAGACGCAAAGGCCAACCTCACGGGTGATGTGCGTCACCACTTCGTGGAGAGCAATTTCCGCTTTCTGCGCTCACAGTTGCGCCTGCGCGGAGTCTTGGATGGCGAGGTGGATGGTATCATTGCCGACCTGGGCGTGTCGTCACACCACTTCGACACCGCCGAGAGGGGATTTTCGTTCAAGGCCGATGCTCCTTTGGATATGAGGATGAATCAGAGGGCGAATTTCTCCGCCCGCGAGTTGGTCAACAACTACTCGGCAGAGGAGTTGACAAGGGTGCTCAAAGAGTATGGCGAATTGGACACCACTTGGAAAATCGCCTCGTGCATTGTCCGCTACCGCGAGCAAAAGGAGATAACAACAACGGGTGAGCTGATTGAGGCCGTTGCCCCCTGCACCCCAAAGAAAGAGGGTGCCAAGTTCCTCACCAAACTCTTCCAAGCCCTCCGCATAGAGGTCAATGGCGAGATGGAGGCTCTGAAAATGGCGTTGGAGCAGAGCCTCAAAGTGCTCAAACCCGGGGGTAGGCTGTGCGTCATTTCGTACCACTCGTTGGAGGATAGGCTCGTCAAAAACTTCATCAAGACGGGTAACTTCGAGGGCAAGGTGGAGAAAGATTTCTTTGGCAACGTGAGCTCCCCAATGGAGGCCATAAGTCGCAAGGCGATTGTCCCCACCCCCGAAGAGGTGGAGCGCAACCCCCGTAGTAGAAGTGCAAAACTCCGAGTGGCGGAGAGAATTCAAAATTCAAAATTCAAAATTCAAAATTAGTTGCCAAGATATGAGGTTGTTTGGCAGAAAGAGAGATAAGGTCAGCAAGAATGGCCGCCTGGCGACAGCACCTCGCAAGGACGAGAAACCTATGGGTGCTGTTCGGCCCAGCAGTATTGACCAAGCACGAAGGCGCTCCTCGAAGAGCATCTTCTCGGGCGATGTACTCTACAATGAGTCGGTGCGTCGTCACTACCCCTTTATGCTCTACTGCTGCCTACTGATTTTGCTCTATATGGGCTACATCTTCACCTGTCAGCGCACCCAAAGAGAGGAGATATCCTACCGCATAGAGCTCCAAAGGGAGCGCTCCAAAGCCCTGCTCTACTCCTCGGAGCGATTGGAGGCCACGCGCCACAACAACATAGTGGAGGAGATTAAGCGCCGAGGGATAGACCTGCGCGAATGGAACACACCCCCAACAGTGATAAAACGAAACGAGGATGGCAAGAAATAGCAACACCGCCCACGACCCCCACCCTGGGAGGATTAAAAAGGGGATACAGAACAGAGTGAAGATTCTCTACGGAATTTTTGCCCTGCTGTCGGTATTGATCATCGGTCAGATTGCCATCACACAGTGGGGCCCCAATGGCACCCCCCTGCGCAACCTCTCCGACGAGAGGTGCTACACCACTCGCACGGTGGATGGCAGTATGGGCAACATCTACGACAAGGATGGCGAGATTCTCTCCACCGACACAAGGGGCTACCGTTTGAGGCTCGATTTGCACGCCGAGGCTCTGGGAGGAGGAGTTTTTGAGAGGGAGCTGCCCGCCTTGTGCGACTCTTTGTCGGCAATGTTTGGCAAGCCCGCCTCGCACTACAAAAAGTTCCTTTCGGATACCCGACACCGTGCGGTGAACAAGATTGGCTCCTCGCCCTACAACCAGCCCTTCATTCCTGGCACGCTCAATCAAAGGGAGTATGACCGCTTGCGTAGCTTCCCACTGATGCAACCCAAGTATGGTTTGGTTGTGGAGCACCGCCCCATCCGCCACAAGGTCTACGGCTCGCTTGCGGCCTACACCATTTCGAGTGGCATAGAGAGGGCCTACAACGATGTGATAGCGGCCGAAGATGGCGAGAACCGCTTTGTGTGGCTCGACTCACGCCACCGCCACTCGGTGCCCATCATCGACAAGGCCAACACCCCCGCATCCAATGGTAGCAACATCATAACCACCATCGACATCGACCTCCAAGATGTTGTGGAGGGAGCCCTTCGCAAAAAGTTGGAGGAGAACAATGCAAGTAGTGGTACGGCGGTGGTTGTGGAGTGTGCAACGGGCGAAATTCGCGCAATGGCCAACCTCACCCACCACAAGGGTGGCGAGATGAACGACGACTTCAACTACGCCATTCAGTGGCAAGGCTCCCCAGGTTCGACCTTCAAGGGTGTGTCGCTCATGGCACTCATTGATGAGGCGGGGATGAGCATCGACAAGCGCATTGATTGTGGCAAGAAGCCATCGATGGTTATTGGCGGCTTGAAGATTACCGACACCCACGTTGTGGGCGAAAAGACGGGCAAAACCACACTCAAAGGTATCTTCACCGAGTCCTCCAACATCGGCTTTGCCAAGACCGTAACGGAGGAGTATGGCGAGAATCCCGAGAGATGGGTGGAGTACATCAACGCCATCGGCATAGACAAGATACGCGATATTCAGCGCATCAAAGGCTACGGTTTTAGGGGGATAAAGCACCCCTCAACCTATAAACAGAAGGGCGGATGGTCCCACACCACACTCACCCAAACCGCCTATGGCTACGAGATGGATATGACCCCCTTGCAGACGCTGATGTTCTACAACGCTGTGGCCAATGGTGGCCGATTGCTACAACCCGTGCTGGTGAAACAGATTGAGAGGGACGGTGAGATTTTGGAGGAGTTCGCCACCGAGGTGGTCAATCCCGCCATCTGCTCCCCCGAGTCACTCGCCAAGTTGAGAGAGTGTATGGAGTCGGTAGTGAGCGACGAACACGGCACAGGTAGGGCCCTTGCCTCGCTACCCTTTGGTGTTGCGGGCAAGACAGGCACGGCGCAGGTCTACCAAACAAAGGCGAATATGGGTAGGAATGCCTACGAAACCAAGGATGGAAGTAGGGAGTACCTCGCGACCTTTGTGGGCTACTTCCCCGCCGACAACCCCAAATATACCTGCATTGTGTCAATTAAAACCCTTCGCAGGAGGGGCGAGGTGAAGTTCTATACGGGTGCTGGCGTATCGTTGCCCGTATTCAAGGAGATTGCCGAGTACATCTACGCCCACGATAAGGAGTGGCAGAGCGAGGCAGTGTGTGGCGTGGCCGAGGCTCCCACCCCCAAACCCCGCAACGCCGAACCTACCGAGGAGGGTGTGATGCCCGATGTTAAGGGTATGGGACTACGCGATGCCCTCTGGGAGTTGGAACATAGGGGACTGAAAGTGACATTCAAGGGCACGGGCTCGGTTGTGAGCCAGAGTCCCAAGGCGGGCGAGATTTTCACCCCCGGCGAAGAGGCAAAAATAGAATTGAGATAAGACTTATTGGGCCGATGTGGCTTATGGGATATTTGTTGGACAAAACGTATGAAATTAGATAAAATACTCGAAGGAATTGTAGTCAAGGAGTGTGTTGGCTCGTGGAATATGGAGATAGAGAGCCTCACGATGGACTCACGCAAAGCAGCGCGTGGGGTACTCTTTGTTGCCATTGAGGGTACGGTGGTCGATGGTCACCGCTTCATACCCTCGGCTGTGGAGGCGGGTGTGAGCGCAGTGGTGTGCGAGCGTCTGCCCGAGGAGATAAAAGAGGGGGTAACCTACCTCGTGGTGGAAAACACCAGCGAGGCTGTGGGATGGATGGCCTCGAACTTCTATGGTCGCCCCAGCGAGAAGTTGGCACTTGTGGGCGTTACCGGCACCAATGGTAAAACCACCACCGCTACCCTACTCTACGACCTTGCTCGCAAGTTGGGCTACGAGGCGGGACTCATCTCCACGGTGGTTTATAAGATTGGCACCAAAGAGGAGCCCTCAACCCACACTACGCCCGATGCCATAACCCTCAACCGCCTATTGGCAAGGATGGTTGATGCAGGGTGTGCATACTGCTTTATGGAGGTGTCGTCGCACAGTCTTGTGCAAGGGCGCACCGCAGGCCTGCACTTTACGGGTGCGCTATTCAGCAACCTCACACACGACCACCTCGACTACCACAAGACCTTCGGGGAGTACCTGAAAGCTAAAAAACGACTCTTCGATGGACTCTCCAAGGAGAGTTGGGCACTGGTGAATGTCGATGATAGAAACGGTGCGGTTATGCTCCAAAATACCCGCGCCACAAAACACTCCTACTCACTGCGAGGTGTGGGCGAGATAAATTGCAAAATTGTGGAGATGACCTTGGAGGGTATGCTCATCGAGATTGACGGGCGCCAGATGTGGTCGTCACTACTCGGCAAGTTCAACGCCTACAACCTCTCGGCCATCTATGGTGCAGCCCGCCTTTTGGGCTTCGAGAGGGATGAGGTGCTGACGGCAATGAGCGCGCTGGGGAGTGTGAATGGTAGGTTCCAGACCTTCCGCTCGGAGAGTGGCATTACCGCCATTGTGGACTATGCCCACACACCCGATGCATTGGAGAATGTTATCGACACCATTTTGGAGGTAGGCTCTGCCCGCCGATTGTTCACCGTATGTGGTTGCGGTGGCGATAGGGACCGCACCAAACGCCCCGAGATGGCACAAATAGCCACCGAGAAGTCCTATATGGCAATCTTCACCTCCGACAACCCACGCACCGAAGAGCCAGAGGCCATTCTCCGCGATATGGAGGAGGGGGTTGTGGGAAAGAACAACTACCTCTCCATCAACGACCGCGCACAGGCTATCCGCACAGCACTTCGTATGGCCCAGACGGGAGATGTGGTGCTCATTGCTGGCAAAGGCCACGAGGATTACCAGATAATCGGCACCGAGAAACGCCACTTCTCCGACCAAGAAGAGGTCAAGAGAGAGTTTGAAATTCAAAATTCAAAATGCAAAATTCAAAATTAAAACAATAGAAAGAGAATGATATACTCATTAGTTAAGTATCTCGAACAACACTTCGACATCCCAGGTTTGGGTATGTTTGAATATTTGTCATTCCGCTCGGTGGGTGCCATAATTTTGGCGTTGCTGATAGCGATGATTTTTGGTGATAAACTCATCCGTATGCTGCGTCGCAAGCAGATTGGAGAAGATATCCGCAACCTTGGTTTGGAGGGACAGATGGAGAAGAAGGGGACCCCCACGATGGGTGGTATTATCATCCTTCTCTCGGTGTTGGTTCCCATCCTGCTCTTGGGCGACCTCTCGAACATCTATGTGTGGCTGATGATTATCAGCACCATTTGGCTTGGTGTTTTGGGCTTTGCGGATGACTACATCAAGGTCTTCCGCAAGAACAAAAATGGCCTGAAAGGCAAGTTCAAGATTGTCGGCCAGGTGGGCTTGGGTGTGATTGTGGGCACCGTTATGTGCCTCTCGGAGCAGGTTGTGGTGGTCGATAAGAACACCACCGATAAGACCGTGGAGGTTGTGGAGGTGGTAGCTCCCGACGGCACCATCCAAAGTCAGGTCAACGAGTACTACGTTGGCGAAAAGAGCACCAAGACAACCATTCCCTTTGTGAAGAACAACGAGTTCGACTACCATTGGTTCATTCCCTCGGATAGCAAGACGGGCGATGTGCTAACGTGGATTTTGTACATCTTGGTGGCGATATTTGTAATCACCGCGGTGTCGAATGGCGCCAACCTTACGGATGGTTTGGATGGCCTCAATACGGGTGTGAGTGCCGTTGTGGCGGTGGTGCTCTCGATTCTCGCCTACCTCTCGGGCCACGTCATCTATGCCGACTACCTCAACATTATGTACATCCCAGGTAGTGGTGAGTTGGCGGTCTTCGGTGCGGCCTTTGTGGGTGCGCTGATTGGTTTCTTGTGGTATAACTGCCACCCTGCGCAGGTCTTTATGGGCGACACGGGCTCGCTGGCCATTGGCGGCATCGTGGCGGTCTTTGCGCTTGCCATCCGCAAGGAGCTCCTACTCCCAATCCTCTGTGGCATCTACCTCGTGGAGGTTGTGTCGGTTATGATTCAGACCTTCTATTTCAAATACACCCGCAAGAGGTTTGGTGAGGGCAAGAGGTTTTTCCGTATGGCCCCCCTGCACCACCACTACCAAAAGAAAAATCTGCACGAGAATAAAATCGTCATCCGCTTCTGGATTATCCAGATTCTGCTGGCTGCCTTCTCATTGGCAACGCTCAAAATTAGGTAGTAGTTAGGCGAAGTAAGGGTGTAGAAGAAAAACATAGTTTTTCGCCAAAAGTTTTTGGTGCAGTTTTTTTACAAACAGGTGCAAAAAATAAGAAAAATAATAATATGATGAAAGTTATAATTTTAGGCGGAGGTGAGAGTGGCTATGGTTCGGCAGTCCTCGCCAAGACAAAGGGTTTCGATACGTTCCTTTCGGATGGAGGTACCCTCAACCCTAAATATAGAGCCTTACTCCAAGCCGAGGAGATTGAGTTCGAGGAGGGAGGCCACACCGAGGAGAGGATTCTCACAGCCGACCTTGTTGTGAAGAGCCCAGGAATTCCCGAGAAGGCCCCAATCGTAAAACTCCTGCGTGAGAGGGGTGTGAAGATTGTGAGCGAGATTGAGTTTGCCCGCCCATTCAGCAAAGGCAAGACCATCTGCATTACGGGCTCCAATGGTAAGACTACGACCACCACCCTCATCCATCGTATCCTCTCGGATGCAGGCTTGGATGTGGCTGTGGGTGGCAACATAGGAGAGAGCTATGCACTGACGGTGGCAAAGAGCGATAGGGAGTGGTACGTTTTGGAGTTGAGTAGCTTCCAGCTCGATGGTTGCTACGACTTCCGCGCCGATGTGGGCATACTCACCAACATAACCCCCGACCACCTCGACCGTTATGGTTATGTTTTCCAGAACTATGTGGATAGCAAGATGCGCATCCTCCAAAACCAAACCACCGAGAGCCACTTCATCTACTCCGAGGATGACAAGGTTATCCTCGCGGAGATAGCAAAACACCACCCCGTAGCGGAGTGCCACCCCTTCGGCAAGGGTAAGATTGAGGGTTCGGTGGCCCGCGTAGCGTTGGGCGGAAGGAGTGTGGATATTGACCTCGAAAGATTACCTATCAAGGGGCTCCACAACGCCTACAATGCTATGGCTGCAACCCTCGCGGCTTTGGCTGCGGGTGTCGGCGAGGAGCAGATTCTGAAAACACTCTACTCGTTTGAGGGTGTTGAACACCGCTTGGAGAGGGTGTGTGAGATTGATGGCGTGGAGTGGATAAACGACTCCAAGGCCACGAATGTCGATTCGGTGTGGTACGCCTTGGAGAGTATGCGTCGCCCCACAGTGTGGATTGCAGGCGGTACGGACAAGGGTAACGACTACGAACCCCTTATGGAGTTTGTGGGCAAGAAGGTGAAGGCTCTGGTGTGTATGGGCGTAAATAATGCCAAGTTGGTCGACAACTTCCGCGGATTGGTGCCCGTCTATGACACCCACTCACTGGATGAGGCAGTGGAGGTATGCCGTCAGGTGGCACAGAGTGGCGACACAGTGTTGCTCTCGCCCGCGTGCGCGAGTTTCGACCTATTCCGCAACTACGAAGAGCGCGGTAGGCTCTTCAAGGAGAAAGTTTTGGAAATTCAAAATTCAAAATTCAAAATTCAAAATTAATATGGCTAGGACGAAGGATAGCGGACAGAATAGCCTAACAGCCCACATCTTTGCGGGCGACAAGGTTATGTGGGTGGTGATGGTCATCCTGCTGGTCTATTCGCTCTTTGTGGTCTACTCCACAACAGCCTACGATTTGGGTGTGAGCGCCAGCCAGGAGCTAATCAAGCAGATACTCTTCATCTGCATTGGTATGACCGGATTCTACGTTGCGCAGTCATACAGCATCAAGACCTACAAGCGGATTGCTGCACCCTTCCTACTACTTTCGTTGATGCTCACACTCATAATGATTTTTGCCCATAGCGGAAGCGGAGCCGAGCGCTCTCTAAACCTATTCGGCATTGAGTTCCAACCCTTTGAGTTTCTGAAATTCGCCATCATTATGAACCTCGCACGACAACTCTCCACCCGACAGAAGCAGATGGAGAGCCTACGAATAATGCCGAGTTTTAGGATTTCGGATTGGAGAGAGGATAGAGAGAGCCAACTCGAAATTCTCCGCACCCAAACTCTCCCCATCATTGGCCCCATCGCACTGTGCTGTGTGCTGACCGTTAAGTTCAGCAACTCTACGACCTTGATTATCGCCGCCTCGTGTCTGGCGATGATGTTTTTGAGCAGGGTGCATAAGAGCGATATTGGTAAGATTGTCATCACGGGCTTGGTGCTCGGAAGTTTGGCCCTTGCCATCTATGGTAGCGAGGGTAGCCGTAGTGGTACAGCAGTGAGCCGTGTATCGTCGTGGACACCTAATGTGCTGACCAAGTCGGCACGCGAGGGTAGCGACGGCAAGGAGTACTACCAACGACACAAACACCCCGATGGCACCCCCAAGGAGCACGACCAAACCCTCTATGCCAAGATGTCGATTGCTACGGGTGGTCTGGTGGGTAAGGGCCCAGGTCAGAGCACCAACCGCTACCTTGCAGAGGCAGATAAGGATATGGCCTACGCCTTTCTGATTGAGGAGTATGGATTGCTCTTTGGTGGTTTGGTGATGCTCTTTGCCTTCCTTGTGATGTTCTACCGCTCGATGGTAATCTTCCTCAAATGCGGTACGGCATTCCCAGGCTTGTTGGTGCTGGGTATCGGTACGGTCATCGTCTTGCAGGCCTTCCTGCATATGTTGGTGAGTGTGTCACTCTTCCCACTAACGGGACAGCAACTGCCGATTGTGAGTAAAGGAGGCACCTCACTCGTACTTACCCTCACAATGCTCGGTATGCTGATGGGCGTGAGCGCAAAGACGGAGGAGAATTGAAAATTCAAAATTCAAAATTCAAAATTCAAAATTCAACTCTTCGGATAGCGAGCATAACGCAGTAGGTTAGGTGCCTACACAAAAAGAACAAACAACCCTTCGGATAGCGAGCATAACGCAGTAGGTGCCCGCGAGAAGCAGTCGAACAACGCAACGAAACAACTTTAAGAGTGCTTATCGCGGAGCAAATACAAGGCTTGCGAAGCGCGAAAAACCGCAGTTTGCTGTGTGCAAATGAGGATTTTGAGCGCGAGCGTAATGTAGTAGGTTAGGTGCCTACACAAAAAGAACAAACAACCCATCGGGTACGCTATATGAGGCGAGTTCAAGGCTTGGTTTTGATTTGACACCGCAGTTTACTCGCGGTAAATGAGGATGGCAAATCAAAAGCGTAACGCAGAAATCGCCCATAGAGCGTGGCCGAACAACGCAACGAAAAACAACTTTAAGAGTGCTTATCGCGAAGCAAATACAAGGCTTGCGAAGCACGAAAAACCGCAGTTTGCTGGGTGCAAATGAGGATTTTGAGCGCGAGCGTAACGCAGTAGGTGCCCGCGAGAAGCAGTCGAACAACGCAAGAAGTATGGACAGAACATATAAAATAGTATTGAGTGGCGGTGGAACAGGGGGACATATTTATCCTGCTGTGGCAACCGCCGAGGCACTCAAAAGGTTGCTCGGAGAGAGAGTAGAGTTGCTCTTTGTGGGCGCCGAGGGTAAGATGGAGATGGAGAAGATTCCCGCGCTTGGCTACAAGATTGTGGGCCTCCCCATTGCGGGCCTGCAACGTAGGCTCACCCTCGCAAACCTCCTTGTACCCTTCAAAATGGTGAGGAGTATGCGTCTGGCACGCAAGACTTTAAGGGAGTTCGGTGCCGATATGGCCATAGGCTTTGGTGGGTATGCGAGTGCCCCCGTATTGAAGGCGGCACAGAGGATGGGCATCCCCACAATTATTCAGGAGCAGAACTCTTTTGCAGGGGTGACAAACAAACTGTTGGCCGAGAAGGCTCACCGCATCTGCGTGGCCTACGATGGTATGGAGCGCTTCTTCCCAGGGGAGAAGATTGTTCATACGGGCAACCCATTGAGGGGTAGTTTCGGTGGTGCAGTAGACCACACGGCTGCCCTCACCCACTTTGGACTCTCGGGCACCAAACCCGTGGTGTTGATTGTGGGTGGCTCACTCGGCTCGCGCACAATGAACGATATGATGAAGGCCCACCTCGACCGCATAGTGAGCGAGGGCAAGGTGGAGGTCATCTGGCAAAATGGCAAGTACTACGACAAGGAGATGGAGGAGTTCTGCCAAGGGCGCAATATGACGGGTATTTGGAGGGGTGCCTTCATCGACCGTATGGACTACGCCTATGAGGCCGCAACGGTGGTGGTGTCAAGGAGCGGTGCCTGCTCGGTGAGCGAACTCTGTTTGGTGGGCAAGCCCACACTCTTCATCCCCTCACCCAATGTCGCCGAGGACCATCAAACGCACAACGCTATGGCTCTGGTGAGAAAAGGTGCTGCGGAGATTGTGAAGGATGCAGAGGCTACGGCCAAGACCTTCGAGGTGGTGGAAGCAATGGTGGATGATAGCGCAAGGCTCTCTTCGCTCTCCCAGAACATCCGTACGCTCGCCATCCCCGACTCGGCAGAGAGAGTAGCAAAAATCGCAATTGAGGAATTGAGAATTGAGAATTCAACTCTTCGGATAGCGAGCATAACGCAGTAGGTGCCCGCGAGAAGCAGTCGAACAAACGAGATAAGTTTATGAAGAGAAATATATATTTTGTTGGTATTGGAGGAATTGGTATGAGTGCCATTGCGCGCTACTTTCTGCACGAGGGAAGGCGCGTGGCAGGCTATGACCGCACCCCTTCACCCCTTACGGCAGAGCTCGAAAAAGAGGGTGCCGAGATACACTATGAGGATAGTGTGGAGCTCATTGGCGAGGAGTGGCAAAACCCCGCAGAGACACTCGTAATCTACACCCCCGCAATCCCTGCCGACCACTCGGAGCTCACATTCTTCCGCGAGGGTGGCTTTGAGGTTGTCAAACGCTCCGAGGTGCTCGGCCACCTCACGGCCGGCAAGACTACAACCGCCATTGCCGGCACCCACGGCAAGACCACAACTACCACCCTCACCGCGTGGCTCACGCTCTGCGCTACGGGTGGTGGCAACGCCTTTTTGGGTGGTATCTCGCGCAACATAGGTAGCAACCTCCTGCTCGGTGGTGGGCAGAGGATGGCTGTGGAGGCCGATGAGTTCGACCGCTCATTCCTGCGCCTTACCCCCACCATCGCTGTGGTAACAAGTACCGATGCCGACCACCTCGACATCTACGGCACCCACGAGGAGTTGCGCTGCGCCTTCGGACAGTTTGTGGAGCGCATCACAGAGGGTGGCACTCTCATCAAACACTATGGGCTCGAAATTGAGCACAACAATAGAAACATCCACGAATACACCTACTCCCTGCGCGATGAGAAGGCCGACTTCCACACCGTCAATATGAACTCTATGGGGGATGGTACTTTCCGCTTCGATGTAGTATGTCCCGATAGGGTGATTGGGGGTTGCAGACTTGGCATTGGTGGCGAGATAAATGTGGAGAATGCCGTTGCGGCCATTGCGGCCATCTGGGCAGCGGGCGACTTCGACAAGGAGGGCTTGAAGAGTGGCTTGGAGCGATTTGAGGGTGTAAAACGCAGGTTTGAGACCTACATCAACACCCCCGAAAAGGTCTATATTGACGACTATGCCCATCACCCCAAGGAGCTCTCGGCAGCTATTCGCTCCATCCGCGGAATGTTCCCCAAACGTCACCTCACGGTAGCCTTTCAGCCCCACCTCTACACCCGCACAAGGGACTTTGCAGAGGAGTTTAGCAGGGCTCTTTCGATGGCCGACAGAGTGCTACTGCTCCCCATCTACCCTGCACGCGAGTTGCCCATTGAGGGCGTTACGAGCCAGATGTTGATGGCGGATATTACGGTCCCCTGCGAGATTGTCGAAAAGGGTGACCTTGCGGAGAGGATTGGCGAGTTGAAGACCGATGTTGTTGTCACCTTTGGTGCGGGCGACATCGACCGCGAATGCGAGAAAATCGCAAGAGAGTTGAGTACTCAAAATTAACAGACCCCTCCGCCACGTTGTGGCACCTCCCCTAACTTCGGGGAGGAAAATTGAGGTGTGCCTTTGGCACATAATTTTGAATTTTGAATTTTGAATTTTGCATTATTAACTCCTCGGGCACGTAGTGCCCGCCACATTAGACATTAGACGTTAGACGTTAGACGTTAGACCTATAAAGAAGGATGAAAAGAACTTGGAAAATAGTTGGCACAACGATATTTTGGTGCTTGGTGGTGGCGTTTTTCGTTGCCACAGCCATCCTGCGTTCCCACAAGGAGAGTGCTCGCAAGGTAGAGAGGGTAAGCATTGTGGTAAAGGATGCCCACGAGAGGGGCTTCATAACGCCCGACATTGTCCAAAATATCATTGATAACGAGGGACTTAACCCCATCGGCAAGAGTGTCGATAGCCTCAATTTGGCACGCATCAACCAAGCGGTCGAGAACTACTGTTTCACTGCCGAGGCGATAACCTATGTGGATTATGAGGGCACCCTCACAGTGGAGGTAACACAGAGGGAGCCTGTGGTGCGCATCCGCACCGAGAGTGGCCACGACCTCTACCTCACCCGAGGGCTCTACGTTCTACCCGTTCAGCCCCACGCGAACCTCAACCTCCCCATCGTTACGGGCAATATAGAGTTACCCTTTGGGAAGAGTTTTGAGGGCTCTCTACGCGAGTGGCTCTCGGAGGGTGAAAAAAATCATAAAGAAAATTATAATTTTCTTTGCAAACTGATTAATTTTGTCGTTTCATCCGAGAGTGACGAGTGGTTGAAGGGACGCATTGTCCAAATCAACCTCGTTGCACCCACCTCGAAAGGTAGGGATGGTGGGTTCCGCGAGCCTACTGTGGAGATAGTACCAAGCGATGGTGACTACATCGTGGAGTTGGGCCAATTGGAGAGTATCGAGGAGAAGGTGGAGCGCTGGCGCACCTTTGTGGAGGCAAGAGTTGTCGATATGAAGGGTGGCCGACTCGATGTCCGATACGACAAACAGGCTCTTTGGAAGGCTCCAAAGGGTGATAAAAAAGGGAAAACGAAGAAAAAATAACATAAAAAAAGCAGAGCGTTAGGTATTATGGAGCAGCACTTGATTTCAGTAGATTTGGGAGGCAGTAAGGTAACTGTCGCCCTCGGCAGACTCTCCCACAATGGCGAGACAGTCGTTGTGGATGCAGTGAGCAAACCTATGGACGGCTTCACCCGTGGTGAGGTCACCAACATCGAACACGTCACCTCGGCAATTCGTGATGCGGTTGCCGAACTCGAATCGCGCCAAGGTGTGAAGGTGGATAATGTGTGGGTGAGCGTATCGGGCAGACACATCGTGTCGGCCGACAACTCGGGATTTGTCTATGTGGGTGGCGCCGATGGTGAGATTACCGAGAGGGATGTGGAGAAGTTGCACGAGAATATGAACAATGTGCAGGCTCCCGATGGTAAAGTTATCCTCTCGCGCATCCCCCAGAACTATAAGGTGGATGCCAACGAAACCCTCGGTTCTCCCGTGGGTAGGTTTGGTCGTAGGCTCGAAACCACTTTTAGTTTTGTACTGGCTGGCAAGGTGGCTTTGGAGCGCATCAGCAAGGCGTTCCAGAGGGCAGGTGTGGAGAAAATCCACTACCTTGCAGGCGCTATGGCAAGTGCCGAAGTTGTAGCCACCGAGGAGGAGAAGGAGTCGGGTGTGGTTGTTATTGACCTGGGTGCCGCATCCACCGACTTGTGCATCATCCAGAACAAGATTGTCCGCTATGTGGCATCTATTCCCGTTGGTTCGGCGGCTATCAATAACGACATTCGCTCTACCGCCATACCCGTGGGTATGATTGAGAAGCTCAAAACCAAGTGTGGCTATGCAACCACAAGTGCTATTCCTGCCGACAAACTCAACTCTTCGGTGCGCATCAACGCTCATTCGCCCCACCAGAAGAACAAAGAGATTACCTATCGCGACCTAACAACCATCATTGAGGCAAGGATGCTCGACATTGTGGAGTTTGTCAATAGCGAGATTCGCGCCTCGGGTTACCACAACCGTCTGCCCGGAGGTATCATCCTCACAGGTGGTGGTTCGCAGCTCTCGGGTGTGGAGATTCTCTTCAAGGAGCGCACCGGCTATGATGTAAGGCTCGGTGCAGCAGAGAGCGACATTGCGGCAGAGAGTATGGGAGGCACATCGGCCCCCGAGCTTGCAACCACTATTGGTCTGCTCTCGCTCGGCATTAAGGAGAGTGGCCTTGCCCCCAGCAGCTACACAGCCCCCGCGAAGGAGGAGGTGCAGGAGGATATTCCCGCCTACAACGAACCCGAAGAGGAAGAGGAGATGGAGGTGGAGGTTCCCGCCAAACCCGCCAAGGTGGAGAGAAAACCCAAGAGGGAGCCCAAGGCCCCCGGTGAGGATGGCAAGAAGAAGGGCGGATTTCTCAAATGGCTCAACGATGTGGTCTTTGGTGGCGACATTGTAGATGACGATATGTAGTAGTTTCACCCCCACAAACACAGAGAGTAGAATTATGAATAGCTTTTTAGACTCGATAATGGCGCCCGCCAAGAGCCATACGGACATCTTGGTGATGGGTGTGGGTGGTGCCGGTGGCAACGCTGTGAATCATATGTTCGACCTAGGTATCAGGGATGTGACCTTTATGATTTGCAACACCGACCGTCAGGCTTTGCAGAGTAGCCCCATTGAGAACAAGATACAGCTCGGAAGCGGCCGAGGTGCGGGCAACAACCCCGAGAAGGGTAAGGCGCTGGCGCTCGAATCGCTCGACGATATTATGATTGAGTTGGAGAATAGCAAGGCGAAGATGATATTCATCACCGCAGGTATGGGTGGTGGTACAGGTACGGGCGCAGCCCCCATCATCGCCAAGGCCGCCAAGTCGAAGGGGTTGCTGACAGTGGCTATCGTCACCCTTCCCTTCCGCGGTGAGGGCCCCACTCGTATGGGACAAGCCCTGAAAGGTTTGGAGGAGTTGGGTGCCAATACCGACTCGATGGTTGTGATTCACAACGACAACATCTCGAAAATCTATGGTTCGTTGCCATTGATGGAGGCATTCCACAAGGCCGACGATGTGCTGGCAACGGCTGCCAAAGGTATTGCCGAGATGATTACCCGTACAGACTTCATCAACGTCGACTTGGAGGATGCCAAGACCACAATGACCGATAGCGGTATGGCCGTTATGGGCTCCGCGCGTGCGAGTGGTGAGAATAAGATTGATGTGGCTGTGAGCGAAGCTCTCTCCTCGCCCCTTTTGAACCAGCAGGATATTAGGGGTGCAAAGAAGATTCTCTTCAACCTCTCCTACGCTGGCGACTCGTCGCTCACTATGGAGGAGGCGGTAAGGGTTCAGGACCTCATTCAGGCCAGGGCGAGCCTCTCGGCAGGAGGTGCCGAGGCCAACATTATCTGGGGTGCTGGCCCTTCGAGTGACTTGAAGGATGGCGAGATTGAACTCACGGTGGTAGCTACGGGCTTTGAGCTCGTGGAGCGTCCCAAGGAGCACATCATCCAACAGGAACAAGAGGAGGAGGTGAAGTGGAACATCACCGAGCGATATAAAGAGATTGACAATCTTCTGCTCCAACCCGCCTACTTCCGCAGGGGCTTGCAACTCACGGGTAGCACCCGTGGAGGTAAGTCACAGGTGGGCGAGATGATTGCCGAGGGCACTCCCGCAGAGAAAAAGGCCCCCGTAGCGGAGGAGCGAACCTTGTTTTAGAACTATCATAGAAGATGGGCATTAACCGACTTTTGGCAATTGTAACCTTTGCACCCTTCGATTGGGGGCTGATGTGGAACATTGCACTCATTGTAGCTCTATTGGGCTGCTCGGCACTGATGTCGGGCTCCGAGACTGCGCTCTTTTCGCTCTCCCCAAGCGCCCTCGACCGCATCCGCAAACACCCCTCGGCCGTTGGTCGGGCAATTATGAAGTTGCTCTCCGACCAAGATAGACTATTGGCGACAATTCTGATTGTCAACAACTTGGTCAACATATTCATCATTGCTCTGTGTAACAACCTGATTGATAGCCTTGCCACTTTCCACTCCGCGGGTTGGGAGTTTGCTATCAAGACTGTGGCTGTTACATTTATTCTGTTGCTCTTTGGAGAGATTATCCCCAAAGTCTATGCAAGTTATAATCCCACGGGCTTTTCTAATCTTGTGGCTCTCCCCTTGGAGCTTCTCTCGCGTGTGGTCAAACCCCTGTCGTTTGTGCTCGTCAAGTACTCCGATGCCATCCAGAATAGGGGTATCATTCAGCCCGAAAACATCTCTATGGAGGAGTTGGAGAACGCCTTGGAGATTACCGAGAACCCAAGCCAAACCGAAAAGGAGATGCTCTCGGGTATTGTGCAGTTTGCATCGACGGAGGTGGAGGAGATTATGCACCCGAGGATGGAGATTGTCGCCATTGACGAGGAGGAGAACTTCGACGAGGTGAGGAGAGTTATCAATGAGAGTGGCTACTCGCGCATCCCTGTCTATAAGGGAAGCATTGACCACATTGTCGGTATGCTCTACGTCAAAGATATGTTGCGCCACGTCAGCAAAGAGAGCGACTTCGAGTGGAACAAACACCTGCGCCCCGCATACTACACCCCCGAACATAAGAAGATTAACGAACTCTTGGAGGAGTTCCAAACCCAAAAGGTACATATCGCCATCGTTGTGGATGAGTATGGCTCAACACTTGGTTTGGTGTCGTTGGAGGATATTTTGGAGGAGATTGTGGGCGAGATTAGCGACGAGAGCGACGCCCCCGAGGAGGTGCTCTACAAGGAGCTCTCGGCAGGAGTCTATCTCTTTGAGGGCAAAGCCAATGTGGGACTCTTGGAGGAGGTCTTGGAGCTCTCGGAGGGCACCTTCGACGACGTGAGAGGCGAGGCCGAGACGGTGGCAGGTATGATGCTCGAAACCAAACGCGAATTCCTCAAAAAAGGCGACAAGATGGTCTTCCACGGCATCAGGCTCACCGTTATGAAGGTTGTGGGCCACCACGCCGAGGAGATTAAGGTTGAGAAATTGTAGTAGCCCCCAAATCCCCCTCCCGATGAATATTCTTAAACATATAGAGATACCCCGAGGAAGGATTCTCATCGCCCGTGTAGAGCCCGAGGCGGAGAACTCCCAACTCTTGACCGATGAAGACCGCGAACACCTTGCGACGCTCACGGCACCTGCGCGCAGGGCGCAATGGAGCACTTGCAGGGAGATTCTGCGTGCCGAGTTGGGCCAGAAGGCAGGATTGAGGTATGCCGCATCGGGAGCACTTATCCTCACTCACCCCATAGGCGAGGTGAGCTATGTGAGCATTTCGCACTCCAACGAGTGGGTGGCAGTGATGCTCTCCGAGAGGCGCTGTGGTGTGGATATTGAGGCTCTGGATAGGAACTTTTCGAGGGTTGCATCGAGATATATCTCCCACGAGGAGAGAAGTGAGTTTGAGCACCGAGTGGGGGGCGACTTTGAGGCCATAATGTGGAGTGCCGAGGAGGCTCTCTATAAGTATGGCAGCAATCCCGGGCTCGACTTTCTGCAAGATATGGTCATCACAGAGTTTGACCCCGAGAGCAGAGTGCTCTCGGCAGAACTCTATGGACTCCCCACCCCACCCGTCCACTACACCCTATTCGAGGGACAAGTGGTGTGCTATTTGTCGGAAAAATAAAGACTACCGCCTATGAACGTGCGCATCAATGAGGCTTGGAAGGAGATACTCCAACCCGAATTTGACAAACCATACTTTGAGGCACTTGTCAGCTTTGTGCGCTCGGAGTACGCCACCCACACAGTCTATCCCGCAGGTGGCAACATCTTCCGTGCGTTGGATAAGTGCCCACCCGATAGGGTTAAGGTTGTAATCATCGGCCAAGACCCCTACCACGGTGAGGGGCAAGCCAATGGGTTGTGTTTTTCGGTGAATGATGGCGTGATGTTTCCACCCTCGCTGCGCAACATTTTCAAGGAGATAAACACCGACCTCGGCAAACCCATACCAACGAGTGGCAATCTTGACCGCTGGGCCGAGCAGGGGGTGTTGCTGCTGAATGCCACCCTTACCGTCAGAGCCCACGAGGCGGCCTCCCACGCAGGGCACGGCTGGGAACAATTCACCGATGCGATTGTTGCCGCCCTCTCGGAGTTGAAGGAGGGAGTTGTCTATATGCTCTGGGGTGCCTATGCACAGAAGAAGGGTGCCAAGATTGACCCCACGCGCAACCTTGTGCTCAAATGCGCCCACCCATCACCCCTTTCGGCACACAACGGATTCTTTGGCTCGCGACACTTCTCGAAGGCCAACAGCTACCTCCAATCGCTCGGCAAAGAGGAGATTGATTGGTAGAATTGAGAATTATTAAAGCCCTTAAAAACTCCTCGGGCACGCGGTGACCGCAACGTTAGACGTTGGACATTGGACGTTAGACAAAAATATATGACTTTTAAGATAACCATACTCGGAGCAGCAAGCGCCAAACCTTCGGCTACAAGGCACCACACCTCGCAGCTCGTCAATCACGCGGAGCAGTACTTCCTGATTGATGCGGGTGAGGGTGTGCAGAGCCGTATGATGAGGGCGGGGGTGAGCCCTATGAGGCTCTCGGCCATCTTCATATCCCACCTCCACGGCGACCACGTCTTTGGCCTCTTCCCTCTGATTTCGAGCCTCGGACTGATGGGACGCAAGGTGCCCCTGCATATCTATGCACCACGCCCCTTCGATGAGATTTTGGAGTACCATACCCGCTATTTCGACACCGCACTCCCCTATGAGGTTGTGTGGCACGAGGTGAAGACCACCGAACACTCGCTCCTCTTTGAGAACAATGTTTTGGAGGTGTGGAGTGTGCCCCTACGCCATAGGGTACCCACTGCGGGCTTCCTCTTCCGCGAGAAGCCTGCGGGACTCAATGTGCGCAAGGAGGCTATCGAAGAGTATGGTCTGGGCGTGGCTCAAATTACCGCCGCCAAGAGAGGTGAGGATGTAACCCTAACGGATGGCACCCTCGTTCCCAACTCATCTCTGACCTACACCCCCTGGGAACCCCGCAGTTACGCCTATTTGAGCGACACCAACTACTCGGGAAAGGCGGTGAGCCTTGTTAGAGGTGTGGATTTGCTCTACCACGAGGCTACCTACGCCGACGATATGCGCAAGGATGCAAAGGAGCGAGGACACTCCACCACCCTACAAGCAGCAAAGGCGGCAGTGGAGAGCGGAGCAAAGCGACTCCTCATAGGCCATTTCTCCTCGCGATATAAGGACGAGAGTGTGCTTGTGGAGGAGTGTCGCACACTCTTTCCAGAGAGCTACATTGCCGAGGAGATGAAGAGTTTTGAGATTGAGATGAAAAAACTATAAAACAATATGAAGAGATACCTATTTATATTATTATGCACCCTTTCCACCCTTTCGCTCTCTGCACAGCGCGACCATCACGACAGGTTGCGCTACGACCAGATGAACGAGCAGGGAGTATGGAGCATAGGGGTTTCGATGTCACCCGTTGTGGGCATACGTCACCCTTTGAGTCCCTCGTTGGGCGGTGGAGCGGTGTGCACTACGGGAATTATGGGTTTTGGTATTGAGGGAGGATATTTCATTGCCGACAATATGCGCCTCTCGGCAACCTTGGAGTGGGCCAACGATGCGTGGGGCAACTTCCTCACATTCTATGATGGCTACACCGAGCTCTCGCAGTTCCACCTCAACCTTGGTGCCCATTGGCATATGGGGCGCTGGGATGTGGGTGGCGCACTTGTGATGGGCAACACAACATTTAGGTACTTTGCTGCCGACACCGAAAATGGGGGTATCAATATCGACCGCTATGGCGATAGCTCCCTCCGCGACCGACACGCACTGCTCGGCATCTCCTACCAGGCGGGCTATATGATTTCGCCCTTCTTGAAAGTTGGTGCCTACTACCAGCCAACCATTGCCCTCGGAGCAGGATATAGCCACACATTCGGTGCGAAGCTCACCATCTACCTCCCCTTCATCAATGCAGTAGTCTGCAAATAGGAACAAACCACACACAACAATCGCGGGTATCTTTTTTGATACCCGCGATTGTTATAGAGCCCACTGTAATGGGTGACTTAACGACCTAATCGCCCACAAGGTGTGCTTGGCTATCGGCGACGGCGAGGCATCATCGGCATCCCACGCATAGGCATACGCTTATTGCCAGCACCGGCCGCCATCTTCATAACCTTGCGCATATCCTCAAACTGCTTCAAGAGGCGGTTTACATCTTGGAGCGTGGTGCCACTACCCGCTGCAATACGAGCCTTACGCGAGGGGTTGATAATCTCGGGGTGCTCCCTCTCGGCAGGAGTCATCGAACCAATGATAACCTCGGTCTGCTTGAAGACATCGTCGGATATCTCCACGCCACGCAGAGCCTTATCCATACCAGGAATCATACCCATAATATCGCGCACCGAACCCATCTTCTTGATTTGGCCAATCTGCTCAATGAAGTCGTTGAAGTTGAATTCGTTGGTGTAGATTTTCTTTTTCAGGCGACGCTCCTCCTCCTCGCTGAACTGCTCCTGTGCCCTCTCCACGAGCGACACAACATCACCCATACCGAGGATTCGGTCGGCCATACGCTCGGGGTGGAACACATCCAAAGCGTCCATCTTCTCACCTTTGGAGATGAATTTCAGAGGTTTATTGACCACCGAGCGAATCGAAATAGCCGCACCACCACGAGTGTCACCATCGAGTTTGGTGAGCACCACGCCATCGAAGTCCAACCTCTGGTCGAACTCGCGGGCGGTATTGACCGCATCCTGACCGGTCATTGCATCCACAACAAAGAGGGTTTCGGAGGGTTTGACAGCCGCTTTCACCGCCTCAATCTCCTGCATCATCTGCTCATCGACAGCCAGACGACCTGCCGTATCGACAATTACAGTGTTGATACTCTTGCTCTTGGCATACCTGATAGCATTCTCGGCAATCTCCACGGGGTTGGTGTTACCCTCTTCGGTGTAGACCTCCACGCCCACCTGCTCACCGAGGATTTTGAGTTGGTCGATAGCCGCGGGACGATAGACGTCACCCGCCACGAGCAACACGCTACGACTCCTCTTCTCTTTGAGCAGTTTGGCGAGCTTGCCCGAGAAAGTGGTCTTACCCGAGCCCTGCAAACCTGCGATGAGGATTACTGCGGGGTGTCCCGTGAGGGTAATATCGGTGGCTGTACCACCCATCAGTGCAGCCAACTCGTCGCGGACAATCTTGGTCATCATCTGACCGGGTTTCACTGCGGTGAGCACATTTTGTCCCAGAGCCTTCTGTTTCACCTCATCGGTGAAGGTCTTTGCGACCTTGTAGTTCACATCGGCATCAATCAGCGCGCGGCGAATCTCTTTGAGTGTTTCGGCTACGTTGATTTCGGTGATTTTGCCCTCACCTTTGAGAATCTTAAATGACCTCTCTAACTTCTCGGATAAATTTTCAAACATTGCGTCAAACGATTTAGACGGCAAAGATAGACAAAAATCGCGAACACCTACCGATGTTCGCGACTTTTTCCCAATTTCATAGATAGTTTTCTACTCCGCCAAACCGATATCCGCATCGGTGATGGTGAAGATCCATTCTCGATGAAAGACTGTGAACGTGGAGGCCTCGTTATCGCTATCCCATTCTCGATAATCCCACTCGCTCTCATTGAAGATGTCGTGACTGCCGTTATCAACACCATATACCCACTCCTTTACAACATCCACTCCATCCTTGGGGGTAATGTAAATACTACCGCTCACAAGTTTCTCGAAACCCTGACAAAGAAACAAATCGAAATAAACATCATCAGAGTAGCGTCCTCCCCTCATTTCATCCACCTCACTATTACTCAACAATTCATACTTCACAAAGACATCGCACTCTGCATTCCACTCATTTAAGCAGACCAAATCCAAATGCAATATCAAATCTTCATCCGTATTATTTTGAATAATCCACATCCCTTGGTATGGCGGAATAAACGCCCACTCTGGATCACAGGAATAGAGTAACAGACAAGTCAAACAAACAATAAATTGCTTCATATTTTTACAAGTTAAGGTGTTTCCTAAACACTTTATTTATCAGCGATGTATAATTTTTGTTATCTTCAATAAGTTGATCTTTAAAAGACTTTATTGTATCTACATCACTTAACATACTTTGGTTTATTTCTTGCAAAGACATACCATTGCGGTACAATTCTAAAATCACTTCGGGCTCAAACCAATATTTGTATGGAAATGCATCAATGGCTTCATTCCTATACTCATACTGGCAAATATGCCCCACCGCGTGGGCCCACATCTCGGTCACACCAACTTTGCCACTGTGGGGAACACCTGTTGCTTCATAGGGGCTCTCTACAATACCACACGCAACTTCATATTGAATGACATCAGCCCACCACATTGCTCTTTCGTTCTCCGTAGAACCCACTCGCTGAAAATGTGTTGCATGGGCCAATTCGTGACAAGTATCTCTATACAGAACTTCCGTTGACGCTCCCGCAACTCCAAAAACAGCCACATCGGGAGCGATTATCTCTATAATGGATTTAAGAATATTTACGTTTATCACATTATTATCAAATCCGAAATATTGTCCTATAATTGCAGGTATGGAGAGTCCGGACATCTGCAATGTTTTATGATGGAACATTGGGCACGCCGCCCCTCCAGCCACTTCCATTGCCCAAATATACAAGTCTTTTGGTGGGGTTGGCATCCCCTCTTTCTCACAACGCTCGTACCAATCATAAGCTGCATTATTTATTATGCATGCTGTCCAAAATTTATGATTCTCACTGCGTATATATTTCACCCTCTTATTATCCTCCATATTCGCAGTAATTGGCATAATCAATTGAACTCCATAGCCAAGTTTGAATCCATATTTGTTTTCAAACCTCAATTCAAAACGAGGATGATAGCATCCGAGTTCTTCCAAATTTATAGAATAATAACCCGATGAATCTGTATAAGCCGTACGAATTTTCCAAAAATTTCGAGCCCTCACCTTAATTCCTTTTACACCTCTTACGGTTTGACTATGATGGTCAAACACCTCTATCCTCGGTGATGTCATTATTGGATTATTGGATTCAGAACTTCCTCCTCCATATCCCTCCATTTTCCCATTCACAAATTCATTGATCACCAAACTATTTGCCGTATCTTCGATGGCTTCTAGGTCATAAGCGCTATTCAAGTCATCGGCTGGGTCAGGAATATAACCTAACTCCAACACCTCGGCACTCGAAATGGGTAGCGGGTCATCAATTGGCATAACCGTATATTGCCACGTTATCTGTTCGGGTGGCAAATTGGGGTCGTGGTAATCACTCGGATCGCCTAAAATATCGTAGTCCAACGGATAGTTAAAAAGTTCATAACCCGAAGTGGAGAGTGTTCGATATTCGGTGGAATCGGTGGGAAGAAAGCGCACATACTTAACATTGGGCGTAATAAGAGAGTCCGAAACGGGGTCTTCACCTCGTGTTGGTGGGTAGAGTAGGTCGCAAGCCTGCCTCATCACATCCAAAGAGTAGGGATTGCGTAACTTCTCGCCAATAATAACCCCATCGGTAAGATTTAATTCATCATTCAAGGTTGCAATAGGTTCCTCTTCGATTCCAAAATCCACCTCATTTGTACACGAAAACAAGAACAAACTCGCAATCAATATGTATGCAATGTGTTTCATATCAATACTTTTTTTGCGAAAAAACAAATCTATTCACCCATTATGAGTTACGCAGTTTGGGCTTGACTGTGCGAGGTGTGCAAAAGTACAAGTGCTACACATCGAAATGTGAAAATATATCCATCGGAGTAGAGGTTTTTGCAAATATAATAATTTTCATAAAATGTCACAATATTATGATGCGGGTGTGCGTTATTATCCCGAAACAAACTTTAATAAAACCGAAAACGCCTATGTAACACATCGCCTCAACGATTAATTTTGGAACATTTTTTTTGAAAACTATGAACAAACAGGCGATTACAATTGTTGGCTCCCTTGTGGGTGCCGCTTTGGTGGGGGCTGTGAGTGCCACCGCCGTAATTAACAACCAGCAGAAAAACAATCCTGCAACCGAGCAAACCGTTGGTTTCGAGGAGAATCTCGACTCCTCCTCGCTCAACCACTTCACCTCCTATGCCAAGGAGAAATATCCCGACCTGACCTACGCGGCCGAGAATGCCGTTGGTGCGGTGGTCAATATCGAGGTGCTCACCACTATCCAAGGTCAGCCCTCCTTCGACCCTTTCCTCCAATTTTTCGGTATCCCGCAGGGCTATGGTGCCCCCTCCACTCGCGAGGCGAAGGCGGGCGGTAGCGGTGTGCTTATCACCGAGGATGGCTACGTTGTAACCAACAACCACGTTGTGGAGAGGGCAACAAAGGTGAAGGTGAAACTCTACGATGGTCGCTCCTTCGATGCGCAGGTGGTGGGTACCGACCCCACAACCGACGTTGCGCTCTTGAAGATTGAGGGCAAAGGTTTTCCCTTCCTCAAATTTGGTTCGAGCGACGATTTGCGCTTGGGTGAGTGGGTGCTTGCCATTGGTTCCCCTTTCGACCTCCAATCGACCATCACTGCGGGTATCGTGAGCGCAAAGGCTCGCAATTTGGGTGCCATACCCTCGCAATATAGCATCGAGTCGTTCATCCAGACCGATGCGGCTGTGAACCCTGGTAATAGTGGCGGTGCGCTGGTCAATACCGCAGGTGAGCTCGTTGGCATCAACACCCTAATTCAGTCCCAGACAGGAAGCTACATCGGCTATTCGTTTGCCGTACCCAGCTCTATCGTGAAGAAAGTTGTGGTCGATTTGAAGGAGTATGGCATCGTGCAGCGTGCCCTGCTGGGTATTCAGTACCAAGAGATTAACTCCGACTTTGTGGAGAGGCGTGGCGAAGAGTTGGGCATTAGCGAGATTGGCGGTGCGTGGGTTGCCGAGGTCGCAGCAGGAGGTGCCGCCGAGGCCGCAGGTATCCGCAAAGGTGACATCGTCATCTCCATTGATGACAAGAAGATTGACTCCTCGGCACGACTCGGTGAGGTCATCGCCTCGAAGCGTCCGGGTGAAAAAGTGAAAATTTCGGTAAAAAGAGAGGGCAAAGTGAAACTTTTTGAGGTAACCTTGCGTAATAAAGCCGGAAAGACAGACCCCGTAAGTAAAGAGGACCTCGCAACACTCTCCTCACTCGGTGGAGATTTTGCGGAACTCTCGCCCAAAGTGGCACGTCAGCTCGGCATTTCGGGCGGTGTGAGAGTCACAGCAGTGAAGGAGGGAGGATTCCTCGCCAAAGCCAGAGTGCGCCCCGGTTTTGTGATTACACACATCAACGAAACAGAGGTGAGCAGTGTGGCCGAGCTCGAAAAGTTGCTTGATAGTGGCAAGGTCGAGAAGGTTACCTCGGTGGATGGCATCTATCCCAACACGGGCCGTAGCGCAAGTTACTCGCTGGTGGAGTAGTTGGAAATGGGTGATGGGGCTGTCCGCAGGATGAAAACAAGAAAAACATTAAAAGGCAAAAGATGAGACAGTTAAAAATCACAAAATCTATCACCAACCGCGAGAGTGCTTCGTTGGACAAATACCTCCAAGAGATTGGTAAGGAGGAACTTATCACCGTAGAGGAAGAGGTAGAACTCGCCCAGCGAATCCGTAAGGGCGACCAAGAGGCGCTCGAAAAACTCACCAAAGCGAACCTCCGTTTTGTGGTGTCGGTAGCAAAGCAGTACCAGAATCAGGGCCTTTCGCTCCCCGACCTTATCAACGAGGGTAACTTGGGACTTATCAAGGCGGCCGAGAAGTTCGATGAGACTCGTGGTTTCAAGTTCATCTCCTACGCTGTGTGGTGGATTCGTCAGTCCATTTTGCAGGCTCTTGCCGAGCAGTCGCGTATTGTACGTCTGCCCCTCAACCAGGTAGGCTCGCTCAATAAGATCAACAAGGCCTTCGGTCGTTTCGAGCAGGAGAACGAGCGCACCCCCTCGCCCGAGGAGTTGGCCGATATGCTCAACCTTCCCAAGGAGAAGGTGTCGGACACCCTGCGTGTGTCGGGCCGCCACGTCTCGGTGGATGCTCCCTTTGCCGATGGCGAGGACAACAACCTGCTGGACGTGCTCGTGAATGCCGACTCGCCCAATGCCGATAGGGGCCTTATCAACGAGTCGCTCGCCACCGAGGTTGATCGCGCACTCGACACCCTCACCGACCGCGAGAAGGATATCATCAAATATTTCTTCGGCATTGGTTGCTCGGAGATGACTTTGGAGGAGATTGGCGAGAAGTTTGGCCTCACACGCGAGCGTGTGCGCCAGATTAAGGAAAAGGCCATCCGCCGCTTGCGCCACAGTAGCCGTAGCAAACTGCTCAAATCCTACCTCGGATAGAACAAAAAAATCCACCGAACAATTCGGTGGATTTTTTGTTATTGTCCAACGTCCAACGTCTAATGTCTAACGTCGCAAATGCGAGTAAGCGAGGGCAGAGACTGCTTGCAGACTATGCCGAGCGTGAGCATTTTAGAACAGACGTAGTCTGGTCAAACGTCGCGGGGGCTCCATTTTTGGAGCCCCCGAAAACGTATTAGGGAGGTTAAAGAGGTTAGAGAGGTTAGAAAAATTAGGGAGATTAAGGAAAGGCCCTAAACTCCCTAAACTCCCTAAACTCCCTATTTTCCTCCCCTATCGCGGAGCAACGGAGGGCTCCGTCAATTCTCAATTTTTGAGTAGTTGTCCCACTTGTCCAGCACAGCGCGGAAGTCCTCGGGGAGTTCCGAATCGAGATAGAGCTCCTGTTTGGTGGTGGGGTGGATGAAGCCCAGGCAGCGCGCGTGGAGCGCGTGGCGGGGCATCAAGTCGAAGCAATTCTCCACAAACTGCTTATATTTACTGAAAGTTGTACCCTTCAAAATCCTATCACCACCATATCTCTCATCGTTGAAGAGTGGGTGGCCGAGGTGTTGCATATGGACACGAATCTGGTGGGTGCGGCCCGTTTCGAGCCTACACTCAATCAGTGTAACATAACCATAGCGACGCAACACCTTATAGTGTGTAACGGCGTGTTTGCCATAGCTACCATCGGGGTAGGCTGCCATATTCATAGGGTCGGTCTTGCTCCTTCCAACGTGTGCCACAACGGTGCCCTCGTCCTCCTCGAAGTTACCCCACACGAGTGCCAAGTAGCGACGTGTGATGGTATGCTCAAAGAATTGGTGGGCCAAAAATGCGTGGGCATACTCTGTCTTGGCTACAACCAACAATCCCGAGGTGTTCTTGTCTATGCGGTGCACCAATCCCGCGCGGATGTCACCACTACCCTCCTGGAATAGCTCCGTAGAGCGCAGGTGGTAGGCCAGAGCATTGACAAGTGTGCCATCCCAATTGCCGTGTCCGGGGTGGACAACCATACCCGCACGTTTGTTGACAACCAGCAGTTGGTCGTCTTCATAGACAATTTCGATGGGGATATCTTGGGGAATAAGTGTCGTGTCGCGCTTGGGATAGGGCATAACAATCGATATGCGCTCCAAGGGTTTGACCTTATAGCTCGACTTAACAGCCTTACCATCCACAAGGATATTGCCACAATCGGCCGCCGCCTGTATGCGACTACGCGAGCAGGCCTCCATATGGGTTGCAAGGTAGCGGTCTATGCGCATAAGCGACTGCCCCTTATCGACCACGATGGCGAAGTGTTCGTAGAGCTCCTCGCCCTCCTCGCCCTCACCCGAGAGGTTATCTTCGAAGTCGGGGTCGGTCAGTTTGTCAAATTCGCGTGATTTCATACCCTTTCTACTCCTCCTCCAAAGCTTTGAGTCTTACGGAAATAGCGCGTCCCTGACGCACCTCGGTTTCGGGCAGAGGCGATTGGAGATATACCCTCGCAGAGTTCTGTGCTGCCATATCGAGTGCGCCCTCAAACTCCACCTCACCAACATTGAGGCCCATATCCCACAGAGTACTCTTGACCTGTCGCAGAGTCATACCCGTCAGGTCGGGCACCTGCTCCGTGTGTGAGTGATTACCACCCACCACAAGTGTCACCTTCGAGCCGATGGGGGCCATAACCGTAGTGTCGGGTTTCAACTCCTGGCCGTGTAACTTCTGGGCAATAACGTAGTTGCTTGCCAAATCTTCGACATATTCGAGCCTCTCGATTTCGAGTCCCGCAGTCATAAGGTTGCTCTTGGCCTGGCGGAGCGAGAAGCCCGCAACGTAGGGCACAACCACCGATCTCTGGCGCGAGGCGTTGATGGTGACATAGATTTTCCTACCACTCTTCACCTTATCCCTACCTGCCGAGGGGCGCTGTTCGAGCACCACACCACCTGGGTAGAGGGGTACATAGAGCGAGTCGTTGACAATCACCTCCAAACGTCCCTCCTTGGCCATTGCGTGTGCCTCCTCAACGGTCACACCCACAAAGTTGGGCACATCCTTATTCTGTCCGTGGCGGGTAATGATGCCCAACAAAACATTGGCCACCACCAAAACAATAACCAGCAGACTCACTGCCAACACAACATTGCGCAGGAGCGCACGCACAACACCACCCTCCTCATTGGGGCGTTTTACGCTTTTCTTGGGTGACTTCTTGGGGGAAGTAGTCTTCTTTTTCTCCATTTTTCTCTTTCTTGTTATGTTCTGTGAATGAAAAATCAAACTCTGCGCCTTCGGGCGCACCTTAATTTTCCATTGTCCATTTTCAATTTTCAATTTGCTCCCTAATGAGTCGGCACAATCGCTCCCTCGCGCGGTGTATCTGTGTCTTTACGGTGCCGATGGGTAGGCCCACCTGTTCGGCTATCTCCTCATAGGAGAGCTCCCTTTGGAATCTCATCTCGGCCATCTGGCGATACTTCTCGGGGAGTGAGGCCATACAGCGCTCTATCTGAACCCCGTGTTGTTCATTTATCAAGTGGCTGTCGGGTTCCTCATCCGAGGTGGGAGCCACCGAAGGGGAGGCTATGGCGTCGATGGAGAGGTTGTCCCTACGGCGGCGCACATAGTCGATGAAGGTGTTGCGGGCAATGGTGTATATCCACTGTCCAAAGGTGTAGCGAGGGTCATACTTACCTAAATTGACATAGACCTTCACGAAGGTCTCCTGCACGAGGTCGTTGGCATCCTCCTTGTTGCCACCCGAGCGACCAATGCAGAGGGCATAAATCTCCTCACGGTAGCGTTTGAAGAGTGTTTCGAAAGCCACCGAGTCGCCATCCAGAGCCAACATCACAAGTTGTGCATCCGAGAGAATTATGTATTTCTCTATCTCCATTTGTATTTTGGTACAAACCTGCGCCACACAGCCATTGTGGCCTCCACAAGGGGAGCAACCAAGTCGTAGAGCCAATATCCCGAGAGGAATCCGCGCTCGGAGAGCCTACGCGAAATGCGCTTTGCTTGCCACCACACAAGAATGTAGCGGAGCGCCACCAAACCTCCCACCAGAATCTTACCATAGAGGGGCAAAATCACTGCCAGAACCACTGCACAAAGGAAAAATAGTGCCCTCGACAGCAGTTCTATTGTCGTACCCCACCTCACCCTTGCAGGGTAGAAGTGGAAGGGATAGGAGAGCCTCATTCGTCGTGGCAGCCACCACTCCAAGCCACCCCACGCCCTCCTATCGAGCGTTGCCGAGCCGCCCATAATAGCCACAGTATTGTCGCGGTTGGCAATTTTCTGAATGAAGAGGTCGTCTTCACCCATATTGATATTCAAGTGGTTGAAACCTCGTGCGCCAAAATAGACACTCTTGGTAAATCCCAAGTTCGACAGGTCGCCACGATGTGCTCTACGCCTTATGGCAAAGGAGAGCCAGCGCGTGGCCAACGCCTGATTGGCACACCTTATGGTCTTATTGAATGCTCCCTTGCGAGGGAGGATGGAGGTGTAGCCCAACACAATATCGTGCCCCACAAATCCTCGTGCCATAACCTCCGCCCACCTCTCGGTGCGAGGCGAGCAGTCGGGAAGCGTGAAGAGCAAGTTATCGTAGCGCGCCGCCTTGATGCCCACATTGAGTGCCATCTTGGTCGAAATACGGCGCAAAGGGTCGGCCGCAAGGCGTGTAGTGGTGAGCCTTGTGCCATACTTTATGCGCATAAGCGAGAGTTGCTCGGCAACCTCTGGGTCGCCTGTAACATTCACAACCACAACCTCGTAGTTCTCGTGGCGTTGTTCCAAAAAGAGTGGCAGTCGCTCGTGGAGAAACCCATTGTCGGCATCGTAGAGCGGGATGATTACCGACACGCCCACACTCTGCGCGCCCTCACTTGCAGGGGGATTCTTATGGCGCGAGATACGACCATAGACCGCTATGTAGTAGCAGAGTTGCACCACAAACAGCACACCCAATATCACCAACAACACAAGGCTCATCTGCTCGGCACCCTCCGCCACAAAAATGCTCAAAAAACTATCTTCTCTCATTAATTTCTAAATATAGATGACAAAGTTACTCATTTTTTTGGAAAATCCTTACCTTTGCGCCACTATGAAATTTACACTACAACATACCGACCCCCAGAGCAAAGCCCGTGCGGGATTGATTGAGACCGCCCACGGCACCATCGAGACACCCATATTTATGCCCGTAGGCACTGCTGCCACCGTAAAAGGCATCTTCCACCGTGACCTGCGCGAGGATGTGAAGGCGCAGATAATCCTCGCCAACACCTACCACCTCTATCTCCGCCCCGGAATGGAGATTATTGAAAAGGCAGGAGGTGTGCATCGTTTCAGCACTTGGGACCGCCCAATGCTCACCGATAGCGGTGGTTTTCAGGTCTTTTCGCTGGCGGCAAGGAGAAAAATCACCGAGGAGGGAGTGAGGTTTTCGAGCCACATCGACGGCTCCAAACACATCTTCACACCCGAGAATGTGATTGACACCGAGCGCACCATTGGAGCCGATATTATGATGGCCTTCGACGAGTGTCCCGACGGCAATAGCGACTACACCTACGCCAAACGCTCTCTCGAAATGACCCAACGTTGGCTTGATAGGTGTTTCAATCAGTATGAGCGCACTGCCCCAAAATATGGTTATCACCAATCGCTCTTCCCCATCGTTCAGGGTTGCACCTACCCCGACCTTCGCGCCTCGGCCGCGGAGTTTGTCCAGCAGTACGAAGCCGACGGCTATGCCATTGGTGGTCTGGCAGTTGGCGAGCCTGCACCTGTGATGTATGAGATGATTGAGGTGGTCAATGCCGTTCTTCCCACCGACCGTCCTCGCTACCTTATGGGCGTGGGTACCCCCATCAACATTTTGGAGGCCATTGAGAGGGGTGTGGATATGTTCGACTGCGTGATGCCTACCCGCAATGGCCGCAACGGTATGCTCTTCACCTCGGAAGGAATCATCAATATCCGCAACGAGAAGTGGAAGGATGACTTTTCACCCATCGACCCCAATGGCGCAAGCTTTGTGGATACCCTATACTCGAAGGCCTACCTCCGCCATTTGAGCGTTTCGGGCGAGATGATGGCGGCACAAATCGCCTCACTCCACAATGTCGCCTTCTACCTTTGGTTGGTTGGCGAGGCAAGAAAACATATCCTCGCAGGCGACTTCAAGGAGTGGAAAGATGTGATGGTTGTGAAACTCGCAAGAAGGCTGTAAAAAGAAAGGTCTAACGTCGCAAATGCGAGTAAGCGAGGGCAGAGGCTGCTTGCAGACTATGCCGAGCGTGAGCATTTTAGAGCAGACGCAGTCTGGTCAAACGTCGCAAATGCGAGTTGAGCGAGAGCAAAGGGCACTTGTGCGCTCTGCCGAGTGGAGGCATTTTAGACAAAAAAAGAATTTTTTTGTCAATTCTCAATTCTATTTATTATCTTTGTGGTTTATAACACGCACTTTGCGTAGCAAAGATATGGCAGATTACAGACAAGAGGAGAAAAATCGTAGGAGTTGGTGGCCCGGATTCAAAATTCTGGACAGCTACATCACGCGCAAATTTCTCGGCACCTTCTTCCTCGCAATTGCACTGATTATCATTATCGTAGTAGTCTTTGACGCCGTTGAGAAAATCGACGACTTCATTGAGATGAAGGCCCCCTTGAAGGAGATTATCTTTGGCTACTACACCAACTTCATACCCTACTTCATCAACCTCTTCTGCGGACTTTTCACCTTCATTGCAGTCATCTATTTCACATCTCAAATGGCTGGCCGAACGGAGATTACGGCCATTCAGGCAAGTGGTGTGAGTTTCCGCAGACTATTATGGCCCTACTTCCTATCGGCAATGCTCATTACGGGCATTTCGCTCTTTCTGAACTTGGAGGTCATCCCGAGCGCCAACGCCAAGAGGGTGGAGTTCGAGAGTCAATACCTCCGCAAAAACAAGAGGGTTCAGTATGAGCCCAACATCTTCCGACAGATAGAGCCTGGTGTCTTTGCCTATGTCCGCAACTACAACCCCTCAACCAACAAAGCATCGTTTATGACCATCGAGCAGTTTGAGGACAACCAGATTGTAGCCTCGCTCGAAGCTGGCGATGTGCGCTACAACGAGGAGAGTGGCCGTTGGGAAGCCCCCAAGTATATCACCCACCGCTTTGTGGGTGAGGACGACATCTTCGAGTTGCACGAGGAGAAGCTGGACACTCTGATTAACCTCTCGGAGCAGGAGCTGGGCAAGGTTGAGAACCTTATCACAACAATGAAGATTAACGAGCTCAATGAGTTTATCGAACAACAGAAAGCCAAGGGCTCGGATATGATTGGTATCTTTGAGGTAGAGCGCCAAAAGAGGTTCTCCTACCCCATTTCGGTATTCATCCTGACGGTTATTGGCGTGTCGCTTTCGGCGCGCAAGATGCGTAGCGGTACGGGCGTGAATATTGGTATTGGTGTTATATTGTGCTTCACATATATTATGCTCGGTAGGGTATTTGAGGAGATAGCCAAGGGCAATGAGGGTGCGGCGGCGGTGGCACTTGTGTGGTTGCCGAATATGCTCTTTGCCATCATCGCCACCTACATCTACCACAAGGCACCGAAGTAAAATTGAGAGTCTTTGTCACCTAACGAACCAACAAACAAGACCTAATCTATCTAACACATCAAGAGTATGAAGATAAGATTTACACACACAGTTTTGCGAGGCGCGCTCTTTGGGGTTGTGCTGATGCTCACTGCGTGTGTCAATAGCCTCGAACTCGCCACTCCTAATGGGCGCAATAGGAGCCAAGATAGGGAGCAGGCGATTCGTGAGGCGGTGGCCTATTTCGACAACCACCGAGCACTCCTCACCCGCTCGGCAGAGGCAGAACCCTCCGAGGAGGTTCCCTTTGTGGCGGGGGACATTGTGGTAGATTGGGAGAGTGCCGTAACAGTCGCCAATGAAGAGAAACGCTACACCGACTTTACGATGCGCAAGGATAACCGCTTCTACCTATTGTTGGAGCAAGAGGGTGAGCAGATGGAGGCGGTGGAACTTTACAGCCGCTTTGCATCGGTGGAGGATTTTGGGTTGGATACTATGAACCAATATGTGGCAACCTACATTCCCGATGTGGATTACCTGCAAACCTACCGCAATGTGGCACACGAGGAGGGTATCAATTGCGAGGAGTGGTATGAGTTTTCGGGCGTGGTGATGTACACGATGCTCTCGGGCCACTACGTTGCCGCCTACCGCTACGAGGGTGGCACGCTCACCGAGCGCGCATTCCTTTACGATAGGGAGCAGACCGACGAGGAGAATATTGCCGACTTTTGTTCCGTAATGGAGGGGCTCACACTCGGAGTTGCTGTCGAGCAAGGGGAAACGAGAACGGATATAGATCCGATGCTTTTTGGTGGTTGGGGAGATGATATTATAGAAACGGCTTATACAAAAGATTATAGCGACCATTTTTACAAAGCCCCCATCCCCGAGGATTATGAGGTTGTTGAGCCCGAATGGGAAAAAAGGGAAGGAACAGGCGGTGGAGGTGGTGGCCCTGCCGAAGAGGAAGAAGAGGAGCTTGATGCAAAGAAATTTGCAGAAAGAATAGTCAAAAACTCGCTTTCTCCATCCGATTCTATACAATTGCATACAATGCTTGAAGAGATTATGAAAGATTGTATGGGAAATACTTTATTGCAGGAGATATATGATAAAGGGACACAAATATCCATTACTTTTAATTCAAGTGCAAATAATCCCCAATACACATTCACAGATAAAGTTGACACGATTACAAATGAAGTAACGCAAACATATAATCACTCCATTACCTTGACATCCAATCAAGATTTTGCGTTACTGCACGAACTTTTTCATTTCTATCAACATCAAGTGTTAGGATCTGCAAAATTCAAAAATGCAAAAGCAAATTATGAGGTTGAAGCGTACCTTGCGACTTATATGTATATGGATAGATTTGTTGGAGATTCTATGGATGAGTTCAAAGAAGAATTCAAGAAAAAACTTGACATTGGATATCAAATCATAAAACTACATTCAAAGGTTTTAGACGACACTTCGTTTGTAGATTATAATGAGTGTGATTATTTCCATCGATTATTTCTTGACACAGCAAAACATTACAGCAATGCAAACAATAATGCACCTTACGATGATACTCAAACAATAGAACAACATATGCAAAATTTGGAGCGTGTAACCATACATTGTAATTGATATGAAAAGAGTATATTTGTTAATAATCATATTGAATTGTGGCTTTTGCAATACATTTGCGCAACGCGACGTGCTCTTTAAGCCGAGCGACTACAAGAGTGATACTATAAGGATGGGGGACTATACCTATATTTGCGACACTTTGCTCAATCACGAGATTAGCCTCTATAATTTGACCAACCGTTCAAGTATGGAG
>JAZORC010000018.1:0-28923 GCA_045656405.1 Tidjanibacter sp.
TTACAGACCCCTCCGTCGCTCCGCGACACCTCCCCTAACTTCGGGGAGGATTACCAAAGTCTCCCCCTAGGTTAGGGGGAGTCCCCGCAGGGGGAGGGGGTCCGTCAATTCCTCGGGCGCATAGCGCCCGCGACGTTGGACTTTCGACGTTCGACGTTAGACAAAAAACAAATGCGCCCCGAAAGGCGCATTTGTTTTTCCTAAAAGCGAGGAACTCTTTCGCGGGGAATTACCCTCGCATCGTCAAAGGCGCTACGCCACCACGAAATGGGAGCACTACGGTGGGCAAATCCCTCCGAGAGGTCATTCTCCAAATCATACCAAGGCATCACAAACGACCACGCCATACCCATATCCAACTGACTCGAAAGGTCGAACATCTTTCCCGCATCCCAAAATGCCAACATACGGTGGGGGTAAATCGCCCCTACACGCGCCCAAAGGCTCTCGGTGGTACTTGGCGAATAGCTACTATTGGCATTGCACACAACAATATCCACATAGTCATCACCAGGGAAGTAGTCGGCATCGCCAAGGCGTGTGTTCCACACCCAGATAAGATTATTCACACCCCTCTGGCCCATATAATCAAACATTGTGCGCCAAAGTTTCCTATAAAACTCCCTACCCTGCACACCCCACCAATAGAGGCTCTTATTGGTGTTGATATTGGCCATCTCCACCTCCTCCTGCAAGGGGGCCCACAGAATAGGAATCCCCACCTGCTGATATTTGAGCAACACCTCCGCAATCTCCGCAAGGTCGGCTTTGAGGGTATTGTTCTCCCAAGTGCCCTCGGTGAAGATATTCCTCACATCAAACTTGGTCTCGGAGGCAGTGCAGGTATATTTACGTTTGCCCTCCTCGGTGGGGACACTCCAATGCCAACACATCGAAAGCAGGCCACCCTCCGACCACCACTCCTCACCAATGGTCGTGTCGGCATAGTTGATATGCTCCGAGGGCGAGGCATAGAGGTGTTTGACCTCCAAATTGAGAATCGCAGGGTGGAATCCTGTCCATTTGGCAACCCACTCTGCCTCATTCTGTTGCCAATACTCATCCACCGACGCGGCCGTGAGCGTGTAGTTACCATAGATGGACCAAAGGTAGGTGTAGACATCCTGTGCAATGGGCATAGCACCCTTATTGGCAAGCATCACCGCAGGCTCTGTGGGAGCAACATATGGCCCCTCCTCGGTACGAAAGGTTATAATGCGTTCCTGATTCTCACCGCCCGTTGCCTCATCCACAACCACACCCCTACCGATTGTGAGGGTATAGTCGGTGAGGTACTTCATCGCTTCGAGGGTGGTAATAGTAAGCCTATCGCCACTTACCTTCACCTCAATGGGAAGGTGTGGCTCAAAGAATACCTCATCCGCACGAGAGAGTTTTATGGTGCGGTCGAAGAGTATTATAATATCGGTGGGTTCCACCGGCACATTTTGTGTACCATTCGTGTAGGATTGTGCTATAATTTGAGGCTCAACCTTCTCTATCTCGGGTGTGCAATCACAGGAGACCATCATCAAGACTCCCAGCAACCATACCCCAACTCGTATGAATCTTCTAATCGACATATATACCTTGTGCAGAACAAAAATTCGGTCAATTTACCCACAAATATACACTTTTCGCCCAAAAATACAAAACATCCGCCCCACAACACATTGGGCACACAAATTGCACTTCCAACATCCAAAGAGATAAAAATCAACACCCTTCAATTGGTTTCAAGATGGCAAAATGCAAACTTAATTCGAGAGCAAGCAACAAAAACAGTAGCAAGATGGGCAACGAAAAGGCTACACGCATTCAAACATCCATCCTCAATGCCACCGAAAAACGCATACTCGTGTGGTTGGCCTACCGCCAACCTCGTTGGATAACCTCCGATATGCTAACCCTCGTCGGCGTGGTGGGGGCCTTCATCTGCGGTCTTGGCTATGCGCTCTCGGGCATCAGCATCCACTTCCTATGGCTCTCGTCGCTGGGGCTGGTGGTCAATTGGTATGGCGACTCGTTGGATGGAACACTTGCCCGCGTGAGGGGCACACAACGTCCCAAATATGGCTTTTTCATCGACCACTCCATTGATGCCATCACTATCTCCCTGATGTGTATCGGTGCGGGGCTGTCGCCACTTTTGAGGCTCGATGTGGCCCTTGCGGTGCTTGCGGCCTACCTCATACTCTCGGTCTACACCTACATCTGCACCATCTGCACCTCACAGATGAGGCTCACCTATGGGAAACTCGGCCCCACGGAGTTCCGCCTGATTGCCATCGTCGCCAACACCCTCTTCATCTACACCCCTTGGCGCACTCTGCAATATACCATCGGCACTACTACCATAGGCCTCTTCGACCTTATTGGATTGGGAATCACGGTGGTGATTATGTGCTTGTGGCTTTCACAATGGCTCATAGACCGCAAAAGGCTCTCCTTGATGGACCCTTTGAGAGAGTTCAACCCCGAGGAGGTGCAACAGCAAATGGTGGCACAAGAGAAGAGAAAAATCCGACGAGCATAGCACCTCACTATGGGGATAAGGTATCTGAAATTCCTGATTAGCAGGGCTCTCGGCACAGGTGTCGATACACTTGTGTTGTGGCTACTCTCACACTTTATATTCGGTGGTGGTTATTGGACAACCTACATTTTGTCACCCATCATCTCTTTTGAGTGTGCAGTTGTTAGCAACTTCCTCTGCTCCTATTTTTGGATATGGCGTGAGAGGGTAAAGCATCCAAGTGTAGGCTCATTTTGGCGCCATTTTGTAGCATTCAACCTATCATCCTTTGCAGGTTTTGGGGTAAAGATGCTCTTTTTGCTCCTTTTCGAGCAGATTTTCGGTTGGAATGTGGTCATTTGCAACCTTGTAGCACTCTGCATCTCTGGTATTTTAAACTTTTTTCTCTCCGAATCGGTGGTCTTTCGACAGCAACTCTCTCGCACCCAACACAAACTTCTCTCCGAAGAGGAACTCGCTACGATATCACCCATTTTCGGGGGCAAAGTCGGACATCTATTGGCTCGTGTTGCATTTCGAATATTTGGAGTTGATAGACTCAATCAGCTCTACAACAACATCTTCCCCCTCGAAGGAGTTGCAGGGTCACACCAAGCCCTAACCCTAATTGGATGCAACTACCTCGTTGGTAATTCCGAGAGGCTCACCACCCTCCCCGATGGGCCATTTATCACCATCAGCAACCACCCATACGGTGCTTTGGATGGGGTAATTATCCTTGATATGATTGGGCACCAACGCCCCGATGTAAAGATTATGGTCAATAAGATTCTCTCGCGCGTGGAGTCTATGAGTGACCATTTCGTGTGCGTCACTCCCACCGAGAACAAGAGAAATAGCGCCGATGCAACCACCATTGCTGGCATACGCACAAGCCTCAAACACCTACACAATGGACACCCACTGTGCCTATTCCCTGCGGGGGCCGTTTCGGACCTACATCCACTCCACCTCTCCATCCGCGACCGCGAGTGGCAAGAGGGAGTCATAAGGCTCATACAGAGGGCCAAAGTACCCATCGTGCCAATCCACTTCGAGGGGCGCAACTCGCTCTTCTACTACTCATTGGGGCTTATTAATTGGCGCATCCGACTGCTACGTCTACCACGCGAGGTGCTCAACAAACACAGGGGCACACATAGGGTAAATATTGGCCCCACCATAACAGTCGCCGAGCAAACCGCCATCGCCGACCTCGACACTCTGCGAGGGGTGTTACGAAATGCAGTATATAGTATGCCGCAAGCCCCCCATTACGTCCCTGCAAAAGATGTTGAGCATCGGATAAAACATCAAACCATATAATTGTAAGTCACACACATAGCACCAATCAAAGCTCATTTGAATATGAGTCAAAAAGTAGAATATTGCACACTACAATCAGCAACAAACCACTATCTTTGTAGCGGTAAAAATAAACTAAAAGAGATAAGAAAGATGAAAAAGATTTTCACAACCATCATCGCCACCTTCATTGGTATTTTGGCACTCTCCGCACAGGAGCAGTTCCTCGGCAAGTGGACAACCATTGACGACAAAACCAAGGAGCCCGCAGGTATCGTTGAGATCTATCAGGACACCAACGACGGCCTCTATTACGGCAAGCTCATTGACACCTACGGTCCCGACAAGAGCAAGGTGGGCACTATGATTGTTAGAGGTATGAAGTACGAGAATGGCGAGCTCAAAGGCGGTCGCATCTACGACCCCGCATCGGACAAGCTCTACTACTGCACCGTTAAGTATGACGCGAAAAAGAACAGCCTCGACCTGCGTGGCTCTCTCGACAAACGCGGTCTGCTGGGTAGGACACAGACTTGGATTAGAAAGTAGAACATTTTTTACACTCTCATTTTCATAACAACAATTCGAAGAATCGGGCGACGAGGTGACTCATCGCCCGATTCGCTTTATATATATTTATCCAACGGCTAATAGAGTGTATGTTACGGAGGGTTTTTGGTGCCAAAAGAAGGAGTGGCTCCGCAGATCCAATAGCCAAAAGAAGAGATAAATGCAAGGCGCACAAGAAAGCGGACTCCACAGTGATATAGAGTGTATATTGCGGAGGGATTTTGGTGCCAAAAGAAGGAGTGGCTCCGCTGTTCCAATAGCCAAAAGAAGAGATAAATACAAGGCGCACAAGAAAGCGGACTCCGCAGTTTGCTTTTCGCAAATGAGGAAGTCCGCTTATCGCAGTGCAACGCAGTAGTTGCTCTTCTTTTGGCTATTGGCGGGGATCACGCATAATCGCTGTCTTATCCACACGCAAGGTAACGTTGCCATCAACCTCCATAAGGATGTCGCGCTCGTTAATCTCCTTAACTACGCCATAGATACCACCAGCGGTAACCACCTTCTGACCTTTGGCAAGCGAGTTGCGGAAGTTATCCAACTCTTTCTGCTGTTTGCGCTGGGGACGAATCATAAAGAAATACATCACCACAAAGAGCATCACAATCATAAGGAGCGAACTCCACATCGAACCCTGCTGGGGAGTAGCGGCTGCTGCTTGAAGCATAATAGTCATAAAATTCATAGTTCTAAAAAGTTTATTGTGTTAATAAAAAATTCATTCTTCCGAAAGGCAAAGATACCCCTTAAAAATTCAAAATGCAAAATTCAAAAATCAAAATTAATCCATATCGGCCATCACAACCAATTTCTTGGGCTCCAACGATGCGGATGTTTTGATGTAGAACGCACGAGGAGGGAAATAATTGTACCCCGAGGAGTAGAAAGTCATCTTTACCCCCATTTTTTCGCCTTGGCGCAGAGGTTCTTTGTCAAAGGTGAGTTCGAGGCACCCACAAGAGGTCTCGGTGGAGAGGAGCACGATGGGCTTCTCGGTGGGATTCACGAAGGTCAAGGGCAACTCCACAACCTCACCCGCACGCACCTTGCCAAAATTGAGTGTATCCACAATTATGGGGGCGGAGATGTCGATGAGGGTGCCCTCTATCTGGCCACCCTTGGCGGTGCGCCCACCACAAGCAAGGCACAAAAAAGCAAATGCCACCGCCGAGAGGTAGCATTTTGCCCTATTACTATTCTTTTGCATTGGCATAGCGTGCAGATTAAATCTCCACAAGGCCCCTACCCTGCTTTACGATTTTACCATTGGCCACAAGGTCGGTGGAGATTTTGTCCAAAAGGCCATTTATGAAGGTGCTACTGCCGAGGGTACTGTAATATTTGGCAATCTCGATATACTCATCGAGGGTAACCTTCACGGGGATGCTATCGAAGCCGATAAGTTCCGCGAGTGCGGTTGCCAAAATAACATTGTCCATCACAGCGATACGCTCCACATCCCAGTTTTTGGTATACTGCTCAATGGTTGCAATATTCTCCTCGTAACCCACTGCTGCCGAGGCGAACAGACGTTTGAGGAAGGTGGCATCGTCATCGTTTTTATATTGGGGAAGGAGTGCGATTTGCTCCTGTTTCTCGCGCATCGAGCCGAGGGTGCGGAGTACCATAATGAGGATAAAATCGAGGTCATCGCTCCACATAATCGAGCTCTCCTCCAACACTTCGATGAGCATCTGATTGTCCTGAACGGTCTGGATGTAGAACTCCTCTACGAATTTGCGGTCTTCGGCATAGGAGCGACGCTCGGAGGCCATATACTCCTTGTAGTAGTCGGCCTCGGTCATTCGTTGGTAGAGGTGTTTGATAAGTTCGGGATATTTTGCCCATCCGAGTTTGCCCTCCACGAGCATCCTATCAAGAGCCTCGTCGTTCTCGATTTGTGCAATTACGCGGTTTTCAACAAACTTACGATTGGGATTGAGTTCCTCCTGTGTGGGGAGGTGTTTTTTGAGTGCGATTTCGATGCGCTCCTGCGCATAACGCCTAACATCTACAATCAGCGAGAGGGTGTGAGGATAGAGGTCATAGGCCTTATTGATAGCTGTTACAAGGTTTTTCTCCTCAATGGTGAGGGATTCTGCCGCACCTGTGAGGTGAGCATAGAGTGCTTTTACGACCTTAATTCGTAGGTATCTTCTGCTGAACATAGTATAGAACGTCTTTTTTCTTTTATTTTCGGCCACAAAGATACAACGTAAAATTGAGAATTGAAAGTTGAAAGTTGAAAATTGTCGGTGCTGATTACGGTTTTAGCTATTGAGCGGAAAAAGTTTGCGGGTGTCGAAAACGACACCCGCAAACCGAAAGGAACAAGCCCTAATATATCATAAAGCGGCTATTAGCGCTGAAAGTTTTTCACCAACAAATCTTTTCCCATCCTATGGCCTTTGGTGTGTTGAGCCCTGGCCTCGGGATTTATTGAGGTTGCCCTATCGTCACAAACTTTCTTACCACCCGCCATACCAGCACTTATGCCAGATGCCATTGCGGACGATTTTGCAGGTGCGCTCACGGGTGCGAATGAGATATCATAGATAATATCTGCATACTCGCTCCAACCCAATGCCGATTTGTAGGTTGTCACGTCGCTCTTGGGCACATAGATGGCGGTGAGATTGGGGGTATTATAGAATCCCAACCACTCACCATCATCGGTAAGACTTACATCTGCGGGGGTTACACCTGTGCAATAGACGCTTGTGAGGCCCTCGCATCCAGCAAAGGCGCCATATCCGATAAACTCAACCGATGAGGGAATTGTAATTTCAGGAAGATAAGGACATCCCTGGAAAGCAACCTCGCCAATCCACTTTACACTCGCAATATTTGCAGAGCCAAGTGGATTGTAAGCCAATGCATTAGGTCCAATAGTATGAATATTATCCACAATGTTGATCCATTGGAGGCCGCAATTATAGAATGCACCTTCACCGATGGCCACAACATCACTTGGGAAAGTAAAATCACCATTATAACCAGCCGCATAGGCCTTCACCACACCATCTTCCACCAAGAAGAGTCCGTCGGCAGAGGCGAAGTTTCCATAGAATGAAGTCAATCCATCGCAACTCGCAAATACAGCCACACCAATACTTATAACGTGGCTGGGAATTGTGACACTTGTGAGGTTGTCGCAGTTGAAGAACAACTCATCGGGAATTGTGGTAATACTCCTTGGAATGTCTATGTCGTAGAGTGCAGTTGCTGCAAAGGCATTATTGCCGAGATAGGTCAGGTTGTCGGGCAAATCAATCGATGTCAAGCCACTAGCTGCAAATGCACCGTGGTGAATCTCGGTCACACTCTCGGGGATATCAATATTTTCGAGAGCATAACAATAGGCAAATGCATAATCTCCAATCGAAGTAACACCATTTCCAATGCTGACACTCGCAAGGCTCGAACAATTATAGAATGCTTCAACTCCAATCGAAGTAACACCATTTCCAATGCTGACACTCGCAAGGCTCGAACAATGTTCGAATGCATAATATCCAATCGAAGTAACACTTTGAGGGATTGTTATGGTCGCAAGGCTCGAACAACCATAGAATGCATAATCTCCAATCGAAGTAACTCCTTCGGGAATGGTGATGCTCGCAAGGCTCGAACAACCATCGAATGCAGAACTTCCAATCGAAGTAACACCCTCGGGAATGGTGTATTCAGTAAGTCCTGTGGGGGCAAAAGAGTTTAGCACCCCATCAATAATTAAACACCTACCATCGCTCGAAGCAAACTTGCCTCTAAACTCCTCAAGGCTCGAACAACCAGCGAATGCACCATCTCCAATCGAAGTAACACCATTTCCAATGCTGACACTCGCAAGGCTCGAACAACCACAGAATGCATAATCTCCAATCGAAGTAACACTGTCGGGAATGGTTATGCTCGCAAGGCTCGTACAAAAACCGAATGCATAATCTCCAATCGAAGTAACACTGTCGGGAATGGTTATGCTCGCAAGGCTCGAACAATCCCAGAATGCATCTCTTCCAATCGTCGTAACCTCCCCATCGAAGGTGATTACGCCCTGACCATTCTCGTAGGTGTTGGATACGATATTTGCATCGAAAGCAGTTACATCGTTAGGTTCTACGATATTGCCATCGGTGGAGGTGTAGTAGATGACCGATGCGTCGGCCACATAGCCGTAGGGCCTCTGGACTACATTAATAACGTTGGTGGTCTTATAGTTGCCCTGTTCTTCTACATAACCATAATCATACTCCTCATTGTATACATAAACATACTCATAGAACTCCTCTTGGATGGTGATGGTTGCAGTGCGCTCCTCGGTGGTGTCGTTATAATAGACCTCAATGTAGTCAAAGTACCCATCATAACCATAGAGAGAGCAACGCAACCAATTGCAAGACTCCTCGCAGTACATATAGCCACCATAGCTAACCAACTCAAAGGGCAACTCATAACTTTCGAAGTAGCCACCCTCGTAGCCAACAGTCCAAGTAATCTCATTTACCTCTATCTCGCCAGTACCGTTCTGATAGATTTCGTAGCTGAAACCAATACGCTCGTCATCGCCCCACATAGTATCATAAGGCTGCGAATAGATGTTTACATATGCCCTCCTGCAACGACCAGTGTCGTTCTTCTCTACCTTGACGTTGATGGTCTTCTCTTCGAGAGCCTTGGTCTCAACCAACGACAACCAATCGGCAGGACCATTCCATTCAGCATTCTCAAACTCAACAGTGTACTCCACATTGGTCAAGAAGTTGAGTTGAACAACCTCACCCTCTCCGCTCACAATAATATCGCTCGCATCATAGGTACCAATCGCGCCATTCTCAAACTTCAAGGTGCGCATAACTACACTCTTACCATCGGTGGCAAGCACGGTAATCTTGCTGTTCAACAAGAGCTCTTGCTCCAATTCACTAGGCATATCATAACCACCCATACCTTCGCTAACGAAGTGAATCGTACCCTTCTTATTATCCTCCGCGTCGGGAATGGCCGAAACAATCAACAGGGAGGAATTTCCAGAGAAGGCTTCAACGGTGATGTCATCGTAGTTGCTCTCCACTGTGTAGGGAATAATGTACTCCTTACCTGGCATAACCACATCAATGTGGGAGTAGTCAAACGAAATAGTGAGCGAGGGAGCATTGGGAGTTACTGCGCCCTCCTGCAAGGGGATAACCACTGTGCGACCATCCGAAAGATTGAAAGTCACGCTGTCGGCACCAATCTCCACCGAGGTGATGATGCACGAGCCATTGCTACCATTCTCACCTGCGGAGCCATTTTCGCCATCCTGACCATCTTCGCCATCTTCGCCATCCTGACCATCTTTACCATCGGCACCATCCTTACCGTGTCTCACGGTAACAGACGAGCCGTCGCTGAAAATAATCAGATAGCCCTCGGCAACCTCCTGAACGGAGGTGATGGTGAGGCCATTTTTGTCGGCATTGACGAGGGTTTCAACCTCATCCAAGCGATTCTCAATGTCTTCGATGCGTTCCAAGATGGAGCCATCCAAGCCCATCTCTGCACAGCCTGTAAGCACAAGAGCCACGGCTGCCGCCACAATTAGTAAAGTTCTTTTCATAAGTTTATTTGTTTAAGGTTACGGTTGCAAAGGTCTTTCAAATTCACACAATCTGCGTAAATTAGGTGTATTTCTGCAAAGTTAGTTATTTATTCAAAAATTATCAATTCTTAATTCTCAATTTTCAATTTTTCTCGGTATTTTTGCCCACAGAAAAACGCAAACCATAAAGCAGTGGCAACAAAACGATATAACAACAATAGCAGAGGTGCGCACAAGGGTGCTCCACGCACAAACGACAACCCAAACTATGTACGCCCCAAAAAGGCTCTCGGTCAGCACTTTCTGACCGATATGGGGGTGGCACGCAAGATTGCCGAGGCGATGAGCGAGGGTGGCGATGTATTGGAGGTGGGCTGTGGCACAGGTGTGCTCACACAATTCCTTCTCGCCCGCAATGACATCCGCACTTGGGGTGCAGAGGTCGATGGCGAGAGTGTGGAGTATCTCCACCGCCACTACCCCGAATTCACCCCACGCCTTATTTTTGGCGATTTTCTGAATCTTCCCCTCGATGAGATGTTCCCCAATGGATTGAAAGTCATCGGCAACTTCCCCTACAACATCTCCTCGCAGATATTCTTCAAGGTGCTGGACTACAAGGAGTTGATTCCCGAGGTTGTGGGTATGGTGCAGCGCGAGGTTGCGCTCCGCATCGCGTCCCCTGCGGGCAACCGCGACTATGGCATTTTGAGTGTGCTGATGCAGGCGTGGTACGACATTGAGTACCTCTTCACGGTGCACGAGAACGTATTCAACCCTCCCCCAAAGGTGAAGAGTGCGGTTGTAAGGATGAAGCGCAATGGCGTGAAGGAGTTGGGATGTGATGAGAAACTCTTTGTGAAGGTCGTGAAGGCGGCATTCAGCCAGCGTCGCAAGATGCTCAAAACACCCCTCAAAGCGGTCTTTGGCGACTTTGGTGGCGCTGAACACGAGTTCTTCTCGCTCCGTGCCGAGGCTCTTTCGGTGCAGGACTACATCGCACTAACCAATTGGGTAGCAGAGCACTGCTAAAATACGAGGCGGTTATAAAAATTATTCGCGGGTATCCACAAGATACCCGCGAACTTTTTTTGTCGGATAGGGAGTTTTAGCGTCGGTTGATAGTTGGCGGGCAACTTTGGCCCGAAAGTTGCAATGAGTCCTACGATATGCAAAACACTCATTTTATTAACCAAACAATCGAAACAATGCAAAACAGACGCATCAAGGCGGTGGTTCTGACTATCACCGCACTATTCATCTGCTCCATCGTGTGGCTCACCTCGTGCAACAGGGGCAATTGGAACGAACAGCAACGCCGCGAGGCTCGCGAGATGCTCCGCGAGTGGCGCGAAATTGTCTATCTGGGCAACCTTACGGAGGAGGAGTTTGCACTCTTTGCGGGCAACGTCACCGACCTTTTGGAGTACCGCTACCCCTCATTTGTAGAGTTTATGGAGATGCCCGCCAGGGGCGATAGCGTGGAGATGGTGGTGGTTGCGGCTATCGTCACCGACATCAAGGCCTCACCCGACCGCCTACGCCATATATTTAGCTACAAGGAGCTTGTAGATGCCAACATCCTCCCCGAGAATATGACTACACGCGACCAGAGGGAGTTCTATCGCTGTTTTGCCGAGCAGGTGAATATGGTCTATGGCTCTATGCAACAATTCGTGTGGGACGCGCTCTACTCGCGCCTTGATGATGAGATAATCGTGCAGATAATGCGCGGGTGCGCCACTCCATATTGGGATATCAAAATGGAGGAGGTGAATGTTAAATAAAAAATAGCGACCAAAATGGTCGCTATTTTTTTGCCACATAGAGCAGGTCGAAACACCTCTCGTGAACGGGAACAACGGTGTAGTCATCCATCGTGATACCCGTTGTGAGGGTGGTATTTTCGCGCAATAACTTCTTGCGATTTAGCCTATTGAGTAGGTCGTAGGGCACTTGGAGCAGCCACCTCGGCAGGCGATGTTGAAGGTCGAGAACATCGAGGCGAGCGATGCGCTCCACTCCCTCGCGGTTCTTCTCGTAGTAGCTCCACACCTTCTCGTTTCCCTCCACGCCCATCGGCTCCACACTCTCAAACACACCACCAAGTAGTGCCGAAAACTCCTCGGCCGAGTACTCCCTGACGTGCCAGGGGTTGCGAGTGAGGGACATTGGACGGTTGGGAGTGGATACGATAAATATTCCTCCTTTTTTGAGCACCCTATGAACCTCGCGCACAAACTCCTCGTCACGCCTGATGTGCTCAATCACCTGAAACGAAATCACACAATCCATACTCCCATCGGCAATACCTGCGAGAGGGGGCACGGTCATCTCCCTAAACTCCACATTATCGTGGGCCTCAATGAGTTCCATTGCGGGAGTATGTTTATCAATGGTCACAAAATGTTCCGCCGCTGGGGCCACAACCTCCACACCATATCCACTGCCCGTACCTATCTCCAAGACACGCCCCGATACCCTCTCGGCGGCATAGACATAGGCCAGCAGGGAGCGTTGAAAGACGTAGTTGTCGGAGGCATCGCGCTGCGACACACGCTCGGCGGTTTGTGGCGTTTTCATACTCTACTTAACGAGGGTTATAGTACTATCCGTAAGCGCGATACGACGCTCCTTATAAAGTGCGCCCACGGCACGTTTGAAGCTCTTTTTGCTCAATCCCGTAATCTCGGCTATCTCCTCGGGCGAGGATTTATCGCCCAGAGCAAGGGTGCCTTTATTTTTCTCAATCACAGCAAGGAGTTTGGCGGTGGCATCCTCGCGCAACTCGCGTCCCTCTTGCTGCAACATCACATCAATGCGTCCCTCGTCACTGATGCGGTGAACGTAGGCGGTCAGTTTATCACCCACCTTTACAGGGCTGAAAATCTGGTCATTATAAATCATACCCCAATGGCGATTGTTGATGACCACACGGTAGCCCATCTCCATCTTGCGGGCCACCAAGATATCCACCTGCTCACGCTGGCGCACCGTAATCTCCGCATTGGAGACATACTTATTGACCTTTGTGGTAGCCACCACCCTACCCGTCAGATTGTCGCGGTAGAGATAGACCAGATAGCGACCACCCATCTGCACCTCGTAGGGGACATTTCGGTTGGGCATAAAGAGGTCTTTGGCAGTGATACCCCACGCGAGGAATACACCGTGGGCATTCCTATCAACAGCCTCCAACACCGCCACCTCTCCCACCGTAGCGTAGGGCTTCTCACGAGTGGCAATCAGTCGGTTCTCCGAGTCGTGATAGACAAACACCTCCACAACATCGCCCGCGTGGTCCGAGAGCGAAACGTAGCGATTAGGGAGCAAGACCTCATTGCCCTCCTCATCGGTAAGGTATATTCCGGGGTCGGCAATGCGACTGATGCGTAGCGACTGATATTCTCCTGCGTTGAGCATAATTTGTGCTTGGTTTTTGTTGTAAATTTCCGCAAAAATAGGGCTTTGTCGCGAGAAATCGTTATTTTTGCAGAAAATAAAATCAAAAAACAATGAAAGTTGCACTCCTCCAACCAAAGACCATAGACCTCTCTCCCGAGCAGAACAGACTCTCTATTGAGCGACTAATGGAGGGTGTGAAGTGTGACTTGGTACTCCTGCCCGAAATGTTCTCCACGGGCTATAAGATTGACTCCGAGAGCATTGCCGAGCCCACCGAGGGACCCACACTCGCTTGGATGAAGGCTCTTGCTCAAAGACACAACTGTGCTGTTGTGGGCACTGTGGCTGTGGAGCAGAGGGGTAAATTCTTCAACCGCCTCTACTTCTGCCTACCAAGTGGCGAGGAGTATCACTACGACAAACACCACCTCTTCACCTTCGCTGGCGAGGAGCGCACCTTCACGGCCGGCAAGGAGCGAATCATTGTTGAGTGGCGCGGAGTACGAATCCTCCCCTTGGTCTGCTACGACCTGCGATTCCCCGTTTGGAGCTACCTCCCTGGCAAGGTCGATTTGATTCTCTACTCGGCATCGTGGGCTGCAAGTCGCATCGGCGCGTGGGACACTCTCCTACCCGCTCGCGCTGTGGAGAATCAGGCGTGGGTTGTGGGTGTCAATCGCGTGGGCGAGGATAGCGACCATACCCCCTACAATGGTCACTCGGCAGCCTACGACCATTTGGGACGCAGGGTGGTCGATTGTGGCGAGGATGAGTGTGTGAGGGTTGTGGAGGTGGAGCCCGAGAAGATTGCCACTTTCAGGGAGCGATTTAGGGCGTGGCAGGATGCCGACCAATTTGTGATAAAATGAGCGAAAACGACAAAATAGTAGTTACAGGAGCGAGGGTTAATAACCTCAAAGATATATCTCTCGAAATTCCTCGTGACAGCCTTGTGGTTGTTACGGGCCTATCGGGTAGTGGCAAGTCCTCTCTCGCCTTCGACACCATCTATGCCGAGGGCCAAAGGCGATATATGGAGACACTCTCCGCCTACGCACGCCAATTTGTGGGAACTATGGAGCGCCCCGATGTGGATAAGATTGAGGGATTGAGCCCTGTGGTGGCCATTGAGCAAAAGACCACCAACAAAAATCCACGCTCAACAGTGGGCACCGTAACGGAGATTAACGACTTCCTGCGCCTTCTGTATGCGCGTGCTTCGCGCGCCTACTCTCCCAACACGGGTGAGGAGATGGTGCACTACACCGACGACCAGATAATCGCTCTGATTGAGGAGTACTTTGCGGGGCACAAAATCGCCCTTCTGGCACCCGTTGTCAAGGGACGCAAGGGCCACTACCGCGAACTCTTTGAGGGATTCATAAGGCGCGGCTATCTCCACGCGCGCATTGATGGCGAGGTTGTGGAGATGACGGCAGGGATGAAACTTGACCGTTACAAGACTCACACTATTGAGCTCGTAATTGACCGTATGATTGTCGGTGAGAGCGGACACGAAAGGCTCACCAAGAGCCTCAAAGAGAGTATGCGTCAAGGCAAGGGCACAATCCTCGTCTATGACTACACCTCCGACACAGCGCGCTACTTCTCGCGCCATCTGATGTGCCCCACTACGGGCATTTCGTTCGATGAGCCTGCTCCCCATACCTTCTCATTCAACTCCCCACAGGGTGCTTGTCCCCACTGTGGTGGATTGGGTGAAGAGGCCGTTTTCGACAGAGAAAAGCTCCTGCCCGATGGCCGATTGAGCATTGCTAATGGTGCCATCGCCCCCCTCTACAAATTGCGCTCAAAGTGGTTCTTAACCGTTATGGCAGCACTCGGCCATCGTTACGATTTCACCATCGATGACCCTGTAAGTACCCTCTCCGAGGAGGCCCTCTCGGCAATCATCAATGGCGATGCCGACCCAGTAGCCGTTGCAGGACTCTATGGCAATAGCGGTGTTCAGATGATTGCTTGGCAGGGCATCACACAATATATCGAAAGCAACACCGAAGAGAGTGTGCGCGGTACGGGTGCCAAATGGCTCGGCCAATTCATTGAGCACAAGCCTTGTAGTGTTTGTGGCGGTTCGAGGCTCAAACCCGAGGCTCTCTATTTCCGCATCGGAGGTAAGAATATTGCCGAGGTGTCGGAAATGAGCATCGAGGAGCTCCGCGAGTGGATTGCCGAAGTCCCCAAGGAGATGACAACCAAAGAGATGGCCATTGCCCGCGAGATTCTCAAAGAGATTGGCGATAGACTCGGATTTCTGTGCGATGTAGGTTTGGGATACCTTTCGCTCTCTCGCCCCTCGCGCAGTCTATCGGGTGGTGAGAGCCAACGCATCAGGCTCGCCACACAGGTTGGCTCCAAGCTCGTCAATGTACTCTACATCCTCGATGAGCCCAGCATTGGACTCCACCAAAGGGATAACCGTCGCCTTATAGATTCGCTCAAAAATCTGCGCGATGAGGGCAACTCGGTGATTGTCGTTGAGCACGATGAAGAGATGATGCGCTCGGCCGATTGGATTGTTGATATGGGCCCTCTGGCAGGTCGTAAGGGAGGCGAGATTGTGGCACAAGGTAGGTTTGAGGATATTCTCAAAAGCAACTCACTAACTGCCGACTACCTCTCTGGTAGGCGCACGATTGCCACCCCCGAAGTGCGAAGAGCTGGCAACGGCAAGAGCATCCGCATTGTGGGAGCAAAGGGCAACAATCTGAAAAATGTGACGGTGGATATTCCCCTCGGAATGATGGTGTGCGTCACGGGCGTGAGTGGCAGTGGCAAGTCGTCGCTCATCAACGAAACCCTCCACCCCTATTTGAGTCGCACGCTCTATCGTTCATTCGACCAACCCCTACCCTTCGATAGCATTGAGGGTGTGGAGAATATTGACAAACTTGTGGTTGTGGATCAGAGCCCCATTGGGCGCACCCCAAGGAGCAACCCTGCGACCTACACCAACGTCTTTGCCGACATCCGCAAACTCTTCGAGAAAACCCCCGACGCACAAGTTAGGGGCTATGGTGCGGGGCGCTTTTCGTTCAATGTGAAGGGAGGCCGATGCGAGGAGTGCAAGGGCGCGGGTGTGCAGACCATAGAGATGAACTTCCTACCCGATGTTTATGTCACTTGCAAGGCGTGTGGCGGTCACCGCTACAATCGCGAGACACTGGAAGTGAAGTATAAGGGCAAAAATATCGACCAAGTGCTTTCGATGACCATCAATCAAGCGGTGGAGTTCTTCGAGAGCATACCGAAGATTTACACCAAGTTGCGTGCAGTTCAGGAGGTTGGCCTCGGATACCTCAAACTCGGACAAAGTTGCACCACACTCTCGGGCGGTGAGAGCCAGAGGATTAAACTCGCAGCCGAATTGGCAGGTAGAGATACGGGCCACGCACTCTACATCTTCGATGAGCCCACAACGGGCCTCCACTTTGAGGACATAAACCAACTGCTGGCGGTCTTCCGTAAGTTGGTTGATAGGGGTAATAGCGTGGTGATTATCGAGCACAACCTCGACGTTGTGAGGTGCGCCGATTGGGTGATTGATATGGGCCCCGAGGGTGGCAAGGCGGGCGGTGAGGTCATCGCCGAGGGTACCCCCGAACAGATTGCCCACATCCCTGCAAGCCATACGGGCCGTTTTCTTACCGAGATTCTAAAATAAGCAACCTCCTTTCAAGAACAAAAGGCTACCCACCGAGTGGGTAGCCTTTATATATTTAGGCCACTGATTTGTCGCTATTTGGGCAAGTAGCCCACAATAATTGATTTGAGCTCTCGCCAAGCATCGAGGTGGAAGAGTTCCGAGAGGAGAGCATAAATACCCGCACCAAGCACAATCTTCATCACAAAGACTACCCACAGCGCTATGCCCAACTGTGCGCCAACAACGCCCACAAGCCACACGAAACCACACATCAGCCCCGTAACAGCAAGGTATGGCAGCGCATCCTTAATCCTTGCCCCCAATCGCCACCCAGGCACATAGCGCCCAGCAGTGATGCAGTTGATGGTCATATCCGACACAAATATTGCAACCTGTCCCCACGCAATAGCCTTCACACCAATGGGTATCGTTATGGCCAAAATGGCCGTTGCAATGAGTTTCTTGATGAACTCGATGCGGAAAATCACATTGCCATCGTCACACACCTTCACCAAGTTGAACGAGATGACCGACAGCGGAGCAAGCAAGCCCGCAACGCTCAAAATTCTCAAATAGGGCACCGCAGGGAGCCACAAATCGGTAAGCAACACGCGAAACATATCCTCCGCAACAGCTATCAGTCCACACATCATTGGGAACATTACAAAAGCCCACAAAATGTAGACCTTGCGCGCATTATCGTGAAGCTTTACTTTATCCTCCTTCTGGCGCGAAAAAGCCGAAAACGTAACACCCAGAACCGCCATAATCGTGGAAGTCACGGGCATCTCCTTAATCTTATTACCCCTGTCGTAGTAACCCAAGTCGGCCTTCGTGTAGAACTTACCAATGAAGAGGTTGGAGATTTGGTAGTAGACATTGCTCACCAAGTCGCTCAACAAAATGCGCGAACCATAGCGAAACATCCCCCTAATGCGCTCCAATGAGAACTGCCAGCGGGGGCGCCAACTACTACCCATCCACATCAAAGCAGTCTTGACAATAACCACACCCAATCTCTGTCCCACAAGAGCCCACACACCCAAGCCCCTCACTGCCATCCATATAGCCACCGCGCTCGAAATAGCATTGGCCAACAAAACATAAAGTGAGAGGTTCTTGAACTCCATCGTGCGTTGCAGAATAGCATTCTGGATATTCGAGAAGGAATTGATAGGTATCAGAAGGTATAGAATAGGGGCAATAACCGCAAAATCGGGAGCCCCAAAGTAGCGACCACAAGCGGGTGCAATAGCCACCAATGTGGCATAGAGCACCACAGAAATGGTTATATTAACATAGAAAACCGAGGAGTAGTCGAGGTCATCAACCTCACCTTTACGAATCAGCGCCTGCGAAAAGCCACTATCTACCAAAGGCATCAGAATAGCAGGAAAGGCCGCAACAATGGCCATCAAGCCATAGTCCTCGGGCGAGAGCAGATTGAGGAGCACAAGGCTCACCACAAACTGCAACAAGGCAGAGCAAATCTTCTCCACCGTAGACCAAGCCACGCCCTTTACGACCTTGCCTTTCAGTTCGGTAGCCATCTCATCACCCCCTACTCTATGATGAACAACTGTTCATCCTTACTATGCATTAGGTGTTTCTCGCGGGCGTATTTCTCCAAGAAAGCGTCATCTTTGAGCGCCTCCATAAAGAGGCTATCCTCGCGTATTTGGTCACGGTAGCGCTCAATCTCTCCGTGCAGACGGCTCACGGAGATGCGGGTTTTCACCAGATTGACAACCGTCAGGTCGCTAACGAAGAGCACAAGCACAACAAAGAGTACCGTCACCAGCACCCAATGCCAATATCTCTTCAAAAAATCTTTCATATCCCGACAATCAACGCCCTAAAATATCAAGCAACAACCAACAAAGCTACTCGTTCACAATGGTATAGATATCTTTGAGGTTACGACCAAGCTCGTCGTAGTCCAAACCGAAGCCCACGATAAAGTCATCGGGAATATCCAAGGCGCGGTATTTCACCTCGTAGTCTTTTGTAAATTTGGTGGGTTTGAAGAGCAGAGTTGCGATGGTCACACTCGCGGGCTTGTGGCCTGCAAGCGAGCGAAGCAGGTGCTCCATACTCTCACCCGTATCCACAACATCCTCTACGATAATCAAGTGCCTACCCTCCACATTGTTGCGCAAACCAATGAGTTCCTGAACCTTACCTGTCGAAGAGGTGCCCACATAGGAGGCGAGTTTCACAAACGAAAGCTCACAAGGGAAGTTGATTTTCTGCATCAGTTCGCTCATAAACATAAAAGCGCCATTGAGAACACCGAGGAAGAGAGGTGTTTCGAGATTCTTGTAGTCCTCATTAATTTTGTCGGCCACATTCTGGATGGCAACATTGAGTTCCTCATAGGGGATAGAGAGTTCGAAAGTTTTGTCGTGGAGCGTAACACGAGGTTTGTTGTTCTGGCTCATAGGATTTAATTTTATGTTTTACTATTTCTTCTACTATCATCTACACAATCGGCTCCAAGTTTGGAGGAAAAAGTATATATTTGCAAATGTAATAAAAATTTTATGAACGATAACACACTTTTTGCGCTTTTAGTCACACTTTTTGCAGGACTCGCCACAGGCATTGGTAGTTTGATTGGTTTCTTTGCCAAAAAGACCAACACAAAATTCCTCTGTTTCTCGCTTGGATTGTCGGCAGGCGTGATGGTCTACATCTCGTTTATGGAGCTACTCCACGAGGCTCGTCTATCTCTTGGGACTCTATATCCCATTGGCAATAAGGCCGATGGCATCACTGCCCTACTCTTCTTTGGCGGTATGTTGCTTGCTGGTGCTATCGACCGGCTCATCCCCGAGCAGGAGAATCCCCACGAGTTACACAACGTGGAGGAGATGAGGGGTGAGGAGAACCAACACCACAACCACGCAGGCAAAAAACTACGCCACGCTGGAATATTCAGCGCCATAGTCCTCGCCATACACAACTTCCCAGAGGGCATTGCCACCTTTGTAACCTCCTACACCGACCTCGGTGCGGGTATTGCTATTGCCGTAGCGGTGGCCATTCACAATATTCCCGAGGGTATTGCCGTTTCGGTACCAATATATCACGCTACGGGCTCGCGCAAGAGGGCTTTTTGGTACTCCTTCTGTTCGGGCTTTGCCGAGCCTATTGGCGCCATTGTGGCGTGGGCGGTACTGATGCCTTTCATCACCCCCACAATAGTCAGTTGTATTATGGCAGTTGTTGCGGGCATTATGATTTACATCGCCTTCGACGAGCTCCTACCCGCCACCCACTACTATGGCCAAAACCACATCGCCCTCTACGGCCTCTTCATCGGTATGGTAGTGATGGCCGCAAGCCTGATTCTGCTCTAAACTCCCGTTTAGAGCGTCTAACATCTAACGTCGAAAGTCAATAGTCGCGGGGGCTCCAAGTTTGGAGCCCCCGAAGATTTATTAGGTAGCACTCCCAGAACTCATAGAAAGTTTTCGGGCTCGGCAAAGCACTTTGCCGAGCCCGCGACGTTAAACGAATGGCAAAAGACAAAAGCACGGACCTCACCCGCCCTTCGGGCACCCTCTCCTAACCTAGGAGAGGGAATAAAAAATCCTCCCCGAAGTTAGGGGAGGTGGTCGAAGACCGGAGGGGTCTGTAAAACCGTTGACGGTCGACGTTAGATAAAGCGTAGCCCCGCACGGCACAGTCGCGTCTATACCAAGCCGGAGAAACCCATAAAGGCCATTGCAAGGATACCCGCAGTGATGAGTGCAATGGGCACACCCTTGACACCTTTGGGAACACCCACAAGCTCCAAGCGCTCACGGATACCAGCCATAATCACCAATGCCAATGCAAAACCAATGGCAATAGATGTTGAGTAGATGACCGACTCCAAGAGGTTATACTCCTTCTGCACCAGCAAGATAGCAACACCCAACACTGCGCAGTTGGTAGTAATCAGTGGCAGGAAGATACCAAGTGCCTGATACAACGAGGGGGAAATCTTTTTGAGAACAATCTCCACCATCTGCACCAGAGCAGCAATAACCAAGATGAACACAATGGTCTGCATATACTCCATACCAAGTGGCACGAGCACATAGTATTGGAGCATCCACACCACAAGCGACGAGATGGCCATAACAAAGGTTACAGCAGCACCCATACCTGCGGCAGTACCCACCTTATTCGACACTCCCAAGAAGGGGCAAATGCCGAGCGATTGCGAAAAAACTACGTTGTTCGCAAAGATTGAACCGATGATAATTGCAAAAAGTTCCATACTCTAATTGGTTTTAGCGGTGAGTTTTCGGAAAATAACCATAAGGTAGCCAAGCACAAAGAAGGCACCAGGCGAAAGGATGAAGATGAGAGCACCGCCACCCTGCCAGATATCCATACCAAAGATTTGGCCATTACCCAACACCTCGCGGACAATGCCAATCAATGTGAGCGAAAGGGTGAAACCCAAGCCCACACCAAGACCATCCAAGGCCGACTCCAACACGTTGTGTTTCGAGGCAAAGGCCTCCGCCCTACCGAGGATGATACAGTTCACCACAATCAGAGGAATGAACACACCAAGCGTGTTATACAAATCCTGCACATAGGCCTGCATAAGCAACTGAACAACAGTTACAAACGAGGATATAACCACAATAAATGCGGGGATGCGCACCTTATCGGGAATCACATTTTTCAAGAGCGAAATCACAATATTGGACATCACAAGCACAAACATTGTTGCCACGCCCATACCCAGACCATTGGCTGCCGAGGTGGTAGTTGCCAAGGTGGGACACATACCCAGCACCAACACAAAAGTTGGGTTGTTTTTGAGTATGCCGTCAGTAAAATATTTCAAATTCTTACCCATAACTTCTCACACATTTACAGGTTAATCTTCTTAAACACCTCATAGGCGGCGCCCACAGCCTCGGCGTAGGCCCTCGAAGAGATGGTTGCGTGGGTGAGGGCATCGAAGCTACCGCCATCGGCCTTCACTGCAAAGCGCACACGAGAGGCTCTCTTACCCTTAATACTCTTTATCAGAGCATTATCCTCTTCGCACATTGCACCACCCAGGCCAGGTGTTTCACTCTGTTCCAAGACCTCCACATCGTAGATGCGGCCATCGGGCTCGAAGCCCACCAAGAGGCGGATAGTTCCATTGTAGCCCTTCTCCGAGGTGCCCTCAATGGCATAACCCACAGCGTGGCCCTCCTTGGTTGCGGTATAGACCTTCACGCCATCTATCTCCGAGGAGAAAATCTCCTCATTCTCGGGCAACACATCTGCGGGATTGACCATTGTAGCCTTCCTCTCCTCGGCAATACCTTCATACACGTTGTAGGCCATAGCCACTGCCTCCGAGTAGGCTCTCGAAGAGATGGTTGCCGCGGTGAGTGCATCCACATCACCACCATCCTTCTTGACCGTCATTGTCATCTGGGAGCCATCGTGTCCCTTAAAGCTGGCGAGCAACGCATTATCCTCCTGCTCCATATTGGCACCCAAACCAGGGGTCTCTGCCTGTGCGAGTACCTCTATATTATATATGGTGCCATCAGCAGTAACACCTACCATAAGGCTCACATTACCATTGAAACCATTGGGCGAGGTGCTCTCAATGGCATAGCCCACAACCTCATCACCCTTGGTAGCCTCATACACAAAACACCCCTCGCGCTCCACCCTCTCGGGGGTATTATCAAACTCGGGGAGTACCATTTTGAGCGCATCAACAACCTTCTGTTCCTGCGCCTTACGGATAGGCTCTTTGGTCACATCATAGACCACCGACACCGCTGCCGAGCAGGCAAGTGCGATGACGAAGAGCATCAAGACCATATTTTTAAGCGAACTTTTCATATCTTCTTCTCCCCCCCCTATTTAGTTCTAACTGTACCGAATCGTTTGGGGCGCACATACTTATCAATAAGTGGCACCAAAGAGTTCATAATCAGGATAGCAAAGGACATACCTTCGGGATAGGGACCCCAAAGGCGGATGAGCATCGTAATAGCACCCACACCCACAGCGTAGATTACCATACCCTTCTTGGTCATCGGAGATGTTACATAGTCCGTAGCCATATATACTGCACCGAGTACCGCACCACCACTCAAAACGTGGAACAATGGCGACATATACTCCGCAGGCGAAACAGCCCAAGTGATGCCCGAGAAAATTGCCATAGTGCCCAGCACACATACAGGAATATGCCACGAAATCACCCTTCTATACAGCAGCCACACAAAGCCCACAAGCAGTGCCACAACCGAAATTTCGCCCAGCGAGCCACTCTTGGCTCCCAAGAACATCGCCTGCAAATCGACACTCTCCATAACCTGGCTCACCGAAGCACCCGCTTTGAGTGCCTCTTTGGCCATAGCCAGAGGTGTTGCGCCACTGACCGCACCCACAGCCTCGGGGAATGAGGTCATAGCAACGGGGAAGGCAACAAGCAGAAATACACGGCCCACCAATGCGGGGTTGAATGGGTTTTTACCCAAACCACCAAAGGTCATCTTACCAATACCTATCGACACCACAGCGGCAATAGCCACCAAGCCCAGAGGTATATTAGCGGGCAAGTTGAAGCCGAGCAGAACGCCCGTAACAACAGCCGAAAGGTTACCGAGTGTCGAGGGGCCTTTGAGCAAGAACTTCTGCACCAGCCACTCCACCAACACACAGCAGGCAACCGAAAAAGCCACAACCACAAACGCCTGCCAGCCGTAGGCCAACACCGAGACCACCAATGCGGGCAGGAGTGCAATCAGGACATCGCCCATCATTCGCTGCGTATCATTCTTTCCGTGAACGTGCGGAGCGGGCGAAATTACCAATTTTTGACTATCCATATCTCTAATCTTTTTTTACGTTCTCTCTCTTCTCTACTTCTTTGCAGCGGCCCTCTCGCGCATACGCTTCATAACCTCTGCTTTACCAATACGCACCCAATCCAACAAGGGTAAGTACGATGGGCACGAGAAGGTGCAACAACCACACTCAATGCAGTCGGCAATCCAGTGGCGCTCCAACTCCTCGTAGTCGCCCCTCTGGGTGAGGGTATTCAGGAGGTAGGGCTCCAAGCCCATAGGACAAGCCTCCACACATTTGGCACAGCGGATGCAATCGCCCTCCTTCTCTCTCAAAGCCTCCTCGGTGGGAATCAACAACACTCCCGAGGTACCCTTCGTAACGGGGGCATCCACATTGCTCACTGCGCGTCCCATCATTGGACCACCAGCCACAACCTTACCAATACCCTCCATACCACCACAGTACTCAATCAGAGCACTCATAGGGGTACCAATCCTCACAAGGAGGTTTTTTGGTGAAGCAAGAGTTGAACCCGTAACGGTCACAACCCTCTCCACCAGAGGTTTATTCTTTGCCACAGCCTCATAAACAGCCAGCGCAGTACCCACATTCTGCACCACAGCACCCACATCAATGGGCAGTGCACCACTTGGCACCTCGCGGCCCGTAACGGCAGCAATCAGCTGTTTCTCACCACCCTGGGGGTAGCGCATCTTCAAGGGTACAATCTCAATTTCGAGGTAGGCACCCGCAAGTTTCTCCAAGTGGGCAATTGCATCGGGCTTATTGTTCTCCACGCCAATGTATATCTTATCGACACCTATGGCCTTTGCCAGAATCCTTGCGCCCACGAGCAATCTCTCGCCCTGCTCCAACATCACACGGTAGTCCGCAGTGAGGTAGGGCTCACACTCCACTGCATTGATAATCAAACACTCGGCCTTCTTACCTGCGGGAATCGAAAGTTTGACGTGAGTGGGGAATGTAGCACCACCCATACCAACAATACCCATCTCGGACACCTTGCCGATAATCTCCGAGGGAGAGAGGTTGATATTCTTCACAACCTCGGGTGTGAGGTCTACGCCCTCTACCCACTCGTCACCCTCAACCGCAATCACCACCGCAGGTTTCAGGTTACCCTGCGCATCGGCCCTCGGCTCCACAGCCGTAACCACACCCGACACCGAGGAGTGGATGGTGCTCGACACAAAGCCACCCGCTGTGGCTATCACCTGGCCAACCTTCACCCTATCACCCTTGGCAACACAAGCCACCGCAGGGGCACCAATGTGTTGCGACAGAGGAATTGTTACGGTTGTAGGCACGGGGAAGCGCTCTATCTGCGCCCCCTTGCTATACTCTTTACAATCTGACGGATGGATACCGCCAATAGGAAAAGTCTTCATATATCTCTACTCTGTTTTAGCGGTTTGAGGTTCTACTTCTACAACCTTGCGGGGAGGGAAGCCAAACTCCACAATAGCCCCCGTAGGGCACTCCACAACGCATTTACGGCACATCTTACACTTTGCGAAGTCGATGTAGGCAAGGTTGTTCTCCACCGTAATAGCATCGTGAGCACACACCTTGGCGCACTTGCCACAGCCAATACAAGCCACCTTACAAGCCTTACGAGCCACTGCGCCTTTGGCCTTATTGACACACGAAACGTATATCTTACGCCCCTTGGGTGCCTTCTTGCGCAACTCGATAATCATCTTGGGGCACGCCCTGACGCACGCACCACAAGCCGTACACTTCTCCTCATCCACCTCGGGGAGTCCCGTTGCAGGGTTGATATGCAGAGCATCGAACTCACACTTGGCAGCGCAATCGCCAAGGCCCAAGCAACCAAACGAGCAACCCGTATCGCCCGCATAGAGCGACGAGGCAACCAAGCAAGAGGTCGCGCCATCAAACCTATTGGTCTTGGGGCGATTCTCGCACGAACCTGCGCAACGAACAACCGCCACCATAGGCTCCTTCTCCGCCACAGCCTTGCCCAAATAGCCTGCAATGGCCTTCATACACTCCGCACCACCCACAGGGCAGTAGAGTGCCGAAATATCCTCCCTATTCACCAGCGCCTCCGACATACCGCGACAACCTGGGAATCCACAACCACCGCAATTGGCACCTGGGAGCATCTTCTCCACATCATCAATGCGGGGGTCCTCATCAACCTTGAATTTGTTTGCCACCAGATAGAGCAATAGCGCCAAAAGCGCAGCCAACCCACTGACAACCAACACCGTTACTAACAAACCGTTCATAGGATTAATTGTAGGTTTATACTAAAAATACTTATTCTTCACACTGAATACAATCACTCGCTCCAACCTCCTACGGAAGAAAGAGAGCACCACAAAATAGAGTGCACAAGCGCCCAATGCCGACAATCCAGCAATCAAGTCACCATAGCGACTATGGGTAAGCGCCAGCGTCACAAGCATCACCACAAGGGGCACAATATAGGAGAGCACTATTGCTCGATAGCCCATAATCTGCTCAATGGAGATGGTTACCTCATCGCCCACCTTATAAATCTCTGGGTGGTCGGTGTAGGCCGAAATGAGCCTCACACTGCTCTCCGAGCCACCACACACCGCCTTCGCCTTGCAATCTCCGCAAGCACTACTAACCATCATTTCCGCCTCCACGCGCTTCTCGTTGGGATAGACCGCAACAACGCGCGCCTCGTGTTCCATCACCTTTGCCATAGACTACAAATTGAGAATTGAGAATTGAGAATTGAGAATTGAGAATTAAAAAATCTCGGTGCACCAATAGCGCGTAGTTTCGCAATTTTGAATTTTGAATTTTGAATTTCTAATACCCGCTTGTCGAGGTGGGGAGGTCGATATAACTCTTATCCAGAGGCATCGACGAAACCTCTATTATGGGGCAGAATTGGAACACCTTGTCGAGCGAGGCGTAGATGAGCGAGCGCACAAGCACCACATCACTCTTCTCGAAACCAGCATCAACAATCTCATCTTGGTCCTGCCAACGCTCCAACATACGGTACAAAATCGCATCAATCACATCATAGGGAGGGAGTGCCTCGCCAGCTTCGGTAAGGCCCATCTCCGACGAGGGAGCTTTGAGCATCGTATGCTCCGAGATGACCTCCTTGCGCAGGTTGATATACCTTGCCAACGCATAGACATCGCTCTTATAGAGGTCACCCAGCAGGCTTATCATACCGCTCGTGTCGCCATAGAGTGTGAGGGCTCCCACCGCCAACTCGGTCTTATTGGCACTATTGACGGGCACCAAGCCACGCTTCTCACACACCGCCATAAAGAGCGCCGTGCGCAGACGCAACTGGAAATCAACCTCCAACTTGGCCCTATCGGGAGCACCAATGGCCCCTACAATCGTATCCAGAGCACTCGCATATATCTCGCTCAAAGGGATGGTTACCAACTCAATGCCCAGCTCACGAGCCAAAGCCTCGGCGTCCTCGGCCGAGAGGTCTGTGGAGTAGCGCGAGGGCATTTGCAGGGCCACAACCCTATCCTCACCGAGGGCATCCACCAAAATGGCAGCCGCCACCGAGGAGTCGATACCGCCCGTGAGCACCAAGCAAGCCTTCTGCCCTGCCTTATTCTTGGCGAAGTAGTCGGCTATACCCAATTTGAGTGCGCCATAGACATTGGCAACCTTATCCTGGTAGGGCACCTCCACCGTCTCATTGGTGTGGTCTGTATCCACAAAGGCAATCTCCTCCACAAAGCTACCCAAGAGTGCCACAGCCTTACCCTCGGCATTGAACATTGCCGACGAGCCGTCATAGACAATCTCCGAGGAGCCACCAACGTGATTGACAAATATAACATTGGCATCGGCCATAAAGGCCTTCTTGGCCAACATATCGTAGCGCTTCTCGATGCGTCCCTGCTGGTAGCGGTCGGCACCCATCACCACAACAGTGTGGGCATCCGAGAAGTCGTGCTCCTGCATAAAGTCGCCACCCAAAGCCACAGCCACCCTCTGGCCCGCAACGGTGATATACTCGTGGCCCCTACCCTGCGTGAGATAGGCGGCATCCACATCGCCTTGCAGCGAGCGTTTGGTGATATAGCGACGTATGCGACGATTCTGTATGAGGGCGGCACCGCTCACCGTGCCACCGTGGCGATGGATGGGGAGGCCCACCAACACTGCAATATTGTCGGCAAAGGCGGCTATCTCCACCAGCGTCTCCTCTGCCTTATCGAGGAAGTATCCGCGCACCAAGAGCGAGTGTGCGGGCACACCACAGATGGCATTCTCGGCAAAGACCACAAGGTCGGCCCCTTCCTGCTTTGCTTGGGTTATCGCGTCGATAATTTTGTACTTGTTGTACTCAAAATCGGCACACGAATAATTGAGTTGTGCAATTGCAATTTTCATATCTATTATAAAAATAGGAATAATTCCCGCAAAGATACCTATTAAAATTGAGATTTAAGAATTGAGAATTGAAAATTTACAAATAAAATACTACTTTTGTAGCAACATATTGATTTTACGCGGAAAGTGTAAGTTTATTCTCGAATTGTGAACGTAGGAAATTCATCAATGGTAAGGAGAATAGGCACTATGCTTGCCACGCTGTACCCTGCGATGGGGTATAGGCGTGGGCTGTTGCTTATTTATTTACCAAGGTTTCCTACGACCTACAATTCTAAAATAAGTCTTCGGCGCCACGCTTTCTTTTTGCCCATAATTTACCATATCGGTGCCGTATGGTTTTGAGTTGCAACAATTTAATTATTAACTCAAAACATAAATGCTTATGTGCACAAACAACCCCGTGGGTTACCTCGCCCCCGAAATTGAGGTGAATTTTGTGGAAGTTGAGCAAGGTATTGCTCAATCCAATATGGAGGTCCTCGGACAAGAAAAAGAGGAAATCGAATGGTAAAAAAAGAACTAAAACTATGAAGAAACTTGCAATTTTTGCAACCCTCTTGACGCTTGTGTTGAGTGGTTGCGCAGAGAACACTTTGGACAATATCGCCCCCGAGGTGAATAACGAAATCACCCTACCCGACCTTACGGCAGGTTTTACAG